>DATMNZ010000161.1:0-29771 GCA_035568495.1 Saccharimonadales bacterium (SeqCode) | reverse complement strand
AGTATGGTTAGAGGACGGGTAGCGGAACTGAATCCATGGTCATGCACGACCCTGGAATGGACAATGCCTTCCCCGGATTCGCCGATCGTGAACTGGGGGCCGTATGAGTATGGAGAGAGTTCCGGGCCTGAGGATTTTGTGATGCAAGACCAGGCGATTGGCCACGAATTGACACGAATGAACACGAATTAAGTTGTAAGACGCATATTTAGAACGGCGATAGTTGTATGCCCCGAGTTACCGACCGCATCGACATAGAAAAGCCGCCCCGGCTGGGGGGCGGAGGCCCAGGAAAGATTCCGCACTGGCGGGGACGCGGGGGCGGCGATGACGGTGACGATGGCCGTGATGACTTTGTTTCCAGCAAGACGCATTTGCGGCGTTATCGTGTGCTGCTGGCCGCGGTGCTGATCTCGATCTTGGCGCTGTTCGTGGCAGTCGCACTGGGTTATATCCTGCGCGGCAAAAGCGGGGCCTACGATCCCATTCAGCAGCGATTCGATCATGCATGGAAGCCGCTGGCCCTTCCCTATGCCCGCTTGATTCTTAACACCCTGGTGCTGCTGCTAAGTAGCGTAGCGCTTGAACGGTCGCGGCGCGGGCTCGCGCACAAAATGGAATTTGCCGCCATGGGCATCGCGCCTCCACGCTGGCAGACAGACGTTCTATGGCTCGCCCTCACCGTGGTCCTGGGTTTCGGGTTCCTGGCCGGACAAGTCATGGTCTGGCAGGTACTGCGGCTGCAGGGCGTATCCATGGCCGGTGATTTGTCCGGCTCTTCTTTCTACCTCATGACCGGGCTCCATGCCGTACACCTGGCCGGCGGATTGCTGGCGCTGCTTTACGCCCTCATTGCCACCTGGTCAAAGCGGCATTTCGCGCGGCAGACCATGGTAGTGGAAATCACCGGATGGTACTGGCACTTCATGGGAGTGCTATGGGTGGGTCTGTTCGCGGTGCTGCACTTTGCCAATTAGCCACGAATGAACACGAATTAATGCAGGAGCAACAATTCAAGATGGAATGGGGTGTAGTATTCTTCCTGTGAGGTAAGTTCATGGCGGATGATGACCCTCTGATGCTGCAAGGGCTTCCACCCAATGTCGTAACCCTTCTTTCTGAATTCCTGAAGACAGCTCAAGCTGCCTATTCCTCTGATTTAGTTTCGGCGGTGCTGTATGGCAGCGCCGCCGAAGGAAAAATGGGCCCCGGTTCCGATGTGAACCTGTTGCTGGTCCTCACGTCGTTTACGCCGAAGGCCGCCGGAGAGATACGAGACTCATTTCTGACCGCGGAAGCAGCCATCAAACTGCGCGTGATGTTTGTCCGTGAAGACGAGTTGGGACTGGCGGCGGAGATGTTTGGCCAGAAGTTTGCCGACATCCGCCGGCGCCACCGGATTCTCCTGGGCAAAGACGTGATTTCCGGTGTTGTCATTCCGCGTACTGCGCAGATATTTCGTCTGCAGCAGGTACTGCTCAACCTCACACTACGGCTGCGGGAAGCGTGCGTGGCCCGCATTGGGCGTCCGGAGCAGGTCACACGTGTTCTGGCCGATACCGTGGGACCGCTGCGCGCGGCTTCCGCTACCCTTTTGGAACTGGAAGGCACGAAGTCGCCGGATGCCACCGAGGCCCTGCGATCGGTGTTTGCATCCTTTGGGCCAGGAAGCGAGGCAGTGCTTGGGCGGTTGATGGCGGCGCATGACCAGCGCGCTTTGCCCTCCGATGCCCAGGACACACTCTTTCAGGTCGCTGAGCTCACAAGCCGCCTGTGCGAGCGGGCGCAACGGCTGTCCTGAAGCTGTCTTGAACCGGAGATTTCATGAACCCTTTTGATCTGCGTGGTCCGGAATTTCTATTGTTCTACACCGTTCTGGTCGTCGTCACCCTCCTGGCGCTCCGCTGGGTGCGGCAGTCGCACGAATCAGGTCCTATGCCGCCGATTTCGCTCCAAGATCCGTATCTACTGGCCTGCCTCGGCGGCGGTTCTGAGGGCGTAATCCGTGTGTGCCTTGTCTCGCTCATGGATCGCGGCCTGCTGGAGCTATCGGCGGACCGCAAGGTAATCAAGGGGCCCCACTGGGACGTAAAATCCGGCCAGAACGAAATGGAGACGGAGCTTCTTCGCCACGTAAGGTTTCCACGTGAGCTGCAGGAAATCTTCAAGGAAGCCCTGATTCTGAACGTCGCAGTCAAGTACGAAGAGCCGCTTCGGGCCTCTCGCCTGCTGCCGGCGGTCGAAGATCAAGCATTCAGGCGGCGTCTGATCACCTATTCCGTCCTTTTGCTGTTGGGGGTTTCGTTCGTCAAGATACTGGTCGCCGTGGCCCGCGGATACACCAACATCGGATTTCTGATGCTTGTAAGTTTGATAGCAGTTTTCGGGGTGGTCAAGGAGGCCAAGCCCAGACGCACCCGCCTGGGAGACGACTTCTTGAAGAGCGTACGCTCTGTCTTCGGTGACCTTCGCGGGCGCGCGTCGTCCGTTAAGCCCGGTGGATCGACCAAGGAACTCATGTGGCTGACCGCTCTCTTTGGGCTCTCCGTACTGCCGCAGAGCGCATTCCCATTCGTGAAGTACTTCCGCCCCGCTTCCGCATCGATCTCCGGATCAACCTGCGGCAGCGGCTGCAGTAGCAGCAGCGGAGGAAGCTGCGGCGGAGGAGGATGCGGTGGTGGCTGCGGAGGATGCGGAGGGTGAAATACTGGCAATCATGGCAATCAGGAGTTTCCAATGCACACAGACCGCGTAGGCATAGGCTGGCGCCCGGAGCTGGCAGCGGACATTCTATCATCTCTCGATCAGATCGACGTGCTTGAGCTGGTTGCCAGTTCCTCAGTTCAAGCAAGCCGGCGGGAGCGCATGGCGTTGCGCCTGATTGCGAGGCAGGCGCCCGTGCATATCCACGGTGTCGATCTGGGACTGGCCGGGTCCGAGGAAGTCAGCGGCCGCCGGCTGGACGCGATGGCCCGCCTCATTCATGATGTTGAGCCCGAGGCCTGGTCAGAACATCTGTCCTTCGTGCGCGCCGGCGGACATGAGATCGGCCACCTCGCCGCCCCGCCGCGCAGCCAGGCTTCAGTGGAAAACTCCGCGCGCAACCTTCGTAAGGCCGTGGACCTGATCGGCGCGCAGCCTGCCATGGAAAACATTGCTACCCTGATTCAGCCGCCCTGTAGCACCCTGTCTGAATCCGCATGGATGTCCCATATCGCTATGACCAGCGGCTGTGACCTGCTGCTCGACTTGCATAACCTCTATGCCAATTCGGTGAACTTTAACTTTGATCCCTTGCAGTTTCTTGGGGAACTCCCATTGCAGCGCGTTCGTACCATTCACATCGCCGGCGGACGCTGGATAACCTCTCCCGAAGGCCACGGACAATACTTGCTCGACGACCATCTGCACGCAGTGACCGGCCCAGTCTACGAACTGCTGGCGGAAGTAGCGTCCCGCGTGGAGCAACCGCTGACAGTAATTCTGGAGCGCGACGGGCGTTATCCGGAAATGCCGCTGCTGCTGGAAGAGCTGGAAAAGGCGCGGCAAGCCCTGCACACTGGAAGGCAGCGTGCCGCCCCGACGCAACCAACAAACGCCGACGCCATGGTTCTTGCCTGCCATCGGCGCTAACGCCAAGATACAAATCGTTTGAGGAACACGGACCATGCAGAACAACGTCGAGAATTTTCTGGCCCAACTCTACGCCGATCCCCAGGAGCGGGCGCGATTCCTGCATGACCCGATGACAGCCGCGAAGGCCGCAGGCCTTTCCGAATGGGAATGCGCCGAGGTATCGAAGATCTCTCCGCATGAACTGGCAAGGGCGGCTGGCAGCTTCGACCGCAAGCGCGAGGTAAAAAAGCGGCATCGAAGGCTGAGCAACGTGCGGCGTCTTCTTCGCTGGATCAAAGACATTTTGTAATTGGGTAATTGTTTTTGGTTTTGGCTGGCTCCCGTGCGCCTTACCTCGACACAATTACCAAATTGCAAAATCACCCAATAATTATCTCTTCCTCGCGCCTGCCAGCGCCGGTGAGATCGCCACCAATGCTTCATCCATGATGCGCACTGCCTCATCGACGTCGGCTTTGGTGATGATCAACGGCGGTGACGTCCGGATGACGTTGGCGTACATTCCGCCTTTGCCGACCAGCAGGCCGCGCTTGCGGCATTCTTCCATGAATTGATTGGTCTGCTGCGGCGCAGGTTCCTTGGAGACGCGGTCCTTCACGAACTCGAGGGCCTGCAACAATCCCATGCCCCTTACGTCGCCGATCAATTCATGTTTCTCTTTGAGCGCTTCCAATCCATCGCGATAGTATGCGCCCACGGTGGCGGCGTTATCCATGAGGCGGTCTTCTTCGATGATTTCAATCGTGGCCTTGGCGGCGACGGAGGTTACAGGGTTCCCGCCAAAGGTGGAAATAGTCAAACCCTTGAAGCTGGCGGCAATCTCCGGCCGGGTCATGGTAACGCCCACGGGTATGCCGTTGGCTAGGCCTTTGGCGGAAGTAATAATGTCTGGGGTGACTTCCCACTGCTCAATGCCGAACCAGCGCTTGCCGGTGCGTCCCCATGCGGTCTGCACTTCGTCGGAGATAAACAGGCCGCCGTAGTCTTTGACGATCTTGAAAACGATCTTGAAATATTCTTTGGGAGGCGTGATGAAGCCGCCCACACCCTGAATGGGTTCAGCGATAAACGCGGCAATCTGGCCGGAAGTCGATGTCTGGATCACGGCCTCCGTGTCTTTGGCGCAGGCCACTTCGCAACTGGGATAAGTCTTACCCAGCGGGCAGCGGTAGCAATAAGGATTCATGGCATGGACGATGCCGTTGTTGGCCACCGGCAGCGACTTGCGCCACGGGGCCTGGCCGGTCATTGATTGCGCCAGTTGCGATCTGCCGCTGTAGCCATGGCGCAAGGCCACCACTTCGTAGGAGCCGGTATACATGCGCGCCACCTGGATGGCCGTCTCGTTGGCCTCGGTTCCGCTGTTGGTGAAATAGCTCTGGGTAATTTCGCCGGGCGCGATGCTGGCCAGCTTCTCAGCGATGGCCACGATGCCCTCGTTGGGGAAGACCGTGCTGCCGTGCTGGAGCTTGTCCATCTGCGCCTTGACCTTGTCGTTCACGCGCGGATTGGCGTGGCCCACGGAAATGGTCACAATGCCGCCAAAGAAATCCAGGTATTTATTGCCTTCGATGTCCCACAGGTGCTGCATGCTGGCGTGGTCGGTCACCAGAGGCTCGGTATAGTAGGTGAATACCGAAGGGAATATAAATTGTTTATGCTTCTTGAGGATCTCGTCTTTGGTCATTTGAATTCTTTCCCGCCTTCCGCGCCGAGGGATGCATGACTGAAACTCATTTCAACCGGCTATTTTACACGGTCTAAGGTCCCTTCTGCGGACGAATTCATCCATGCTTGCCAAGCGCATGATCTGGCCTTGCAGGCCGCGCTTTTGGTAGGGTTGTATCCATGTTGAAGAGGTGGTCCAAGAAACGAGGTCCGCGTTGAGCACTCTGCCGCCCAACAACCTGGCCACAGAAAAAGAACGCGACCTGGGATTCGGGTCATCGCTCTCACGGCGCTCGAATTTCCGGCTGCTCAATCGTGACGGCAGCTTTAACGTCAAGAGGCATCGCAGCAGCCACTGGAGCGGGCTCTATAGCTACAACGCCCTGGTCTTCATGCCGGCCTGGCGTTTTTTTGTGGTGGTGCTGATCTGGTACATGATCATCAACTCGCTGTTTGCGGGCGCCTATTTACTTTGCGGGCCAGGCGCTCTGCACGGCGATGCCGGAGTGCCGGAATTCATGCGCGCCTTCTTCTTCAGCGTACACACCTTCGCCACCATCGGCTATGGGAACATCACGCCCGTGGGCGTCGGCGCGAACCTGCTGGTGACCATGGAATCGTTGGTCGGGCTGACCAGCTTCGCGCTGCTCGCCGGCCTGGTGTTCGCGCGCTTCTCCCGTCCGACGGCCAAGATCATCTACAGCCGCCAGGCCATCATCGCCCCCTATGGCGGCGGGACTGCGTTTGAATTTCGCATCATGAACGGCCGTGACAACGAACTGGTGGAAGTGCATGCCACCATCACCATGGGCCGCTTTGAAAGCCTGGGAGGCATCCGCCAGCGCAAGTTCTATCCGCTGGATCTGGAGCGGCGCAAGGTCTCATTCTTTCCATTGAACTGGACCATCGTCCATCCCATCGACGAGCGAAGCCCGCTCTGGGGCTGGAATGAAACAATGATGCGCGAATCGGAAACCGAATTCCTGATTCTGCTCACCGCCATCGACGACACCTTCGCCCAGACAGTCCACAACCGTGGCTCCTACACCGCCGAGGAGGTCGTCTGGGGCGCAAAGTTCCTGCCCCTGGTCGACGAAAGTGCAGACGGCATGCCCATGGCGCGCCTGGAAAGGTTCCACGAGTTCGAGAAGGCAGAACTGATGGAATTGCCAAAATTGCCATAATTGACGGAATTGCCACAATTGGAAAGCGTCAGGCCGCTGCGAATTCGCCGCCCTTCAATTTTTGGCAATTCCGGCGATTATGGCAATTCTGGCAATCCAGTCCTAGTTCCTCTCCCGTTCGGGCGGCCCGTTATGGTCCTTGATCAGGTCGTTAAAGAAAATCTGGAAGAGTTTGGAATAGCTATCGCATTGTAATTTCCAGACTTCCTGCATCTCGGGTTTGGCTGCCCAGTATCTAAAAACGGTGTTCCATCCTGCATTCGACGGGTGGTTCCAGTTATGGAAGTTGGCGAAGTTCAAATCCATGAAGACATTCTCCATCAATTGCAGCAGATCGAGCCGGAAGAAAAAGGCCGCGCGATCGGGGCCTGGGACGTGAGCTGCTGCCGGAAATCTTACGATGGTGGCGTCGTCGAGGGGCGTCACGCTCGTAGACGCTGACAGTCTTTCCATCAATGCTGAGTAGGCCTCGGCCAGATGTGTGGTGGCTCCGGTGGGCCGTGGCGGAGCCAACTCCCACTGGTGGGCCAGCCGCCTGAAGGCTTTGTCAATATAGGTATTGGGATCTGATGGCTTGAACTGTGGATCATGGTGATCGAGAGTTGTCCGGGCCACGTGCAGGCCCAGGCGCCGGTAGCTCTCAAACTGCGATTCCGAGAAAAACTGGTCGGCGGTCGATTGCTGCGGGAAGTCAGGATTCTCACGGCGGTATTCTTCGACATCGGCCGGTTCGTCGCCGGTAATGCTCGCTTTGATGTAGAGCAGCCAGCCGGTCTTCTCAGCGCCCTTCTCGTCCTGAGGATAGTAAATGCGGCCCATAACGCAATGAGAACCATTGCGTCCATCTTTCGGCTGGATAGGCCTGGGATCAATGTCGATTTCTACCCCAAAATCATCGCGGCACTTGCGCACCGCGCCACCGAGTCCTCCGAAGTGGTAATCCAGGTCGGCTTCGCCATCGATGGCGATGATGAAGTGGCAGCGGCGGCGGACCAGTTCATAGAGGCCCAGGTTTTCGAAGTGGCCTCCGTCGGAAAGATTCAGGTAAGGCGAACCTTCGTCCACGAACCCCAGCAGTTCACGGAACAACCACACCAGCGCCACACGCGGGCCCGAGCGCTTGTAAGTGTTGGCGTTCGTCGGATTGCCGACCCACCATCCCAGCCGCACATTGAAAAGAGTCAACAGGAATGCGGCTTGCGCCGACGAGTGGTATCCCATGTTGGGATTGGCGGCGGCCCCGGACACTGCCACTGCGGTGCCCAGGCGCACACCCTTTTCATGATTGAGGGTGTCGCCCAGGAAGTCGCGTGTAGATACGTAAGACTCAATTACGCCGTCTTTACCCGCTGCCTCTCTTGCCTTGTAGTAGCGTGACGAGGAAAAGCCGGAGAACCTCGGCGTGAATACCCATGAAATCGCTTTTCGTTCCTGGGTCGCCAGTTCGGAGCCGGAAGTCACATTCAGGGCCGCGTTGACAATCGGATACGGCACACGCGGCTTTTCCGGTTCAAATTTTGTGCGGGCCAGAGTGGGCATCGCCAGGTCGTCTTGCGGATCAAAGCCCGTAAACAGGTCCGGTTTCCGGCCTTGCGGCCGTAGCACCGCGCTCGCCCCCAGGTAGCAACGTACCAAGCGGTTCCGGTAGAAGTGGTGCATGGAGAACTCATTGATGTTCACGCGCACGGAAAAGAGCAGGAAGAGGGCCACGGCGGCTGCGAGCAACGAGAGCGGCCAGCAGAAGTGGTCTTTGATTGCGGCCAAGGTCGTCCAATAGTTTGAGACGAAATCCGTGTACGTATACACTCGTACCAGCGGGAACACCAGTTTGAAAAAGAGGGCCTGCACCCCAAACGCCACTCCGATCAGAAAGCCTGATATCGCCACCAGTGGTCCATAACGCGCCAACAGATCGATGGGCCCACCGCCTTTTGGGTCTTTCCCGCTCTTGGAACTCTTGGCGGCATAAATGCTCGCAATGGTGCTGGCAACCCAGCTAAGCGCTCCGGCAACGCCCGCGCTTTTGATGGTAGAGCTCGTGGTCTCCAAGCACAGCCTCCACAGCTTGGCGACTCCCAGCGGTGCAAAGATGGCAATGGCAAATAGCGCGGCCCATGCGCCGGCGATGGTAAGCAGTTGGGCGGCCAGCCGCACCAACCACTCGCGGCCCGAGTCCGGGAAGTCCTGTCCCATGAAGCCAATCTGCAGGCCAACACCCATGACGATCGCCAGCAGATAAAGCGGAGGCGCCCAGGCGATGGTCATAAAGCTCCCCTGGATATTTCCCGGCCCCCAATCGACGACAAGCTCTGTCACCAGATGCAACAGCACCATCGTGAAGGCAGCGCAAAACGTAGACATCCAAAGGACATGAAAATAAGCTGCCCGGCCGTGGACCTTGTCTCCGTTTTCTTTGCGGCGCTGCGCATACCAGCGCACAAATCCCCCTCGCCATTGCAGCAAGGCATAGAGTACTAGGAAGATCAACAGGCCCAGGATGCGGTCGCCGCTTAGCAGCCCTTCGTCGTCCGCATCAATCCTTCCGCCCATCGGCAGCTTCCCATTCGCCACCGCGCACACCAACAAGATGACCGCCAGAAACATGGGAACGGCGATGGAGAGCAACGCGCTTCCGGTTCCCTTCTCTGTTTCTGAGACGGGCTCCCCGGAATTCTCAAACTCGCGCTCGACGTTGTGGCGCAGGTTCCTTCCAATAGCGACTACCGCAATCGCGGCCAGCACAGCGGCTACTGCCAGCAGGCTCCATGCCAGATCGTCGCCCTGGGCCCGGGCCACCGCGCCCAGGCCAACGCCCAACCACGGTGTCACCAGAAACAGCGCCGCGAAGGCGGCGATGATAATCACCTGGTTCAGGGCCATATTGCGGAACCAGATCAGCGGGATGACCAGCGCATCGAGTGAAAGGCCCACGCGCGGCGCCAGATAGTTGCTGTATTTGCGCAGAAAAGTAACCGGATCTTTGATCGCGGGTTCCGGCACCGGCTTCATTAACTCCGCGTAATTCTTCGGTGTGCGGTTCAGTACCCCTTGCAGCCACGAACCGATGTAGCCTCCGCCGGAAACCGTAGAAACATAATCGGCCTTTTGCAACAACTGCTTTTCGGTGAGTCCCTGGAGCACCCCCAGAGCAAACGTAGCGCTGCGGATGCCACCGCCCGAGATCGAGACCCCGAAAAGGTCCTGCTTGTGGCATTCCTCTTTCCAGTTCTTAGCATCAAACTTCGGCGGCGGATCGGGTGCGCTGGTGGCCCGGCGATAGGCAATATCTTCAAGCTCAGCGGCAATGACCGCTCCGATGCCAACAGCATTGGGATTGGACTGCTCCATGTTTCTCTCCTCACCAGCTTCGTGACGTGGCGATGCGCGGCTACCGATGTCAATAGACCGTTATCCATAGAAACGTAAAAAGCTCTGGGTTCCCTTTGAATGGGGAAGGAATATGTCTTTCCGCGTTCGGAAGATGGGAGATCTAAAAATTCCCTGGTAGCATTTTTGCGGATCATAACCCTGTAGACGGGATCGGGCAGTAGGCGTCAAAGGATATGGACAGGGGGCATCGGCGTGTCGATGAACGGCTTGAACGAGCTCTATGGATGGCGGATGGACTACTGAGTACATTTCGCTGTGTCATGGGGCCGGCACATCACCTCCCCCTGTCATTCCGAAGCCGCGTAACGGCGAGGAACCGGCTCCGCCGCTGCCTCATGACCACCAAGGAATCCCACGGAGGAAATGGAGGAACTGCCCCCGCACTGTGCACATTTATCGACCGACTCTTTGATAACCTTCGACGCATGCGCGTGGATGCTAACGCCGGGCAAGCCGCCAATGCCGAGGCCGGTCTACTCTAGAAAATCAATGGCAATCACGGGATGAAGCTCAATTCCGTTTGCAGACATGCCCATTTGCCCATGCCGAAGATCAAAATAGCCAATCCCGGTAACTTTTACTCGCACATTTGCGATCTTCGTGTCCTGCCCCAGCTTGAGTTTTTCCTCGAACTGCTTACGGACGATGGCGATTTGTTTCGCCCAGCGACTCGAAGACGGCACGAAGATTGGATCTGCGTCGGGAATCTCGGCCACCATTGTCGCTCCACTGCGCCCCTGCAAGACCAAGTGGTAATCTCCATCAGCCTCAAGCTTATATCTTGCAATGGACGCTACGATTGTGTAGACATTCAGCTCGACTGGGTGAACTCGACTGTTCTGAAATAATGCTAAATTGGCTGGAGGCAGCAGCTTTACCATCTCTTCAACGGTTGTGACGATAGGCGTCTCCGATACCTGACTGGCGTCATCGTCCGATCCAGTTTTGACCGGCCATCGTTCCTTTCCCGGGACAATCGCCCTTTTAATCTCGACTACCTGGTTTTCCAATCCAGCAACCTTTTGATCGAGCGTTTTCTGTAAGACAGAGAATCTGGTGTTGACTGTGCTCTCCAGGGTAGACAACTTTTCGCTACTGGCCTTTATGGCGGCAATCTGCGGTTCTAATTCACTGAGCTGCTTTTCAACTTTATCTCCCTCATCTTTCAGTCGCTTGGTCTTCTCGCTGAGGTCATTGGCTTGATTTTGTGCCTGGTCAACCACCGGCTTGACCTTCTGTTCCGCCGCGTTGGCTAGTGACCATAGATCCGTGTATTTCTTGATGCCGAACCCACCCAGAACCAAAACCAGGATGGTCAAGGGAACACCGGCAAAATATCCCAGAAGCCTGGCCCATCCGGCGATTCTGCTGATCACCAACTCGGTGATTTCCACTTCAACCACTTTCTGGTCTCTAAGTTCCTCTTTGATCGCCGCGCGTATTTGCCGATTCAAGTCTGGAATAGAAACATATTGGCTTGGATTAAGCTGCACGCCGCAATCGTTGCAGAATTTCTTACCTTCGGGATTAGAACATTTGCAGTTGGGGCATTCCATAACGAATCGCCTTCCTCCAATTTCACGATCGCTTTTGCAGACGCTTGCTTCCGGCGGCCAACGACAGGGCGATTGCTTTCATAAAGAATATTCCAGAACTTCCACGCTTGCCTAGAGGGCCAATTGATGATAAATGAGTTTAGTGGGAGGAACTGTGGGATGAACGCGGTCGATCTAGCCTTGTTGAGTACCGAGTGTGAGCCGCCAGAGAGCCTTAAGCCTCAACCAGGGAAGAACTCTCTTTATTTGCAATCACTTACCCGGCGACCCTGGCAGGAATAGAGCCTGCGATCTATGGTTTAGGAAATCTACTAACGCATGCGGGGTTACGCGGAGTCAATGACTTACTGAGGGACGACGCGGGAGATAGTCGGGCAGCCCAACTCGATCCTAGAATGAGACCCGCAGACATACTTTGGAGATTAGAGGAGCACGGGGGAATGCTGAAGCACCGCCATGGATCTGAATCTGGGTCGTGTTGCCGCGCGGTAAATAGCCCTTCAGTTGCCGAGTCCCCGCCACTTGATCTTTCTCGATCTAGGGTGTCAGAAAACTATGCAGAATATATTGGACGGATTAGATGAACTCCGCAGTGTTATGAGTTTGCAGGAAATTGCGTCGTTAATCGAACGCACGGCCCGCTGGGTAGACCCGGAGACATTCACACTGTTGCCGATTTGGTTTCCCGAACACGCTCGCCGAGGGTTATTTTATAAGAACAACTGGTCAGAACCCCAGATGAACAAGAATCGGAGAACAAGCCAATCAGCTCATAAATCAGAGGGGAACACCCACGCCAATAAGGCACTAACGCTCGCATTGGGGCTAAGAAGCAGACTTCGTCCCAACTGGTCATGCTGTCATATCTGGGGAGTGGATGACAGCAGCTATCAACTCTCGAATGTCATAGCCATGGATAGGCGGTTTTTCTCATGCGTTGGCAACATGGTCTTACTGCCGACACCCCTCAAGGCTTTCACTGATACGATCCCAGAGATAAAGGTAATGCTCCGAATTTGCGCCCGTAATCTCTATGGGTGGGCATGCGAGCACGACGGTGCCCTTGCCGCAAACATTGCGCTCGACAACTGGAAAGATTGGCAATCGTATCCGCAAAGTTGGCCCAGGACACCACATGAAAAGCATCCCCTCGGCGTGATGGCTCTATCTACAACGATTCGAGCTTCCGCGAAAAAACGCTTAGCGTCAATTCTCCACGACCTTGAACATGCCGGGGTGTATTATCCACGTGACGAAGTGAGAGCGGCGCTAGCCTATTGGAAAATTCCGGCTTAATCGCGCAAACAGGCGGGTCAACAGGCAGGTGGCGGGAAATGGGCAGATCAAACAGTCCACGAGTTCTGATGACGGAAAAAACGTCCTCTCTCAATTACAGGCTGTCCAGGGACACGTTCGTCTGGGCTTCGATTTGACTTATTCTTTTGGCAGTGGCGGAAACTGTTTCGATTACCCAAAGTGCGTAAATGTTAATAATACTCTGAAAGTAAACGTTTATCTGGTGACCCTGGCAGGAGTCGAACCTGCGACCTGCGGTTTAGGAAACCGTCGCTCTATCCATCTGAGCTACAGGGCCACTGTGTTTCAGGCTGCGTTGTCATTTTATCATCGGTTACGAGAAGGCTGAGCGGGGCTTGGTGATCCTCAGAGAGTGGCGGAGCCGTTTCCTTCCTTCGGCTGCGCGATGCTCGCCTCAGGACAGGCTAAGAACGCTACGCGGCTTCGGAATGACACGGGGTTCAATGTGTCGCTCGCCACGGAGCACCACGGCGTGGCGTGATTGCAGATGCAATCGACCTCCATCTGTGCAATCCGCGTTCATCCACGGTAAAGTTTTTTAATCAGACCGCCCGACAGCCATGCATCCCTGCCCTGCCTACGGATCAATCTGCACCACATCGAATGCCGAACCCACCACGTCGATCTGGGTGGCCGTGAGGGTGTTGGTGGTGATGTCGAAGATGTCGAGTTCCCCGCCTTCGACGATGTAGATAACATTGCGTCCGGAGATAGGTTGCAGGCCGGTCACGTTGAAGGCGCTGCGGAACGATGAGAACGTGGGCTTGGTGATGGCGCTTTGGGTCACGCCTTGGGCGGTGTCAAAGATCGCTAGGCATCCCTGGAAGTTGTTGCCTGAGGGAAGGACCGTGCATCCGCTGGAACCGACATACAGCCGCCCGTTGCTCGACATGGCCATGCGCGTGTGCAGCCCATCCTGAATGGAAAGCACCGTTGAGAACGCGTTCGACCCGGTATTGAAGACCACCAGGGACCCGGCGCCCGCCGTGGGAGTTCCCGCCAGGAAGATATTCGACCCGCTGAGCAATCCGACTGTAGCGCCCGCGCCGGCCGGCAGCGGCATGGCCGCGCCCAACGTCGGCGTTCCCGAAAGATTGATCTGCGCGATGCTGGGGGTCGAAGCGCTCCCTCCGCATTCCGCCGCGCAATTTAAGATGAAGGCCGAGGTGTCTGAGCCGTTGAACACGGCGGAGTAAGGCTGCGCTCCGGCCGGGCCAATTACCGTAAAGGCAACGTGGCTGACGGCGTCGATCACGAAAAACGCATCGGCGTTCCCGGAAGGCAGAGACTGTGCATCGTCACTGAAGCCCAGCACCTTGCCGTTGTTCGGACTCAAAACCAGGCGGGTGATGCCGGGTACACCCACGGTCACAAACGAGCCATCGGGGACGTTGATGATGCCCAGCAGGCCCAGGCTGCGCATGGCGGCATAGGCGGTCTTGCCGTCGCTGCTCAAGGCGATGTCCGTTATCGGGCCGGGCATGGTGGGCTGTTGCATCACTCTCTCTGACGGATTATCTATCAAGGCGACGGTGTTGGAATTGGAATCGAGCACGGCCGTCACAATTCCGCGGGTCAGCAATTTCGTCGGAGAATTGACCGAGATGGAGGTCGCAAACTTGTCATTTTGCGCATCCAGCAGTTGCACCGCCGAGGAAAACTGGTTGGAAACCAGCGCTCGCTTCTTGAGTCCAGTGGCTTTCGGCCCGTTGCGGGTCGCGGAGGATGATGATCCGCCACAGCCTATACTTGCAGCCACCAGACACACAGACGCAACAACCCCAAGTACCCGGCTGCGCCACGCTTTACGTTCCATCAAGGATAGAATGAAGGTCATTATATTGGTGTGGAGAATTATAACAGAGGGTTTCGCGGGTCTCTCGCGGGTTTCCTTTGCATTTCTTAGGGCCGCGGATGACCCGCAAGCCACAGTGCTGTATTCTTATCAGTTAGCCGATCATGCCTGAAAACCTGATAACCCGCCTGAAGCAAGGTCCCGTCCTCTGTGACGGCGCGATGGGCACTCTGCTCTACGCGAAAGGCATCTTTATTAACCAGTGTTACGACGAGCTGAACCTGACCCAACCGGAACTCATCCGCAACATTCACAACGATTATCTGAATGCCGGCGCCGACATCATTGAGACCAACACCTTTGGCGGCAATGCGGTGCGGCTTGGCCGCCACGGGTTGGCTGAGAAAGTCCGCGAGATCAATCTGCAAGGCGCCCGTCTGGCCCGTGAGGCCGTCGACGCTTTCAATCTCAAGAAGGCCGAGTCGGTGCTGGTGGCCGGGTCGGTTGGGCCTTTAGGCATCCGCATCGAGCCGCTGGGCAAGACATCGAAAGAAGAAGCCCGCGCCTGGTTCCAGGCGCAAATCACCGCCCTGGTGGAAGGCGGCGTTGACCTCATCATGCTCGAAACCTTCGGCTACCTGGAAGAGCTGCATCAGGCCCTGCTGGCGGCGCGCGCCGCTGCCCCTGGCCTTCCCCTGGTCGCCCAGGCCACCATCGACGAAGAAGGCAACTGTCTGGATGGCGCCAGCGCCGAGACCTTCGCCACCAAGGTAACGGAGTGGGGAGCGGACGTGATCGGCTGCAACTGTAGCGTTGGCCCGGTCGCCATGCTGGAAGCCATTGAGCGCATCCGCCGGGTGACGGATTTGCCGCTGGCCGCGCAACCTAACGCCGGCGTGCCCCGCAACGTGGAAGGCCGCAACATCTATCTCTGCTCGCCCGAATACATGGCCAGCTATGCGCGCAAGTTCGTGAACGCCGGCGTCTCGTTGACCGGCGGCTGCTGCGGAACCACGCCTGAGCACATCAAGGCCATGAAATCTGCGCTGCGCATGGCCGATGTCAAAGGCCGCACCAGCAGCCTCAAGGTTGTGACCCAGCGGGAGCGTAATGCAGTCACGCCTCCGCCCCTGGCCCAGCGTTCCGAAGTCGGAAGAAAGCTGGCCACGGGAGAATTCGTGACCATGGTGGAAATCGTTCCTCCCAAGGGCGTCGATTTCCGCAAAGAGCTGGATGGGGCCTTCTACCTCAAGGCCGCCGGCATTGACGCCATCAATATTCCTGACAGTCCGCGGGCTTCGGCACGCATGAGCAACATGGCGCTTTGCCTTCTGATTCAACAGAAGGTCGGCATTGAAACCATTTTGCATTTCACATGCCGCGATCGCAACGTGCTCAGCATGCAGTCTGACCTGTTGGGCGCCTACACCACCAGTCTGCACAATCTGATCTGCATCACCGGCGACCCGCCCAAGCTGGGCAACTACCCGGATGCCACCGCTGTCTTCGACGTGGATGCCATTGGCCTGGTCAACATCGTCCACAGCCTGAACTGCGGCCTCGATATCGGCGGCAATCCCATCGGTACCGGCACGGGATTCGCCATCGGCGTGGGCGCCAACCCCGGCATCGTGAATATCGATGAAGAAGTCCGCCGCTTTGAATACAAGGTAGAAGCCGGAGCGGACTTCGCCGTCACCCAGCCGGTCTTCGATATCGGCCTGCTGGAAACGTTTCTGCGGCGCGTCGAACATTGCCGCATTCCGGTGTTGTCAGGAATCTGGCCCCTGGTCAGCGTCCGCAACGCCGAGTTCATGAAGAACGAGCTGCGCGTCTCCGTCCCCGACGCCATCATTGAGCGCATGGCTTCCGCTCCTAACGCCGAGGCCGCCCGCGGAGAAGGCATCAAAATCGCGCGCGAAATGCTGCACCGGGTCCGAGATATGGTGCAAGGCGCACAAGTCTCCGCGCCCCTGGGCCGCTACTCTTCCGCCCTCGAAGTGCTGGAGATGGAAGAACCGGCAGCCCACAAGTGACAGATAATTAAGGTTCTCTAAGCCCTTCGAGAAAGTCTGCCCAAAAAAGACGCCAAAATTTAAGATGCAAGTCGAAACTGTGAGAGTAGAATCGTTCCATTCGGAGATCTGTCATTGGCCCAATTTGAAGATTCACTTCAGCGTCTGGAAAAAATTGTCGCTGAGCTTGAGAAAGGCAACGTTCCGCTGGAGCATGCGCTCAAGCTTTTTGAAGAAGGTGTACAGCTTTCCGCCCTATGCCGTAAAGATCTCGAGGAGGCCGAGGGCAAGGTTGAGGTCCTTCTGAAACACAACGGAAAATTACAACCCGAGGTCTATGGAAGCTCTGCCGAGAAGGCCCCGGCATCCAGGAAATAGGTCGATCAGCAACCTGCGGCCGCAGCCCCAGCTTCAGGTACAGCGGCACGTTGCCGCCCGGTTCCGTCGAAACAGGAAGGATGGCTGACTCATGAGACCCCTCAACGCCGTTGTCGCCCAGTGCAGCAACCAGGCAAGAGAATGCCTGATCAAGCCTCTGCACACCCATTTCCGCGCCGTACATGCCGCCCACGATCTTCAAGAACTGCGGACATGTATCGCCGAACACCACACCGATGTAGCAATCATCGATCTTGAGATGGTCTCGCTCGATCAATTACGCCAACTGGCATCGGACTACGCCGGTACCACCATAATCTGTACTCACCGCCTGGCAGACGAACAACTATGGGCCGAAGCCCTGGCCGCAGGCGCCGCCGACTGCTGCCACAGCTTCGACGTCCGAGCAATAATGCTGGCCGCATCGAGGCACACTGCAACGCCGCACGCGGCGTGAGCACTCGAGGCCTCATGAATGGCTGTCATTAAGTGCTGTAACTTATAGGGTCGTAAACAAACGATGTCATTCCGAAGGGCCTGCGCGTCTTTGGCGCAGGACCGAGGAACCGGCTCCGCCGCGGCTTGAGGACCACCAAATCGCCGACGACAACTCGCCATCTGCATCGTTAACCCCCAAACGCAGCGCAGCCGGTTCCTCGCTCCCGCTCGCGCTAAAAACGCGCGAGCGGAAGCTTCGGAATGACAAGATTGAGAAAGTGTCGTGGGATACTGCCAACCTCCACGGCCAGCCCGGCCATATCGTCCCCCCGAACCGTTTCACGCCGCCAATCTCTCCACCGCAACAAAATTGAGAGCGTATCGCGAAAGCATCAAAATCGCATGCTACTTCTTCCTCTGCACCAGGAAGTAAGCAAGGTCTCTAAGCGTGGAAGCGCGGGCGCCGAATGATTCCAGGCAATTGCAGCCGGAGCTGATCAACTCGTCAGCACGGCGCTGGGATTCTTCTAGTCCGAATAGCGCGGGATACGTCGCCTTCTGCGACTCGTTGTCTTTGCCTGCGGTCTTGCCTAGTTGTTCCGACGATTGTGTGACATCCAGAATGTCGTCAACAATCTGGAAGGCGAGACCGATCGCGCGTCCAAAGTCGCGCAGGCGTTGGACTTCAGCCAGACCGCCGCCGGCGTAAACACCTCCGCTCACCAGACTGGCGCTGATCAGAGCGCCGGTCTTGGAACGGTGGATGTACTCCAGGGCTTCAGCATCCGGCGGCTGGCGTTCAGCCTCCAGGTCTTTTACCTGTCCGCCAATCATGCCGTCGATGGTGCCTGTGCCCCGGGCCAGCTCTTCGATGATCTTGACGCGCGCCTCCGCCGGACACTTCAACCGGGCCATCACTTCGTATGCCTGAGTCTGCAGCGCGTCCCCGGCGAGGATGGCGATGGCTTCCCCGTACACCACGTGGCATGTGGGCTTGCCCCGCCGCAGTTCGTCGTTATCGAGCGCCGGCAAGTCATCATGGATGAGCGAATAGGTGTGCAACATCTCCAGGGCGCTGCCCAGGTCTTCGATGCCTTCAGGAAGGCGTCCGGCAATCATGCGCGCCGCTTCCATGCACAGAATGGGACGCAGCCGTTTGCCACCGGCAAAAACACTATGCCGCATCGCCTGATGAATCGACTCCGGCCGCTGCGTGGCCGCAGGCAACAGCCGCTCCAGCGCCTGATCAATGAGCTGCTGACCTGGTTCGAGTGTGTCTTTGAGCATGAAGGAAGAGTATAAATGAGATCAGGTGATCTGATGATCGGGTGATCTGGTGATCGGAAGATCTGCTCATGCGAGGGATTTCAGTAATTCGAGAACAAGACAGCTCAGCGTGACCGAGATCCGCGATTAGAGAGCGGCCAATCACTGGATCAGCAACCCCCGATTACCAGATCAACCGATCACCAGATCACCCGATTCACAAAGCCCTCAAACTACCACAGATAGTATGTGTCCTCTACCCGTATGCGCCGGGATAAAATCAGACAGCCTTCGCTATTTCCAGATTCCTCAAGGACGGCCATGCAATTTCGAGCGGTAACCCTGTTTACATTTCTGTGGATGACTATTATGCTGGCGGCCCAAAGTCCGGAAGGCGCGATTGTGGGCACCGTTTCCGACGCAACCGGCGCGCGCATCGCGGGCGCGAAGATCACCGCCGCCATTGGCGAACTGGCGTTAACGCGCAGCACACAGTCAGGTAGCCGGGGAGAATTCCGCATCGAATTATTGCCCCCGGGACTGTACGAGGTAACCGTCGAAGCACTGGACTTTGCTCCCCTGGTGGCCCAGGTGACGGTTTCCGTCAGCGCGACACCCACGCTCAACATCAAATTGCAGCCGGGGACGGTGCGCCAATCCATCACCGTGGAGGCTAAAGGTTCTTCGGTGGCCGACCAGCCGGTGGAAACCACCAATAGCGAGATGAAGAGCACCGCCGGAGTAGGCGACCTGCGCGAATTGCCACTCGCCCATCGCAGCTTCGCCAATATCGCTTATCTCGCGCCCATGACCCAGCCGGTCGAGCCTTCCGACCCTACCAAAGCGCGCATCACCGCGGTTTCCTTCGGTGGCAGTTCCGGCTTGAATGTCGATCTCTCGGTCGATGGCGGCGACAACAACGACGATTACATCGGCGGATTTCTCCAGAACTTCTCCCCCGACGCCATACAGGAATTCACCGTACGCACCGCCCAGTTCAATGCCGACACATCCCGCACCAACGGTGGCTCGGTCATTATCAGCAGCCGACGCGGCACGAATGATTGGCATGGCGATCTTTCCGGATACTTCCGCGCCTCCGGGCTGAATGCGCGCAATCCGCTCGATAATCCCAAGGGAGAACCGAAACAGCCTTTCTCCCGCGAGAATGGCGTGGCCGCCGCCGGTGGTCCGCTGGTGAAAGACAAGTTGTGGCTGTTCTCTTCCCTGGAATATGTGAACGAAGATGCAAGTGTCGGCTACAGCGCGCTGAGCCTGGGTGAGTTGAATGCGCTGGCTAAGATCGCATCCATGGGGCAGATTCCTGGCGTCCGCTCGATTTCCGTTCCTGGTTCAGTGGGCACACCCTTTCACGATGCCATCGCTTCCACGCGCCTCGATTACGCGCGGTCCCAGCGGTCGCATTGGTTTCTGCGCGGGGCCTTCGATCTCAACCACACCGGCAACGATCTGGTACACCAGGGCGCGCTGCCTTCCACAGGCTTCACCACCGACTCACGCTACTATAGCTTGCTGCTGAGCAATCAGATGGAGTGGGCGCCTTCCCTGGCCGGTAACTTTGTCTTCCAGGCCAGCCGCTTTCACCATGAGAAGCTGCGCAACGGCAGCCTGGGATTCGCTCTGGCCTTCCCCATCAGCGCCAACTTCCATACGACTTCGGGCTTTGAGACCTTCGGCGACAACCAGTTCGTTACTCCCATCACCAGATTTCCGGTGCAACGTGACCAGCAGAAATATCAATTCCGCTACGACCTGAGCAAATCCGCAAGGAACCATGCGTTCAAGGCCGGGGTAAATTTCATCCATGAGCCGGTGTTGAGCGGACGCCTTGCCGATAACGCTGAGCGGTTGATTCTGTTCACCACGCTGAATCCTTCAAACCTGCTGGCCCAGGGACAGAGCCTCGCGCCATTCTTTACCTGCGATCCGGCAGCGGTGCAGCCTGATCCGTCCGCCTGTCCGGTCGATGGCGCAGGCAATCCCCTGGCCAGCATCACCGATGTCGCCGCCGGTGGCGGGCGATTCAAGCAGAGCGTGCGCCGCCTGGGCTTCTACGGTCAGGATGCCTGGCGTGTGAATCCCAGCTTCACGGTTAACTATGGCATTCGCTACGACACCACGTTTGGCCTGTTTGATTCGAATGGGGGCAACCAGACACAGAACCCAGCCGTGCTCGCCGTCGCCGCCCAGAACCTGGCGCTGCCGCATGGAATTCCCAGCGACTATCGCGGGGCCGTAGCGCCGCGCCTGGGAATTGCCTGGGCGCCAAGAGGATCGGAAAACACCGTTCTGCGCGCCGGCGCGGGCCTCTATTACAACGATCTAGCCCAGAACGGATGGGTGGATGCCTTCCGCGCCGTCACCCCCGGAATAACGCCGGTCTCGCTGGCGGCGGGCCAGCAGGGAGCGATCATCGATCCCAACTATCATTCGCCCTATGCGCTGCAGGCCAGCGCCGGATTTGAGCGCCTCTTCACCAACAACTGGCATCTGAATATTTTTTACGAACATCAGCAGGGCGTACACCAATACCGCCGTTATGAATATGTTGCCAACGATCCGGTGGCAGCGCCCAACGGCGTGCTGCCCGCCGGTTCGCCCAACATTTCCGTTTTCCGCACCGATAACCGTTCGCGTTACGATGGTGTGGCATTTGCCGTGAGCCACAGATTTACAGGACGCTTCGAGATGACCGCCCACTACACGCTGGCCCATGCCACCACCTATGGCGCCGTGGCGGGCGAGCTGTTCGACTACGTAAACGGCGTTTCGGACGTAAGGAATCCCTTCGGCCCCGGCGATCATGGCCCTTCCGGGGAAGACGTGCGTCACCGCTTAGTGATTGCCGGAACGCTAAGGCTGCCGTGGCAGTTTGAACTGAGCACCCTCTCACAATTTGAAAGTGCGCGTCCCTTCACGCTGGCCACGGGCATAGACTTCAACGGTGACGGCGTACGCACCGACCGCGCGGTCATTAACGGAAAGCAGACCACCCTCGACCAGTTCCGTGGGACGCCTTTCCAGCAGGTCGACCTGCGCCTCAGCCGCAACATCAAGATCAACGAACGCATGAGTGTGCGTCCATTCATTGAGTTCTTCAACCTGCTGAATCGCCAGAACCCTGGCAATAACTACATCGGCGATATCGCCGCGCTGCCGGTGCCCGCCGCCGAAGTCGCAGCCGGCAACGTCACCCACACGTGCGGCGACGCGGCCTGCACGGTCTTGAATCCCATCACCAACATCAATCGCGTAAAAGCGCCGGGTGGGGCGCTAGGCGACTTCTTCGGCCCAGGAACAACCGTAGGCGGGGCGTTCTCTGCACAGCTCGGGGTTAGGTTTAGTTTTTAGATAGATTCAGTATTAGCTCCCAGACAGGAATGCCATCGCTTCCCTGAATTCCATACGGGTAACACCTGGGCCACAACACATGACCAACTCCGCGTAGTACGACCGTGCCTTCTCCTGGTTGTCCATGGCTTGTGACGCCCGCGCGGCGCCAGCTAGGGAGTTGAAACGGGCAGGCGCCTCCCTCAGGGCCGTTACGTAGGCGGCGAGCGCTCGCTCTGGCTGATGAAGCTCAAGGTACAGGTCGCCAAGCATTTCGTAGGCGGGCACGGTCCTTGACTCCACGCCATAAGCCTCTTCTTTCATCACGGCTGCTCGCATCGTGTCCAGTGCTTCCATGGGCCGTCCCTCGGCCCATGCCAGCCATGCCTTAGCTTCGAGCTGTTGCACATTGGTGTCTGAATTTACGGAATGACACACATGCATTTGGGCTTCTACACTTTGCCTATGGGCCAGCATACCGGTACTGGCTCGATCAAGCATGTCAACGTTTTGCCGGGCTGACAAGACATCGCCACTCCGGGCCGCCCCAATCGCCCGCGCCCAGAAAGTACGCATGTCAGCATAGGGAAAAGCATTTGGCTGAATTGTCAGGGCCGCTGCCTGTTTCCATTGGTGCGTTTCAACCGCATACAGTGCTTCAAAGATGGCCAGATTATTGGCGATGCCGTTGACTGTCGCTCCACGAACAGTCTTGATGCGCTCGGCAACTTGACGGGCGTCTTCGGCTTCGCCACTCTGCAAATAGGAATATTGCAGATACATCATGGCGTGCAGGGCATCGCCTGACCCGTCATCGCGGTGCAGCTTCGTGGCTTCTTCAGCGGCAGCAAGGGATGCAATGTTTGACGCAATCGAATCCTGCCACATCCCGAGGCGCGCAAAGATGTGCGCCGGCATGTGCAGAGCGTGGGGCGAGGAAGGCGCAATGTGGGCATAGCTGCGGGCCGCTGCCAGCCCTAAAGGGGCGAGCTCCGTGGAATCCGTAGCATGAATCAGGTAATGGGCCGCGCCTGGATGCTCTGGCCGGGCGGAAAACAGCGTGGTCAATATCTCAATGGCCTTCCTTTGATGAATCAATCTGCGGTCATCTCCGGAAGCCAGCGCCAGCAATGAGAGCGCGTAAAAAGCGGTCGCATCGTCATCCTCGGGGTAATGTTCATGCAACTCTAGCATCGCCTTGGAATAGGCTTCGGCACGGGACCCTTGTTTCAGGTTTCGCTCTGGCTGATAAAACGCTGCGGCAGCATTGAGATATCCCAGTTCGCGCTCGGTCTTCTTTCGCAGCGGCTTGGCCATTTCCAGATATCGGCGGCCTCTATTCAACGTTTCCACGCTGGGCCAATCCCAAAGTTGATGATAGAGGGTCATGGCAGCGCCCCAATACGCAATCGCGCACTGCGGATCGATTGCAGCCACCTGGGAAAATGTCTTCTCTGCCACCCCGTATTGAAATGAATGCAGCATGGCCAGGGCGTTGTTGAATCTCATCTGCACCCGGGGCGAGCAGGAATTGGCAAAGCGCACCTCTCCGAGATTGCCGTCACCCTGGTGGGGAGGTGGAACAGTAGACGCGCTAATTCGCCATGGGATGATACTCAGCCCCAAGATGAGAACGCACATGATAACGACCCTGCCATGATTCATAGTTTGTCCTTTCTGGTCCAGTTCGAGTTCTTCGTCTCTACAGCCAAGTGCCAGATAAAGTGTTGCCTTACTCTCCTCCCTGCAAGGCAACCACGGCGGTGAAAGGCTTCACGTAAGAGCCTGAGGAGACCCAGCCACGCTTCCGTACGTGGTAAAGTCCTGCGGCACATCCTGAAGTTCCCCTTGCCGGGAGCCGGATCTTGTCCGGACTCAAACGCATACTCCGGGTAGTAAAGGGTCCTGCCGTCCGTGCCAGCAGGAGTTGTCTGGCGGTGACAGGAAGTGTCAAAGCTCCCCGACGGACACCAGCTACGCCCGCTAAGGAGACCACAAGCGTAGTAAGCTTTCCGGCGCATCCAAGGCGCCGACCAGCAACATCACATGAGTTTTGCGGGAAGAAAGACTAGGCGGCGGGAGGACCGCGATCTGTGTGCAGCGAAGAATCGCTGGAGCGGAAAGTGACTTGCTGAATCTGCGTCTTGCCAAGGATCACTGCGGCAAACCCGCCAAGGTTCAACGCGGCTGCATATGTGCTCTCTCTTGTTTGGCCTCGGTCGCAGCACCCCATGGAGCACTGATCTGGTACGCTGCTTAAGGCACTGATGTCCGTCACGGGAGCGTCGTCTGTGGGTTCCATCCCAACACAGTGATGCCGCTGCTCTTGCATGTGGCCGCGGTGACACGACATCGACCGCCCGGCTTCCGCACAGGTCGTCGCCGCAGCCGAGAGTAGCGGCGAGCAAACCAGCGCGGCAATCACCGTAATGGAGAAGAAACGGCGCATTAACACCTGGGCCCCAATAGTTCCGTCAGATCTAAGCCGTAACTCTGCATTGCTTCACCTTTGCCACCTTTGCTCTCACGAAAACCGGGCAAACCTGCCCCGGCCATCAGTCTCAGTAGTGCTAATTTTGGGCGCTCTTACCATAGTGAAACCGGTAGCGGAACTCCGCAAAAATCTCCCTGGGGTTGTTGTAGTGAAACCCGCCGAAGGTCAAGCTATTGTCTAAGAGCAAATGCCGATTGGCCGCGTTGAGGGCCGTCACTGAGGCCGAAAAACTCTCGCCAAACGACCTGCCGACTGTGAGATCAAAGGTCGTATGTCCAGGCAGGTGGCTGGGAGGAGGGGCGCCATTGGAGAAACCGGAGCCGTAGTACACGTTGGTGGAAGCATACGAACGCCATGGGAGATTGGCGTTGAAGCCAACATTCAATGTGTTTCTCTGGTCGTGATCGAGCGTAAAGAACCCGGCGCCGGGGCTAAAGTCAGTAAGTCCACCGGTGACCGGCCCCTTGCCTAATGCAATCTGGTTGGAGTATGCAAGGTGGAACTGGCCGTGATGCCAGAGCCGCGGTGAGCGAACCGTAAGTTCCCAGCCGCGAATCAGAGCGCCGGCAATGGTGATTGGGAAGAAAGCATTGGAGTTCCCGATCGGGTTGTGGTCAAAGAAATTTCGAGCGTGGGTGCGGAATTCGTCAGCATCCAGCGACCAGCCCCGAAATGGAATGGTCACACCGAACTGTTGTTCTTCATCCCTCTCACCGTGCAGTGGAACGGGAGACAGGTTATTGCTATTGGCAAAATCGACGAGCGGTCCGGAAAATGTCACCAACGGAGGGGCCTGGTAAAAATCTCCATAGAAGCCGCGGAAGACCCACTTGAGTCGCGGCACCTGCACAGCAAAACCGAGCCGCGGACTGGCGGCATTTTCCAGCACCGAAGCCGAGAAGCGCGTCAGCCGGATGCCCCCTATCAATGTCAGCCAAGACGTGACTTTGAGACGGTCTTGAATAAATACGGCCTCGAGCCTGCCCGCGAGTTTTTCGGGCTGGTTGAAATTAGGATTGCTGAAGTCATTGAAGATCAGATTGAAAAACTCGTTATCATGTTGCCGGAACCCCGAGATACCGATCTCTACGTCATTCCTGGCCACATTCATGCTCAAGGTCGCTTGGCCCCCTAGATAGGTTGAAGCCCGGTGCGTGGTGGTGCTGATTGGAAAATCGCCCGGCGAGCCGTCGAGATTGGCGTTGTTGTAGTGGTAGAAAGGTGAAACGGTGAGCACCGTTTTGGCGTTGAACGTCCGCACCCAGGAAAAATTGACGAATGCATCGGCCTCATGTTCTCCAGCGGCGAGCGTATCTCCAGGACTGTTGGGGATCTGATAGTAGTCGCGCCGAAGAGACGTCACCAGCCGGAATTGGTCCCGGGGGCCCGCGTTGAAGATGAGAGACGTAAAGCCCCCGTAGCCATTTTGCGCGTCGTGAAGAATGGCCCCTACCGGAGTCTGGATTCCGAGGTTGCTACGGTTGCCGTTCACGCTCGCGTAATAGGCAAACCGGTCTGTGTGGCTGCCGAAGTTGAATTGGTCGTTTGTCTGATAAAAATTTCCGGCGCCGACAATGAATTCAGCTTGATTGTTCCGTTCAAAGCCCGATCGCGGAATGACATTGAATACCCCGTAAGTGCGGTCCCCCTGGTCGGCTGCATAGCTGCCTCGTTGCACCTCGAGATAGTCAATGTCTTTGGGATCAAATTGAGGGCCAAGGTTGCTTGCGATATTCGTATTGGGGACTTCCACGCCGTCAATCAACCAGCTCGTTTGGTGTCCGCCGCGAACGTGCAATTGGTCGTGCGTAAAGTAGGCTCCAGGAACAAAATCTGTAATCGCGGCCAGACTGTTGCTTCGATCGGCTCCTGGGGTCCGCTCGATGTCTTCACGATTCAACAGAGTCGTGGGGGTTGCCGTGTCTATGCTGGCCGCCTCCGCTGGATGGGCTGTAACCGTGACCGTCTCATTGACGGAAGCGATGGCTAGCTGAAAATGAATGACCGGGAAAGAACCGGAAATGACCGTAATGGTTTGCGCCGAATTGGCGAATCCGTTTTGACTCACGCTCACCATGTAGTCGCCCAGGGGCACAGCCGCAAACTGAAATTCGCCCTGTTGGTTCGTCTGCGTTGCCTGGGACCATTCCGATGTCGCGGCCTTGAGCTTCACATCCGCGCCCGCCACCGGCCGGTGCTGCGGATCATGGACAATCCCGCGAATGTTTCCGAACACCGACGCGCATATCTGGCTGGGCGACAGAAGCGCCAGCACTCCTAAAATGACAATTAATCTCTGATACATTTTGCCCCCAGTGCGATTTACTTTTCCCGGATCTACCCCCATGAGGCGGACCCGGACATGCACGATGCATTTCCATGCCAGTCAATCCATACCGGCTTTACACAGGCCATTTTCTGTTGGGATCGGGCAGACCAGATCGAAACACCAGCACGACAAAAACCAAGTGAAAACACCTGCACTCGTTTTCATCGCACATCAGACTCAATCTGAGGGCCCGAAACGGGGGGAGTTCAATTATGCGGAAGGAGGGCCGCGGTCAGTGTGGGAGGAGAAACCGCTACAGCCGAATACGACTCTGGCAACGGACGCGTTGCCTTCAATAACAACCGGCGTTGCCAAAACCAGAGCGGAGGCCATCACGGCCACGCTGGCCGGGCCTGCCAGGATGCAGCATTCCATGGGACACGCAGTGCCAGCCAAACCGATCACTGCTTCCCTGCCATTTTGCGTGCCATCCTGCGTACCCAGGCTGGAGTCCATTCCATCCATGTCGTGGCAGTGCTGGTGCGCCATACCCGCCGCCCCTGCATGATGCAGCGCGGAACGATGACACAACATGGGCATATTCTGTGCCCCATAGGCCGACAACAGGTCAGGAACAGCCGCTGAAATGACCAGGGCAAGAACGAGCGAGATGAAAAAAAGACGGCGCATGTTTCCCGGAATGAAACTGCTGACGGACTATAGCCCTAAAGCGCCCAAAAAATCAACAGCTATTTTTGCCGCATAAAATCGCTGACCACCATAACCGCACCCCCGACCGTAGAGACGGTGCTCCGCACCGTCTCTGGGTCTTCGCGGCAGCGAAGGCCCAAGCGCGCAGTAGCGCGTGCATAAGTCATAAAGAACCTGTGGTTTGAAAAAGCGGTTCGATAAAAAGCCTGGGGTTCGAAAAAGTGGTTCGATCAAGGGCCTGTGGTTTGAATTTGCCGTTGTACGGGCCGCCGCCTTTTATCAAAAGCCGTGATGCCCCCCGAGACGGTGCGGAGCACCGTTTCTACGGGTGGAGCGCGACGACGCCCTCATGATTCTCGCCACTCTTTGCGCGCGCGCTCGCATAAAAGAACACCGTCGGCGTAACCACCAGCGACAGCACCATCGACACCATCACGCCACCAATCACCCCAATGGCCAGCGGTTGCAGCATCTGGGAACCCGCGCCCCACGCAAATGCCAGCGGCAACATCCCGGCCACGGTGGCCAGGGCGGTCATAAATATCGGTCTCAGCCTGCGCCTTCCTGCCTGAATCATCGCCTCTTCCGGCGCGAAGCCCGCCGCCGTGAATTTATGGTGAGCATCCAGCAGTAGGATTCCGTTTTTCGCCACGATGCCGATGACCATGATCATGCCCATCAGCGAAGCCAGGTTCACGGTAGTGCCTGTAACGACCAGGGCCAACACCACCCCGGAAATTGAAAGCAGCGCCGAGCTCAGGATAGCGACAGGCGCGGAGAAGCTGCGAAACTCAAACAATAGCACCAGGAACACCAGCAGAATGGCCATCACCATCACCGTCGCCATGTCCCGGAATTGCGTCTGCTGCTGTGCGTATAAGCCGCCATAGACCACGCGGACTCCAGCCGGCAGATGCATGGCATCGATTTTAGCGCGCACTTTGGCCATGCCGCTGCCGAGACTCTCGCCATCAAACCGGGCCGTAACCTGCACCACACGCAGCAGGTTCTCGCGAATGATCTCCGTCTGTCCGGGCAACTGCTCAACTTGCGCCAGCGCTCCCAGCGTACCTGACTTGCCTGTAGAGCTGGTTAGTACCGTGTCGCGCATGGCCTGCAACGAAGCGCGGCTCGATTCTGGAAAGCGCACACGGATGGTGTAGGCGCGATTGCCGGCAATTAACGGCGTGGCTGAGGTCACCCCTTGCAGCAGGGCGCTCGCGTCCGTGGAAACTTCTTCGGCGGTGAATCCGGCGCGCGCCGCTATCGTGGGGTTGACCCGGAATTCCACACCGGGACCGCTCAGCGTGTTCTCGATGCCGTCTTTCACATCCGCGACGGGATGCCGCCGTTCTTTGCTAAAAAGACTGGCGCTGTCGATCTCCTTAATGACATCAGCCACTCGGGGCGCGGTCTCTTCCAACAGCTTCGGATCTTCGGAAAAGAGTTTGATCACCACCGGCTCAGGCGCGCCGGTGAGATCGTTGATCATGTCCTGCAGCAGTGCCGGGAATTCAACCTCCACCGCCGGTTCCGGTTCCTCCCGCATGATGCGGGCCCGCAACTCGCTGATAACCTCCTGGGCACTACGGCTGCGTTTGGCTTTGAGCTTGACGGAGATGTCGCCCCGATTGGCCTCGGTCACCGCCGCCAGCCCCAGTTGCAGGCCGGTGCGCCGCGACGTGCTTTCTACTTCCGGAGTTTCCTTCAGCATCTTTTCCAGGTGCGAGACCACACGGTCGGTCTCTGCCAGTGAACTCCCGGCAGGCGTCAGGTAATCAAGAATGAAGCCGCCTTCGTCCATCTCCGGCAGCAGATCGGAGCCCAAAAAGAAAAAGCCGCCTACGGAGATCAGCACCAGCGCGCCTGCGCCCATCAATAGCCGCCAGGGATGCTGGAGCGCGCGCCGCAGCCAGCGCTCGTAGAAATTGATCACATGTAGAAAGAAGCCCTTCATGCTGGCCTCTTCCGCTTCCACCATCTTGAGCGTTTCGCGTTTGCCGTCAACTTCGGCGTCATCGGCTTCGTCCTCTTCTACGATGGCCGTGGAAGGACCTTTGCTTTTCAGAAGATAGAGGCTCAAAGTGGGCGTCCATGTGAGCGCCAGCCCCAACGAAGTAAGCAGCGCTGCGCCCATGGTCACCGCCAGCGCGCGAAAGAATGTTCCATAAACGCCGGTCATCGAAACCAGCGGCAGAAAGACCACGATGGGCGTAAGGGTCGAGCCGACCAGGGGCGCCGTAATTTCCACGAGCGCCATCTGGATGGCCCGCACGCGGTCCTCACCGGCGGCGCGGTGCAGC
>DATMNZ010000160.1:0-4999 GCA_035568495.1 Saccharimonadales bacterium (SeqCode) | reverse complement strand
AGACGGAGGCACGAATGCGCCGGAATTTCCGGTATTTTAGACCCGCTTAACGGCTTGTCAAGCCCATTTACGCGCATTCGCGGTGAATTTTCCTCATTCCGGAATGTCGACGGGGGGCCAGAGTATGAGGGTCATCGAATTCCAATGCGGGACTTGCCTCATGCAAGCCCTTCAGTCTTCAATAGTTACCGCTCACTCACGGCTCCGTCCAGGCTTCTCAGAGCATTGCCCTGCACCCGACTCGGCGGTAGACTCGTAAATCATAGGACTCATGGGCGCCGGCAATCGCTGAAGCTTGCGCAGGAGAGTTATTCATGAGCACGGACGCTAAGATCCCGCAGGCGCTCGCCCCAACGCAGCCTTCCCAGACTTCCTCGCATTCCGTCCCGCCCGGCGTGAAGCTCCCCATTTACCTGGACAACCACGCCACCACCCCCATGGATCCAAGGGTGCTGGAAGAGATGCTGCCGTATTTCATCGAGAAGTTCGGCAACGCTGCCAGCCGCAATCATTCCTTCGGCTGGGCCGCGGAAGAAGCCGTCGAGACCGCGCGGGAGCGCGTCGCGAAACTGATTGGCGCCACCCCCAAAGAAATCGTTTTTACCTCGGGTGCCACCGAGAGTGACAACCTTGCCATCAAGGGGGCGGTCGCGATGTACCGCGAAGAGGGTGACCACATCATCACCGCGGTCACCGAACACAAAGCCGTCCTCGACACCTGCAAGCATCTGGAAAAAAACGGATACTGCGTCACTTACCTGCCGGTGCAAAAAGATGGCCTGATCGACCTCGAAGATTTGAAGCGCGCCCTCGACGGCAAGACCAGGGATGGCAAAACCCAGGATGACAAGACCATCCTGGTATCGATCATGTCCGCCAACAACGAAATTGGCGTGCTGCAGCCCATCGCGGAAATCGGCAGACTGTGTCGCGAGCGTGGAGTGATTTTTCACACCGACGCGGCGCAATCCATCGGCAAAATGCCCATCAACGTCGACAAGCAGAACATTGACCTGATGTCGATCGCGGGCCACAAACTCTATGGCCCCAAGGGCGTGGGCGCTTTGTATGTGCGCAACAAGAATCCGCGTTTGCGGCTTTCCGCGCTCCTCGATGGCGGCGGACATGAGCGCGGCATGCGTTCGGGCACACTGAATGTCCCCGGCATCGTCGGCCTGGGTAAGGCTTGCGCCATTGCACAGGAAGAAATGCTGAAAGAATCCTGCCACCTTGCCGGCAAGCGCAACCACTTGCGCGACCGCATCATGAGCCGCCTCGATGAGGTCACCATCAACGGGTCCATGGAGCACCGGCTTCCCGGCAACCTCAACCTCAGCTTCGCGCACGTGGATGGCGAAGCGCTGATGATGGCGCTCAACGACATCGCGCTTTCCAGCGGCTCCGCCTGCACGACAGCAGCGATCGAGCCTTCTCACGTGCTCCGAGCGATCGGCGTCAGCGACGACCTGGCGCATAGTTCCATCCGCTTCGGCATCGGACGCTTCAATACCGACGCTGAAGTTGATTACGTCGCGGATCGCATCGTCGAAACCGTTACCCACCTGCGCGAGTTGAACGCCAGCAGTTAGCAATTGGCAGCTGGCTTCTCCTATCCGAACGCGCCGAAAATCAGCCCTCGCCTGGCGATTCCCAGATTTTTTTGGACCTTTTTCCGTAGCTTCTTCGCGTTAGCTAGATAGAGGCCGGTTCTGGCTCACCTGGACATCGAACCGGAACCAAACGGTCGGCGTTTTCTTCAAGCGCGCCCCAGGACAACTGACCGCCACTAGGAGCATTTACATGACCCACATGAAAGACATGCTGAAATACCAGAATTGTATTTCGAAGCTGCGTCGGGCAGGGGCAAATGCCTCACTGGCGTTAGTGGCCGTGCTCGCGTCGGCGGCGATTACCGCCCCACCGGCGCAAGCCCAGACTTTCACCGTTCTGCACGCCTTCGACAGCACCGACGGTGGCGATCTTGTAGCGCCACTGGCGCAGGCCACCAATGGAAACCTGTACGGAACCACCCGTGAAGGTGGGGCCAACGGCGCCGGCAACGTCTTTGAAATGACGCCGAGCGGCACACTGACCTCGATCTACAGCTTTTGCTCGTTAAGCGGCTGCGCGGACGGCGAAGCTCCCGTGGCCGGGTTGGTCCAGGGCAAGACTGGTGACCTGTACGGGACAACGCGCAACGGCGGGGCCAACGGCGGCTGCAGTGGTAACTGCGGCACGGTCTTCAAGATCACCCCAGGCGGCACCTTGACCACGCTTTACAGCTTTTGCGCGCAAAGCGGTTGCGCGGACGGGGTAACCCCCGAAGCCGCGCTGATCCAAGCCACGAACGGGGACCTCTACGGGACCACCAATTTCGACGGGGTCAACAGCGGCTGGGGCACACTCTTCAAGATCACACCGGCGGGCGCGCTGACCACCCTTTACACGTTTGCCTATACCCCGGGCGGCAACATGCCGGTCGCGGCTCTGATCCAGGGCAGCAACGGGGACCTCTACGGGACCACCCCCACCGGTGGAGGCAACGGCGGCTGCACCTATGACTGTGGAACGGTCTTCAGGATTACCGCGAGCGGCAGCTTGACCTGGCTTCACAACTTTTGCTCCCTAAGCGGCTGCGCTGATGGAGGCGCCCCAGACGCGGCGCTGGTCGAGGCCAGCAATGGCAACTTCTACGGAACCACATCTTTGGGCGGGGCCAACGGCTTAGGCACGGTCTTTGAAATCACCCCGGCTGGCAAGCTGACTACGCTTTACAGCTTCTGCTCGGAAAGCGCCTGCGCGGACGGCTCTGCTCCGCAGGCAGCACTGATCCAGGGCACCGATGGGAACTTTTACGGCACCACGGAGAACGGCGGGAACGTATATAGCGGGGTCACTGGTCACTGCGGGGCCTCCTATGGCTGCGGGACGATCTTCCAAATCACCCCAGCCGGCAAGCTGACCACCCTTTACAGCTTTTGTTCGCAAAGTGGCTGCACCGACGGCTATTTTCCCCAGGCGGGGCTGATCCAGAACACCAATGGAACCTTCTACGGAACCACGAATGGTGGGGTCAACGACTGCGCCGGGCAAGGCGGAGGATGTGGCATCGTCTACAGCCTGTCCACTGGTCTTGGCCCATTTGTCGAAACGTTTGTCCCCTCCGGGACAGGAACGCCGGCCGTCTCCGGCAAAGAGGGCACCAAGATCGGAGTCCTGGGGCAGGGCTTCAGTAGTTCGTCCGCAGTGAAGTTCGGCGGCACGCCTGCGACCGCGGTTACGCTGAGCGGCACCACCTACCTCACGGCGACCGTGCCGGCTGATGCTCTGACCGGGTCCGTCACGGTCACGACCGGCGCGACTACGCTGACCAGCACAAAGACGTTCAAAGTGCTGCCGACCATCACCAGCATTCCGGCCAGCGGATCGGTTGGAACGCCGGTTGTGATTGAAGGCACGGGATTGACGCAGACGACGATTGTGAAGTTTGACGGCGTGAAGGCGGCCGACTTTACCGTGAATTCCGACACGCAGGTGACTGCCGTCGTGCCTACGGGAGCGAAAACCGGGAAGATCGCGGTCACCACCGCCGGAGGCAGCGCCACCAGCAACACCAGCTTCACAGTCAACTAGTTAGCCAACGCCGTGCCGTAGCCATTTGCTCCATCCTTGCCCGCATTCTTCGCGCGGCAAGGACGGGGCTTTTGCAACGCAGAATGCAGCCAGTTCTGTTCGCGGCTCTAACCAACCTGCTGCGCGCCCGGCGCAATTTTACATTTTGGTGACAAATGCCTCACCGCGGCACCTTAGCCTTTTCTTGTCAGACATCCTCACGAACCCATCGTAAGGATGCGTGATCTTGGCCTCTCTCTCTCCGGCCAACTAAAAAGGGGTTCGGCCGTAAGCCGTGCCCCATTTTTATTTCGTTGTTGTTTTCCCGCGCGAACTATTCGAGACGTCAGACCCGAACCGCCGCTGGCTCCTCGACATTCACTTCCCTCAGGAATTTCGCAGCTTCCTCGGGCGGCGTTGGATTTATATAGAAACCCGTTCCCCATTCGAACCCCGCCGTTTTGGTGAGCTTCGTCATGAACTCAATGTGCCAGTGGTAGTGGTCGTTGGTGGGTTCCTGCGCCGGCGAAGTGTGGATTACCAGATTGTAGGGCGGATTATCGAGCACTCGGTCAGCCTTGGTGAGCAGCGTCTTCAGTGCGCGGGCGAGGTTTTCAAACATGTGCGACGACGAGTTCTCAAACGCCGACTCATGCTGCTTGGGCAGAATCCAGGTCTCGAAGGGAAAGCGCGGAGCATAGGGCGCCAGAGTCAGGAAGTCTTCGTTTTCCGCCACTACACGGACGGCGCTGTCCATTTCCTGCCGGATGATGTCGCAAAATACGCAGCGCTCTTTGTAGAGAAAATACTGCTTCGATCCTTCCAGTTCCTGGGTCACATTGATGGGCAGAATCGGCAGCGCGATCAGTTGCGAGTGGGAATGCTCGAGCGACGCTCCCGCGGCTTCCCCGTGGTTTTTGAACAGCAGAATGTATTTGAACCGGCGATCTTTCTTCAGGTCGAGGATTCGGTCCCGGAAGGTCCACAACACGTCTTCAATGCGCTTGGGCGGCAGCGTGGCCAGGCTCGCTGCGTGATCCGGGGTTTCGACGATCACTTCGTGCGCGCCCACGCCGTTCATCCGGTCGAACATGCCATCGGCCTGCCGGTTCAGAGTGCCTTCAATGCCGAGAGCGGGAAACTTGTTGGGTACGACCCGGACAGTCCATCCCGGGGTGTCGCGCTGGGGCGCGGGCCCGCCATTTTGATTCGGCCGGTAAGCCTGAATCTCAGGCGGAGTCTTGCCCTCGTTGCCATAGCAGAAAGGGCAGAATCCTCCCTTGATCTTCATGTTTTCGCGAATGAAGTCGGTGGGACGCTTGGCCCGGTCGGTCGAAATAATCACCCAGCGGCCCACAATGGGATCTTTTCTCAGCTCAGGCACTAC
>DATMNZ010000159.1:0-39313 GCA_035568495.1 Saccharimonadales bacterium (SeqCode) | reverse complement strand
CGTTCAAACTCTCCGCATGGCCAACAAAGAGATGGGCTTGCGGGGCCATGCAATTGAGCAGCCGGTCGATCACCCTCTTCCTGCTTTCCAAATCAAAATAAATGAGCACATTCCTGCAGAAGATGAGGTCGAATTTACCGATCTCCGGATAGACAGCATCGTTCAGATTCAAACGCAGGAATCGGGCCACGCGAATGGAAGGCGCGGCCTTGATTTTGCCCTGGTTTTCTCCTATTCCCTTGAGCATGAAGGTCCGCAGGAAGTGCGGTGGAATCTCACCCGCTTTGGCCATGTCCCATATGCCTTCTTGCGCAATGGCCAAGGCGCGGCGTGAAAGATCGGTGGCCAATATCTCAATCGTCCATCCCTGGTCGGCAGGGAAGTAATAGACCAGCATCATGGCCAGCGAATACACTTCCTGTCCGGTGGCGCAGCCGGCGCTCCATACACGAATCGTCCGGGACCGGCGCTGGGCCTCCGCGCTGGCCTTCCAGGCGGGAAAGACCCGTTGCTCCAGGAACTGGAAATGCGCGGGTTCCCGGAAGAAATGGGTCTCATTGGTGGTGATGGCATCGAGCATGGTGCGGAGCTCTTCGTCATCGCTGGCGACGAGATCGTAGTACTGTGAGAAGCCAGGGAGATTCAGGAAGCGAAGGCGCTTGGAGAGCCTGCCGGTCAGCAGTGCCGTCTTGGCCTCCGACAGCCAGATTCCGGATTCCCTATAGATAAGCGTCTGGAAACGGACGAAGTCCTTCGGAGATATCGTGCGGGGCGCCATATCCAGTGGCCTGTAGCCGGTCACACTACGGACCACGGAGAGCGGGGCCTTTTGTTGCGTTGCAGGCACTGTCGTCGCGGGCCACCTGCCTATCCCGGCTTCTGGACCTCTCATCGCAGATACTTCTTCAGGGCGGCTGAGAGATGTTCTTCGTTCACCGGTTTAAACATGTATTCGGTACACCCACTGTCGAACCCCATTTTAATGTTTGATTCCTCGCTTCGCATCGTCAACAGAATAATGGGAGTCCTCCTGGTGGCCGCATTGGCCCGGAGCGCCTGGCAGGCTTCGATTCCGTTCATCCGGGGCATTTCAACGTCCATCAAAATGAGGTCGGGTTTCCGCGATAGCGCTAATTCCACGCCCTCTTTGCCATCGCAGGCGCTGATGAACTCATAGTCTTTGTGTTCTCCAAATAGCATTCTGCTGTTCATGCGTGATGTGGCGGAGTCATCTACTAGCAGTATTGTCTTCATGTCCCTTACCCTTTTCTCTTTTCTTTGGGCCGAGCGTGCGAGCGCCAAGAAAACGGCCCACGCGCACGCCGGTTTATCACATTCATTCTTCCTGCATGGCCTGGTTGTCGCTGCCGGTGAGGAGTTGTCCTGCTTCCGTTGTTAGGGCCGCTTCCGGCGAGCCCGGCAATGCGAGGTCGCCTTCTGCGTTTTCTATGTTTGCCGCGGCTTCGCTCAGGTCCAGTACCTCGTCGGCGGTCAAGATTTTGTCTATGTCCAGCAGCAGAACGAACTTCTTCCCCGACTGCGCCATGCCCAGCAGGTAGTCAACGTTGATGCGGGTGCCGAAGGATGGGACTTCCTGTATGTCCTCGGGAGCAATGTCCATCACCTGGCTCACTGCGTCCGCGATCACTCCCATCAGGGTGTTTCCGCTTCCCCAGGTCCCTTCCACGATGACGATGCACGTGGTTTTTGTTACCGGACGCTCTTCCAGGCCGAACTTGATTCTCAGGTCCACAACCGGCACCACGCTTCCGCGCAGGTTGATGACGCCCCGGATCCATTTAGGTGTTTTCGGCACCGTGGTTACTGTGTCGTACTCAATGATCTCCTTGACCTTGAGGATACTGATTGCATACTCCTCACCGGCCAGGAGAAACGTCAGATACTGCTCTAGCTTCACAATTTCTCTCGTCGCTGTTGCCATCGGCATTCTCCTTATGGGAATTGTGCGAAGCCGTGTCCTTCGGCCTGCTTGCCGTTCGGCCGGGCTGCCGCAATCGTCGGGGATACGTGTTGTAGAAATGGCTGCGGCCGGGCATGCGTCTTCGCATTCTGGTGAAGGAACGAGAAGCCTGTTTCCACGTTTGCCGTTTTGAAGAAAGCCATCAACTGCGTCAGGGCCTCGGCCTGTGACGCCATTTCTTCCGCAGTGCTCGAAAGCTCTTCCGCGGAAGACGCATTCCTCTGCGTCACCTGGTCGACCTGGGACATGGCCCGGTTGATCTGGGTCACGCCGGACGCCTGTTCCCGCGAGGCTGCGGTTACTTCCTGAACAAGCTCCGCCGTTTTCTGGATCGAGGGGACCAGTGCATCCAGCAGCTTTCCGGAATGCTCGGCCACTTCCACACTGCCGGAGGCCAGGGCGCTGATCTCCTTCGATGCCGCCTGGCTGCGCTCCGCCAGCTTGCGCACCTCGGTGGCCACCACGGCAAAGCCCCGGCCATGTTCTCCGGCGCGCGCCGCTTCGATGGCCGCGTTGAGGGCCAGCAGGTTCGTCTGGTAGGCGATTTCGTTAATGATGTCGATCTTGTCGGTGATCGCCTTCATGGCGCTCACGGTCTGCTTCACGGCCTTGCCGCTCTCCTGGGCTTCGTGGGCGCCCTTGGAAGCTACCCGGTCCATCTGCCGGCTGTTGTCGGAGTTCTGGTTGATCGAGGCGCTCATCTCCTCCAGGCTGGAAGTGGTCTCTTCCACGGATGCCGCCTGCTCACTGGTTCCCTGAGAGAGGGAGGAAGAGGAAGCCGAGACCTGCTGCGCGGCGCTCGAAATGGCGTTCGCCCCGCCCTTGACCTCGATGATGGTCCTCTCCAGCTTCTCCAGGAAGGTGTTGATGGTTGTGCTCATCCAGCCGATTTCGTCCTCGGAATTCACTTCGAGGCGTTTGGTGAGGTCCCCCTCGGTCATCGCCGCAAAATGGCGGACCATGGCGGCTACGGGCCGGACGACGCTTCGTGTGGCCCGGACGGCGAACAGGGAGCCCACAGCGATGGCCGCTACGAGCACCAAAATAATCGTTAGCAGGGAGCTGGTCGCCTCGGCATTCACCTGCGCCCGCCGGGCTTCACCCAGTCCGTTCTGGATGTTAATGAGCTTGGCGAGGGCCTTGACCGAATTGCTCGCAGGTGCAAGCGTTCCATGCACAGGGTCAAGACGAAATTCTGAAGCTTTGTCCAGCTTTCCCTCGTCCACCAGTTGGAACCAATGGGGCCGCGCTTCCAGGTACTTGTTCCACTGCTCGTTGAAGTCCTTCAGGGCCTCTTTTTCCTCCGCAGTCCGGGAACCCTGACCATAATCCTTCAGATTGTCATTCACTTGCGCTATCTGCCTGCCCTCAGCGGCGCGGAGCCTGACGCGCTCTTCGACCGTCCAACTGGGGTAGTTGGCGATCTCAAAGCGTAGCTCCCACAATCCGCGCTCCGCATTTGAGAGCTGCACGGCCGACTGCAGGTTATCTGTATAGAGGCTTTTAAATTCATTGGCCATCGAATCGGTGTACTTCCAGCCGATGAAGCCCATGCAAGCCGTAAGAAAGAGCACGGCCGCAAAGCTCCAACTGAGCCGCTTGCCAATGGACATATTTTTGAACACTTACTTTTCTCCTTTTCAGCTTACGCGCGGCGTTTTTCTGCCGCCGGATTTCTCTTGTTGTGCGGTGTCCGGTATTTCGGGGGCCATGGATGCTTGGGCATCCTTAAGCATTGACATCGCTTACGAATTGTTTTTCTTTGCCGGCTTCTCCGCGCTGGTGGAACCGGAGCTGAGCGGCTGATTTCAACCTCTCCAATTACGCTGGCCTCGCGGTTTCCATTTCAAAGTTGCGGAGCAGAGCAGGTATATCGAGAATCAATGCGACCCGGCCATTGCCCAAAATGGCCGAACCGGAAACGCCAGAAACATTTCGAAACAGATGAGGCAGAGGCTTAATGACTGTCTGGGTCGACCCGTAAAGGGCATCGACGGCCAGACCCGCTCTCTTGGCTCCGTGTTGCACAATCACGACGTTCTGGCGGGCAGCACGCGTTCCGGGCAACTGGAAATGGTCACGCAAATGAAGATAAGGCACAGGCTCGCCGCGCAGTTCGATGACCCCGTCACCGAATTCCGAATCTCGCGCCTGCGCCGGCAGGTCCACGCACTCGAGGACCTGGTCGACGGAGATGACATAGCTTTCTTCACCCACGCCCACGGTAAAACCATCGATAATCGCCAGGGTGAGCGGAAAGCGAAGTTGCACGGTAGTACCCAATCCAGGAGTGCTGGAGACGCTGGCGCTGCCCCGCAAGGCCTGGACGTTCCGGCGGACCACATCCATCCCCACACCCCGGCCCGAGAGGTCGCTCACCAGGCGGTTGGTAGTAAGGCCGGATTCGAATACCCATTGATAGACTTCGTGATCGCTGAGGCTCGGGTCCACCACACGGCCGCGTTTTTCAGCAGCGCTGGCGATCTTCTTCCGGTCGAGTCCGATGCCATCGTCTTCGACCTCAACAGAAATGTTGCCGGAGCGGTGCGAGGCGCGCAAAATAACGGTGCCCGCCGGGGGCTTGCCCGCTTTGCGCCGCTGGTCGGGCAGCTCGATGCCGTGGTCGAGCGCGTTGCGGACCATGTGCAAGAGCGGATCACGCAGATGCTCCACCACCGAGGTGTCTACCTCGACATCGCTGCCTTCGATTTGCAGCTCCACGGTCTTCCCCAGTTCACGGGCCAGATCGCGAACGGTCCGCTGATATTGCCGGAACAGCGGGCCCACAGGCACCATGCGGACCTTCATTACCAGTTCCTGCAACTCGGCCTGCAATGCGTCTGCGGCGCTGTGGGCTGTGGCCAACTCCTGAAGGGAGAATTGTTCCCGGTCTTCAAGCAGGCGGGCGGTCCTGCCCCTGGCAATCGCAATCTCGCCTGTAAGATCCAGCAGCCGGTCTAGTTTCTGCACGTCCACGCGCAGGGTGCGCGCAGACTGGGGGGCGGAAAAAGGACTGGCTGCTGTGCTCGAACTCTCCGATGCATGGTCAATGGGGGTTTCTAGAGGCCCTTTTCCGGCCTCGTGCTTGACAGGAGGATTGGCTTCTAAATGCCTTTTCATCCGTTGCAGTATCTTTTTGGACTTCGGAGGGAGAACGTCTTTTCCGGCGATGGCGCCCGCCGTGAACTCCCGCAGCACATCGATCGAAGCCAACAGCAGGTCGACAATTTCCGGCGAGAAACTCAGGTCGTGCATCCGCACCCGGTCGAGCATATCTTCGAGCACATGGGCGAATTCTTGGGCGTGGTGAAGTTCGAAGATCCGGGCATTGCCTTTAAACGTGTGTACCACACGGAAGACGGTATTCACCAGTTCCGCGTCGTTGGGGTGCAGTTCCAGCTCGAGCAGCGACTCCTCCATCTGCTCGAGGCCGTCCCCGGTCTCCGTCTGAAAGCTTTCCAACAACAGTTTCTTATCGATCTCCATCCGCGCTACTCACGATCTCGAGCGTGATTTTGCCCGTGTTAGAAACCATTGAGACTTTGCGCCCCTGATTGCCAAATACGTCCTTCTGGGCAATGGGAATTGACTCGCGTTCCAGAATCTCGAATGCGGTCTCGATGTTCCTGACGCCGATCTGGCCGATACGGGAACCGCGGAGGTTTTCCAGGGCCTGCAACATGGCGGCGCCCCCGAACACCTTGGCCTGCACGTTCCTTAAATTGCTTCCCAGGGTCCGGAACCTTTCCAGCAACCGGGCCATGGCTGCGTCGCCGTAACGCGGGCTGGGCGGCGCGTCTCCATGACGGGGCAGCATGTAATGGGTCGCGCCTCCTATGGCCAAAATGGGATCAAATAAAAAGACGCCGGCGCAGGAGCCCAATATCATCTTGAGCACCACCGGAGAGTCGGCCACGTAGTTTTCTCCAGGATGCAAGTAAACTTCCGGCGGTGCGGCTTCCGGCGACTCCGCGCGGATGACGAACTCTCGATCGGGCGCCTGCCAGACACTGCTCCTCTGTGCGCTCAATGCATTTTCACTCATGGGATTGGCTCCTCAAGCACGGGCCAGCGTAAAGAGACAAGAGCTGTAACACTTCCCGGTCTTCCATTTCATAACGGCGGCGATGGGGTAACAACTGAAAAAGTACTAGGGCGCCGCTGGATTTTTGGTCTCGCCATAACGGAACCAACGCGCTGATTCCCAGCGAGATAAGCGCGGAATCGCCATTCTCATCGGAAGGCCCCCAGGCGCTTCCCGGCGTGATTCGCGGCTCCAGGACGTCTTCATTGCGAATAAGGACCTCGCGCTTCTCCGGCGACAGGCCTTCCTCCCCGAGGAAAAGGACCGTCCCGGTGTGGCGTTCGATCTCCACGATCGCCAATTGCTCGCAGCCCAGCAGGTTCGAACAGATCTCCACCAGGGCGGGGACCACCCGCTCTTCCCGCATAGCCAACAACAGCGTCTGGCTGGCGGCATAGAGCTTGGTCGATGCATCCATTTGCGGCAGGTGTTCGTGCGCCTGCCGGAGAAATTCCGCCGCGTCGGCCTCTAATACAGCGGCCACCGGGCGAACATTGGAGTGGCCGCTCTTATACAATGGACCTTCCCTCCCTGGTGGCGGGACTATCAGGTTGCGATAGGTCGTCATCGAGCTCGGTGCCCAGCAGAGTGCGTACCATCTCCAATAGCTCGGTAGGGCTGATCGGCTTGGTGAGGTAAGCGTCGCAACCGCTCCTATAGCCCATCTCTACGTTGATTGGCTCCCCACGGCTCGTCACCATGATGATGGGCATGCTTTTCAGGTGCTCCTGTTTGCGGATTTCGCGGCATGCGGCGAACCCGTCCATTCTCGGCATCACCACGTCCATCAGGATCAGGTCCGGCTTCTCCGCCTCCGCTTTCTGTACGGCTTCTTTGCCGTCCCGCGCGGTAACTACCTCGTAGGTAGTGTGCTGCTTCAAGATTGTCTCGGCCATCAAGAGCGCGGTACTCGAATCATCCACCAGCAAAACTTTAGCGTTCATCCATTCCTCCTCTGCCAGCGGTCATCAAGCGATGCCGCTGCTTGAAAGCGATGTACCCATAAGCGGCCAGGAACTGCAAGAGTGAATTTTGGTCCCGTTATCACCCGGCCATCGGGGGCCTCTGCGCTTACGTTCAATTCCTGTCAGTTTCTCGGGTTGCCGGGAACGTCACGACTGATGAGCGTACAACTGTGGATGCGGCTCCGAGTGGTTGTGACATTCCATTTTGCCGGACAACCAGCCCACTAAAGCACGGCACGTCTTCTTATATATCAAAGGTGTTCTCATTAAACTGCATAAATTCTGTTAATGTAAAGGTACAAAAGTAATTTATAAGTCTTAATGAATTAGGGTCGAGACTAAAGAGAATCTTAAGATTTTCTAATGATTATGCAAAGATCAATGAATGCAGCCTCCTTGGGGCTATTCAATGGCGATATTTCCGTGTTCACTTCTCGCCCGAATTGTTTTGCCCCCGCCATTCACTGCTTGAAGCAATTGGCCGCCCACTGCCTCTCCCATGTCCTGCCGATCCATGGAGATGCTGCCGGTCTTGGTAATCGCATCAATTGCAAAGCCTATGGCAGCCGGGAGTTCTATGTGTATATTTCCGGTGCTTGACGTCAATTGCCAATCCTGATGGGGGACAGCTTTGACGCGCAAGTCGCCGGCATCGGTGGCCGCGATCAGAGTGCTCCTTGCCCCGCCAACATCGATTCTGCCTCCACCGCGGCGCACCTTTGCTGTAGAAGGCCCCACCACCCGTAGATTGATGTCTCCTTCCCCGGTTTCCGCGCTTGCCCCTTCGGGAATGCGGGTGCAGGATATGTTGCCGTTATTCACTCGGGCGCTGACCCGGCCTGAAACGGCCTCAATATCCAAATTGCCGCTTTCTGACTGGGCAGATACCTCTTTGATGACGTAGGAAATACTGATATTGCCCCTGGTCGCGTGGGCCTCTACCGGCCCATTGATTCCCACGATGGTCAGGTTGCCATTCCCGATGGAAGAAATAACTTCAGTTTTAAGAGGCGCTTCAATCCTCACCGCGATGCGCAGTCCGGCTGCCGCTATCGCGGCCGCCGGGTCTTGACTGTAGCCAAGATGAATATGATTGCCGTTCTGTTCCAGCGTGAGAGGAAGTGTTGCATTGGACGCATTCGGCCGGGCCGGGTCCCCCTGAAGCCATGCGGCAATGACCACGCGATCGTCACGGCCCTGCGAGATCGTGATTTCCCCTTTCACGATGGCGGCCTCCAGCGTGATGGTTCCTGAAACGGGAAGTGTGCGATTGAACCGGTCTGCGGTTTGCGCATTCGCGAGAGGCGAACATGTGAAGGCTGAGAAAAGGACAAGCAGCGCGAGTGAGCAATGTAAGAGAGAATCAGGTTGTATGAGCATCGGCCCTCTGTTTTAGCTTAATAGGTGCTAGTATAAGGTGTAAATATTTTATATTGTGAGATTGTCTAGTTAATAGTTGTTAATATTAAATCGAAAGACCATAAACTATAGAATTAAAGAGCGTTTTGATTTCATGTCATGGATATAGACATTCTAAGATACTATTCGGCCAGAAAGAGCTTTTAAATTGCGGTTCCAAAACACGGGCTGTCGCAATCAAAGTATGGAGGCCACTTCAATGAATCTTAGAGGAGCAAAACCAATAGGCGTAAAAACAACAACTTTAGTACTGCTGCTGTGTTCAGCATCAATTTTGGCTGTCGCCCAAAGAGACCCTGGAGTAAGGGGTGGATTGCTTCCGGCCGGACAACCGGTCCCCCATGCCCAGCCTCTTCCCGGGTTACAGGTCAACGATGCGAAGTTGTTTCAAGAAGGATTAATACGGGTGGGAGAGTTGGAATCCTCTTGTGATAGCTGCGCCACTTCGGCCAACGGTCCGGCGTTTCCCGTGACTGGTCAAGGCGAAATCGACCCCATCTTCCCTCAATTTCACACCAATTCCAATGGTCTGGGAGCTCGTTTCAATGCCGACCAGTGTCTCATCTGCCACATGCAGCCGGCCATGGGAGGATCTGCTGGTTTCGTTGTTCCAAACCCAGGCGAGGCCCATCCATTGCCACCCGAAAACCCGCTGTTTCGCCTGGTACCCAAACGTTTTGGCCGGCAAAATGTTACGCCTGAGTTTGAAGAACAGCTTGGCCCGGCCCGCGAAGTCCGTTTTAAATTCAACCCTGATGGCACCCGTGACGGTGGTGTGCATCAGCTATACACCATCCGGGGTGATTCCACCGATCCGACCATTCCCGATTGCGCCATCACGCAGCCTGATTTTGCGGCGGAGGCGGCCAAGGGCAACCTCGCATTCCGGATTCCTCTGCAGATGTTCGGGCTGGGCTTGATTGATTCCATTCAGGACCGCGAGATATTGGCCCATCACGCTGCCACCGCGGAATTGCGCGCCCCGCTCGGCATCGCCGGCCATCCCAACCGCAGCGCGAATGACGGAACCATTGCCAGGTTTGGATGGAAGGCCCAGAACAAGTCAGTGCAGATGTTTGTCGCGGAAGCCTACAACGTGGAACAAGGCGTTGATAACGATCTCTTCCCGCAGGCAACGGAGGAAGACCCTGCGTGTAACGGAACGGACAAGCCCCATCCTAACGACAGCGTCCGCACCGACACCAACGACCTGCACAACTTCGGGTTCGACAATCCACTCCATGTCATGGCTGACTGGGTGGTATTCGCGTTCTTCTCCCGTTTCATTGACGTGCCCCATCCGGTTGACAATCCAAGCGCCAGTGCTCAACACGGCCGGACAGTCTTCAATGACATTGGCTGTTCGCTCTGTCATACACCCGCAATGCAGACGTTCGCCAATAACGCCGAACCGGCCCTGGCGAATCAAACCGCGAATTTATTTTCCGATCTCCTGGTGCATCACATGGGTGCAGGCCTGGCGGACAACATCATTCAAGGGAACGCCGGCCCGGATGAATTCCGCACCACGCCTCTTTGGGGGATCGGGACCAGGATCTTCTTTCTTCATGACGGGCGCACCAGCGACCTGCTGAAGGCGATTGAAGAACATGCTTCGCCTCCCAGTCCTCCTGATCCAAAACACAGATCGCCTGCCTATCCGCCGTCCGAGGCAAATGCCGTGATCGAACGATTCGGCAAGTTGTCAGCGCAGGACAGGCAGGCAATTTTGGATTTCCTGCGTTCGCTATGATCTCTTGTTAGACCTTCGAGCAATCCTCCGCTGGTCGGCGGAGGATTGCTCAAGTTTTCAGGCAGCGCAACGGCCCCAGGCCTCATTGCGGAATCACGGGGTCATGGTGCGGGTCTTCAGTCCATGCGCCATGGCGAGCGTTCCGGCCAGCGCCGCAAGGCGGCGGCGGCCCAGGCCGTTGTTTTGTCGGCGTGGCATGACGTGCAGGAGTTGGGGATTTTATATTTGTCGGTCATCGCGGGTGTAACGAACTGAAATGTATGAGATCGTACTTTCACATTCGCGACTTCCGTAGCTATCTTTGGCATATGACAGGCTACGCAACTGCTGCCGGCCGATCCTTCTTTGTGATGGGTATGCTCCTCGATGGTGCCGGTGCGTGGGCCATTCAATGACATGGGGCTATGGCAATCCATGCATAGCTGGTCTGCAGGCTTGCGCAATTGGGCGTAATTGTCCGTGCCATGCACATCGTGACAGCTAAAGCAGGTCACGCCGTGCTTGTACATTGAACTTTGCACGAAATCGTTCCCTTGCATGCGGTTCTTATGGCCCGAGCCGTCCGGGTAATGCGTGAACGTCGTTTCGCCCAGCGTATGTTCTTCGAGTTTCCAAAAATCGCGCAAGTTTTCACCTACGCGATAGCCGACCGGCCAGTCGTAGTATCGGCCTTCAATCGGGTTGGTCAGCGGCTGTCCCTGCGAATGACACTGGATGCAAGTATCATTGGCCTGCACGTGGTCTAAGCGCGTGGGGTTGAGAATGTTGGCGCGCGACGGACGTTCCACATGCTCGCTTCCCGGCCCGTGGCACTTTTCGCACCCGACGTTCCATTCCGCCACCTCGTGATTGCGGATGTCGTAGTCAACGGAGTGGCATCCATCGCAGGTCGGCCCCGTTGGACGCTGCATATTGTCGGGCGGGTAAAACCGTTCCCACCAATCCGTTCCCTTGGCGACGAAATACGGCCGCCATACGCGATTGATAATGTCCCACTGCGCGGATTGCGGAAAGTATTCGTCGCCTACCTTGGTGAAGTAGCGCTGCTTCCAAAGGCTGCCATAGACCAGGGAGACCTGCTCTTTCGTGAACTTGGCAATGGTATTCGTCGCCAGATCGGGAATGATGGCATCAGGATGGGCGCGCGGATCGCGAACGATATTCGCCATCGGCGTTTTTCGCCAGTGGTCGTAGATTTGCGCGTGGCACTTCTGGCAGGTCTGTGAGCCCACATAGCGGCCTGCGTGGGCGGTGGCCAACTGTTGCGCGTGCTCCTCTTTGGTCGCTTTTGGCAGGCTACGGATGAAAAAGACCAGCTTCCATGTGTCGCTGCCCGGCCCGTCGTGCGCCTGGGCAAACCCGGGCATACCTGTCATTCGCACGCCATTGCGAATCAGATAGTAGATCTCTCCGTCGGTGAGGCTTTGCGTTTGCGCCAAACGCAAATCCGCGGCCCTGGGGTAAAGGTTGCGGCCAACGCCCGTTTCTCCGGATCCGTCAGGTCCATGGCATACAGCGCAATGGTTCAGGAAGCTTTCTCGAGCTTCTTTCAGGATCTCCGGCGTGGCCTTCCACGGGTTGCTTTCCAGGCGGGCCTTTCGAGGGATTGACAGGTTGCGGGCCGCGTGAGCTACCGTTCTTTCTAAATAGGACGGTTGGTCCGCGGTGCTAAAGCCAGATGAAACCAGCCGGACACCGTACAGGCCAAATGCGACCGGCGCCAGAATCGAGCACATAATAGACAATCTCTTAGCCTTCATGCAGAAAAGTTCGACGGTATCTTAGGTACATTCTCGATAGGCCGTCGCCTCGCGCGGATTCCGGTGGCATGAGCGGAAAGAGGTACCACCGATTGATTTTCTTCGTGCCGCCGGAAAATCGGTCACGATCAAATCGGGGAGATTATTAATAAAATCTAATGTTATGTCAAGAATATATATGGATATTTTGCCATTAATTGTATGATATTATGTATTTTTATTAAAAATCGGCAAAAATATCCAAAATTAATTAGAAATACCTAATTATTAGAATTAATCATAGAAGGATTAAAGCGCCGGTTTGGCTAGATTTAGCCTGAGGCTGAAGCTGGATTTAGCCCTTGTGAGGGCCGAGATTGCCGGTTTCCATCAGTGCATCTACCAACCTCGCATGGCGGAATCAGTGGCAAAACTCTTGCTTGCGGCTTTGCTACGCAGTGTCTCCTTGGTGGGTTCTGGTTCTATTCATTCGATACCAAGCTTCTGGCGCGCGGCGGGGCTTAGCCGTTCGGGGCTCCACGGTGGGATCCAAACAACATTGACGGTCACGCCGCTGACGCCCGGCAGGGCCTCCACTTTGCGGCGCACGTCTTCACTGATTCCAACGTGAGAGGGACAGCCGGGCGAAGTCATGGTCATTTCGACTTCGACATTCTCGGCGGCTCCGCCTGCGTCCGGCGTCAGGCGTATTTCATAAATGAGTCCCAGGTCTACGATATTCACGGGAATTTCCGGATCGAAGCACTGGGTAAGGGCGTTCAGAACGTCATCTTTCGTCGGCATGAATCAAGTTTATCAATTCCCGGCCGGCTGTGCTCGCATTCGCTCCGGCCAATTCGGAGGGTAGGGAATGAGGCGGATTTCGGCGAAATCCTGATATTCCAGGGTATTGGAAGGCTTCTCGCTGTACTATGGTACATGTACCCAGCTAGGAAATAGGCAGGGGCCGTGGTTCATGATACTTTCAGATTGCGCCTCCTGAGTATTGCTTAGAATCTTGACAGCCGGAAGCATCCGTTTGAAGGAGTGTTGATGAAGGCAGCGATGGGGAAGAAATCGAGCATTCGCATAGCGGTCGTAGAGAGTGATCCGCTGCGGTTTATCGGATTGAAGTCATTATTTGATTCCGAACCCGATCTGGAACTGGTTTCTTCAAGTCTGGCCGAACTCGGCCCCCGCAAAGACATCGATCTGGTATTGCTGGGCACGCGCGCCGGGCAGAACCTGTTTGACGTGATGGCGGGCCTGAAGGCGGCGCGTCCTGACCTGCGCATCATCGTGACCGGCAGCGGCGCCGATGATGAGACCATCTTGAAAGCGCTGGCTGCGGGCGCCAAAGGATATGTGGATGAAGCGGCTTCGCCCGCGGAATTTATCCAGGCCATGCGCATCGTGCATCAAGGTTCAGTGTGGGCGCCCCGCCGGGTCCTTTCCATCTTCATCGAACGCGTGACCTCGTCGCCGGGCAGGATCTTTCCCGCCGGCCGCGTGACCTTTACCGACCGTGAAAAGGAAGTCCTGGAGCTTCTGGTGGCGGGCCGCTCGAACAAGGAAATCGGTTCCGTCCTGGGCATTGAAGAACGCACGGTCAAGGCGCACGTGGCCAAACTGATGCGCAAAGTCGGCGTGCAGAACCGCATCGCCCTTTCCGTTCACGCTATCACCCACTCACTGGTGATGTCGTCGAAGTAGATAACAGCACTCTAATCCCTGGTTAAGATGCCGTATTCAGCGCTCACATTGCGGTAGAGACGGTGCTCCGCACCGTCTCTGGATTCGCGCGCCCAAGCGCGAATCCAAAGCCTTCCGTCGTCCAGAGGCCAGGAGATATATAGCAGGTCCTGCTTCTTCCAATATACCTAAAGATCGCTACCGTCTTGCCATTGTCCGTCTCCATTCGCTCATCGGCCCTGGCGATCAGCCGCCCGATTCCCATGGCCAATGAGCGGCTTTTAACAGCGCTTTCATCCCGCGTTGACCTTCTAGTAGCATCCCCACCCTACACTGCCTGGGAGACATCTGAAATTCACCCAGGAGAATCCATGTTCAAGCGCAAATCCCCCGTATTGTTTCTTTTCCTGCTCGCCGCCACCATCAGCTCGCTGGCCTTTGCTAGTGACAGAGATGAGCGCCGCGACATCCAACATGTGCTGCTCATCAGCGTTGACGGCATGCACGCGCTCGACCTGACCAACTATGTCGCCGCCCATCCGAAATCCACGCTGGCGCAGCTCAGCGAGCATGGCATCGCTTACACCAACGCATCGACACCCTACATTTCGGATTCATTTCCCGGCCTGGCTGCGCTGGTCACCGGCGGCTCGCCCGGTACGACCGGCCTCTGGTATGACGTTACCTTCAATCGCAAGCTTTCACCTCCGGCGCAGACCACGCTCAACGGGATTCCCGGCGGCGCGAACCTTTGCCCGGGAACCATCGGCACCGCGATTGACTATTCTGAAGGCGCGGATTTTGATCTTACCCGGCTCGATGGCGGGGGCGGCGTGAATCCGGCATTTTTGCCTCGCGATCCCGCCAACGGATGCAAGCCGGTCTTTCCACACCAATACCTTCGCGTCAATACGATTTTCAACGTGGCCCGTGAAGCCGGTCTCTACTCCGCATGGATCGACAAGCATCCAGTCTACGAATGGGTCAACGGGCCGAGTAATCGTGGCGTCAACGATTTCTTTGGGCCGGAAGTCAACTCCACGGTCGTACCACTGACCACCGCACCCTTCGACGTTCCCCGCTGCCACACCATTCCTGATCCTGCCAAGACCGCCGATTGGACCAAGAGCACCCTGAACGTCACCTGCTATGACGAAATCAAGGTCAACTCCATCGTGAATCAGATTGATGGCTTCACCCATGACCGCAGCCGGCGCGCGCCGGTGCCTGCCATTTTTGGCATGAATTTTCAGGCGGTCAGTGTGGGACAAAAGCTCAAGGGCGCCGGATACACGGATGTTCTTGGTACGCCCTCGGCGTTGCTGGCCGGCGATCTCGACTTTGTGGACCAGTCCCTTGGCCGCATGGTCAGCGAACTGAAGAAGAACGGCCTTTTGGACCAGACACTGATCATCGTTAGCGCCAAGCACGGCCAGTCGCCGATCGATATTCAAAAGCGCACTGCGATCGATGACGGCCTGCCGGCAGCCACGGTCGGCGCAGCGTATGCTTTTGATCTCTCAGATGACGCTTCGTTGATCTGGCTCAAGGACCCATCACTCACGCCCGGCGTAGTTGCCAATCTGAGCACGCCCGCCAATCAAGCCGCGCTGGGAATCCAGGAGATATTTGCCCTGCAAACGCTGGCCAACAAGTCCAACAGCCCGGTGAACGATGACCGTACGCCGGATATCCTTCTGAAAGTCAACACCGGTGTCATCTTCACCACCGGCTCCAAACTCGCTGAACATGGCGGCATGAATGAAGATGACGTGCATGTTGCCCTGTTGCTCTCCAATCCGCTGATCGCAGCGCGCCAGGTCAAGACTCCGGTCCTGACCCAGCAAGTTGCTCCGACGATTTTGAAATCGCTGGGCCTTGATCCTGACCGGCTCGATGCTGTCCGGCTTGAGCAGATTCCGGTGCTGCCGTTCTTCTTCGGGACCGACGAAGACTAGTACAGTGACCGGAAGGACCAGTAACTACGGCGGATCGGGTGATCTGTACATCGGAAAATTGCCAATTCTCCCGGCTGCGGAACTAGCCGTAGTCCGCGCAAGCGCAGTGGCGGCTCCCGTGTTTCCGGGAGCCGCGTTCATATCTCGGATGATGACGAATCAAATGGTATGGGATTCTCAATGTTTCCCAGCGGTCGATGATCCGGAGCTTTCGGGGACGGTGAAAGAGCTGATCAACGGAGACATGGCGCCGCCGGATAACAGAGTGGTATAACCCGTGTTATACTGAACCCATGAAGACCGCAATTTCGCTTCCCGACGATCTGTTCCGCCAGGCAGAAACTGCAGCGCGCCGGCTCAAGATATCGCGCAGCCAGTTGTATGCCACGGCCATCGCCGAATTCCTTGATCGGCGCCGGACAAGCAAGATCATAGACCGTCTGAATGAAATCTATTCGCAGGAACCGGCCAGGGTCGACATTGCTCTGAGCGCTGCGCAGTCAAAATCCCTTACAAGTGACTCCTGGTAGCCGCCTTGGTCCGAGGAGAGATTTGGTGGGCTGACTTGCCGGATCCTCGCCGTTCGGAGCCCGGGTTCCGGCGGCCTGTATTGGTGGTCCAGGCCAACTCTTTCAACCGCAGCCGCATTCAAACCGTCGTCGTTGCAGTTATCTCCAGCAATCTCCGGCTTGCCGAAGCGCCTGGTAATTTGCTGCTGCCCGCACAGGCCACCGGATTACCCCGCGATTCGGTGGTCAATGTTTCCCAGCTTCTGACCCTTGATCGCGCCTTCCTCACAGAACATGCTGGCACACTGCCGGGCCGGCTTCAGGCAGAAGTCGACGCCGGTCTGCGCCTTGTTCTGCAGTTGTGAAGAGCTTTCGCTTCTGACTCGGACTTAAGCACTTGCCAACAAGGCTTTGATTCCATAGGATTTCGTGGCCCGGTTATGGAGACAACCATGAAGAGATTCGCTTTGGTTCTTACCCTGCTGTTTGCGTTTGCACATCTGGCGGCTGCCCAGCCGTCACTCCCGCCCGTTGCGACCTTTTCTATTGTGGCGATTGATCCTCAGAACGGCGATTTGGGTGTCACCGTTGCTTCGCGCTATTTCTCTGTCGGATCAGTCGTCCCATGGGCGCTGGCCAACGTAGGCGCCGTGGCCACGCAGGCGAACGTGAATGTCGGTTACGGACAGCAGGCCATCGATCTGCTACGCCAGGGGCTGACTGCTCAGCAGGTGCTTAAGAAGATCCTCGAAGACGACAAATTCGAAGGCAAAGATGGACGCCAGGTGGCGATCATCGATGCCAAAGGCAACGTCGCAACTTACACCGGGCCCAATGCGCCCAAATGGGCCGGCGACCGGCAAGGGAAGACATGGTCGGCCCAGGGAAATATTCTCACCGGACCTGAGGTGCCGGAAGCCATGGGCAAGGCCTTCGAAGCCACACAGGGCGAACTGGCGGAGAAACTGTTCGCCGCCCTCAAGGCCGGTGACGCGGCCGGCGGCGATTCCCGCGGACGCCAGTCCGCGTCGATGCTGGTGGTGCGCAAGGTTGGCGGACGGAATATCAACAACGACCGTTACATTTACATCAACGTCGATGACAGCACCGATCCATTTGCCGAGCTGCGCCGCCTGCTTAACCTGAATCTGGCCTACAACTACGGCGACCAGTTGTACAAGGCGCTGGCCGCCAAGGATTTCAACAAAGCGCGGGCCGCCGCGCAGAAAGCCATCCTCTACAATCCGAACAACGCCAACGCCCACTTGCAATTGGGATTCATGAATTATCTGGCCGGTGACAAGGCCGCCGCCCTCGAAGCATTTTCGAAATCAAGATCGTTACAGCCGGAAGGCTTCGAGAAAAGACTGCAAGATGCCTCCGCTGTGCCCGCATTCAAGCCGATGCTGGACGACAAGGAATTTATGATGAAGGTAAATGGCAAATAGCAGTTGGCAATTGGCAAATAGCATTCAGCATTCAGCCCTGAAACATTTCGGGAAGGAATCCCGCGGACGGCGCAGAGTTTTCTGGCTGAGTGCTGAATGCTATTTGCTAATTGCCAACTGCTAATTGCTAATTGCTAATTGCTAATTGCTAATTGCTAATTGCTAATTGCTAATTGCTAATTGCTAATTGCTAATTGCTATTTGCTACTTCACCTGGGGCTGATGTCCGGTAGCTTGAAGGACTTCACGTGTGACACGGTCGTCAATGGCGGCGGCATTTTCCATCTCTACCGGATAGCGCACCATCACCTGTATTCCTTCGGACACGATTTGCAAGCGGCTTTCCGGTGTGAGGTTGCCGGCCGGCTGGCCGGAGATGGCGCTCTTCATGCTGCTGTGCTGGAGGTCCATCTTTTCCCGATAGTCGGCGAAAATGGCGTTGACGGTTTCCAGCATGTGCTTCTCGATGGCTTGATAGTCGGTGCGCGGTTCCAAGGTGAGTGATACTTCATGCCACACGAAGCTGGTGCCGGGAATTTGCTTGAAGATGGCGGCATCCGGCTGAAATACGATTCCGTTAGAGAATGCGACGACGCGTCCGGTAGGTTTGGCCCCGGGACTGCTGCTGACTTCCATCAGGTGCATGCGGAACAACCCGATATCGATCACGTCTCCGGTGGTGCCGGAAATCTGTATGCGGTCGCCCACCCGCACCCCGTATTTCCCGATGAGAAAAAAGTAGCCGGCGGCTGAGAGAATCACGTTCTGCAGAGAGACCGCGATGCCCGCGGTAAGCAAGCCGGCAAAGGTGGTGATCGAACCCAGGCCATTGGCGATGGAAATCACAATGATGATGATGGTGAGGGGCCACACGATGATGCGGCGCATGATCAGGAACTGGTGGCGGCGGCGCGGGTCCAGTACGTAACGGAAGGTCGCCTTGCGCCACAGCTCGGCGGAGAGGAATATGGCGCCCAGCGCGCCCACCAGAAACAGCAGCCGCCACAGCAGGCCCTTGGCCCGCGCCGAATATTGGCCCTGCACCACGTTGCGCCAGTTGGTTAGGTTGCGTTTGTACTGGTCGAGCAGAATGCTCTGTTTGCCCAGCGGTAGTGAGAGAGCTGCAACCTGCTTGAACTTCGCTGTGAGTCCATCGAGTTCCTTGCGTTGCTGGGCCAGCACCACGGGATCGTGGGAGTCCGGCTCGTTGGCCAGATCGTCGCCGCGGCGGGCCATCTCCCGGATATTGGCCATGAAGGGTTGGCGAAAACCAAGGGCCGTCCGTCCCAGCGCGTCCGTCATCTCCAGCGATGTATCCAGCAGGCGTAGCTTACGGCGCAGCTCGAACAGATCGGAGGCCAGCGTGAGAATGCCTCCCGATCCGGCCTTCCGGTCGCTGGCGGTGGCAATGGCCACCGGGGTGGTCTCAATAGCGTGGCTGTCGTGCAGGTCACGGCCCTGCCGGCTTTTGTTATTGCTAGTCTTGCCGCCGTCGTTGCCGTCTTTGCCTGCCGTATCCGTGTGCTCTTCGCTGGCGCCGGAGTGGGTGATGCGCGCCAGTTCTTCAATTTGCGCCAGCAGGCCAGAGGCGCCGGAGGCATTGTTGTTCGCTCCACGGGAGAATTCCAACATGCTCTGCATTGAGTCACGGCGGACCGTGTTCAAATCCAGTTCGCTCTGGACCTCGGCGATGCTCGACACCAGGATGCGGCGCTGGGGTCCAGTGGCGGTGGCCAGTTGAAGCTTCAGGCCCTCCAACTCGGTCTGCGTTTCCTTGACGCGTTGGGCCGCTTTCGCGGCCAAGTCTGCCAGGTTCTGATATTGAGAAACGGCGGGCGATGGATCGACGCCCGATTGCGCCGTCTTGGCCTGGGCAGCGATCAGAGGCGCGTCGGTGCGGGCAAATTCAAATGACAGATGCACCACCTGGTCGGAGATTTCATGGCTGTCATTCAGGAAGATCGCATCGCTTGGCTCAATGACCAATTGCTGCTGGCTCATCAACTGCCGGTGCCAGAGGATGGTCTGGTTGAGGAAAGCGATGAGGTCTTCCGGGCGGGCCGGGTCGGCGGCTGCCTGCAGACCGGAACAAACCAGCATAAGGGCGAGCAATAGGGTCAGCGTCAGTAGCAGGCGCCGGCCCATCCGGATCACATGAAACATGCTTACAAGCTATCATATTGGATTCATCTATAATCAAAACAGTGTCCACGCAAACCATTGCCGTAGCCATGTCCGGCGGCGTCGATTCTTCGGCGGTCGCAGCCATGCTGCGCGCTGAGGGGCACGCTGTGGTTGGTCTGACGATGCAGTTGTGGAACCAGCGCCGTCTGGCCGGATATCCTGACATGCCGGAGCAGGTGCAGGGACGCTGTTGTTCGATTGACGATGTTTACGATGCCCGCCGCGTGGCCGAAGAGTTGGGCATTTCCTATTACGTGGTGAACCAGGAAGAGCGGTTCGAGAATGATGTGGTGCGTCCGTTTGTGGAGGAATACCTTTCCGGACGGACCCCGATTCCGTGCAGCCTGTGCAACAACCATCTCAAATTCGACCAGTTGCTGATTACCGCCCGCCAGATCGGGGCCGACTTGCTGGCCACGGGACACTATGCCCGCTGTGAGTTCGACGCGCAGCGCAATCGCTGGCTGCTCAAGCGGGCCGCCGACCCGGCCAAAGACCAGACGTATTTCCTCTTTGGACTTACGCAGGACCAGTTGAGTCACACTCTGTTTCCTCTGGGCGGCATGTCGAAGCCAGACGTTCGCGAACTTACCCGGCAGCACCACCTGGCCGTAGCCGATAAGCCTGATTCGCAGGAAATATGCTTTGTCCCCAGCGGTGACTACAAGAAGTTCATCGATGCCTACCTGGCCGATCAGGGCGAATCATTGCCGGATACTTCCGGAGAACTGGTGACCACTGAGGGCAAAGTTATCGGAAGGCATGAAGGCATCCATAACTTTACGGTAGGCCAGCGCAAGGGCCTGGGTGTGGCCACCGGATCGCCACTTTACGTGATTCAGATCAATGGTGAAAAAGGGCAGGTCACGGTAGGCGGAAGTGACGAACTTTTGGCGCAGACGCTCATCGCCCACAAGATGAACTGGATTGCCCTGGAAGCCTTGACCACACCGATTCGTGTGCGCGCCAAGATTCGCCATCGCCACGAACCCGCAGCGGCGACGGTAGAGAATGCCGGTGACGGGGAAGTCCGCGTCACCTTTGACCAGCCGCAAAGGGCCATTACCCCCGGCCAGGCGGTGGTGTTCTATGACGACGATGTCGTTGTGGGTGGCGGATGGATCGCGGAAGTCGTGCGCTAATTCAGCCACGAATTAACACGAATGAACCCGAAATTGGCCGCTGATTTCCGCTGATGAACGCTGATGGAAACCTGGGGCGTGAATCGCGCGAACGAAGTACCCAGAGGGTTAACAGGTTCATGAAAACTGCACGTGCTAAGCTGCGGCTAAAGCCGCCCGCTTTGACAGTTGTTCCGGCATTTTTCCGCAAGCTCTGGAAGTCGTGCCCTGTTACCTGCGGAGGCTAAAGCCAGAATGCTCAAAGTAAGTGACATTAGGCCGAAGCCGCCCTCTGGTACGGTTGTCGCGCCTCTTTCCGCAAACTCTTCCAGCACGTCGGGCGTTGAAAGGTTGCTATCCCCGGACAATCTCAATGATCTTGCCGTGCAGCCCAGTCGAGGTAATCTCGATTTTGCCCACGGTAATCGGCAGCGTAAACCTGCGTGGTCCGGCGCTGCCGGGGTTGAAATACAGCACGCCATCGCGAGTTTCCTGCTTGGGCTGGTGGGAGTGTCCGCTGATTACGGCGGCAAATCCGGCAGCTTGCGGCTTGAGGTCGAGCGCGTTCAGGTCGTGGAGCACGTAGAAGTGCAGTCCGGCCAATTCGACCACGGTGGTCTCAGGAAACTTGCGCTTCCATGGTTCACGGTCAGAGTTGCCATGGATCGCAGTCACCGGAGCAATTTCTTCAAGGGACGAGATAATGGCCGGCGCGCCGATGTCTCCGGCGTGGATGATGTGCTCTGAGCCGCGCAGGGCGTCGATCGCTTCCGGACGAAGCAGGCCGTGGGTGTCGGAGATGATGCCAATCATCATGGAGAAGCCGTGACCGCAACCTGAATCTGTGCGACCTTCAAACACCAATTACCAACCGTTGTAGTTGGTACTCGGCATTTGGTACTCGATCATGACACAATTACCAAATTGCCAATTTACCCACTTACCAATTTATTCCACTCACTCAATCCCTACAGCCCGACTTCCATCCGCGATCTTGGGTCCATGTAATCCCGCAGCGCATCGCCGATGAAGTTGAATGACAGCACGGCCAGCATGACGGTGATGGCCGGCACCAGCACCATGTGGGGGGCATCGAAGAGGTGGGCGCGGGCGTCGTTGAGCATTGAGCCCCAACTGGCGGTGGGTGGGGCGATACCCAGGCCCAGAAAGCTCATGGTGGCTTCCGCGAGAACGGCGCCGGCCATGCCGATGGCAGCCTGCACGATGACCGGTTGAATGATGTTGGGCAGAATGTGGCGAGTAACGATGCGCCAGTCGCCTGCGCCCAAAGCACGGGCCGCTTCTACGAATTCTTTTTCCTTGACGGCCAGCACCTGGGCGCGGACCAGGCGCGCGTATCCCACCCAGCCGCCGACGCACAAGGCCAGAATCAGGTTGAAGATGCCGGGACCGAGAAACGCCACAAAGGCGATGGCCAGCAGAATTCCAGGGAAGGAAAGAAAGGCGTTCATGATGACGATGTTGAAGATGCGGTCGATGAGGCCGCCGTAGTATCCGGCAATGGAGCCGAAGATGAGTCCCAAGAGCAGGGAACCAGCCACCACGCTGCCACCAACGAGCATGGAGATGCGCGCGCCGTAGATCACGCGTGAGAGTATGTCGCGGCCCAGTTCATCGGTGCCCAGCCAGTGTCCAACGCCCGGCGGATGCAGACGGGACGGCAGATCAATCCCCGCAGGATCATGGGGCGCGAGCCACGGGGCCAGCAGCGCCAGCAGCACGAAGCACGCCACCAACAGAAGGCCGGCGGCGGCCAGCCAGTTGTTTTTAAAGATTGCTAAAATTGCCATGATTGCCAAAATCGCCGGAACTTAGTTCATTTGGTAATTGGGTAATTTGGTGATTTTGTAATTGACTTGCGCCGAAGATCTCGATCTAACCCTCAACCAAATCACCAAATCCGTACCATTGTATTTCCGTTCTTCCTGTGCGCCCTTGGCGTCCTTTGCGGTGAGCGCTTTTGATTTTTCTTTTCACGCTTTCGCCAGATATTTCTCGGCCACATGTTTCCTGAAGGCTGCGAGGTCGGAACTTCCGTCCCATCCCTGGCAGATTTCCCGGATGCTCTGGCGTCCCAGGATTCTGTAGCTCTCGGTCTGGGACTCGCTGAACCATTGGTTGGCGGTGCTCTCATGCGGGAAGTCCGGGTGGCTGGCCTTATACGTTGCTACATCGGGCGACTCGTTGCCCAGGATGAGCGGCTTGATGTAGATCAAGTAGCCATCCTGCAAGGAGTGATCCAGTTCGGAATAGCGTATCGTGGCCATCGCGCAGCGCTTCTTCTGGTCCCGCAGTGGTCCGAGCAAGGCATCGTCAAACTCGATTGAAACATTCATGTCGATTCGTATTTTGCGCAGGGCATTGCCGAGGTCGTCATAGTTGTATTTAGGGTCGGCGCCGGAATCGAGCACCACGATCCAGCGGCAGCCGCGCTTGACCATTTCATAGAGCCCCAGGTTCTCGAAATGCCCTCCATCGGAAAGATAGACATAGCTGCTGGTGTTGTTGGTGAGGCCGAAAGCCTCGCGCACCAGCGACTTGATGGCCGACCGCGGGCCTGCGAGCTTCCATGTATGTTCACCCGCCGTTCCGGGATTGCCCAGCCACGAACCCAGCCGGGCGTTGAGCAGGGTCATGATGAAGCCCACGATGGGTGACGAGTGATATCCCATGCTGGGGCTGGCGGCGGCGCCGGAGATGGTGACCGCTGTCCCAAGGGATATGCCATCGGCGCCGCCATAGTTGGCCGACTTGCGGTATCCAAGTTCGTCATTGCCGCTGTGCAGCGGAGAAACCGTAAACGACTGCGCTTTCCGCTGTTGCCAGGCCAGCCGTTCGCCCGCTACCAGATTCAGTGTGATGTTCACCACATGAAAAGGCCGGAGATCAGTGCGCAGATCGCCCATGAGTAAATTGTCGTTCTCGGCAAATCCTGTGAAACGGCCGGTATTCCGGTTGGAATTGGAGGCGCCCAGATAAGCGCGAATGACGCGGTTGCGATACATGGAATGGAGCGAGAATTTGTTGATGTTGATAAAGTGGGCCATGGTCCTGCTCAGTCCGAAGAGGAGCAGACCGCCGACGGCCAATAGTTGCCATGGAGTATTTTCCACAAGATGTTTGTGGTCCGTCCAAGTGGTGGGCAAGGTCTTTTCATTCAGCGGGTAGACCAGGACCGAGTGTACGAGCGGCATGAGCTTATAGAGAAGCCAGTTGGTGAAGAGGGAAAGAAAGATGGCGAAGGACACCACGAAGACTGCGGGAGCGGCCTTAATGGCGTATTTGGCCATGAGCTTTCCTGGGCCGACTTTGGGTTCAGTCCGGCCCGCAGATGCCTCTGAGGGGCTGAGGCGGCTCGCCCAGGCGCTGACTGCTGTAACGATGGCCAGCAGCTTCTGGCTCCAACTTGGCCAGTGCAGGGTCAGATCAGGCGCCAGTAGCACCAAGGCGAAAATGGCGACCCAGTAGACACAGAACAACTGAAGCCATGCGGAAGAACGGGCCATCCACTCGCGGTCAGGATCTTTCAACGCATTGCTCGACAGCCCCACAAAGATCGCGGCGCCCAGGTCAAAAGCCAGAAGTAGGAGCGGTGGCCCAATCGTTACGTAGACTGCCCATGAGGTGAGGGGCAACACCTTGTTGGTGATCACCCATGCGGTGAGTCCCGGTGAAATGGCCATCAGCGCTACCGCCACGCTCAGGGGGCCGAATAGGAACTTGAGCCGCATACGCAGAGGCTTCCCGCAAAACGCCAGAAAGGCGAGCCAGCCGGCAGCGGCGGGAAGCAGCACGAAACCAACCACCTGGAGCACCGGAGTTACCAAGATGTATTGGTCTCCCCAGAAATAGAGAGACTCGTGGGTAATAAAGCTCAGAGCGGCGCCCGCCATCGGAGCCAGCACCTTGCGGAGAAAATCGGATTGCGTGTGGTTCCGGCCGCCAACACCCGGCAGATAGCGCCCGATGTTAAAGATTGCCATGGCGATTAGCAGTCCACCCATCAGCGGCAGGTTCTTCACCAGTTGTGACTTAGATATAGCATCGGCGCTACCGAATTGGTTCCAATGATGCTGTGCCATCATGATGACGGAAAGTACAAGTCGCGGGATGATGAGGGCGGCCATCAGCAGCGGCACCAGCACCAGCCAGTTCAGCAGAATATTGCGGAACACGGTGGCCACCAGGGTCCAGGTATCGGGCGAGAGAAACCCCAGCTTGGGAGTGAGATAGTTGTTGTATTCGCGCAGATGTTCGATTGGGTCAACACCCTGGGGATCCGTTGGTTGAATCCTGCCGGTAAGCTGCGGTACAACGTTTTCCAGGCCGTGGGCGCGATTGATCCAGGCCGTGAGCCAGCCTCCGATATAGCCGCCGCCGGAAACGGTGGAGAGATAATCGAAACCTTTGAGAAGGCCTTGTTCGGCCAGGCCCTGCAGGGCACCCAGGGCAAAGGTGGCGCTGCGGATTCCGCCGCCCGAAATACACAGGGCGCTTAGGGGTTGGTCCTTGCCGGTTTTCTGGAAGAATTCCGGCGGGCTGGCGGCAGTGACATCCGTGCCCCGAAGAGTTTTGTATTCCTCCGCCAGTACCTGTGTGAATGGAAGCGGGCCATCTTGCATCGGGAGAATATGATTGCTGGTGCGATCGAAGTCAAGGGTAATCTTTTTGGTTGCGGCTACGTCGCGCTGCGTTGCGCCGTTGTGGCGCCCACAGCCTGCCCCAGCGCTACTTTGAGCGCCGCGATGAACTTTGCGTTCTGTTCCGGCGTTCCGATAGTTACGCGCAAGCCGTTGGGAATACCCCACGGTACGAGTGAGCGGATGATGACGCCTTCGGCCTGTATGCGCCGGGCGACTTCGTTGGCGTCTTCTTCTGTTTCGAAATAAATAAAGTTCGTCGACGTGGGAGCGGCCTTCACCCGCAGCTCTGACAACTGGCCGAGGAGCCAGGCAGCGCCCGCGGCGTTGTTTTCGATGGTCCGGCGGATATGGGCCTCGTCGCGCAGGGCGGCCAGGGCCCCGGCCTGGGCGGCCCCGGAAACAGAAAAGGAGTTGCGCAAGCGGGCGAAATACTGCAACAGGCTGGGGTGTCCGCAGCCATAGCCGACCCGCAGTCCGGCCAGGCCGTGGGCCTTTGAAAATGTTCTCAGCACCATCAGGTTCGTGTGTCCGGCGCGCACGTAATCCATCGAGCGGGAGTAGGTCCCGCCGCGCTGTGCGGAAAAATATTCGGCAAAATCGGAATAGGCTTCATCAAACACCACCAGCACATGTTCGGGCACCTGTGCGAGGAAGGCATCGGCGGCCTCCGCATCGAACATCGAACCCGTGGGATTATTGGGGTTGGCCAGAATCACCACGCGGGTGTCGCCGTTGATGCAGCGAGCGATACCGTCGAGGTCAAAGGCGCCGTTTTGCATGGGCGCCATCACCAGCCGCGCTCCGGTGGCCTGCGTGACAATGGGATAACTAATGAAAGACCTTTCGCTGATGATGCAGTTCACGCCCGGAGCAAGCAACGTGCGGGCCAGAATGTCGAGAATGCCGAGGGAACCATCGCCGATGAAGATCTGCTCGGCGGCCAGATGGTGGCGCTGCGCCAGCGCTATCCGCAGTTCGGTGGCCTCGTTATCGGGATAAAGATGAACATCGGCGGCCGCGTCACGGATGGCGGCCACGGCCAGTTGCGAAGGGCCGAAGGGATTCTCATTGGAGGCCATCTTGATCATGGCCATGCCCGATTCACGCTCCGCCTGCTTGAGCGCCTTGCCGGGAACGTAAGCCCCGACAGCGCGCAGGTGGTCTGGAATCAAGTCGAGAACCGTCTTCTTCATGGACACCAAATCTTTTTTTACCATGCCCGGAGCATGTTTAGCGAGCTTTCCGCTTGCTGCCGGGTCTCGACGGAGGAGACCGGCGAGGCTTGACGGAAGGTTTCCGGACGGCGCGCTTTCCGTCAAAGCGGCGCAGTGATTCGACTTCACGGGGCGTTAACTCGCGCACCTGGCCCGACTCTAGATCGAGGTCCAACGGCCCGTAGCGGATGCGCTTGATCTTCTCTACATGATGCCCGATTTCCTCGAACATGCGGCGGATCTGCCGGTTCCGTCCTTCAATCAAGGTCATTTCATACCAGGGATTGTCGGTGTCTTTCACCAGACGGACCTCCGCGGGCGCCGTAAAGACAGGCTTCATGGATTTGTCACCGGGCCGGGCGACGAGTTTTATTCCGGTGCGCAGCCTGTCGATATCCGAAGCATTGGCCTTTCCGCTGATCTTCACCATGTAAGTCTTGGGAACATGGGAAGCGGTGCGCGTGAGCCGGTTGGCCAGGTCGCCGTCGTTGGTGAGCACCAGCAGGCCTTCGCTGGAGTAATCAAGCCTTCCGACCGGGTAGATACGCTGCCCGACGCGCGGCAACAAGGACATGACCGTGGCGCGGCCCTCGGGATCGGACACCGTGGTGACATAGCCCTTGGGCTTGTTCATCACGAAGTAGATGTGACGCTGCGCGCCCTGCAGCAGCTTGCCGTCAACTTTGATGTGGTCGCGCTCTGAATCGGCCTTCGTGCCCAGCTCCTTGACCACTCTGCCGTTGATCGTGACTCGTCCCTGGGTGATGAGTTCTTCGGCTTTGCGGCGTGAAGCGATGCCGGCGGCGGCAATGATTTTCTGCAGGCGTTTCTGAGGCAAGTCTAGCCACCTTTGCTATCGGAGGCAGGAATGCCTTCGGTTTCTTCCGGTGCGATTTCCAATGGATGGCTGCCAGCTTCCGCAGGCTGCTCGTTTCCCGACACATCGTGCGCGGGCCGGTGATCTTCGGGCAGGTCATTTACAGAGAGGTCATTGCCAGAGAGATCATTGCCAGGAAGATTGTTTGCCGGAAGGTCGTCGCCCGGAAGGTCGTCTCCCAGCAGATCAGCCGGCACGGACTGCTCTTCCTCCTCCACCTCCGGCTCCACATCCGGCACACCGGTTGCGTCGGCCATGGCGGCATCGCGGGTATCGAACAGTTCTACCTGGGCATCACCCACGGCCAGTTTTTCGAACTCTTCAATGCTGGGCAACTCGCCCAGATCGCTGAGGCCGAAGCGCACGAGGAAGTCTTTGGTGGTTTTGTACAGCATGGGCCGGCCCACAACGGCTTTTCTGCCGGCGGTGTTGATGAGTTTCCGGTCAAACAGGGTGCCAATCACGCCGCTCGAATCCACGCCGCGGATCTCGCTGATCTCGGGCACCGTCACCGGCTGTTTGTAGGCGATCACCGCCAGGGTCTCCAGGGCCTGCAACGACAGACGGATCGGCGGCTTTAGGCTCTTGGCGAAGCTCCGCACCACGTCATGATGTTCCGGCTTGGTGGACATGCGGTAACCGCCGGCCACCTTACGAATCTCAAGGCCCCGGTCTTCACTGGCATAACCGGCGATCACCTCTTCAAGCACCGGTGTGAGCAGGTTACGGAGATCAGTCCGTTCTTTCTTCTCGGCCGACTTTTTTTCTGCCGCCTTGTCGAGCACCGGAGCAGCGGCCACCGGCATCGGCGGGGCGGCGGGCGCCGGCGCTTCTTCTGTGGGCGCGGGCCCACTGTTGGGTCCGAGGTCTTCAGAGGGCGCCGGTTGCGGCAGGCCCTTCAAGGCCAGCAAGTCTTCTTTCAACAGAGACGCCATCTGGTCGAGAGGAATCGGCTCTTCGGCGGCGTAAATCAGTGCTTCAATTTTGGCTTTAAGTGACATGAGTGCGTTTATTTCCAGTCGTCGCGGACCAGGGCGCCTTCGCCCATGACGGTATCGAACATTTCGTGTTTCTTAATGAGGACCTCGCCAAAGACCGTGTCCTGGCGCAGGAGTATGGCCTGCAGGCGCACCAATTCCAGCAGCGCGAGGAAGGCGGAAATCAGGGAGTTGCGCGTCTGCAGGTGCTGTAACAGGCGCTTCAAACGGATGGGACGGTCTTCCATCACCAGCCGCCGGCGGAAGTAGGCGACCATCTGGGCTACAGTCACGGTTTCCTCACTCACTTCCAATATCGGCCGCGACTTGGCCCGCTCGAGGATCTGCTGGAAGGTGCGCACCAGGTCGACCACTCCGGCGGCCAGTTCCGCCTCGGCGCCTTCCGAGTCCTTGAATTCCTTGAGCGACGGATTGCTGACCACCGCATCTTCGATCTGCTGTTTCTGCATCAGCATCTGCGCCGCGTTTTTGTATTTCTCGTGCTCCAGCAGCCGCTGCACCAGTTCCTCGCGGGGATCGCCTTCTTCTCCCGCGGGCTGGTCAGGATCGCGGGGCAGCAGCATCTTGCTCTTGATGTGAATCAGCAGGGAAGCCATGTAGATGAATTCCGCGGCCACGTTCACGTCGAGGTGCTTCATGCCTTCCACGTAGGCCAGGTATTGCCCGGTGATCCGGGCAATGGGAATGTCGTAGATGTCGATATCCTGCTTGCGGACCAGATCGAGCAACAGGTCGAGCGGCCCATCGTAGACATGGCCCACGGTGACCGCGAACGGGAACTCGCTGGCTTGTGATTTGGCGGAATGAGATGTCTGTGCCATTTAGAAAGATTCAATCCTAGTCTAGTGCCGTGACCGCATGAATGAGTTACGAAAAAAATGTAAATTGGCCGGCTTTAGCCCCTGCGGGTATAGGACACGGCTTCAATCGCCTTCGGAAAAATGCCGGCAGCACCGTACCAGAGGGCGGCTTCAGCCGCCCGCAAGGAACTGGGAACGTGCGGCTTCAGCCGCGGTTTAACTCCCCAATCCGTCGACAAGACTGAGATTCCTCCTTATCGTAGTTACTCTTCCTTGTTGTCGCTTGCACTGGGCCCCTACAACAACGCGCTGTAATCGCCCTCGTACTGCTGGATAGGCAGATCGCTCTTGGCAAACTCCAGCACTGCCCCGTTGATGGTTTTCTTGATCTGGATTTCAACAGTCTTGCCGTCGCGTTGAAAGTCCTTCCATCGCTCCTGTATGACTTTGGGCGGCAGGACATAATCGTGCAGGTATCGGTCTTCGTCCTGGGCGAGTAACACCAAGACATTCAAAGGTCGGTCCTGGAGTCTGAATTTCCAGACGCCGCCGCTCATGGATGCTGTATGAATGCCAACTTTTCTGCCTCGACGCGTGATAAACGTCCGCGTGCGGTCTTTCTTGAGCAGATGGGTCTTCGATACTCTTTCAATCCATCCAGATGTCCGCAAGGTCCATCGTTCTTCATCATCTTTGGCATTGAAGATGGATTCCGGAACTCTCAACGGCGTACTCGTATCTTCCCGCTGGACGTTGGTCATAGAAGCAACGCTCAACAGCCCAACCGACTCCCTGACGGCTGCCATCGTCTCTTCCGCCGCCCTGATTGCCTTCTCGTCTCCGTGCTGAATGATTTCCTTCAGATTGCCTGGATTGCGCGCCAGCTCCTGGCGGCGTTCCCGTATAGGGTCAAGATGGGCGTTGACGCTTTGCGATGCCAGCGCCTTGCACTCCACGCAGGTGATGGCCGCCCGGGTGCAGCCTTCGGTGATCTGGGCCAGCCGTTCGCGGCCGCTGAATGTCTGGTGTAGGTTGCCCACGCCGCAGCGGTCCGGACTTCCCTGGTCGCTCAGCTTGGGGCGGTCCGTTACGCTGTTCTTGATTTTTTCTTCGACCGTGGCCGCCGGGTCGCTCAGCAGGATGGAGTTTCCGTACGACTTCGACATCTTGCGCTTGTCCATGCCCAGGAGTTTGGGCGAGGGCGTAAGCAGCGTCTCGGGCTCGGGAAAAACCGGCCCATTTTTCCCGGCATAGAAGTGGTTAAAGCGGCGCGCCACTTCGCGCGTCAACTCCACATGAGCATCCTGGTCTTCACCGACGGGCACGAAGCGCGGCCGGTAAATGAGGATGTCCGCCGCCTGCAGCAGCGGGTAGCCGAGGAATCCGTACATGTGCAGGTCTTTATTGGGCATGTTCTGCTGCTGCTCTTTAAATGTGGGCACGCGTTCCAGCCAGCTCAGCGGCGTAATCATGGAAAATAGCAGATGCAGTTCGGCGTGCTGGCGGACGTGGGACTGCACAAACATGGTGCATGTCTCAGGGTCGAGCCCCGCCCCTAGATAATCGAGCATGACCTCCACGGAATTGTCCGCGACCCGCGAGGTGTCGTCGTAGTCGGTCGTCAGCGCGTGCCAGTCCGCCACAAAAAAGAAACAGTCATGGGTGTGCTGCAGCTTCACCCAGTTCTGCAGGGCGCCGGTGTAGTTCCCCAGATGCAGCTTTCCGGTGGGGCGCATCCCGCTAAGGACGCGCGCACGAGGATTTCCTGTCTTGTTTTCCATGGCTTCGACGAAATTCTTCCGGCTGGTCTGTTATGAAGATGGTATCACGCCCGCTTATTTTGCTTTGGGCGTAGTTTCAGCCGGGGCGATGGTTTTTACCTTGACCGGCTTGGCCGGAATGCCAACAGCGATGGTGTACGGTTGCACATCTTTTGTGGCAACACCCAGCGCGCCCAGCAGCCCATGCTCGTGGACCCGCACTCCGCTCATGACGGTGGCGTGATAGGTAACGCGCGCCAGTGGGCCGATTTCCGTGCGGCTGTTGGAAACGATCATGCCGTCATTCAGGTCGTGTTCATGGGAGTAAACGTTGGCGTAGTCGGAAATGGAAGACCCGTGATGAATGACGATCTCGCCGCGATCGTCGAGCAGCACGTATTTGTGGACCACGCAATTGTCTTCAATCGTGAGGTTGTAGCCGAAGGAAACTTCCACTCCGTGAAAGATCTTCACGTTGGCGCCGATGTGCTTGAGAACGTGTTTGGCCACCATGGCGCGCACACGGAATCCCAGCCAGTGGTTGATCCCCAGCGGAGAGCGGTCGAACATCATCCAGAACCAGATGAGAGGCTTGCGTTCGGAATATCTTCGCGCATCCACGTCGCCGTAGTACTCCGGTTCCAGGGTGGCATTGCGCGGATCGAAACCGTGTACCAGCGCCTGTTCTGCCAGGGAAGCGCCCGCTCCGGGCGCGGCGTAAGGCCGGCCGAGATACAGCTCATGCAGTGTGTTGCGGACCACCACCGAGCGGTGTTCCACGTCAGGGTTGGCGAACTGCTCGTCAAGCTTCTGGATCCACTCCAGATACTTGGCCTCAACTTCAGGCAGCGGATGCATGATTCGGTAATCGTAGCGGGGCATTCTGGCCTCAAGATATTAAAAAAAGCACTAACAGACCTTCCATGATACAACGGCAGGCGAAAACGTGCTTCGCTGGTTCCTGGGGCATCGAAACCCACGGCAGAGGCGTAACTTTGTTACGTCTAAAGGCCAGCGGTCGTAAATATCCACAAGGACAAACGGACCACCGTATTCTGTGCGGTCCGAAGGCATTGGCGTGACGACGGCATTCCTGAAGACCGCCAACGTTAGACTATGGTTCTTGGCAATGCCGGGAATTACGAAGCGACCCGGGGCAGGTTGCGGAGATTGGATTGTTGTTCGAGGGTGCGCAGCCAGGCGACGAACTCCCGCATCGATCGGCTCACAATGTGGCGGCGGGCCCGCAAGTAGCCGATACGCCGGAATCCGCCTGACTGCAGCGGGACCACTTTACAGCCGATGGCGTGCGCAGCCGCCATGGCTGGAATCATGGTGACCCCAAAGCCCGATCGCACCAACTGGAAAATGCTGGCCAACTGGTCGGTTTCGAAGACCGGGTTGAGCCTGGGACGGTGCCGGCTACAGGCCACCAGCGCATTTTCGTGCAGGCAGTGTCCTTCCTTGAGCAGCAGAAGGCGTTCATCGCGCAGGTCTTGCAGGTCCAGTTCAGGATGCGCCGCCAGCCGATGGCCTTGGGCCAAGGCAATGTATAGCGGTTCACGGAACAATTCGCTGCAAACAATATCGCGATTGCGCACCGGCAGGCTGGCTACGGCGATATCGAGGTCCCCGGACTGGAGGCTTTCGAGCAGGTGCGGGGTGGTGTCTTCCACGAATTGCACATCCAGTTGAGGGAACAGGGCGGCAAAATCACCTGCATGGGGCGCGATGAAATAGGGCATGATGGTGGGAATCACGCCCACCCGCAACCTGCCTTTGACCCCTTGCTGCAGGTCGGAGATGGCCGTCTGGGCATCGGTTACCTGGCGCAGGATGGCCAGGGCCGGCTGGTACAAGGCTTCGCCGTAGGAAGTCAGGCGGATCGAACGGCCCAGCCGCTCAAAGAGGGCGGTCCCTACCTGCTTTTCCAGCGCCCGTATCTGCTGAGACAAAGAGGGCTGCGCAATTCCAAGCTGTTCTGCTGCGCGCGTGAAACTGCCAGCCAGTGCGACCGCGCAGAAATACCGGAGCTGGTGAATTTCCATGGGTAAACCGCAATCATCTATACGATCTGTGATTTTGGACGATCAGTAACCACTGTTTCTCAAGTTTGTCACAGGGGAAACTGGATAATAGTACAAATCCCCAGTCCAGTCCATAATTATTTCAATTTCCATTGCACGAATCAATTTAGGTGGTTTTTACGGTCAGAAGGCATTGCGCCGAAAGTCCCGGCCGGGGATTGGTGAAATGCAAGGGCGGTTTTAAGGGAAGATCCAGGGTGGGACGTGAAAATAGCGTCCTTAAATACTTGCCTTTAATACTTGTCTTTCACCGGCGCCAGTGCCGTTCCTTCCGCGGGAAATTTGAACAGGATTCCGGTTTCCACTTCCGTAGCAATCCCATTTCGCATATACGGTTTGAATATCCACTGGGCCAGCGCATCTTCCACGCTTTTGGCCTGTTCGGGAACGGCATAAATGACGTGCATATGCTTCACCTTGCCGTCCGCGCCGATGATGACCCGCACCGGCACCGTCGTGAATCTGGGGCCGGCCATGACGGGGGCGACCTTGTGGAGCACGTTGGCTCCGGTAGCATAATCCTTCACGCATGGTGGTGGGTTCTCAAGGCTCCCAGCCGGTCCGCCAGCGGTCATGATCTGTAGCTTGTTCATGCCTTGGATAAGATTTTCCAGCAACTTGGGGTCGCGGCTGGTAAAACCGAACTGCACCAGGTGGCAGCGGACCTCCGTGGCCAGGACTGTCCAATGAAGCCCCACGGCCGTGTACCCCAGCCGGGCAAACGAGTAGCTGCCGATCTTGACCTCTGCGGGTTCGTTTTCCAGCGTGTAAACAGGCGGCAGCTTCACCTTGATGTCGCGGAGCAGCCCCAGAGGATTGCTCATCGGCTGTGCAACAAAAAACATGTCCAAGGCCGAAATCAGCAGCAGGCCTTTGTCAGGTCCTTTGAATGTGTCCGCGGTTTTCAGTGAACTCAGAATGTAATAGCCGGTATCGGAGGAAGGCGGACCTTTCACATTCTCGGTCCAATCCGCGGGCAAGGGATAAGAGAGCCCGAAATATTGGTTGGCGTAGGCTCCACGGGCGACGGCGCCGCTTTCCGGTTCGGGAAAGTCAGCTTCATTACCTGCCAGGGTCCTTGATGAGGGCCTGGAATCGCGCGCCGCTGCAATCGCTCCCCCTGGTCCGGGCTCCTGCGACGCACCCGCCGGCGCCTGGCCCAGCACAAAAGTTTGCAGCAGCAATGCCGGCAAAATCAGAAATAATGGCTTCAATCTCGATAATCTCATGGTGCCTCCTGATCTCTGGCATGTTCCCAGGAAAACCACCGCGGATCCTGGCTTGCAATCCGCGGTGTGGGTTGGAAGGAATCGTTTTACAGCGAGCGCAGGAAGTTCAATAAATCCTGCTTCTGGTAGTGCGAGAGAGACTGGTAGAGATCGGTCGAAATATCGGCCTCCGATCCGGGGCTGTCATGCGCCAGAATGGCTTGCTGCAGGTCGCTGGTGCGGCCATCGTGCAGGAAGAAGACGCGCTGGCCGACGCCCCACAGAGGTGCGGAACGGAACTGGCGCCCGTTCGCATTGCCCTGTGAAACCCGGTCCTGCAACCCGGTCCCCATGTCATGCACTGCTATATCGGAAAACGGGCTGAACGTCCGGTTGCTCTGGCCGGTAAAGGACGACTTGGTGGTGGTCAGGCTTTGGGTGTGGCAGAGAGCGCAGCCAATGGCTGCGAAGATCTCTTCGCCACGGGCGGTTGAGGCGTTCTGCGGTCCGCGGGCCGGGGCGGCCGACAGGCGCATGAAGGCGGCAAAGTTCACCGTGTCAGACGAAAAGTCTGATGCGTCGCTGCCACTGTGGAAAGTGTTGGTCAGGTTGGTGGTGTCTTCCGGAGTCCCGTTGAACACGCAACCGGCAACCGCGTTACGCTCGTTGGGGAACACTTCGTTGCTGACGCCCTGCTCCACGTTGTAGGCCTCACCAGCGAAGATCAACAGCGATTTGTTCTGGGCTTTCCAGCCGTTATGGGTGACGGTGCCGTCATTGCCGCTGCGGTTGAGGTGCCCGGAGATGCCGAACGCCGCTTTGAGGATTGCGTTGCTGGCCAGATTGGCTTCCAGTGCGCGATCGGGCACGTTCTCGATCAGGCCGGCGCCAAAGACCGGCGTGGCAATCCGGAAGATGACATTGTTGTTCGCTACCTGCGTTGCAAAGTCCGGCTGGGCCAGGTTGCAACCCGGAGCGTCCGTACGGCCGGCGATGGTGAACAGGTCGTGTACCCCGCCATCCGCACTCCCGTCGGCATTGTTGACAAAACGGGCCTCGCGCGCCGGACCGTTGGGGCTAAGAAACGATGGCATGGTATTGGCTGCGCCGGCATCCGCCGCCACAGCATACTGCGGGTTCACGGCCGGATCAGTGCCGCCAACCGCAGGCTGTGCGTGACAGGAAGCGCAGCTATTGGAGTTGAATCCCGGTCCGAGGCCGACGCCGTTTTCTCCAGGATAGGTGCCGGATACGGAATCGACTTCCTGAAAGCGGGCCAGGGCTGAATTGAAAAACGCCAGTTCATCAGCGCTCAGGCCAGAGAGGGGGCCGCCGGCGCCGGATGGGCCGCCACGGACTCCGGGATCAGTTTGGGCAAATGCCATTCCCGAAAACAGCAATGCCATACATGACAAGATCGATGCGAGCTTAATGGCTTTCATTGAGGAATCTCCTTGGTTGAGGTTGGGCTACTTCTTGACGGGCCGGAAGACCCAAGTTGCCTTGCTCAGTAAAAATCAAAACCACCGTGCAATCGCACGGGGGTGGCTTGCCAATAGCAACTCGAACGGATCGAACCTGCGCAGATGGGCAGACAAAGAGCTCTGTTCCCGGAAGGCACAGTATTTCAATGACTGGCAGGTGGGGAATAACATTCGCTGCCACGATTAGAAGCTTCTAAGATTGACGGAATGCTAGCACCTTTGATGGCGAAGTCAATATGTAGATGTATTTGTTGTTAAGAATTAATCTTAATAAGTCGCTATTGAAATCGCTATAACTCTTAATGAACAAAGGAGACACGTTACCTAGGTAACCAGCAGAAGAGGGGTGGCTCCCAGGAGACTTCTGGCCGTACATGGAATGCAGGAGGAAACCGATGTCAGTCGTCCCGGAAGGGACTTTGGCTGCCGGTGCCGGGCTACTATCAATACAGTTCACTTAAGGCGCTGACCCTTCTGTTCGCTGAGCCAGCGTAAATAACCACGGTCGTAGAGACGGTGCTCAGCACCGTCTCTGGGTCTTCGCGGCAGCGAAGGCCCAAGCGCGCGGCAGCGCGTATTTCAGGCATACAATGAGATCGAGGTTCAAAATCGATTGGCAAGATCGGGATGCCAACCCCATAGCCGTTTCAGTGGACGACCAGGGAGATGTTATCCTTCCCTTAAGTGTCCCTCAGGGCCCTTGGCCCGCGAAAGCTCATGAAAATACTAGGAGACGCTTGGTTTTTCGACCCTGAACTGCATTGGGGCTACTGTCACTCGTCCCTGCGGGAGTTCTTCCAACGGGTTAGCGTCCTAAGCCGAAGGACAGGCGAACAGCCCGCTACAGCCGGCGGAGCGCCCTTGAAAATGCTCTTTGCTGGGACTACTGTGGGCTGCTGAAAACCCCCGCCCCGCCTCAGTCTGTCGCTGAGGGCTGGTCCGGGGGAAGCACCCCTTGGTGCGCGCGCCCAAACATGATGCCGGTTTCCACCTCGGCCCGCTCCCCGTTACGGATGAAAGGCTTGAACCGCCATTTCTTCAGGGCTTCGGAGATGGCTTGGGCTTGGTCGGGAAAGGCGCTGATAAAATGGACATGCTTCACCTTGCCGGCTTTATCGATGATGATCCTGACCGGCACAGCGTTAAACCGGTGGTCGGTGAATTGCGGATCGACCCTCTCGATCACGTTCTCCGTGTTCGCATAATCCTTGACGCAAACCGGGGCATCGCCCCCGCCCGTTCCGGCCGTCGGGCCCGCTTCCGCCGGCAATCTCATCTTGTTCAAGCCCGCGAGCAGGCCCTCCAGCAGTTTCGTGTCCTGGCTGGAGAACACCATCTCCACCGTGTGGCAGCGTATCTGGGTGGCCAGCACGTACCAATGCAACTCGGCTACCGGAGACCAATACGCGAAGAACGTAAACGACTGGCCGGCAACCTTGGTCTCCGTCGGCTTGATTTCCACTTTGTAATCAGACTGCAAATGGTTCTTGGTGTAATTGACGAGCTGCAGCGCGTTGGCCGCCGGCACCTGCGTGAAGAACATGTCTTGCGCGGTGATCAAGATATTGCCCCGCGTGGGCCCTTTGAAGGTGTCCGCAGGCCTGATCTGGGCCAGCACGTAGCGGCCAGTCTCGGAGGGAGGCGGGCCCTGGTGTTTCTGGAACCAATCCTCAGGAAGCGGATAAGAGAGACCGAAATATTGGCTGGTGTAGACCTTGTTGGCGATGGTCCCGCCTTCCGGCAGGGGAGTCACCGAATCGCTGGCGCTCGCCCACGCACCCTTGATCAGGATGACGCCCGTCGGGACCTTCTGGATTTCCGTGGGGTGGGTGTTGGTGGAAAAGTCGCCGCCGTTCCCGTGAGGATCTTGCGCTCCGGCCCTTTGACTCCAGGTCAGCAACGACAGAGACCAGATGAAAACCGCCAGGACACGTAAAAATCCAGAGTGCATATTTCCTCCGCGCATTCAGGGAATTTCTTGCCGGCACGGCAAACCCATCGTGCATCATCGTCGTCTGTGGAAAGACAATTTTACTATAAAACTGGCGAGATACCTGGAGTATCTCGCCAGCAAAGGTTGCGGCGGAAAGATTACAGCGAGCGTAGGAAGTTCAGCACATCCTGCTTCTGGCTGGCAGAGAGGTTGGCGTCGAAGGTGAGCTCCGAGTTGGTGGCTTCGCCGCCGTTGCTATCATGGGCCTCAATGGCGCACAGCAGGTCGCTGCAACGGCCATCGTGCAGGAAGAAGATCCGCTGTCCCAGGCCCCACAGCGGTGCAGTGCGGAACTGGTCTCCGCCGGCGCCGCCCTGCGACACGTTATCGTTCAGCACTGTGCCCATGTGATGGATCTCAAGGTCGCTGAACAGGTTGGCCGTGGCGCTGCCCAAGCCAGCCGTCAACCGCGAAGGCTGGGTCTTGAGCGACGGCGTATGGCACACGGCGCAGCCGACTGTGCTGAACAGAGAGCGGCCGTTGGCAATGGAAGTGGCGCCGCCTGGAGCCGTGGTCGAGGGTGTAGGCGGGGCCAGAAACTGCATGAAGGTCGCAAACAACCCGATATCGCTGGCCACCGTCGAGGCGCTAGTGCCATCCGAGTGCGTTACGTCCTCCGGGTAACCTACACCGGCGAGGTTCAGGCAATTTGCGGGAAGCCCTCTTCCCAATTGGTCTTCACCTGGCAGCGGCCGGTCTTGTCCGAACAGCTCGTTGCTGATGCCCATTTCCACGTTGTAGGCTTCACCCGCGAACAGCAGCAGCGACTTGTTCTGCGCCTTCCAGCCAAAACGGCTGATGGTGCCATCGTTGCCGTTGCGGTTGAACCCGCCGGCAATGCCAAAATTGTTGCCGGCCTGCGCCGCCTGGTTGTTCAACAGCGTGGAGTCGTCAATGTTAGACATGAGTCCCGAGCCAAACACCGGCGTGGGAATGCGGAAGATGAGGTTGTTGGCGGCGCTGGCAGCATTAAAGCTGGGCTGCTGCAAGCTGCAGGCGCCCGCATCCGCGCGGCCAGATACCGTGAACAGGTCTTCCACGCCGCCATTGGGCGCATTGGTGTTGGCCGTGCCGTTGGCATTGAAGAAGAATGGGAACCGCGCTTCACGCACCGGGCCGTTGGCCGTGATGAAGAATGGAATGGTGTTGGTGTTGCCGCTCACCACGCCATTGGCGATCACCTGGCTTTGGGGATTGGCCCCTACGTTGGGGAAGATATTGGCCGACGGGCTGCTGCCGCCAATGGCCGGCTGTGAATGGCATCCACCGCATCCATCAAGGTTAAACCGCGGTCCGAGACCCACGTTGTTTCCCGTTACCGTTTGGTGTTCGTTGAACTGTGACAATCCAGTCTGAAAAAAGGCCAGATCGTTGG
>DATMNZ010000158.1:0-12267 GCA_035568495.1 Saccharimonadales bacterium (SeqCode) | reverse complement strand
ATCATGCCGAGAATCTGTTCGAGGGAGACCGTTTCATCCTGCGAAAGGTTAAAGGCGCGGCCTTTGCCCTTTCCGGTCTCCACCAGCGCGACAATCGCGCGCGCTACGTCGTCACCGTAGACGTGCCGCACTGCCAGGGCCTGTTCATCGGGCAACAGCAGAGGACCGCCATCCTGCATGCGCCGCAGGTAGCCGAGAATGCGGTGGTAGTGGTCGCGTTCGCTGTTGATCATGGGCGCTCGCAGTGAAGTCACCGGGAAACCATGTTCTCCCCAGGCGCGAAACAGATGGTCTTCCGCCTCGCGCTTGTGAAAGCCATAGGCCCAGTTGTGGTAGTCGGAATCATGATCTTCGGGCGGCGCCGCCATCACCTCTCCGTCGTAGTCTTCTTCCCGGAAGGGCCGGGCCACGCCTTTCCTGATCAGGTAGACCTGCCCGGTGCTGATGAAGATGAAGTGGCCGGTGCGATCTTTCAGCTCTTCGATGGCGGTCAGAGCTTCCGCGCCCGTATAGAGCGTGGTGTCGATCACCGCATCGAAGCGGCGTTGGCCAATTGCTTTTTCCAGGTCCTGCTTTCTGCTCCGGTCGCCATAGAGCCGTTCCACGCCCGCCGGCAGTACGCCCGGAGTGACGCCGCGGTTGAAGACCGTCACACCGTGCCCGTGCTGTTGCAGAATCTCGATGATCGAGAGCCCCAGGTTGCGAGTGCCGCCAATGATCAGTACGTGAATAAGCTGCTCCTTATTATTATTTATGCTTCAGAACGTTCGCTGAGTTTAATGGCAGGGCCGGGGTGATGTCGAGGCACAAAGGCATTTCGCCACGAATGAACACGAATGACACGAATGGGGTCGGCGCGAATAAACGCGCATAAGCGAGAATACGAAGCGAAGAACCAGAAACCAATAAAAACTCCGTTGTTCCATTCCATCTTATTGATTTAGTTTCGATTCGTGTTCATTCGTGTTCATTCGTGGCCAAATGCTTTTGGTTTAATATGCCCGTGGGCACAAATGGCCGCTCAGCTTCAACCCGAATCCTCTCCCCTGGCGCGCAGGCTTGGCCTGTTCGACGCTACCATGCTGGTGATGGGCGGCACGGTGGGCGCGGGTATTTTCATTAATCCTCACGTGGTGGCGGAACGCGTACACACGCCGGCCCTGGTGCTGGGAGCGTGGCTGCTGGGCGGGCTGATGGCGCTGGCGGGGGCGTTTATCTGGGCGGAGATGGCCGACCGGCTGCCACAAGTGGGTGGTCAGTACGCTTATCTGCGTGAAGCCTGGCATCCGCTGCTGGCCTTTCTCTACGGATGGGTGCTGCTGCTGGTCATACAGACCGGCGGCATGGCTGCGGTCACCGTTACCTTCGCCCGCTACTTCCTCGAACTCACCGGCCTGCATCTGCCCGAATGGCAGATCGCGGTCATCGCCCTTGCCGTGCTGACCATCGCCAACTGCCTGGGTGTAAAGTCGGGCAGCAACGTGCAGAGCGTGCTCATGGTCATGAAGATCGCGGCCATCGCGATGCTGGTATTCTGCGGAGCAATGCTGGTGCGGGCCTCACATATGGCGTGGCATCCTCTGGCGGATCAGCCGGTCTCCGGCAATCTGTTCTCGGCTTTCGGGGCCGCTATGGTGCCGGTGGTCTTTGCCTACGGCGGATGGCAGACCGCATGCTTCGTCGCCGGCGAATTGAAAGAGCCGCGCCGCGATCTGCCGCGCGCGCTGGTGCTGGGCGTGGCCGGCGTGGCCGCACTCTACCTCGCGGTGAACTACGTCTATGTGCGGGTGCTGGGAGTTGCCGGCCTGGCCGCCTCGCACGCCCCGGCGTCGGCGGTCATGCGGATTGCTCTGGGCCCTACGGGCGCTGTGCTGATCGCACTGGGAATCGCGGTTTCCACGCTGGGCTTTCTGAGCCAGAGCGTGCTGACCGCACCGCGGGTTTATTTTGCCATGGCCGAGGACCGGGTCTTTTTCCGCCAACTCGCATGGGTCAATCCCCGGACGCGGGTGCCGGTGATCGCCATCACCCTGCAAAGCATCTGGACCGTGGTCATTCTGTTCTCAGGAAAGTACGAACAAATCCTGGACTATGTAACTTCCATGGACGCTCTGTTCTTCGGACTCTCAGCCAGTTGCTTGTTCGTGCTTCGCCACCGCGACCCCAGGGCCGGTTATATCCGCACCCCTGGACATCCGGTGACCACGGCGCTTTTCTGCCTGGCCTGCGCCGGGGTGGCCGGCAATACAATTTATCTTTATCCCGGCAACACACTCATTGGGATGGCCATACTGGTCTCAGGAGTGCCGGTTTATTTTCTATGGAAGAGGTCTTGAAAACATGAATGCTGCAAGCAGTCAAACGCGAGTGTTGTCGCGCCAACAGGGGCGATCACCCTACATGGAATGGGCCGTGCGTTTCGCAGCAGCGAAATTCAATCTGGCCACCAGCGGCATCGCCGGCCTTCCCCTGGCCGAACTCGGAGTACGACTCGACCAGCTTGAAATCAACGGCCCCAGCGTCTATGGCTATGCGCCCCTGCTGCAAGCCATAGCCCAGCGATACCGGGTGCCGCAGGCATCGGTGGTCAGTGCGACCGGCACATCCATGGCCAACTATCTGGCGCTGGCAGCGACCACGGAACCCGGTGACGAGATACTGGTGGAGCATCCGACCTATGAGCCTATCGTAAGCGCCGCCCACTATCTCGGGTTGCGCGTGGCCTACTTTCAGCGTCCCGCGGAAAACAATTTCGCCATCGACCTCGCCGATCTTGCGCAGCGAATCGCTCCCCAAACACGGGTCGTCGTTATCACGAACCTGCACAACCCCACCGGCGCGCTTTGCCCGGAAGCGACACTGCGTGAAATCGCCGCCGTAGCCCGCAAGGCAGGCGCATTTGTCATAGTGGACGAGGTCTACCGCGAGATGCTCTTCGAGAGCCGGCCGCAGACCGCCTTTCACATTGACCCGGAACGCTTCATCATCACCAACAGCCTCACTAAGGCTTATGGCTTGAGCGGGCTGCGTTGTGGCTGGCTGCTGGCCGCGCCCGCACTGGCCGAACGCATGTGGCACATCAACGACCTGCACGGCGCCACCTTTCCGCATCCCACGGAGCTGCTGGGCAAAATCGCTTTTGAGAAGCTAGCGCATATCTCCGCCAAGATAAAAACCAGGCTCGACAACAATCGACGGCTGCTGCACGACTGCCTCGCAGCGCACACCGGCCTGCTTGAATATTTCTGGCCCGAATATGGCACCATGGTTTTTCCGCGCCTGCTAAAAGGAAGGGTCGAAGATCTCTGCGATCTTCTGCGCCGGGACTTTGAAACCAGCGTTGTCCCCGGCAGGTTCTTCGATGCACCCGATCGCATGAGAATTGGCGTAGGGTTTTCGACGGAAGGGGTGCATGATGCCCTGCAGCAGTTGTCGAGAGGGTTGGAGGCGTTTGGGGAAGCAATTAGCAACTAGCAGTTGGTATTTGGCTCTTGGAATTTGGCTCTTGGTTCTTGGTAGTTAATAGTATCTGGTCATCCCGAGTGGCGTCAGGAGCGCGCGTTTTCTTCAGCGCGCGAGTAGCCGCGAGGGACCTTGCGTTTCGGCGTTACTCTCTATGGAACTCAAAATTGACACTTACAGGCATGCTCTTAAAAAAACTCTTGATCCTCGTCGCAGTTAGCGGACTTGCCCTGGCCCAGACGCCGCAAAGACCGCCACGGCCCGGAGTCAAAGAAGTCCAGGTTCCGTTTGCATCTTTGCACCCTTCAGCTACCTTTGATCTGGGGGGGCATCCGGATTGGATAGCCATCACTCGCGGCGCCGTGTGGGTCGCTAATGATCAACTTAAGGCTGTCCATCGAATCGATCGTTCGCGCAATCGCGAGGTAGCCAAGATCAGCTTGGCAGCCGAACCCTGCTCGGGATTGGCGGTTGGCTTTGGCAGCCTGTGGGTGCCGCTGTGCGGTGAACCCGCTTCCCTGGCCCGCATCGATCTCCGGACCAACAAGATCACAGCCCTGCTCCCCATCGGCCCGGCCGATTCCGAAGGCAGCATCGCCGCCAGCCGCGACAGCATCTGGATGGTGACCGATAAGGAAGGCACGCTCACCCGCATCGACCCGGCTACGAATTCCGTACGCCAGAAGATTTCCATCGCGCCTGGTTCCTATAACCCGCTATTCCGCCACGGAGCAATCTGGGTTAGTGGAACGGACTCCGGTGTTCTGACGGCCGTTAATGCCCGAAACGGTAGCGTCCTTGCATCGATTCCGGTTGGCCCTAAGCCACGGTTTCTTACCTCCGGCGCCGGCTCCATTTGGACACTGAACCAGGGTGATGGAACGGTGACGCGTGTGAATGAAAAGACCCGCAAGGTCACCGCCACCGTCACAGTTGGGATTCCCGGATCGGGCGGTGAGATCTGTTTTGGCCAGGGTTCGGTATGGACAACGGTGTTTGATGTTCCTCTGACACGTATTGATGCGAAGACCAACCGGGTGATACGCCAGTGGGTGGGTACGGGTGGTGATGCTGTGCGCTTCACGCACGGGTCCATCTGGCTTACGGACTATAAAGGCGGGAAGCTATGGAGGATTCCGGCTCAAGGCGTGGATCTGGCTCAGAGTGAAAGGCCATCCAAGAGGTGACCAACGATTGAGTCACCACGAAATGAGCAGAATACAACGTTTCCCAATTCTGATAATTGTGCCATCATATATCCCATGCCTAACCGATCACGCAAATCGCCGACGCCACTCCCGAGACGCAAAGCCAGGAAAACATTCTTGCTTTCACGCGACGCTGTCGATTTCCTTGAAGCTGAGAGGAATAAGCGCGGTGGGGAATCGGCGTCATTGGTACTCGAGGAGATCATCCACGAATGCCGAAGGCGGCAGGACACGAAAAACGTGGATGCCACGATTTCAGCTTACTACGACTCGCTTTCAAATGAAGAAAGAGAAGAAGATAAGCGGTGGGGCGAGTTTGCTGAAAGCCAGTTCCCCATGGATTGATAGGAGCTAACAAGCCATTGCAACTTTAACCCCTTCAGCAATTTGGCAAATCCTGGTATTTGACAGCCTACGCAGTCCTGACCTGGGTTCGCGAAGCTCCTGCTTCCTGACCACGGTTATGTTTTCGGCCCGCACACAGGAGTCTTCTTGCAAACCGGTTTCTCCGGATGGGAGGTAAATCTGTGTCGGCACCTCCTTGTGAATCGTAGTGGTCAGCGGAGCAACCAGGACAGTATCTGCACGCGGGTTCTTGTTGCGTCCATCGGCGGAAACAATCACGACTGGTCTTGGTCCCTTGCCAGCTGGATCAGTCGGAATCTGAACAAACCAAATCTCACCGCGCAAAGGCAACCTGCGGGATATCTCCTCGTTGTGCTGAACCATGTTGCATCCTTCCAATCGAACAGAGATACACTGCTTGACTCAAGCGCTTTTCAAAGCGTGAACGCGATTGATGTATTCGCTGACTTTGAGTATGCGAGAACCAGGAAGCCGCAGCTCATAATTGGTAGCGGTTCGCGTAACATGGAATTTTACCTGCCCGTTGCTGCGGCTAAGCGCATTCCAGATAGGCTTCACAAGTTCCGGCGGCAAGACTAAGGCCGTAATATCACCTCTGTAAGCTGATTCGCATAGCAGAATTACAAAATCGAAGTGTTCATCTGACAAGCCGAAGAACCATGAATCCGTTCTGATGTCGAGTTCTCGGGCATACGCAATCCCGACCAAGAGGCCCCCCGGTGTACGGTACTTCTTGGTAGCCACGCGTGTAAGGTGGATGCCAGCGCGAGCCAATTCCTTCTCAACCACAGCTTTTTGGAGTGTGCGTCGGCGAGCCAGAGAAAAGATTGAGGGAGCGGTCCTCAATCAAATTCCAAAACGCTAATGTCTTTGGCGCCAGGGAAGCCCAATTCTTTCGCGTTACGACGTCACAGTTTTCTATACGAACTGTCAAGTTGCGGCCAGGCGATGTCATTCTTATCAGCAGCCGATCTGCGCATATCAGCGGCAACTCGCTCCCATTCAAGGTTGCCGCCCGTCCGCAGTAATGTTAAACCTATTCAGAACATGGCCGGATATTCAAAACGTTCCCTGGTGGACAAGCTGGGCATCAAGCCCGCGCAGAAGTTCTATCTGGGCAACCCGCCCAAGGACTACGCCAAGACCCTCGGGAACTTGCCGGCAGGCGCCCTGCCGATGAAGACTCTCAACGGCCCCTGTGATTTCATTCAGTTCTTCACCAGCGACCTGGCGGAACTCCGCGCCGCCTTCCCCAGGCTCAAGAAGAACCTCACTCCCAGTGGCAGCCTATGGATTTCATGGCCCAAAGCCGCATCCAAGGTGAAGACCGATGTCAACGAAAATCTGGTCCGCGGGATTGGCCTTGAGCAGGGACTGGTCGACGTAAAGGTCTGTGCCGTGGACGATGTGTGGTCGGGGCTGAAGTTCGTGTACCGGCTCAAAGACCGCTAAACCGAAATTTGGCCGCTGATTTCCGCAGATGAGCGCAGATATAATCTTGGAACGCAAATCGCGCGAATGACCAAGCATTAGATCGAGCGCGATGAGCTTCCCTCTCACTCAAACCATCCGCTGCGATAAACGATCCACCAGCTCAAAACAACCAGCGGAAGGGTCGCCAGCAAACCCCACATCAGGGGAAGAAAGATATCGGCGACCAGCCCCAGTGTAATAAAAATCAGCCAGAACATCTTCTTTTGCATCAGGTCGTCTCCGTTTGGCAGATCAGGTTCAATGCCATTGTGCCGGGCTGCCATCCTTAGTGTCTATAGACTTCAATTTGACGGTCCATCCGCGCTGGTCTGCTGAAGGGTTTTGATTTGATGACATCGTGATTTAATTTGCTCCGTATTACTAATACTCAATATCTTCGCGGCCTGCGACGATTTTTCTGTCGCCTCACAACCCCAAAAACCTCTGTTTCCTCCGTTCCTCTGTGTTTCAAAGGTTTTGGTTGTGGCTAGGTCACGCTGTGCTTCAAAGGTTTTGTTTTTCCTTTGCGCCCTTTGCGGTTGGATTGCCTTTGGTTGCGGCTTCGTTGCGCTGTGCCTCAGTGCCTCCGTGGTGAGCTCTTGATCTTGGCCGCGTGTACCTTTTCCCGAAGATGGAGTAGATTCTAGTTATGAAATTCCAGGCTGGCGCTTTCGTGGCCATGATGGTCCTTTTATCGGTTGTTCAAGGACAGGCTGAAAGCTCGTGGGTTGAAGTCCGCTCGCCTCATTTCAATGTGCTTACTGACGGCAGCGAGAGGCAAGGCCGGGAAGTGGCATTACGGTTCGAACATGTGCGGTCGGTATTTAACCAGCTCTTTCGCACAGACCCATCGAAACCATCCGGCCCCTTGCAGGTGATTGCTCTCAAGAGCGATCGGGAAACCAGCCTATATGCTCCGCTCTATCAGGGCCGGCCGGTCAGCGTCGCCGGCTTCTATCTGCAGAACCAAGACAAAGGTTACATCCTGCTTGATCTGGGGGCGAATAACCTGTGGGAGACGATATTCCACGAATATTCTCATTGCCTGCTCGATACGATCGCGCCCAATCTACCATTGTGGTTCAGCGAGGGTTTTGCGGGGTTTTATTCCACGATTCAGGTAGCGAGCAAACAGGCCATCATCGGCCGGCCACCGGGGAGGGTGATGACGATTCTGCGGGATGAAAAGCTGTTGCCGGTCTCCGCGCTGCTGAACATCGATCGCAGTTCGCCTGTCTATAACGACGACCGCCATCCGCGCTCGATCTTCTATGCGCAGTCGTGGCTGCTGGTGCGATATCTGCTTGAGAACCAGAAGATGGAGCAGGCGCGGAAGTATTTCAATCTGGTGGGGCGCCATGTAGCTGCCGGGGAAGCGTTCAGCGAAGCCTTCGAAATAGCGCCACAACAGATGGATGCCAGGTTGGAGCGCTATGTGCGCGCCGGCAGCGATCCCATGCGCGTCCGGCTGCCGGAAGAGCTGGAGAAGATAACATTGTCATCCCAAGCGGTGCCGCAGTTGAACGCCTCGGCGGTGCTTGCCGATCTCCACTCGCATCAACCGGATTACCGGCGGCTCGGCATCCATGAATTCGAGGAAATCCTGCGTCTGGACCCAGAAAATACCATGGCCCACCGAGGTCTCGGCTACGCCCTCTTTCAGGAGCATGACCCGGATGGCGCCATTCCTCATTTGGAGAAAGCTGCCAAAATGGGCCCTGGAGACTGGCTAACTCACTACTACTGGGCGGAACTCATGGCGCAGAAACAGGATGAGGGACTCGCACCGCAAATGGAGCGTGAAGCCCGCCTGGTCACGCAGCTCAATCCGGAAATGGCCGACGGCCACGCCCTGCTGGGTTTTGCGCTGATGACCCAGCACCGCGCTGCGGAAGCAACCGCCGCTTATGAAATTGCCCGCCGCCTGGACCCCGCCAGCGAGATCTATGCCCTTAATCTGGCCGAACTCTATACCCGGCTGGGCCAAGAAGCACCGGCCCGTGAGCTCTTTCTCGGCCTGCAATACAGCGATAACACCACCGTCGCTACGGCGGCGCGCAGCCACCTGGAGCTCATGGCTATCGAGAAGAAGAAAACGGAAATGAATTGAGGCGAGCTAATTAGCACCACGCATGACGTTGGCCGCCAGAAAGCCTTTGGGTCCTTTCTGGAGTTCGAATTCCACGGTCTCGCCTTCATTCAGGGTGCGGTAGCCCTCATCTTGAATCGCCGAAAAATGGACGAAGACATCTTCGCCGCTCGACCGCTGGATGAACCCGTATCCCTTGGCTCCGTTGAACCACTTGACCGTTCCCTTCTCTCTCACAGAAAGCTCCTTTTCATTTTCGCAGCGCGTAGACTTTCCCCGACAATCAGTTACCGGGAGCAACGCATCATATTCAGGAACGGCAGGCTTGTAAAGCGGTTTGTTCAATCCTTGCAAAGTTGCCGATTGTCTAACTGGCGAGTTTGGTGTAGCGTAGAATTCTCCTCCAGACGAAAGGCCCGGCGGCCAGTCTTGGTGTCCGATAATCTGACCACATGAAATCACCTATTTCCGCTACCGCCACCAGTCCGGCCCAAGTGCAGGATTCCACCGCGACCACCTGGTTACTACGCCCATGGAAGCGCATGATTGTGCGCCGGGGCCTGCCGACGCTGCGCTATCTGGTGAAGACCGAGGCCCACACTTTTGCTTTTTCGGTGGCCGCCAACGTAATCCTTTCGTTCTTTCCGTTTGTGGTGTTGATCGGCTGGCTGGTGCGCAATGTCTTTCACTCGCCCGCCATGTTTAATGTCGTGCTGGCGCTCCTGAAGAACCAACTCCCCGTCTCCCAGGACTGGCTGGCCGGCAAGCTTACGGAAGTGGTCGCGCATCGCCACGGCCTCAAGATCTTTTCCGTGGTGCTGCTGCTCATCAGCTCCAGCGGTGTTTTCCTGCCGTTAGAAGTCGCCTTCAATCAGATATGGGGGTTCCCCAAGAACCGTTCCTACCTCAGCAACCAGATTATCTCGCTGGCCCTGGCGTTCGCCTGCGGGGTGCTGGCCTTGTTCTCAGTAACGCTAGGGACGGCCCATGAATTGGTAACGAACTTCGTGCTGGGCGTCGCCAATTACCAATTCACGCAGTCCATTTTCGATTTCAGCACATTTGCGGTGCTCAAGATTCTGTCTCTGGCCGCCAGCATTACCATCTTTTTCCTCCTCTATTGGCTTCTACCCAATGGCAAAGTGCGGGTGCGCAGCGTGCTGCCCGCCGCCGTGGCCATGGGCATCCTCTGGGACCTCTCCCGCTACATCTATGTTGGCGTGCTGCCCTGGCTGAATTTCCAGGAAGTCTATGGCCCATTTACGATTTCCGTCACCCTGATGTTCTGGGCCTTCGTTTCCGGGTTGCTGGTGCTGGCCGGCGCACACCTGGCGGCCGGGCCGGAGCAGGAAACGGAAGCAGACCAGGCGACAGCGGAGGACGCGGGCGGCGAAGCCTCTCTGAACGCTGCGCCCTAACGCCAGTACCTCTCAAGCCGCCGTAGTTATAATCAGGTTACTTGCGCATTCCCGCTAAAATCGCGCGCCGTCTGCTCTCGCTCGGCGTCATGCCCACGACCCGGTTGGGCTGGTTCACGCTTTACCTCAGCGGACTGGAACTGGCATTGCTCCTGCTGGCCTACGGAATGCTGCGCTTGGGCGCCACGGGCACGGCCAGCGCCCTCTATCCATGGACCATGTTCCTGGGAGTGGTCTTCCTGCTGCTGTTCGCCTTTCTGGCTCTGCGCTGGTTCCGGAATTACGTCATGTGGCGGTTACGCAATCGCCTGATTGTCGCGTATCTGTTCATTGGCGGCGTGCCGGTTTTCCTGGTGCTGGTGATGACCATCGTCTCCGCCTATTTTCTGACTTTGCAATTCGCCACATTTTTGGCGGTCTCTGAGATTGAGTCGCAATTGCAGAACTTGCAGCGGGCGAATGCAGCGATCGCCGAGCAGATTGAGGGCCAACCGGAGACAGCCGATCTCTATGCCTCGGGAAAACTCAAACCCGATGATTCGTCCTTCCCCGGACTCACCATTCAGGTGCTCTCCAGTGATGCACACCCGCCCTGGCTGCAGGAGCACTTCAAGGGCCTGGTGAGTGACGAAGGCAAGCTGTCGCTGCTCGCGGCCCGTTCGGCCAGCAGCAGCGGCGGCGCAAAACTGCTCGTGGTTTCCACCGTGCCTCTTGACCAGAAGTCTCTGACGAAGATAGCGGCAGGTCTCGGAACGATACGGATGGTCAAGGGCGCCGCCAATGACAACAGCCCGGTGGACCCTGTTCAAGGCACAGGGAATAACGGCAACCGCCGCCACACCATCTCCGCCGGCAGCCTGCCCGCCCCTCGCCATCCTCTGGACTGGGAATTTCCTTACTACTCCCTGCTGCAAGCCACCAACTGGAAGACCGGCAATTCAGAAAGTGGAGCGACCCTGTTCGGCAGCATGCGGCTGTCAACGCTCTATTCCCGTCTTTCGGTCTCAGTCAGCGGCCAGGCGGAGCTGCTGAGCCTGGCGCTGGCCGGCCTGGCAATTGCCTTTGGCCTGATCGTGCTCATTGCGTTGATCATCGGCATACGCCTGACACGCACCATCACCTATTCGGTGGCCAATCTCTACGAGGCCACCCAGTATGTCAATCGCGGCGATTTCAGCCATCGCATTCCAGTCAAGCAACGCGATCAGCTCGGTGAATTGCAGGTGGCGTTTAATTCCATGACGGAATCCGTAGAGAAACTGATTGCCCAGCAGAAAGAAAAAGAAAGGCTACAGAGCGAGCTGGAAATCGCCCAGGAAGTGCAGGCGCAGCTCTTCCCTACGGCGCTGGCCAGCACACGCACCCTGGAACTGTATGGCATCTGCCGGCCGGCCCGCATCGTGAGCGGAGACTACTACGATTTTCTTTCCTACGGATCGGAGCAGATTGGCATCGCCCTGGGCGACATCAGCGGCAAAGGAATCTCCGCGGCCCTGCTGATGGCCACCATCCACTCAGCCGTTCGCGCCTATGAACATCAACAACTGGTGGCCGTGACCACGCGCGCCGCCCAGGAATTGGAAGCGGCCTCCGGGAGGCTGGCGGTGGCCGTCAGGCAAAACCCGCCGCAATCGCCCGCGCAGGTGCTGTGGCTGCTCAACCGCCATCTGTATCGCACCACTCCAATGGAGAAATACGCGACCATGTTTCTCGGGTACTATGACGGCCATTCACGCCAGATGGTCTATTCCAACGCGGGGCATCTTCCGCCGCTCATTCTGGGGGCGAACGGCTCCATCCGGCGGATGGATACCGGCGGCACGGTCGTGGGCCTGTTTGAAACCGTGGACTACGAGGAAGCCACGGTGGGGTTAAATCCCGGCGATGTCTTGGTGGCCTTCAGTGACGGCATCACCGAGCCGGAAAATGAGTTTGGGGAGTTCGGTGAACAGCGCCTGATTGAAACCATCCAACAACACCGGCATTTGCCCCTGGAACGCATCGCCGAACACGTAATCTCCGCCCTGGAGGATTGGATCAGCTCCAGCGAACAGCCGGATGACATTACGTTGGTGTTGGCGAGACCGAGGTAGCAATTAGCACTCAGCACTCAGCAGCCGACTACCCCTGCGGGGTAGTCGCTAATGCCAGAAACTGTGGTCGAGCAAGGGCTGTGCATGCGAAGATTGCAGTGACGAGGAGCGGCAAGCTAAGGCCGGTTTTTGCATTGGTGCTTTCATGCCCGTCATTC
>DATMNZ010000157.1:0-62247 GCA_035568495.1 Saccharimonadales bacterium (SeqCode) | reverse complement strand
AAGACATTCTCAATGTAGCGCCGCTGAAAGAAAAATTTCTCGCCTTCGGCTGGCATGCGGTGGATATCGACGGCCATGATCTGGACCAGGTGATCGCGGCCCTGGAAGAGGCCCGCAGCGGCAGGAACGGCAAGCCCACCTGCATCGTGGCCCACACCGTAAAAGGCAAAGGCGTATCGTTCATGGAGAACAACCCGGAATGGCACGGAGTGGCGCCCAAGCGAGAGCAGGTGGAAGCAGCCGTAGCGGAGCTCGAAGCGGCGGCAAAGAAACTGGCCGCAGATTCGCGCTGATGAACGCCGATAGAAAGAACCATCAGGACCGTTTTTCATTGAAGCGCGTCTTTTATCAGCGAACATCTGCGAAGATCAGCGGCTAATTTTTCCGGTTTTTCTTTCATGACACGGAGGCACGGGAACTTGACCACAACCACAACAGCAAACGCGAAACCGAAATTTGAACTGAAAATGGGTGTGGCCACCCGCGAGGCCTATGGACAGGCGCTGGTGGAGCTGGGCAAGAAGGACCCCAACGTCATTGTTCTCGATGCCGACCTGGCCAAATCGACCTTCAGCGCAAAATTCCAGAAGGAATTTCCCGATCGCTTCTTCACCGTTGGCATCGCCGAGGCCAATATGGTGGGCATCGCCAGCGGACTGGCGCTTTCCGGTAAGCTGCCGTTTGCATCTTCGTTCGCGGTGTTTCTCTGCGACAAGGGCTATGACCAGTTGCGCATGTGCGTGGCCTATCCGGGCGTGAACGCCAAGTTTGTCGGCTCGCACGGCGGTATCTCCATCGGTGAAGACGGTCCCAGCCAGCAGTCGGTGGAAGACTACGCTCTCATGTGCGCCCTGGCGGGCTTCGTGGTGCTCAGCCCCTCGGATGAATTCTGCGCCCGCGCCCTCGTCCACCGCATGGCCGAACACGTAGGGCCAGTGTACATGCGCACCGGACGTGCCAAGGCCCCCATCATCTACGGGCCCGGTGACACCTTTGAAATCGGCAAAGCCAAACAGCACGGCGACGGCCGCGATGCCGCCATCGTCGCCTGCGGCTTCGAAGTCGGCTACGCCCTGCACGCCCAAGCCCAGCTCGCCGAAGAAGGCATCCAGGTCCGCGTGCTCGACATGCACACCATCAAACCCATCGACGAAGCCGCCATCGCCCAGGCCGCAAAGGAATGCGGCGCCATCGTAAGCGCCGAAGAACACCTGCTCGACGGCGGATTGGGATCACAGGTGGCCCGCGCAGTCACGAAGACCCATCCTGTCCCCATGGAATTCATCGGAGTGCAGAACACCTACGCTGAATCAGCCACACCAGAGCAGTTGATGGAGAAATATGGATTGACGGCGCCGTTCATTGTCGCGGCGGTGAAGGCTGTGTTGAAGAGGAAGTAGCCTGAAAATGGCCGCAACCCAGAACCTCCAGCCAGAAGTAGAACCCCGCCGCGATCTTGCAGCCGCAGGCTGCCTCTCCCTCGTCTCGTTCCTCCTGCACATGCTCTTCAACGGCCGCTACGGCTATTTTGTCGATGAGCTGTATTACCTGGCATGTAGCCATCACCTGGACTGGGGTTATGTTGACCAGCCGCCTCTCATCGCCGTCATTACATGGATCGAGCGCAACACCCTCGGAGATTCGCTCCACGCACTGCGGTTTCTGCCCGCAGTTGCCAGCGGCCTTCTGGTGCTGCTCACCGGGTTGATGGTGCGCGAACTCGGCGGTCGCCGCTATGCGCAGGGTCTGGCATGCGTGGCGGTCATGGTCGCGCCACTCTATCTCGGCCTCGGCAATCTGCTGACCATGAATGTATTCGAGCCTCTGTTTTGGATGGGCTGCGCACTGGTCGCTATCAAGATCATCCACGGCGGCCCACCCAAACTCTGGTTGCTGTTTGGGCTTCTGGCGGGCATGGGTCTGCAGAACAAGCACTCCATGCTCTTCTTTGGCTTCGGATTCCTGGTCGGCCTGCTGCTGACCCCGGAGCGCCGCTTCCTGCGCAGCCCGTGGTTCTGGCTTGGCGGATTCGTCGCCTTCCTGATCTTTCTCCCCAACCTGGTTTGGGAAATCCACCGCGGGTTCCCTACCATCGAGCTACTTCGCAATGTGCAGAAGAGCGGACGCAATGTCGCGCTTGGCTCGGTTGGCTTTCTTGCTCAGCAGATTCTGATCATGCATCCGCTCGCGGCGCCCCTGTGGCTGGCGGGGCTTTGGTACTTCCTGCGCGCTGAGGCCGGCCGGAGGCTTCGGGTGCTGGGCTGGACCTATCTCATCATCTTGCTGTGCTTCCTGGTGCTGAATGGGCGCGTGTACTACCTGGCGCCTGCATATCCCATGCTCTTCGCGGCCGGTGCGGTCTCATTCCAGCAATTCGCAGAACGAAGAAACTGGACGTCGCCCAAGCCGGCCTACGTGGCCGCGCTGCTGGTCACCGGAGCGCTGCTAGCGCCCTTTGCCTATTTTCCGGTGCTGCCGGTCGAAACCTATATGGCTTATTCGCGGGCTCTGCACTTCGAGCCGCCGCGAATCGAGACCAACAAGATGGGGCCCCTTCCGCAGCTCTATGCCGACATGTATGGCTGGAAGGAGATGGCGGAAGCCATCGCCGGTGTCTACCACAAGCTTTCTCCGGAAGACCAACAACGCTGCGCGATCTTCGGGCAAAACTACGGCCAGGCCGGGGCCATTGATTTCTTCGGCGCCAAGCTGGGACTGCCCAGCGCCATCAGCGGCCATCAAAATTATTTTTACTGGGGCCCGCGCAACTACACGGGAGAATGCATGATCGTCCTGGGAGACAATCCCGGCACACTGTCACAAAAATTCGATTCCTGGGAAAAGGTCGCGGCGGTCGATCACCCGTACTCCATGCCGTATCAGCACTTCGACATCTATCTCTGCCGGCGTTTACATTGGCCGCTCGCACAGGCTTGGCCAAAAATAAAGAATTGGCGCTAGTCAGCCGCTTCGCGTTCGTCATGAAAGCATACGCCGGGGCCGTAAAACCTGCCGCAGGCTAATGCGGTCCACGCATCTTCATCCAGCCCATGCCTACCGCAACGAGGCAGAGCCCAAAGAAGATGGTGAGCCCGGAGTAAATCAGCGCAAGCCAGCCCTCCATGGCTGGGGCGCTCGGCATGTAAATTGGCTTGCCAGTCCGGAACGCTTCGAGCCCATCTTTGCCGAGAAACAGTCCGGCGGCCACCATGATCAGCCCCATCGAGATGTACTTTCGCGCGCTCCACCTGCCGGGCGATGCATCCATGCTTATGCCTGCTCCCTGCCACTCCCGTAGAGTCTTGGTAAATGCGGGCGCCATTGGCCCTTCCTGCGTTGCATTCTTTGAACGTAAGACTACAGGAAGAAACGGTGTCTCCCGGAAAAAATATGACGCATTGAAAACAGTAAAGTTCCGGTCACTGGATCACCCGATTCCTCACGTCCAGTTCCGCCTGCATTACGCTTTCCGGGGTGCCTAGATCGCGCCAGTAGCTTTCATCCTCTTGGAAAGCGAGGATGTTTTCTCCCTGACCAGCCAGGCGCAGATAAGTATCGATGATGGAGAAGACGCCTTCTTCCGTCATCATGGCCAGCAGCCTTGGAGAAACAACGTGGATACCGGAAAAAGCCAACGCCTGCAATGGCTGGGATGTCCGGACCAGCTCTGGCGGCTGCGCGCTTAAACGCCTTCCACAAAGCTGCCCCTGCCGGTCGAAGAGCAGATAGCGAGAGGAGTTGCGGTCCTGTACGGCGAGCGTGGCCAGGGCCTGGCTTCCGTGATGGAACTGCACCATGCGCGCCAGATTGATGTTGCTGATGACATCGACGTTGTGCAAGATGAAGGATTGGTCTTGATCTTCAATCGGGCGGGCGGCTTCGGGTGGGGTGGCGGAATTCCCGGGAAAAAACCAGGCGGCCTTTTTCAGTCCACCGCCGGTCTCGAGCAGCAGGTCTTCGCGCGAGACCTCAATCCTCATGCCGAAATTGTTTTTGGCCCGCAGATACTCGACGACCATATCGGCAAAGTGATGGACGTTGACGATCACATCGTTCACCCCAGCCTCACGCAGGCGGGTGAGCGTGATTTCCAAAAGAGTCCGGCCGGCGATTTCGACCAGCGCCTTAGGGCGATCGGCAGTGAGCGGCTTCAGGCGCGTACCCAGGCCGGCGGCCAAGACCATGGCTTTCATGAACGCTGCCCCAGCGTTTGACAGGCGGCATTCTCTGGTTGCAGCTTTTCTAGTTTCAGCTTTTCCAGTTGCAGATGACGCACCACCACCTGCACGCCGGTGCGGGCCCGCAGGCGCTGGGCCAGTTGCTCCGCCAGATAGACCGAGCGATGCTGGCCGCCGGTGCAGCCGAACGACACCATCAGGCTCTTGAAACCCCGCTGCTGATAGTTGCTTACGCTGGTCTCCACCAGCGACCAGACCCCGGCAAGGTACTGATGTACGTTGGGATGCTGATGGAGATAGTCGATGACCGGGGCGTCTTGGCCGGTGAGCGCTTTAAAGTGTGCTTCGCGTCCTTTTTCGCGCGCAGGATTGGGCAGGCTGCGAGCGTCGAAGACGAACCCTCCGCCGTTTCCGGTTTCATCTTGCGGCGGGCTTTGGTGGAACGAGAAGCTGAAGATCCGCACGGTGAGGGCTGCGGGTGCGGAGGGCACAAGCATGGCTTCTCCAGAATGCGTGGCAAGAGGCCGTTCGGAAACCACGCCCTGCGGATTTCCAGAGGCTGGGGCTTCCATCGCAGGAGCCAGGTGGTGCAGTTTTTCGGAGTCGATCATGCTGCGGAAGGCTTCCATCAGCGCCGGCAACTTGACCGGTAACTCGGCATTCTGCAGCAGCCAACGCAGGTTCTTGAGCGCGTAAGGGACGCTTTGCAGGAAATGGGGTTTGCGTTCATAGAAACCGCGAAACCCATAGGCGCCCAGCGCCTGCATGATGCGGACATAAACAAAGGCGTAGTAATGGCGCAGGAACACATCGCGCCCAGTATCGATGAAGCCGGCCAGGCTTTCGAGATAGTGATCGAGCAATTGCCGGCGCAGGTCCGGCGGCAGATCGGCCTTGGCGTCGTACAAGAGAGACGCGATGTCATACTGCAGTGCGCCTTTGCGCCCGCCCTGGTAGTCCACAAAGAAAGGCCGTCCGTCCCGCAGCATGACGTTGCGCGACTGGAAATCGCGATAAAGAAAATAGTCGCGTCCCGCGCCCAGCAGAAACTCTGTCAGGCACGCGAAATCGTCTTCCAAACCCTGCTCGTTGAACGGGACATCGGCCAGCCGGAGAAAATGGTATTTGAAATAATTCAAGTCCCAGGCGATGGACTGGCGATCGAAAGCGGCGCGCGGATAACACACCTCGTAATTTAGGTCCTTTCCGGCTTCGACCTGAAAGCGCGGCAGCATGGCCACGACCTGGCGATAGGCTTCCACCACCGCCGGGGCCACCGCATCGCCCGTGCGGTTTTGCGAAAGGAACTCAAACAGCGTCGTGTCGCCCAGGTCTTCTTCCAGATATGCGCCGTGCTCCAGCTCTTCACCATAGATTTCCGGCACGGGCAGGCCATGGCGGCGAAAATGACGGGAGAATTCAAGGAAAGCCACGTTCTCTTCGCGCACGGCATATAGAACGCCAATGGCGCTGCATCGGCCGGCGGTCAGCCGCAGGATGTTGCGTCCGGAGCCGCCGAGCGAGCCCTGCAAGCGTTGCACACGCTCAGCGGGCGAGCGGAAATGAAGCTCGAAGAGCTTTCGGAGAACGTCCATGGGTAAGAGTTTACGTGAAAGACCAAAAGCGCACCACGGAGGCACGGAGAAAAGCAAGAAACAACAAGGTAATCGGTATTTGGTACTCGGTATTGGGTCTCTCGGGAAGACCATGAGGCTTGCCAGGTTCTGCAATGCCGCGATCAGCCACAAATACCAACTACCGAATACCAAGTACCTCTTTTGCTTTTGCCTTCTCCGTGACTCCGCGGTGCGCTTTTGATTTCGCTAAGCGGAAGCTTCCGAGTAGTACGCTTCTTCGCCGTGCTGAGTCAGATCCAGCCCCTGGATTTCGTGCAGGGTTGAGACCCGCAGGCCGACGAGCAGATCGACTACCTTGAGAATCACCACCGTCCCTATACCGGCGAGGACCCAGGCAATCAGCACGCCCACCAGTTGGTTGCTTAACTGGTGAACATTGCCTTCGAGCGCTCCGGAGGGCAGCACGTTGCCTTGGACATCCTTGAACATGGGGTTGATTGCCCGGGCGGCGAACACTCCGGTGAGCACCGCGCCCACCGTTCCACCGACGCCGTGGACGCCGAAAGCATCGAGAGAATCGTCATAGCCGAAATAGGCCTTCACATGGGCGACCATCAGGTAACAGACGACGCCCGCGATCAACCCAATCAAGAGGGCGGCCATGGGACCTACGAAACCGGCGGCCGGAGTGATAGCGACCAATCCGGCGACTGCGCCGGAAATGGCCCCTAGGGCGCTGGGCTTGCCGCTGCGGAACCATTCGGCTGCGACCCATCCGACCACTGCAGACGCCGCGGCAAAGTGGGTGGCGACGAAAGCGCTGGTTGCCAAGCCACCCGCGCTCAGCGCGCTGCCGGCGTTAAAGCCGAACCATCCTACCCACAACATGCATGCCCCGATGAAACTCAGGACCATGCTATGAGGCTGCATCGGTTCATGGGGATAGCCAACGCGGCGGCCCAGATAGAGGGCGCACACCAGCGCGGAAACTCCGGAAGTCACGTGTACCACTGTGCCTCCGGCAAAATCGAGCGTCGGGAACCGGCCACCGAGAGAGGCGTTGAGCAACCCGCCTTTACCCCATACCATGTGCGCCATGGGAGCGTAAACAAAGAGGGACCACAACACCATAAACAGCGCCATGGCGCTGAACTTGATGCGCTCCGCGAAGGCCCCGGTAATGAGCGCAGGCGTGATGATGGCGAACATCAACTGATAGATCATGAACGTCTGCTGGGGAATGGTGGCCGCGTAATCGGCGTCGGGCTGCAGGCCGACACCCCGTAAGAACACGTGTCCGAGGCCCCCGATGAAACCGTTGCCGCTGCCGAAACACAGACTGAACCCGATGATGGCCCACACCACCGTAATGATGGCCATCATGGCAAAACTCTGCATCATGGTCGCTAAAACGTTTTTCTTGCGCACCAGGCCGCCATAGAAGAGCGCCAGGCCGGGCCCGGTCATCAGCAAGACCAGAGCGGAGCTGATCAGCATCCAGGAATTGTCGGCGGAGCTTTGGGCGCCGGCGATCGACTGTTCGAGACGAAGAAGGCGATCGGCCTGAGAACCGGTGGCCGCCTGCGCAACGGCCACCTGCATCCCAATCAACAAGAACAAGAACAACCCTAGTGCTAGTTTTTTTGTTGACACGTTAAACTCCCTCTCCGTGCCAATGTAGTTGGAGATGGGGGTCTTGGGAAATTCAAAATTTTTCTAAGCGCTATCACGAAATGTTATTGCGGGGGATACGAACCAGGAATCCGAGCACGGGGCGTCTGTGCGCCCGCGTGGGCATTTAATTCCGCCGGCCTTTAGACGTAACAGAGTTACGTCTCTACGCTGGTGATCATCGCTGCGCCAACGGACCTCTTATTTGTTCTGTAATTCCTGTTTCAGCACTTCGACTGCTTTTTCGAGTTGGGCATCGCGCCCGGCTAGGAAGTCTTCGGGGGTGTTATCCACGTCCACGTCGGGGGGCACGCCGTAGTTTTCGAGGTTGTAGCCCTTTACATTCCAGAGGCCGGTGGCCGGGGTGCGAATGGACGAACCATCCAGCAAGCGGTAGGCCCCGGTGCCGATGACCGCTCCGTAGGTGGTGCGGCCCACGACTTTACCGAGACCCAATGTGCGGAACCCATCGGGGAAGACTTCGGCATCGCTGGTGGAGCGCTCGTTTTCCATGACCACCATGGGGCCGAAGAATGCGCGTTGCGGCCTCGTGATCTGCACGGAACCACGGTTGCGCGTGACCTGATACTGGCGCTGGCCCAGAATTTCCAGCAGCTCTTGGTCGATGCCTCCGCCGGGATTGAAGCGCTGGTCGATGACCAGGGCTTTTTTGTAATGGTTTTCCACCAGATCGCGCTCGAAGCGGCGTAGCGAGGGCGCGTCCATGGAGCGGATGTGCAGATAGCCGATCTCGCCATTGGAGAGCTTATCGACAATCGCGCGGCGCTGCGCCACCCAGCGTTCATATTGCAGGGTGGTATAAGCGCCGCCATTGACCGGTGCGATCTTCACGGGCCAGGCGCCATCGGCAGCCGGCTTGGAATTGACCGTGAATTCCATCTTATCGCCGCGCACCGAGGTCAGGTATTTCCAGTAGTTGTCGCCGGATTTCAACTCGTGCCCGTCAATGGCCAGAACGTAATTCCCAGCGCTGAGGCGCACATAGTCTTTGTCGGCCGGCCCGTCTTTATAAATGGTGGTGACCTTGTAATAGCCGGAAGAATCCGGCTCCATCTCAAATCCCGGAAAGCGGGTCTGGGCGCTGTGGTCGCGCTCCTCTGGCGAGGGCGGGGCGTTGATGCCGGTGTGCGAAGCGTTCAGTTCGCCGATCATCTGGCTGATGACGTTGTGCATCTCTTCCTGGTCGCCAACATATTCCATCAAGGGCGCGTAGGTGGCGCGGGCGCGGGCCCAATCGGCGCCATGCATCTGCGCATCGTAGAAGCGGTCTTTCATGATCCGCCAGCTCTCTTCGAAGACCTGCTTGCGTTCTTCACGGTGGTTGACCTCGACGTGGGCGGTAAAGCCGATGCGCCGCCGGTCAAAGCTGCGGGCCGTGGCGGCTGCCGCAGCGCGCGCGCCGGCGGCGGCGGCCGGGCCGAGGTCCACCGCATACATGCCTTCGGCTTCCATGAAGTAGATGGTGCGTCCGTCTTTCGAGAACTCAAGAGAATTGATCAGGCGCGCGCCCGCAGGCCCACCGCCGCCGTCTTCCGCCTCGCCGCGCCCGGAAGATGTAACGGTGACCGGCAGGATGGAGTCTTCAGCGATGGTGTGCAGGGTCGAGACCATGCGCCCTTCTTGGTCGCCAACCGTTACAAAGGCGGTAAGCCGGCTGTCGGGCGAAACCGCAAGGGTGGTCACATTGTCGCTCAAGCGCGTGATCTGCCGTGTGCGCCGGCCCATTCCATCAAAATCAATCTTCACTTCGACTTTCGCAGCCTCGGCCCGGCCTTGTCCGGCTTGGGGACGGTTGGAGCGTTCCGCTGCCTGGGCCTGCTCTTCATCATCCAGGCCGTGGTCGGCCGGGTTCTTTTCTTCGTGCGCCAGCGACAGGCTATAGAGCTGCACCAGGGTCTGCCGCTGGACTGCGCTGCCGGCCTGGGCCAACCCGGCAAGAAACATGAGCCGCTTGCCGTCAGGCGTCCACGCCGGCGTGGTCTCGCTGAACAGGCGGTCGTCATCGCCGATGTGGTGTTCGTTGCCGCCGGTGGAAGCCGCAATATAAACGTGCGGGCGCAGATCGGAATCAAGCCGGGAATACGCCACCCATTTGCCGTCGGGCGAGATGCGCGCACCCAGAATGTTGCCGGCGTCGCTCGAAGCGATGACGGATGTCTTGCCCGTCTCAAAGTCGTAGCGGGAGAGCTTGTGGTCAGAGCCTGCATAGATCAGCCACTTCGAATCCGGGGCCCAGCGGATGGCCTGCTTTTCGGCATCGGAATCGGAGATCTTCTTCAGCCCCGAGCTGTCTTCATGGGCAATCCAGACTTCTTCACGCCCTGACTTGTCGGAAACAAAGGCGACCCACTTGCCATCGGGTGACCACGAGGGAGAAGTCTCGCGCGAGTAGGATTGCGTTACCCGCTGCAGGTCGCCGCGGTCGGTCGAAATCGAAAATATCTCGCCATGCACGGAGACGGCCGCCCGTTTGGTGCTGGGTGAAAGATCGTAGCTCTCGGTGTCATTGCGCACCGTGAGCGTCTCGAAATCGTTCTCTTTGTCGTCAGAGCTGATATCGACTTTGATCGCGGCGCTCTTGCCGGTCTTGGTATCGAGCTTCCACAGGCCCGCGTCTTCTTCATACACAATGGTCTTGCCGTCGGCCGAAATCGAAGGAAAGAACAATCTCCCTGTGGTGTGGTGGGTCACCTGCACCGCCTTGCCACCGCCTTCCGGAATCTTCCACAGGTTGTTGACGCTCTTCATCACCTCTTTGCTGCCGGGCTTGATGCCGCTCTCGTTGGGCAGGCGGTCGGAAACGAAGTAGATAAAGCCATCGGAGGCCGCCATAGGCCAGAAGTAATTGCCCTTGTAATCGCCGTCGGCCAACTGCTTGAACTTCTTCTGTTTCACGTCCATGACCCAGAGATCGGCGGCATAGCTGCCACGATAATGCTGGCGCCACCACACCATGGGATGGCGGTTAAAAACGAAGCGGCTACCGTCGGAGGAATAGCCGCCCCAGTATCCCCAGTCGGTGGGCAGAGGCTGTTCCAATCCGCCTTCCAGCGGTACTTCATAAAGATTTGGAATTCCGGGAAACATTAGGCCGCGCGACGACTGAAAGATGACGCGCTTGCTGTCGGGCGTCCAGCCAACCACGGTGTCACTGGCGGAATGATACGTGAGCTGCCTGGCGGGGCCGCCGGTGGCGGGGACCACGAAGACGTCGTAATTTCCATAGCGGTTGGAAGAGAAGGCGATCCACTTGCCATCCGGTGAAAAGCGCGGATAGATGTCCCGCGCCCGATGGACTGTGATGCGCTGCGGGTTGCTGCCGTCTTCATTTGCCACCCATATGTCGCCGAGATAACTGAAAGCCACCTTGCCATTGTGGTAACTCGGATGCCGCAGAACTCTCACTTCGGCGGAAGACAACACGCTCAACAACAGCAGCCAAAACAGAAGAAACTTTTTCACCGGAAAATCCTCCATGAGAAGTCAGCTCGGACGAGACATCGAAGTATATGCGGTCGAGCGGGCAAAGAAGAGGAGCTTTACTCTTCTTTACCTGGTTAGCGGAGGCACAGCGCAACGAAGCCGCAAGCAAGAACAATCCACCGCAAAGGGCGCTAAGGGCGCAAAGGAAAAACAAAACCTTTGAAACACAGCGCAACGAGTTGCACGAAAACCGTTAAAACACAGAATCACTATCTATTCAGAATCTTCGCGGCGCGACGATTCCGGAAGCAACGACGGCCCCCATCCTCATTCGCGTTGATTCGCGTTAATTCGCGGCTAATTGCCTTTGCTTTATGCGTTAATTCTGCGCCTTCAGATAAAGAAGGACCAGAATGACCATCAACGCCGCCAGCGAGGCGAAGAAAATCTTGACCGCGCTATACGGACGCTCACCCTGCACCTCGCCGGTGCTGGCGTTTACCACCACCTGGTAGACCTTGTTGCTGAAGCGGTAAGCGCCAATCCAGATGGGCAGCAGCAGATGACGGAACATGATGTTGGCGTACTCGGTATCGACGGAGCTGATCCGCTGCTCGTCACCGCCAATGTCGTGGCGGACCTCGCTGCGGATGCTCACGTCCATTACGCCTTTGGCTTTTTCAAAACATTGCGGCAGTTCGAGTTGATAACGCTGGACCTTGAAGCCGGCCAGAAAGACCGGATCATAAGCATGTAACCGTTCCAACCCCCAGGGCGCTAGATTGTTGAGCTCCTTCTCGGGCACCGCGTGGGTGGCAGGCACCAGCACGTTCTGAAAGTTTTCAGCCACGCGTCCGGACGCCGAAGACCACGAGGTATGCTGCACCTGTCGTGTCTGTGTGTGGCCGTCGCTGTCCTCGTAGCTCTCGGTGGTGTAGTAGTAATCGCCCCGCTCTCCGCGATAATTGCTTTGCGTATCGCAGTCATAGGTCCAGAAAGGCAGGTACACGGGGTTCACGCCTTCCTGATGGGCCAGCCGCTTCAGGGCGTTGGGAGCGAACCAGCGCGTCTGCAGCCACTGCTGCACCCGGACCTGCGCTTTCGACTTGGAAACACGCGCAGGCAAGACTGCGTCGGGCGCCAAAAGCGGGTCGGCGGCCTTGGGCTGGGCCACGATGGGAGCGCCGCAGAACGCGCAGTTTCCGGCCACGTCCGGCGGCTGGAAGGCCACGGTGCTGCCACAGCCGGCGCATTGCACTTCCATGGCCTGTTGGCTGATGGGTGCATGGGTGGCCAGGCCTTTCTGGGCCTCAAGATAGTCATGGGAAACAATCTCAGTGCCGGGAGGCGGTTCCTGTAACTGGCCGCAATACGGACACTTGATCTTCCCGGAATCGGGATCAAACTGCATGGCCGCGGCGCAGCCAGGGCAAACGAAACGCTGGGCTTTCAGGGAACCGATGTCAGGCATATTCTTAGGATTCTAAGGGATTGGCCGGAGGCACGGAAAACGAAAAATAATCTATCGCTAAGGGCGCGAAGGAAAACCGGGAGATTACAGCGCGACGTAGTGTCCACCAAAACCTTTGAAACCCAGAGGAACAGAGGAACAGAGGCAACAGAGGATTATTCGGGTTGTGAGGCGGGATATAGAGTGCCGCGAAAGATCTTGAGGAAGGGTGGTAGGTTTTTGATTTTGGTTGCGGTATTCTTAGCACTCATGTCCGCCAAGACCATCAGCGAAAAGATACTTTCCGCCAAGTCCGGGCAGGACGCCCGGGCCGGCGACCTGGTGGTCTGCCGTGTGGATTGCGCTCTGGGCACCGATGGTTCCGTTCCCATGGCGATTGATTATTTCAACGCCATGGGCGCCAAGCGCGTCTGCGATCCACAGCGGATTGCCTTTGCTCTCGACCATTACGCTCCCGCACCCACCCCTGCGGCCAAACTGCTTCACCAGCGCATAAGAGACTTCGCGGCGCAACACGGCATTCTGTTGTGGGATGTGGGTGAAGGCATCGGCCACCAACTCATCGTCGAATCCGGCCGGGCACTACCTGCGGGACTGGCCGTGGGCGCCGATAGCCATGCCGTCACCTATGGAGCGCTCAATACTTTTGCCACGGGCATCGGCTCTTCCGATCTGGCCGCCATCATGGCCAGCGGACGCATGTGGCTGCGCGTTCCCGAGTCCATCAAGATCACGCTCACGGGCCGGCTGCGGGAAGGTGTCTATCCCAAGGACGCAGCCCTGGCTCTCGCCGGCAAACTGGGCGCCGATGGCGCAACCTATCAGTCCCTGGAATTCTGCGGACCCGGTGTGGCGTCCCTCGATCTTGAAGACCGCCTGGTGCTCAGCAACTTTGCCGTGGAAATGGGGGCCAAGAACGGAATCTTTCCAGCCGATGACAAGACGACGGCGTACTTGCATGGAATCGCGTCAGCGGGAAGCACGGCTGTGCCCTGGCAACCCGTCGAGCCCGACCCCGTCGCTACGTATGTCCGCGAGATCACGCTCGACCTCGACTCACTCACTCCACAGCTCGCGCTGCCACATCAGGTTGATCGCGTCATTGAGATCGGCGGCGCAACTGGCACTCGGGTGCAGATGGTTTACCTGGGTACCTGTACCGGGGGGCGTGTGCGCGACTTCCACCAGGCCCTCGCGGTGCTGAAGGCCGGCGGCGGAGTCGCCACGGGCGTACAACTGGTGGTAACGCCCGCTTCGCGAACGGTGCTCGAAACCCTGCGCGGCGACGGCTCGCTGGCCGAGTTCATCGCCATGGGCGCGGTGGTCGGTACTCCCGGCTGCGGTTCCTGCTGCGGCACCTGTGGGACCATCCCCGGCGATGGCGTCAACGTAATTTCCTCGGCCAACCGCAATTTCAAAGGACGCATGGGCAACAGCAGCTCCGCAATTTACCTGGCTTCACCCGCCAGTTGTGCGGCCGCCGCCGTCGCAGGCGTCATCACTGGTCCCAGCGAGGCCGGCCAATGAGCACGCTCGAGGTCCCCGGCCGCGCCCGCGTCTTCGGTGACGATATCAACACCGACTACATCATTACTTCACGGCGCAAGCGCGAGAGCCTTGATCCGCAGGTCCTGCGCCAGTATCTCTTTGAGGAACTCGATCCCGGCTTTGCCGCGACCGTTGGCCCTGACGACATTCTGGTCGCGGGCAAAAACTTTGGCTGCGGCTCAGCCATGGAAGTGGCGGTCACCGCCGTGCTGGGCGCGGGCATTCGCGCGGTGCTGGCCCGCAGTTTTTCCCGCACCTATTACCGTAACGCCATCAACAACGGCCTGCTGCCGGTCATCTGCGATACCCAGGGAATACGCGAAGGCCATCGCTTGCTCATCCGCCACCAGGAGAGATTGACGGTCCACAATCTCACCACCGGCGAAGTCATTGCCGGCGGTGCTTTGCCGCAGATCATGCTCGCGATCTTTCAGGCCGGCGGCCTGGTTCCTTACTTTCGTGAGCACGGCGATTTTCAGGTCTAACGTCTAACAGCATGTCAAACCAATCCTCCGATCCTGCACTCTCATACCGGCTGCGATTGCCGGGTCCGGCCACAGTTCCTGAGCGGGTGCGACAGGCAATTTCCCGTCCGGTGATCAACCATCGCGGGCCGGAATTCCGCGCCCTTCATGGCCGTGCGCAAGAACTACTGCGCCCGGTGATGGGGAACGTCAACCCTGTGCTCCTCTTCGCCAGTTCCGGCACCGGTGTGATGGAGGCCAGTCTGGCCAACATCCTGGCGGCGGGCGAGCGGGTGTTGGTGGTGGTTAACGGACAATTCGGAAAGCGATTCGCCGAAATCGCCGAGACCCTGAGCGCACGCGTGGATCGCCTTGAGATACCCTGGGGCCGCGTGGTCGAACCAGAGCAGATTGCCGCCCTGGTGGCAACCGTGGATTATCGCGCGGTAGTCGTAGTCCACAATGAAAGCTCAACCGGCATGGTCACCGATGTGGCCGGAATCGGCGCAGTCCTGCGCGACCTTCCCACGTTGCTGGTCGTCGATTCGGTAAGCGGGCTGGCCGGCCTTCCCATGCGGCAAGACGAATGGGGTATCGATATTCTAGTTTCCGCCTCGCAGAAGTGCCTCATGACACCGCCCGGCATCGGTCTGGCCAGCTTGAGCGCCAAAGCCTGGTCGATCGTGAATCGGGAAGATCGATTGCCACGCTTCTATTGGGACTTCCGCAAAGCCCGTGCCGCCGCGGAAAAACTGGAGACTCCGTTTACCGCCCCAGTTGCACTCATCGCCGGTCTAAAGGAAGCGCTGGAGATGATCCACGAAGAGACGCTGCCTTGTGTGCTGGAACGCCACCGGCGTCTCGCCCATGCGCTGCGCACCGGCTGTGCCGCACTGGGCCTCTCTCCTTTCGGAGAGGAGAAAGCCCGCTCCAGCACCGTGGTAGTCATGGCCTTGCCGGAAAAGCTCAACGGCGCCGACATTGTGTGCCGTCTGTACGAACGCTACCGCACCGTGATTGCCGGAGCGCGCAACCGCCTCGCAGGCAAGATCATTCGTATCGGCGTGATGGGCCACGTTCACGAAGCTGATATCTTGCTCGATCTCGAGCATCTGGAAGCAATTCTCACTGAACTCGGCTGGCCGGTAACCAGGGGCGCGGGTGTGGCTGCGGCCAAATCCGCGCTGCTGCCTTGATACAATGAATATAACCTTATGCCACCGCTGAAAATTTCAGCTATCAGCTTCTTGAACACCGCACCCCTCATGTGGGATTTCGAAAACGGCGAGACCGCCGAACCACTGCGGCAGCACTTCCAAATCAGCTACACCGTTCCTGCGCGTTGCGCCGAAGCGCTGGCCGACGGCACGGCCGATATCGGCATCATCCCCGTGGCGGCCTATACTAAGATTCCCGATCTGGCCATCATTCCCGAAATTTCGATCGCTGCCAAGGAGAAGGTGCGCTCCATCCTGCTCATCAGCAAGGTCCCGGCCGAGAAGATACGCAGCGTGGCCACCGATAATTCATCGCGCACTTCAGCGGCCCTGGTGCAGATTTATCTAAAGAAGTTCGTGGGCATTACAGCCGGCTACAGCCCGCAGAAGCCCGACCTGAAAGAAATGCTCCTGTGGCACGATGCCGGATTACTGATCGGCGACCCGGCGCTGCAGGCACAGACCCGCGGATTTCACGTCTATGACCTGGCCGAAGAGTGGCGCCGCTGGACTTTTCTTCCCTTTGTATTTGCCGTGTGGGCGGTGCGTAAGGCCGCGCTGCGGGAATTTACCGGCAATATCAACATCGCCCGGGTTTTCCAGCAGTCCCGAGACCATGGCCTGCAACATGTCCCTGAAATTGCCGGGGCATGGGCGCCTCGGCTGTCGCTCGATCAGGCATCGATTCAGAATTACCTCACACGCAACGTCGATTACTCCCTCGACAGCGAAAACATTGAGGGCCTCAAGCTATTCTTCCGCTACGCAGCCGAATGCAAAGTGCTCCCCCCCGCCCCGGAACTGGACTTCCTCGTTCAACCCAGCCTGACGGCCCGATGATCATTCATCAGTGATCGATGATCAACGATCGTTCTGAAGAACCAAAAACCGCAGCGAGTACCACCACGAACCACAGCGTAGAGATTGTGGTGGCAAACTTTGTCCGCCGCCGGGGGGGGACGGCAGGTGCTCACCCGTGTCTATGGCCGCTGCATGCTCCGGACCGCATCGACAAATTCCCGGTTCTCCGCAAAATTCCGGAATGAATCGTCGGTCAGAGGATCCGGGAACTTTTCTCCCACAATCATATTCGCCTTGTACTTGTACGCCAGACGCAATTGCTCCAGCGCTTCCTCCATTTTTCCCATCGCGCTATAAGTGCAGGCCAAGTTGTAGTAGAAAAGGGGATATTCTGCGTCCTGAGTGATTCCGTACTCGAAGGTCTTCTTCGCATTGGATAAGTTTCCGCTGTTCCCGTAGGACATGCCTAAGTTGTCCACCAGCACGCGGAACTCCGTCCGGTTTAACACGTGCCTTTGCTTTTCGAAGTCGAGAATAACCTGATAGACCCTTGCGGCAGTGACATAATCCCGCTGCAGGTAAGAGCGGCTGGCCAGCGCCATACCGCCAAGCTCGACCCTTGATCGCCCCTGATCAGCGGCCTGTTCATCCGGCAACAGCTTAGCGGTGGCTATGACCTCTTCGAACAGCTTTTGCTCTTCTTTTTCGAACCGCACCTTCGACATGTGGATCTCGGCACACAAATCGCGGCTGCCCAGATAAACGAACACCGACTGCTGGCGAATAGGCTTTCCCTGGACTTCGGGCCTGAAGTAGTCGACCACGGCCATGCCCTCACGTTCGGTCAAATGTACGCCTTTCGGCTCCAGGCCGTTTTTCTCGAGGACCTTCTCGGTCGCCGTCCACCACTCTGCACGACATCTTTCCGCGCTTGCTGGGAAATCTACTCTCTGGAGAAAAGCGCTGATGAGCACGCCATCCGCCCGGCCCATCGCGCGCAACTGCGTCTCTTTGCCGTCGGGCCGAACTTGCGTCTCCCACTTGCTCCGCCCCACATTCAGTTGCAGCAGGCCTTTAACGCCGGGGATCGACACCTCCGCTTGCCCCACCTCCGATTGCTGTGGTTGGCCAAAGGCCACCGCCGGAAAAAGAACTGCGGCTAAAACAATTGAAGCTTTCATGAGTTATCTCGTGCGACTAAAATGCGACTATATCACCAAACTACAGTCAGCTATCATTGTATTATAAGGATAGCTGGGCTGATCTCCATGGCTCTGGAAACTACGGAACGGCCGCACGGCGACAACGTGCAGGAGGAGCAATGAATTCACGGCCTGGAGACTCGTTCAACTTGTCCACCGGGCTTCCCCTCAAGTCTCGTTTTCCGCTAAAATCTATTATTCATGTCCCTGACCAAACAACAAGCCGTTGACCTGTTCCGTTCCGATGATCTGATTGGGACCGGCATGGAAGCCGACGCCATCCGCCGTAAAAACCATCCGGAAGGCGTGGCCACCTACATCATTGACCGCAACATCAATTACACCAATTTCTGCACTGAATATTGCACCTTCTGCGCCTTCTATGCGCCCGTCAAGGGCCCCGGACGCGTGAAGGGCTACGTGCTCGATTTCGAGACCATCTATGACAAGATCAGGGAGACGGTCGAAATGGGCGGCACCGGCGTGCTGATGCAGGGCGGTCTGCATCCCGATCTCAAGATCGAGTGGTATGAGGAGATGTTGCGCGGCATCAGGCAGCGTTTCCCCCAGGTCCATCTGCACTGCTTTTCCGCCTCGGAGATCATCCACTTTGCCGATGTCAGCGGGCTGAGCATTGAAGACACGATCAAGCGCCTTCGAGATGCGGGTCTCGATTCCATCCCTGGCGGCGGGGCCGAGATACTCGATGACGAGGTGCGGCACAAGATCGCCCGGTTGAAGTGCCTGACGGAAGACTGGCTCAACGTCCATCGCACCGCCCACAAACTAGGCATGCGCACCACGGCCACCATGATGTTCGGAGTGGGCGAAACCATTGAGCATCGCGTCAACCACTTCCAGCGCATCTACGACCTGCAGGAAGAGACCGGCGGATTCACGGCCTTCATCCCCTGGAGCTTTCAACCCAAGAACACCGCCCTCGGCGGACGCCATTGGGATGAAGCCACGGCCGTTGAATACCTCAAGACCCTGGCCATCTCCCGCATCTTTCTTTCAAACTTCAAAAACATTCAATCGAGCTGGGTGACCCAGGGACTGAAAGTCTGCCAGGTCGGCCTGCGCTTTGGCGGCAACGACGTTGGTTCGGTGATGCTGGAAGAAAACGTAGTGCGTTCGGCCGGCGTGACCAACTGCACCACCGAAGAGGAATTACGCCGCATGATCCGCGATGCCGGGTTCCGGCCCGCCCGCCGCGACACGCTGTACCGCCAGTATTTTTTGAACTGACATTGCGCGGATTTGAAATTTCAAATTTGAAGTTTTAAATTCAAAATCGGCTCTTCCTTGAGCGCCGCTTTCCTGTAAAATTTTACTTCGGAGTCACCCTGAGCGTCTTTGCTTCCACTTTTGCGCAGTTCCTGCTGGCCGGTTCACAGCGCGGCTTTGTCCACTATTTCCGCACCCATTTTCTCGATCAGACGTTCAAGGGCCTGTATTCGCCCAACTCCTTCGACCTGCTGCTGCTGATTCCCTATTTTATTGTCATGATCATTCTGGCCGCCTACGGCCTCCACCGCTATGCGTTGGTTTACATGTATTACAAGAACCGCAAGAACCACGCCGTGGACCCGCCGCAGCGCTTTTCGGAGCTGCCGCGCGTGACCGTGCAGTTGCCGATTTTCAATGAGCAGTACGTGATCGACCGGCTGGTGGATTCCATCTGCAAGATCGAATATCCCAAAGACAAGCTCGAAATCCAGGTGCTCGACGATTCGACCGATGAGACCGTGGACGTGGCCCGCGCCATCGTCGATCGATATGCCGCGCTCGGGCATCCGATTCAGTATATCCACCGCACCAATCGTGAGGGCTACAAGGCCGGCGCGCTGCAACACGGCATGCAATCGGCCGCGGGCGAGTTCATCGCCATCTTTGACGCCGACTTCGTGGTCCCGGAAGACTGGCTCATGGGCGTCATCCACCATTTCGCCGAGCCGGGCATCGGCATGGTGCAGACCCGCTGGACCCATCTGAACCGCAACTATTCCTTTCTGACCGAAGTCGAAGCCATCCTGCTCGATGGACATTTCATCCTCGAACATGGCGGACGCTCGCGCAGCAATGTGTTCTTCAACTTCAACGGCACCGCCGGCATGTGGCGGCGCAAGGCCATTGAAGACGCCGGCGGCTGGCAGCACGACACGCTCACCGAAGACACTGACCTTTCCTATCGCGCCCAACTCAAAGGCTGGAAGTTCAAATACCTGCAGGACATCGAATGTCCCGCGGAACTGCCCATTGAAATGACCGCCTTCAAGACCCAGCAGGCCCGCTGGGCCAAAGGACTAATTCAGACCGGCAAAAAAGTCCTGCCCCGTGTGCTCAAGAGCGATCAGCCTTTTCGCGTCAAGGTGGAAGCCTGGTACCACCTTACCGCCAACATCAGTTATCCGTTGATGATCGTGCTTTCCACGCTGCTGCTGCCGGCCATGATCATCCGGTCCTTTGGCGGATGGTTCCAGATGCTGTTGATCGATCTGCCGCTGTTTATGGCTTCCACGTTCTCGATTTCGAGCTTCTACCTGGTGTCGCAGAAAGAACTCATGCCCCAGAAATGGCCGCGCACCTTCCTGTTTCTGCCGTTTCTTATGGCGCTGGGCATCGGCCTCACCCTGACCAATACCCGCGCCGTGCTGGAAGCGCTGTTCGGCATTCAATCCGCTTTCAAAAGAACTCCCAAGTATCGCGTGCAAGCAAAATCCGACCGCGCCCTGGGACAGAAATACCGCCGCCGCCTCGGCATCGTCCCCTGGCTGGAGTTGCTGGTGGGTTCGTACTTCGTGCTGATGTGCCTCTACGCCTTCACCAGCGAAAACTACTGGACGATTCCGTTCCTGCTGCTGTTCGTGCTCGGCTATTGGTACACCGGATTGATGTCGCTGCTGCAAGGCAGATTTGACCGGCTAACGCTCGGCCGCGACCGCGAACCCCATTCCAAGCCGTTCCCGGTCGGCGTTTAAATCATTTTTGAGGCGATACCGGCTGCCTGTGTCTGGTATGCTACGAGAGTACTGTTGAAGATCTTAGTATGATTTATTTATACGTTCTGTTAGTGCTATCGCTGTTGGCCGTGCTCGTGGCCCTGTGCGCCATGTGGTGGCGCCTGCGCCGGCATCTGCGGCAATCCGATCAGTCGCTGAAGGCCACGCTCGCAGAGATTGACTCGCAACCCGAAGGGGCCACATTCAGATCGGGCCGCTGACCTTCGCGAGCGATGCGCCCATTGGCATCCGCAAAAGATAAAGATTATTAGAGATACGGGCGCTATAATTCATTCACACGACCGTCACGCTTCATTCAAATCAACCTTTAGGAACCCAAGTATGTCAGCTTCTCCCATCTCCGCCCAGGTGCGCGATATCAGTGTCGCCCACAGCCCCGATTCCGACGACGCTTTCATGTTCTACGGAATGGCCACCAACAAGGTCCGCGTGCCCAGCCTCAAGTTCAACCACACCCTCACCGACATTGAGACCCTGAACCGCAAGGCCATGGAAGGCTTCTACGACGTCACCGCCATCTCCTTTCACGCTTATCCTTATCTTCAGGAAAAATATGTGCTTATGCCCTGCGGCGGCAGCCTGGGAGAAAACTACGGCCCCATGATCGTCGCGCCCCGCCAGATCACCCTCGATGAACTCAAAGGCATGAGGGTCGCCGTGCCCGGCACTCTTACCACTGCTTATCTGGCGCTTAAGCTCTTTGCTCCCAAGATTGAAACCACCGTTGTTCCTTTCGACCAGATCATCCCCGAGGTGGTGGCCGGCAAACACGAAGCCGGTCTCATCATCCACGAAGGGCAGCTCAACTACGAGAAGTCCGGACTCTACCGCCTTCTGGACCTGGGTAAATGGTGGTTCGACCTGTACGGATTGCCTTTGCCTTTAGGCGGCAACGCCATCCGCCGGGAACTGGGCCCGGAGCTGATCGCGACCATCAACAAGGCGCTCAAAGACAGCATTCAATATGCGCTCGACCACCGCGAAGAGGCCCTGGCCTACGCCATGCAGTTCGCCCGCGACCTCGACACCCAAATGGCCGATCGCTTTGTCGGGATGTACGTCAACGAACGCACGCTCGACTACGGCGCGGATGGCCGGGCGGCCGTAGAAAAGTTGCTGGATATGGGATACCGCGCAGGCATCATTCCGCACCAACCGCGGGTGGAGTTTGCGTAGGTTGAGTTCGCATAGAGGGTTGCGTTCTCTTAAGATCGGGAAATCGAGACATCGGGAAATCGGGGCATCGGATTAACATCGCTGCTCCTGGTTTTCCGATGTCCCGATGACCAGATTTCCCGATGTCCCGATCACCAGGTCCCTACCCTCTTCCCGCCTCGTAAAACTTCCCAATCAGAATGCCCAGTTCCACGGCATTATTGGCGTCAAGGCCGACAAACTGGAAGCCGGCCATGCCCGGTTCCACGTAGAGGATCTTGGCGTCAAACTTGACCCGTATGTCCTCATGCCGGTCGTATATTGTGAGCCTGTGGGCCTTGCCGTCGTTGGTAAAGGTGCTCTTCGGCTCCATCATGAATCCGCCGCGGCCGACCTGCCGTAAGACGCCCATCGGATGGCCGTGCGGATCCATCACCTGGACCTGAGCATCGCGGGGTACATTGACGCGCTCGAATTTGCGGCGATTTCCCTGTGTATCATTCTCTTGCTTGTGTGCCTTCACTGCGGCTTCTCCCTGAACCCACTCACTGGATCAATATCCACCGGCACATCATGGATGGCCTGTAATTGGGATTTTAGCTCAGATGGCATGGAACCATACTTCTTAAACCATTGCTCAGTACGGTTCCGGTCCCCGGTGGCCTCCATTTCCAGAAGCTCTTTGGCGAGTACAGCGATGGCCCCTGGCAATTTTTCGAAATTAATCCCATACCGTCCTGCCCCGGCATCCCGTGTAATGGCGCCTTGTTCGGCCAGGAAGTTGAATTCCATCATTTCCGCCCGGCCATGGGCTTCGGCCACGCCAAAACGAATGGTGCGGAAGATTCCTGCCACGTAGGAAGCATAGTATTCATGCTCCCGCGTCCGCGGCAGCCTGCCTTTTTCCATCAGCCAGTTGAGGCCAAACAGCCCGACCACATCGGCCTTGGCTTCCTCCAGCCCGGAAAACGCAGGCCCGATGGCTTCGCGGATATCCACCTGACCCTGGCTGGTGCGGGCGAAATCGGGTCCCAGTTCGTGGCAGATCTCGTGCATCAACACGACCGCCAGGTAGCCTTCCATGGAAGCCATGGCCGCCTGATCGGCGCGCATCAGCCGCTTCCCGATGGGCAGCACCACGTAGTTGACGCGGGCATCCATGAAATTCTTGAAGAAGATTTTCTTGGTGCCTCTCTCCTGGTGAATGCGGGCATCATTCGGCAGGTTGTCGGCCACCGCCTGATAACCATGGCGCAGGTCGCCCACCCGGAATGGCGTATCCATCACCTCCATGGGCGTGCTGTGTCCCTTCTTCGACGGACGGTCTTCGGGCCCGAGCGGCAGCTCCTCCTGAATGTCAGGAACGTACTTCTTGTAGGTCGCCAGCTTGGCGCTTTCTTTCTGGTTGCGCACCATGACCGCTGTTCCGTACGAAGTCTTGACGCCCAGCAGATCGTCCAGATAGGTTTCATAGGGCGCAAAGATCACATCAAACCGGGGATCTTCGAGATCCAGCCACGCGAGGTCGCTCTTGTAGTAGTCGTCGGTAAGCAGGGCTTCCGCGCGCAAACGCAGAAAGCCGGCAAACGCCCGGTCAGGACTGAGGCTGGCGGCCTGCCGCAGCGCCCGCGCGGCCGGCGCCAGCCACTGCTGGTATTCCACATGGTAAGGAACACCCACCAGCTCATCGCCCTGGCGCTTGACCACCGTAAACGGACTGTATATCTCCGCCTTCTTTTCCGGGCGGCGGGTAACGTAATCCTCGATCTGTGCCCTGGTCAGGTCGCGCGGATAAAGAGCGCGCCCCGGCGCTAGAGGCTCATTCCCAACAAAAGGCTGGTTCTCTTCCAGCAGATCGTAGCGGCTGCCGTTAATCATGAGGAAGCGCCGCAGCGGCAGGTCTTCAGCGCGGTTGCAGCGCTCCAGCCTCTGTAGCAACTGCAGCCCCTCGGGATCGCTCTGACGCCAGTAGATGCTCTCCAGGCCGCGGGATGCCTCCACCAGCTTTTCCACCATCTGGCGCTCGCGGAGCGTCAGGCCTGCTCCACTGAAAGGCATCTTGATCCGTTGGAATTTCGCCAACTGTGCGGCAATTCCGGGGCGGACCGTCTCGCTGGTCCGGCAGTTCCCGGCAGCCTGCTTTCCCGGAAGTTTGTGCGCCGGGGCGGAACTCTTACCCTCGGCCGCAGCCTGCCCCGAAGCCGCGGGTTTCTGTGCCGTCACAGCGCCGGTCTGCGCCTCCGGCTGCAGGAGAATTCCTGCGGTGAAAACAGTGAAAAGCAAAACGGAAGAAAGCGCTTGGTTCTTCATAATATGTGCGCGTGTGCGTCCTGATTCATGCCGTGTACAAATCAAATATAATGGGACCATCCTGCTGTCGGAATTATCATACTGAACATTCACTCAAAATGAAGAACCTTCTCCTCGACCCTCAGGTGCTGCTGATCGACGCCGACGACACTCTCTGGGAAAACAACATCTATTTCGAACAGTCGATCGTCGACTTCCTGGCCTATCTGGACCATCGGGAAATGACCCCCGAAGAGGTGCGCCTGGTCCTCAATCGGGTGGAACACGAAACCATCCTGCAGCGCGGCTACGGATACCACAGCTTCGCCCTCTCCCTGGTCGCCACCTTTGAGCGCCTTTCTTCCGGGCCGGTCACACCCGAACGGCGCCAGACCATCTGGGATTTCGCCGACCGTATCTCCAAATATCCCATCGAAGTGATCGACGGAGTGACCGAGACGCTTGCTTATCTACGCCGGCGCCACCGCTTGATTCTGATGACCAAGGGAGATTTCTCCGAGCAATCCAGCAAAGTCGAGCGTTCAGGGCTGAAGGAATATTTCGCCGCCGTGGAAATCGTCGCCGAAAAGGACGCCCCCGCCTACCGCAGCATCGTCTCCAAATACGAACTGGCCGGCGATCTCACCTGGATGGTCGGCAATAGCCCCAAATCCGACATCAACCCGGCGCTCAAAGCCGGCATCAACGCCGTCTTCGTCCCCCACCGCCAGACATGGGTCCTCGAACACCAACCCGTAGACCCCGCCCCCAAGGGCGTCCGCCTGCTGGAAGTGGAAAAGTTTTCAGAGCTGCAGAAGCATTTCTAAGAGCAAAACGGGCCACGAACAACGCATCCAAGAGCACCGGCTTCACGCCGCCACCGCAACTCGCCCGCTGCTTAATCTCGTCTTGATAATGCACTTGACAGCATAATGCATTATAAGGCATACTGATGCTGTGATTTGGACCGTCGAAATTGGTGATGAGTTTGAGCCGGAATTTGATGCTCTGCGTGAGGATGTGCGGACGGAAGTCCTTGCCCTTACGCGCCTGTTGCAGCAATTTGGGCCTCAATTGGGAAGGCCCCGCGTTGACACGCTCAATGGTTCCCGCCACGCGAACATGAAGGAACTGCGCTTTAGCGCGGCTGACGGCGAATGGCGCGTGGCCTTTGCTTTTGATACGAAACGCAAAGCGATTCTGCTTGTCGCGGGCGATAAGTCCGGCGTGAGCAAGAAGGTATTTTATAGGCAGCTCATCACCAAAGCCGACGACCGTTTTAATGCGCATTTAAACCGGCTGAAGCAGAGAGAATTGAAAGAGAAACCATCGGAACCGCAGGAATTGAAAAAGAAGAAAAGGAAATGAAACCATGTCCAGAAATGTAAATGACATTATTAAAAAGCTCAGCCCAGCGCAGCGGAAGAAAGTTGAAACCCGTGCGGCCCAGCTCATGACCGAGGAGATGACGTTGAGGCAGTTGCGGCAGGCATGCAAGCTTACTCAAGTGAAAGTTGCCAAATCCTTGCGCATCGGCCAGGAAGGTGTCTCGAAGCTCGAAAAGCGAAGCGATCTTCTAATCTCCACTTTACGCGATTATGTAAAGGCAATGGGCGGGCAACTGTCTCTGGTCGTCGAGTTTCCTGACCGTCAACCAGTTATTCTCTCGGGCATTGCCGATTTTACAGACTCCAAGCCCGCCCGCAAGCACGCCCACGCCATGATGCGAAAAGCGGTTTGACTCATTGCCAATTGCAAAAACGGGCAGCCCCCCTTCCAGAAGGCTGCCCGTTGCTTACTGACCGAGAATCGGCTCAGCCGCGCGGATGTACTCGATCACGGCCTCGCTCCATCCATCGATGTGGACCCACTTGCCGTAGCCCACACCGTTCTTGTAGCTGGCCACGTTGATCACGTAGCCGCGTGCCCGGGGGTTGGCGACCTCATCGTGCGACTGTTCGTCCGTGATGACAATCAGCCGGTCGTACTCCTCTTCGATCTGCCCCTCTTGGAGCTGCTCCAGCGCCCGCCCCAGGTACGTGGAGCCATGCGGCTGGCTGGCGTTGATGGCGTCACGCAGGGCAAAGCCTGAGCGGTCCGGCACCCGCACCAGTTGGTCGGAGAAGCTATACACGCTGACTCGCTCGGCGATCTCACGCAGCAGTATCGCCAGCCCGTAGGCAGCATCATTGCGGCGCATCTCCGCCCGGCGCGACAGCGGCGCGTCCATGCTGCCGGAAACGTCGACCAGCAATACGGTCTTGCCCGGCAGCTTGGCCTGCCCTGCGCCTTGCAGCGACTTGAGCATGGCCTTTTCCAGCTCCGGCTCCCACTGCGGCGCATAACGCGCTGCGGCGATGAACCGGAAGGGCAAGACACGCTCGGTCTTCATCCGCTCAAGACCGGCCTGGATGAGAGGCTCCGGCACCTTGGCCTCAGCCATGTTGCGGAGGTTGCGCAGCAGCGCCAGCGCGCCCAGCTTGTTTTCGCTCAGCAGGCGCTCCCAGACTTCACGCTTATCGGCGCCCGCAGACAGCGCCACCTCCCATGTATCGGGCGTGGTCAGCTCGCCTTCCGCCAGCCGCTTCCACAACTGTGCCTGCGCCTGATCCAGCGGCTTGGCGTGCGACAGGAAGAGCACGTCCCGCAGCTTCACCGGGGCCGCGCGGTTATACTTGGCCAGCGCGTACTCGTCGAAGCGAGTGAAGGCCGATGCCAGTCCCTTCTTTACCTGCGCCGACAGCGGCTGCTTGCCTTCCGCCCAGTAGAGGGCAACGAACTCCGAGAGCTCGTCGGCCCGCTGGATCACGCGCGCCAGTGTCTCAGCCACCAGGTGGCGATGGGTCTTCAGCCGGGCCATCTCCCGCACCAGAAGTAAAGGAGCGTGGCGTAGCTTCATCTTTTCCCGCGCCTCCACCGCCAGAGCAGCCACTTGTTCGGCCGGAGTCTTGGCCACCAGTTCGCGGATGCGTCCGGCGATCGCCACTCCCTCTTCGTAGAACTGGTCTTCCCACAACATGCAGGCCAGCACCGCACGCCGCAACTGCAGCTCAGCCGCGACGTGGCGGGCCGACGCTCCCTCGTGGGTACGGTGACTGGCGCCCAGGTTCAAAGTGTTGATGCGTGCCATGGGGTCTCTCTCCATTCTTTCACACAGCCGTAGGGGCTGAGGTTGTGCCGGGGAACAATCGATGGAGGACACAAATTGGAACCTCCATCCACACCACCGAGCGGTTTTGGGTTGAGCCGCTTTGCGGGCGTCTGGGCCCGCAGGCGAAATTGAGCCGTTTTGCGGGCGTCTGAGCCCGCAGGCGAAATCCTGAGCCCGCGTCTTTTGCGGGCGAAGGATCTCGATCGCGAAACAGTTTTGCCGGGGAACCAGCGATCCAGGCACGTAGGCGCTCTATCCGGACTGAGCTACACTGGCGGAGCCTTCTCCAGTGGCGGGATTTGAACTTGAGCCGCTTTGCGGGCGTCTGAGCCCGCAGGCGAAATCCTGAGCCCGCGTCTTTTGCGAACGAAGGACCTTCAAGCTAAAAGCCAACCAACCGGGATGGACCAGCGGCGGGATTTGAACCCGCGACCTCCCGCTTAACAGGCGAAGTATCCCAGATCTTCACCACCGGCAAACTTGAGCCGCTTTGCGGGCGTCTGAGCCCGCAGGCGAAATCCTGGGCCCGCGTCTTTTGCGGGTGCAGGACCTCAATCTCATTACCGGGGAACCAACGATCAAAGCATCTATTTCCGCTGTTCTGGCTAAACTACGGCACCAAAGTGCCGGCAGGATTCCATACCTGCGCACGCGGCTTGGCGAAGTAGCTATGATCTTCACCACCGGTAATATCTTGCTATTCCAATCCACTGCCGAGCTACTATCAAACAAGCACCAGCCGGGAAACCAGCAACCGGAGTGTGCATCGGACCGCACGTCGCGGCAATCCTATCAATCGAGGCTGCGCCCCAATTGCCGCTAGTTTTCAGGGCCCGGCAGAGTTCCCGCTCTGCGCTGCACTTCTATGGGTCGAGAAGTAACTCCTGTTGCTCCACCGGCTGGAAGTCAAAGGCCAGGGAATTCATGGACCACGGCCACGGATTCGGACCGCTATGCCGCTCGAAAGCGGCGGCCATCACTGGCCAAACCTGTATGTTCACTTCTGAGTTTGGGTGCGAGTCCGTTCGCACCGTCAAGAGGTTGAAAATAAACGTGTTAGTACGCTACTGGCGCAATATTCGCCGGGGGAACAAGCAGCCACGGCACGTGGTCGATTCCGAGTCGAAGTAACCGTAGCTTTCGCCACCCAGCGAAAACTGTTCAGATTCTGGTTGTTTCGGTTTGCGTAGGACTGAAGCGCCAGAAGACGGCTTTAGAAATTGGAATACGCCCGGACGCTATCAAGACCTGTTTCCGGCCTTGGCAGCTTACGCAACGAGTTGTGCGTTACAGTATTCATTGACGGGCGATCTCCTACGCAAATACAGGATAGCATGGCTTTGGCGGATTGCACAAGGAAAATATCGCATGGTAGATAGATCGAGGCGGGATTATTTTCTTCATGGGCCTAGCTGCCACGCTTTGCAGTTAGCTGGCTGCCGGAGTTTGAAGAAAAATGCCGATGTTCATGCTTTAGCCTCAGCAGGTAACCGGGCACGAATTCATTCGTGCCGCCAGCAGCAGCCAAATAAACGCCTTTAGGCTCTGCGGCACTTTAGTGCCTATCCTGTTTCGCCGAAGTTCAAGAAAAAAATGATTTTTCTCGCAAGCTCTGCAATCGTGCAAGAGGGCTCCAGGTCCTTCGAAAAGAATCAAATTCACCCACCGGACCTTTCAATCGCCTCCATGGTGTCTGCCACATTGTCCCGGAACAAAACGGCTCGAAGCTGCAAAGCCACCGTCTGTTCTGCCAAAAGTGCATCCGTAGTGACCAGGACCGCTTCTGGGAACGCATACAACAACTCGACGAGGTATCTGTCATCCGCAGGGATCGTTGGCAGTTCCCGTCCTTCGGCAAGAACCTCACGTTCTTCGATGATTCTCACCATGGTGGAATCCCTTAGAACTAGACTGACAAACGTCTGATGGCTTGGTTCAGGGAGTACAGCTTCGAGTACCGAAAGAGCTTTTGGCTGAAATTGCCCTCTCGTCGAATCAGCAGCGAATGGCCCACGGTACGGCATGCCTCTACAAAAGCAACCGAGAGATGGGGCTTATCCGTGCCCGGTGTCAGATAATCAAGGACCCACTCGTTTGGCAGGATCAGCATTCTCTTTTTCTGGCTCCGGCCCGAAGAACTCTTCTAAAGCACGGATGCTCGGTTCATAAAAACTCCGTAGTCCACCCTCGATTTGCCCTTTGCCGTTCACGCTCTGTTCAGCAATGGCCGTTCGGTTGTGCGCATCCTTGGCAACAAAATAAATACCGATATCCTCGGGGCTAGCCTTCCCTTGTGCGACCAGATTCAACAGAGCGACAACAAAGTGTTCGCTGTGAGAAGAGATCAACAGGCGCTTTGAATCCCGCTTTGCAATGTTCAATAGCTGTTCTGCGAGTTTCGTCAATGCTTCCGGATGCAGGTGCGTTTCTGGTTCTTCAACACAGACAACCCAGGAGTCTTTTTGAAGCACCTTAGCGAGCAAATAAACAAGCTGATTTACACCAAAACCCTCATTGACCAAATCACAAACAAACCCTGTCTCCCGGTCAACCGTTTGCAGATAAAAGGTTGGCGCGCCCAGCGTTGTCGGCCTAACCGAGAACGACTTATTTAACATCTTCTCCAGCGTGACACTTACTCGCGCCTCCAGGTCGCGATCACCTGCCAGCATTGAGGCTACTGCCTCTTCGTTGCTCTGGGTGACGCCTGCGGGAACGATTGCATACGTGTTCCGAAAAAACCCTCTCTTCACATCAACATAATCACACATGCGCGCGATAGTGGCGGGAATAAGGGCTAAGTCAAGCGTTCTGATAAGACCCTCTGGAACGGCGCTCGTATCCAGGGGAGCAGCATTGGCTGCGGTCACCGCAATCCCATTAAAGCTGAGTTTGAACGTCCTGTCGCCCCAGGCAACCTCTTGAGTTACACTCTGGACCAGTGGGTATGGAAAGGAAATATTGAGGCTCAAAGCGAGAGAGAAGGGCCTCTTCATCACGAGATTTAGCCGCGAAGTCGCTCCCAGGTCAACGGTGTAAGCAGAATCACAGCTCGCATCAGAATATTGCGCCGAAAAACGAATACTTTTCAGCGTGTCCTTGCCAGCAACAACCTCTTTAAATCCACCGAGGCTTACGAATCCCAAATTAAAGAAATTGTCCGCAGACTGATTAGAATTCACCAGTAGGTTCTTGAGCGCCATCAGGCCATACATGAAGCTGGACTTACCGGCTCCATTAGCGCCGGTCAGTACAGTTACCGGTCGCATGTTCAAACCAGCAGCTTGAATCGAGCGGAAATTCTGCAGCCCGAAAACAAATTTTGGCCCAATCGCCATATTCTCGCTCCACTATAGCATCATATCAAGCTCTGGCTCGGTTCGGCGATTTGCAAGCCATGCTCAAACGTGTGGCCCCGGGCCGCTCAGAAGCCATGTTCTTCTACCGTAGCACTCTCCCACCAATCCACTCCGCCGTTTCCCTCGTCCCCAGTGTTCCACCGATGTCGGAAGTCGTCTTCTTCTGCCGCACCGCTTCCAGCACCGCGCTGTTGATGCGCGCGGCTTCTTGTGTGAATCCCAGATGATCGAGCATCATGGCCACCGTAGAAATTGCCCCGATGGGATTGGCGATGTTCCGTCCCGCAAACGGCGGGGCTGAACCATGCACCGGCTCAAACATTGAGGTCTTGCCGGGATGGATATTGCCGCTGGCCGCCATCCCCAGGCCGCCCTGCAGGGCCGCCGCCAGGTCGGTGATGATGTCGCCGAACATGTTGTTGGTCACGATCACATCAAACTGCTTGGGATCGCGGGCCATGTGCATGCACAGCGCGTCCACGTACATGTGCGATGACTGAATGTCGGAATACTGCGCCGCAACTTCCTTGAACACCCGCTGCCACAGGCCGCCGGCATAGGTCATCACGTTCGACTTGTCGGACATCAGCACTTTCTTCCGCCCCTGGCGGCGCGCCAGCTCAAACGCAAAGCGAATTACCCGTTCGACGCCCTTACGCGTGTTGAAGTCTTCCTGGATGGCGATCTCGTCGGGCGTCCCTCGCTTGAAGACGCCCCCGGCGTCAACGTAAGGCCCTTCTGTATTTTCCCGGACCACCACGAAATCAACGTGCTCAGGCTTCACGTTTTTCAGCGGACATAGCGATTCATCCAGCAACTTGACCGGACGCACGTTGGCATACAGGTCCATCTTGAAACGCATCCCCAGCAGAATTTCCTTGGCATGGATGTTCGTTGGAACGCGCGGATCGCCCAGTGCGCCCACCAGCACCGCGTCAAAGTCACGCTCCAGCATGGCGAATCCGCCGGCCGGAATGGTAGTGCCGTCTTTTAAATAGCGGTCGGCCGACCAGTCAAAAGCCGTAAACTCCACCGCCGCTCCCGTGGCCTCGACGACCTTGATGGCCGCAGGAATGACTTCCTGGCCAATACCATCGCCGGGAACCACTGCAATGCGCTTGTTGGACATGAGGAAAAATATAGCAGCCAAGGGATTTGGTAAGTGAGTAATTTTGTAATTGGGTAATTTTGCGGCAGCCCGCTGAGCGTCGGCAATCAACGTTGCGTCAACGCCAGCCTGACAACGCCGCAGGCAATCCGCCTGAAACAATTACCCACTCACCAAATTATCCACTTACCCAATGCTCTTCGCCGTTTATAATCAAACGCTTACACCAACAAAGGCAGACCACACATTGTCCTTCGAACAAAATGTTTATCAGTTGCGCCAGGAAAAGCTGAAGCAGATCGAGGCCCTCGGGCAACAAGCGTATCCACATAAGTTTGATTTCACGCACACCGTACCCCAGATTCTCGCGGAGCACACCAGTAAGACCGCCGGGGAACTGGAGACGCCGCGCGTGGATGTCCGTGTGGCGGGACGCATCATTTCCATCCGTTTACAGGGCAAGGCCGGTTTTGCCCACCTCCAGCAGGGTGGCCAGCGGTTGCAGGTGTACGTGAAGCTCGACTTCGTCGGCGAAAAAGGATTTGCGCTCTACAAGTTGCTCGACCTGGGCGACCACATCGGCGTCCGTGGATACCTGTTCCGCACCCGTACCGGTGAGCTGACCATCCACGCCGAAGAGCTGACCTTTCTCTCGAAAGACCTTCTGCCACTGCCGGAAAAATGGCACGGCCTCACCGATGTGGAACTGCGCTACCGCCAGCGCTACGTCGATCTGGTAATGAACCAGGATGTCCGCGAAGTCTTCGTCCGGCGCAGCAAAGTCGTGCAATCGGTCCGGCGCTTCCTCGATGCGCGCGGCTACATTGAAGTCGAAACTCCCATGATGCAGCCGATTGCCGGCGGGGCCGTGGCCCGTCCGTTTGTCACCCATCACAATACGCTCGATGTCGATCTCTATTTGCGCATCGCGCCCGAGCTCTATCTCAAGCGGCTGGTGGTGGGCGGCTTCGACCGCGTCTATGAAATCAACCGCAACTTCCGCAACGAGGGCATCTCGACCCAGCATAATCCGGAATTCACCATGCTGGAGTTCTACCAGGCCTACGCCGACTTCCGCGACATGATGCAGTTGACGGAAGACATGCTCAGCCAGGTGGCCCGTGATGTGAACGGCTCTTCCAAGGTCACGTTCAACGATCACGAAATCGACTTCGGCAACTGGCAACGCCTTTCCATGCGCGAGGCCATCCTTCACTACTGGCCGGAAGCCGCCGCACCCAAGCCGGAAATCGCCGACTTCGCCACCCACGAATCGGTGGGCCGGCTGGTGAAGCGCCTCAACGCCAGTCACACACCCCACATGCCGTACGATCCGAAGGACCCGGCGGGCAAAACGATAGCGGCCATGTTTGAGGCGGTGGCCGAAGAGCATCTCATCCAGCCGACGTTCATTTATGAGTTCCCGGTCGCTATCTCTCCGCTTTCCAAGAACAAACGCGACGAACCCGAATGGGTGGAGCGTTTCGAAATCTTTGCCGGGGGCCTCGAAATCGGCAACGCCTTCAGTGAATTGAACGACCCGGAAGAGCAGCGCCGCCGCTTCGAACAGCAACTCGCAGAAAAAGAGCGCGGCGACGAAGAGGCCCACGCCATGGACGAAGACTACATCCGCGCCCTTTCCTACGGCCTGCCCCCCACCGGAGGCGAAGGCATCGGCATCGACCGCCTGACCATGCTGCTGACCGGCTCACGCTCCATCCGCGACGTGATCCTGTTCCCCCTGCTGCGCCCCCAGGCGCCGGTGGAGATCGTGGAGGAGGAAGAAGCGAAATAGATTTGTAATCGGGTAATTTGTAATTTGAAATTGAAAATCAGTTTGCTGGTGGACTACGCGGCTTTCCTGCGCGAAGAATCACAAGAGAGGCAGTATCATTGATGTGAATGCCTTCCAATTAAAAATTTGAAATTGCAAATTGCCAATCTTCTTCTCTATGAATGCCTTTCAATTACAAATTTAAAATTGCAAATTACCAATCTCCGAATCCATGTCCTTCGCCTTCGACTCCCCAACCCGCCGCTCCCTTGGCTACCGGCTGATCGACCGTATCGACGAATACTTTTCCGGCTTGCCCGGCCGGCGCGTGCAACTTCCTCTGGAACAGCGCCCCTTCGACGACCTTACCCACCAGCTCCCGGAATTTGGCCAGGACGCCGCCACTTTTCTCGACCACATCACCACCGAGCTGATCGATCAGGGATTCCACGTCCCCAGCGCCAACTATTTTGGCTTGATGAATCCCACTCCTGCTTATATGGCGGTGCTGGCGGAAGCGTTGGTGGCCGCCCTGAATCCGCAACTGGCTTCGCTGGCGCGTTCTCAACTGGCGTCCAAGATCGAGCGCGAAGCCGTGCGCTGGATCGGCGAACGCGTTGGATGGCCAGGGCGATTTGACGGAACATTTACCAGCGGTGGCGCAGAAGCGAACTTCAGCGCCATGGCCCTGGCGTTGGCTTCACGCTTTCCTGCGGTGGTGGAAGATGGAATCGCTGCGATTGGCGCGCGACCGGTGCTGTACGCCTCAGCGGAAGCGCACCACTCAATCGACAAATCCGCGGGCTTGCTCGGCCTGGGACGCAAGGCTGTACGCCGTATCGCTATCGACAAAACCTTCCGCATGGATCTGCAGAAGCTGGAAGCTCAGATCGAGCGAGACCACGCTGCCGGTGACTCGCCATTCTGTCTGGTGGCCACCGCCGGCACGACTAACTCCGGCGCCATTGACGATCTCCAAGCTTTATCGGCAATCTGCAGGAAGCATGGCCTATGGCTGCACGTCGATGGAGCTTACGGCGCAGCGGTGGTCTTTTCCAACCGCCACCGCGACCTTGTGAAAGGCATCGAGCTCGCCGATTCCGTCACCATCGATCCGCACAAATGGCTGGCCATGCCGTTTGCCTGCGGCGTGGTGCTGACCTCGCATCCGGAAACCTTAGAGCAAGCCTTCGCCATCGGCACACCCTATATGCCGAAGGCACAGGGGTCACAAATGCTGGACAACTTCAAAGTCAGCGCCCAGTGGTCACGCCGCCTGAACTCCCTGAAGTTCTGGCTGACACTACAAGTACACGGACGCCAAGCCTATGAAGAACTGGTCCACAACCAACTGGAGCTGGCCGGCAGTTTCACCCAATGGATCATCAATTCGGAGATATTCGAGCTGGCCGTATCCGGGGTCCTGCCGATCGTGAATTTCCGCTTGAAACAACCAGCAATCTCTGCGGAAGCACGCCACGCGGCCCATGAGGCCATCGTCCAGGAAGTCACACGAGACGGCCGCCGCTGGATTTCAACCACTGTGGTCAATGGCCAGTCCGTGATCAGGATGATGGTGATCAGCTACCTGACTGGACATCGCCAGATCGAAGACCTGATCGTCGCCCTGACGGCGGCGGCCAAGGCGTATGCTCCTGTTGCACGTACATAGAAGAGGATGTCTTCAGAGCCCGCAGAAAAATGCCGGAACAACCGTACCAGAGGGCGGCTTCAGCCGCCCGTAACGAACGCGAGAACGTCGGCTTCAGCCGCCGCTTATCTCCCCAATCGGACAAGAAAATCTGAGGTCCCTCCCTTTTAAATGCGCGGGTTCTAGCTCTAGCACAGGTTCACGCAGAACTGCATACGCTAAACCGCAGCTAAAGCCGGATTTTTTGCCGCACTAGTGTGACAGCAAAGTTTGTCTCAGCTTAGAGGGTCACCCCAAACACTGCTGTCACTTCGACAGCACTCTGACTACAACTCCACGTGGAACATTTCCCCGCCAACGAAGAACAAACTCCGCAGCGCCACCCTGAAACCACAAGTACACAATCCGGAAGAGCCTGCCCGCAGCGTTGTTCTTTACGATGAGGCCACGAGCAGTACGAGTGCGGTTAAAACTTTGGCGTGCAAGCCAAGAGACGGTGCTGAGCACCGTCTCTACAGGATACATTTGGGAGCCGGAAGCACCTGCGCGGATTCATCTTCATCGTCGTCTCTGTGCTTATTGCGCTCATGGTCTTTGCCCGGAGAGGAATGCTCATGGATGAAGTCCTCAAGCTTCTGCGGATTGACCTTGAACTCCATCACCACCGCCTCGCCTGGCTCCACCGTAGCCAGCAGGATCTTCAGGTCCCGGCCATCGCTGCGGGCGTAGATGTACGTGCGTTCGCCGCTGAGGCGCGAGTGCGTCCGCACCACCGGACTCCAGCCGGATTTCAACGCCTTGCGCATTACTTCGTCGAACTCATTGTCTGCGCCCGAACCTTGAAACTGCTGGTCTTCGAAGATGGCAGCATTCAGGGTCTTGACGCCGCCGGCATGCGAGACCTTGACCATCATTCCGGCAAAGCCCATCATGAAGCGGAAATTGCGGTGGACGTGATAGTGCGACTCGATATGGTGTACCACCTCGGTGAACTCGTCCTTGGCCATGGCCGTCTGGGCAATCAGCACCAGCAAGGCGAACAGTACAATCCTATTTCTTTTCATGGCCGGCCTCTCCTGATTTCTTGTTGTGTTTTGAATGGTCGGCGGTCTCTGGCACTCCGAACTTTCCGCCCAACTCTCCCAGCTTGTCCATATCGATCGCGCCCGCGATGTTTACGACCGTCAGTTCCTGCGGTTCAGCCACCAGGATGGCCACACCCATGACCTTGCCGTCTTTCTTCATCAGGTAAATCTCATTGGTTTCGCCGCTGTGCTTGCTGGTGCTCTGCACAATCCTGCTCCACCCAGGTCCAGCCAGTTGACTGCGGATACCCTCCACATCCGCCTGGGTGTATTGGCTGGGCTTGTCGAATTTAAAGCTCTTGACGTAGATGCCGGTAAGCCCTTTGATCAGGTCACTCGCCTCGTGGGCATCTTTATCATCGGATTTGGAGGCAAACTTGGACGCCATCTGCAGCAGATCGCCATCCAGGGTCACGTCGGTGACCTCGGTGGCTTTGCTGCTCAGCTTTTCAAGGTTCTTCAGTTCCAGGCGCGCGCCCTGGGCCTGACCGGGCAGGCTGAGTAGCGCCAGCACTGCGGCCAGCAAGACCATATGTCCTCTGGTGATTGCGGGAATCAATTTCATAGCTGCTCCTTAGTGTTGACCGGCATCTGTACGGGCGTCCGGCTGGCCCTCTGGAAAACGTGGTCGATCTTTTGGGTGGCAATCTGCAGGGCGAGAATGGTTTGCTGCCGCGCCCGTTCCGCGCGCACCTGTTCCTGCCGTCGTTGATATTGCTGTAGGCCGGCCGCCAGCAGCAGCGTGGCCGCCAACGCTCCCGCCATGGCCCAGCGGACCTGAATCGGCCAACGCAGCACAGCGAGTGCCCTCCGGTCCGGGGTGGCCCGCCTTTCCCCTTCCGGTTGCTCGCCCAGCCGGGCCATCACCTTCGCCGCAAAATCGGCGGAGGGTTCCTTGCGCCGCAGCGCCGCCCTGAGATCATCTTCAGAAAATGGCATAACGGACTTCTCCTAACTTGCGCGTGAGCTTCTTGCGCAACTCCAGCAGCGATCTCTGCAGCGTGCTCTTCACAGTGTTCAATGGCATCTCGAGCACTTCCGCAATTTCCGCCAGGTCCATTTCTTCCTGGTAGCGCAAAATGATGATCGCGCGGCGCCGTTCAGGCAGATTGGCCACGCTCTTCTGCAAGTGCCGGGAGAGCAACGGATCGCCGTGGGCGGAATCGGCCTTTGGTTCGGCCACGTCTTCGAGCGCCAGTTCCGGCTTCCTGCGCCGGGTCTGGTCGATGCAGCGGTTCACGGTGACCCGCCGCAGCCAGAACGTCAGGTGCGGCGGCGACTCGATCTGATTGAGGCGCTTATAAAGCTCAAGAAAGACCTCCTGGGCCACGTCTTCGGCCTGCGCTCGATTTCTCAGGAAGTGGTACGCGATGCTGAAAACCATCGTCTGGTGTTGCCGGACCAGATCGCCAAAGGCTTCATGGCTGCCCTGCGCCGCCTGCCGCAGGGTGAGCACCATCTGGATGTCGCGGTCGCCTTCCAAATGTCCCTCCTGTCATCTCATACGCGCTGACGTGCCGATCGGATGCAACTCTTTTAGAGTTTTCCCTTACCGTCAATACTACAAATAACGGCATCCCCCCATAAACCCACGGGGAATTGGTAAACTAGCCTGTGACCGTTGAATAGGTAATGCTGCCCAAAGAAAGCAGCTTGCATTTCCGATGTTGGCGAGGATGCCGGATCGTGTGTTTCGATCGCCAGATCGCCAGACCAACCGATCACCCGATCTCGATCATTACTTAATTTCCCGGTCGCTGTAGAGGCGATCTCTGGAGGGAAACATGGCCGAAGACCATACCATTGCCGCCGCCTATCTTGACGAAGCCCGCCGCAGCTTCAACGGATACAAGCGCCTTGCCGAGGGCGCTTTTGCGCAACTGCAGGACGCTGATTTTTTCTATACGCCCGGCCCGGAAAGCAACAGCGTGGCCCTGCTGGTCAAGCACATGAGCGGCAACATGCGCTCACGCTTCACCGATTTCCTGACCACCGACGGTGAGAAACCCAACCGTCACCGCGACCGGGAATTCGAGATGGAGGCCGCCGTGACCCGCGAGCAGGTGCTGCGCTGGTGGGAGGATGGCTGGAACTGCGTCTTTCAGGCATTGAAGGCGTTGAAACCGGCCGACCTGACCCGTACGGTGTACATCCGCGGCGAGGCGCTTTCGGTGTTGCAGGCCCTCAACCGGCAGGTGACCCACTACGCCCAGCATTCCGGCCAGATCCTGTTTCTCGCCAAAATGGTGCGCAAGTCGGAGTGGAAATCGTTGAGCATTCCCCGGGGAAAATCGGCAGAGGTCAACGCCCGCGCGGCAGAGGGCCGTGGGCCGGGCCCCACTGCCGCTGAATCACGAGGGTAGCAACAGGTGTTCAGCTAAGTCCTGTTCCTGTTTCAGGAACTCAACCAGAGGCTTGCGCACCGGCTCCAGAGTTCCATCGCTGCTGTAGATTGCTCCACCGCCGGCTGGAATGCCGATGCCCCGTGCCCCTTCCCCTGCCAGATTCACCAGCGCCCGCAAGTTCCACCACTCCTGCTGCTCTTCATGGGCGCCAACATAGAACGGCGCAAAGCGGAACATGTCGATCTTCCTCATGTTCGCCGATTCAGTCAGCGAGCCAACGCCCATCTGCACTGCGCCCGCCGAAATGCCAATGAACGTCGTGCCTTCGATCCGCCGGCGGACGATAATTTCCTTCAACCCGTTTTCCTCAAAGACGCGCCAGCCGAGTTCCACATCGCCGCCGGCGAGCAATAACAAATCGGCGCTTTCCACGAAGGCCCGGTCTTCTTGCTGCATCCGCGAAGGTATCATGCGGCAATTGGAAACCTGTATCTGTTCCATGGCGCTCTGGAACAGCAGGAAATATTCAGGCGTGTCGGCGTTCGATGCTCCGATATAGGCTGCGGCAGGGGTATTCGATTCGATCTGCTCACGCACCCGTTCCAGAAACAAACGGCCGCCATCTTCTTTCCAGAAGAGCAGTTGGCTGTCAGCCAGAAGATAGAGGGGTTGGATGGGCATGGTCAAAAAGATTTGGTAAGTGGGTAATTTGGCAAGTGAGTAATTTTGAGATACGCAAGATCCAATTACTCACTTACCAGATTACTAAATTACCAAATTTCTTTCTTGACGTCCGGGCGGGAAAGAGCGTTAGATCAAAGGGCGTTAGAAGCAAGCGCCGTGCCCAGGACGCGGCCCCAAACCCTTGGCCCAAAACCTGAACCGAGACACCAAGCTTGTCCGCGAACTATCGCTGACCGATTCCATCCTGCTTCTGGCAGGCGGCATCATCGGCTCGGGCATCTTCCTTACGGCGAAAGATATTGCCGTCAACACCCGGTCACCGTTACTCTTCCTGGCTATCTGGCTGATTGGCATGGTGGTCACTCTGCTGGCCTGCTTCGCCTTTGCTGAAATGGGCGCCATGTTCCCGGAGGCCGGCGGACAATACATCTATCTGCGGGAAGCCTACGGTGAATTCGTCTCCTTTATCTATGGCTGGATGATCTTCACCGTCAGCGTGGCCGGCACCATCGCCGCCCTGGGCGCGGGCTTCGCCGAATACACAGGCAAGATATTCCCGGCCCTGGCTGCAGACCGCGCCGTAATGGTGCTACAGGGCTTCACCTTTACATTCCACAACAGCGCGCACACCATCGGCGGCTTCACTCTCACCCGCGGGCATCTGGTCGCCGTAACGGTGATCGGCATTCAGACTTTGATCAACATCTTCGGAGTGCGCAAAGGCGCGGTGTTGCAGAACTTCGCCACCTGGGCGAAGTTCATCGCCATCGGCGGCTTCGTCATCCTGGGGCTGGCCGTCGGCAAAGGATCATGGGGACACTATTCCGTCTCTTTGCCCGCGTCCTCGGAGGCTCCGGGCCTGATGGCCGGCATCGGCGTCGCCCTGATCGCAGTCTTCTGGGCCTATGACGGATGGGTGTACATCACATGGGTTTCCGGTGAAGTCAAAGACCCGCAGCGCAATCTACCACGCACCCTGATCTTCGGCATGGTCCTGGTGGGCATCATCTATCTCTCGATCAATGCGGTCTACCTGTACGCCCTGCCCATGGCGCAGATCGCCGACCAGACCACCGTGGCCCAGGCGGCCGCGGTCTCCATGTTCTCGGCCAATGCGGCCCGCTGGCTGGCCATCATGATCGCCATTTCCTGCTTCGGCGCCATGGCTTCGGCGATCATGACCGGCGCCCGCGTCAATTACGCCATGGCCGAAGACCGCGTCTTCTTTCGTTCATTCGCCAAGGTCAGTCCCCGCTGGCATACGCCGGTGGTGAGCCTCGTTCTCCAGGGTGTCTGGTCGGCGGCCCTCGCGCTCAGCGGACGCTACGATCAACTGTTTACCTATGTGATGTTCATGATGGTGCTCAGCTATGTGCTGACCGTCGCCGCGCTCTTCGTCCTGCGCCGCAAGATGCCCGATGCTCCACGTCCCTATCGCTGCACCGGATATCCGTGGCTGCCCTGGCTCTACATCATCGCGGGCGCGGCCTTCACCATCAACTTGGTAATCACGCGCCCCCAGGAAGCAGGCTGGGGAACGTTGATTGTGCTGGCCGGAGTTCCGCTCTACTTTTACTGGAAGCGAAAGCAGACGCAGGAAGATTGGGCCCCGCCACCGAGGCCCGGGGCAAGACAAAACCCTTGAAACACCGCGTAACGTAGCTACAACCAAAACCTTTGAAACACAGCGCAACGAGTTGCAACGAAAACCTTTGAAACACAGAGGAACAGAGGCAGCAGAGGATACGCAGAGGAAACCTAAAACGGGGTGTGAGGTAGATCCAGAGGGGAATCGCTTTGGATTCGCAAAGGGGTGTCTCTCTTCTCTCCCGACAGTCGAGCGTGTTTCCGGCAATCTTCAGGATGCAGGACAATGCATGGGGCCGCCTCACAACCCCCATTTTTGATTTCCTCTGCGTATCCTCTGCTGCCTCTGTTCCTCTGTGTTTCAAAGGTTTTCGTCGCAACTCGTTGCGCTGTGTTTCAAAGGTTTTCTTGACAGAAAAAAAGGAGCATCCAACAGTCGTTCTTTCCGATGTCTCGATCTCCATATCGCTCCTATTCCACGCTGATCACTCTCGCTCCGAAGTTTGTGGCCTTCACCGATTTGGCGGGCTTGCCTGAGCGGCTGGCGACCGTGCAGTTGCGGCCTTTTTGTTTAGCGCGATAGAGGGCCTGGTCGGCGACCCGCAGGATCTCCTCGGGCGCTGTTCGCTCGCCGTTGGTCGCGGAGACGCCGATGCTGACCGTCACGTGTGTCTCTTTCTTCCCGCCCCGGACCGTTCGGCGGCTTCCGTTCTTGCGGCGGTCCAGGCCCCGCACTACAAAAGTTGAGTGCTCGATGAGGCGGCGCAATCCCTCGAGATAGGTAACGGCCTCCTCCGCCGGTTTGCCGGGAAACAAGACTGCGAACTCCTCACCGCCGTAGCGATACGCGCGGCCTCCTCCGGCAACCCGCGCCAGCTTCGAGGCCACCATACGCAGGGCCTCATCGCCGGATTCATGTCCGTATGTGTCATTGAATTTCTTGAAGTGGTCCACGTCCACCATGGCGATGGTGTAGGAATCGCCCAGCTTGAGCATCGCCTGATTGAAGGCCCGGCGGCTGGGCAGTTGCGTCAGGTCGTCAAGATACGCCATGTTGTAAGAGACTTCCAGGACGGCCATAATCAGCATGAATCCCGCAGAAGCTAAATAGACGGAAGCCAGATGGCCGGCGTCACCCGTGCGCAGGGCAAAGAAGGCAGCCGCCAGGGCCCACAGCAAGCTGCTCTGGACAATATCATAGCGCCGCACCAAGCCGGCCGCCAGCACGGCCGCGGCGATCACAAAGGCCAGAAGCGCCATTTGCGGCACACGGCTCCAGTCGGAGAGATAGCGGGGCGCAGGCGCGGCATTGAGCAGGGCGGCGGCCCGCGCGGCAAACGGCTGGCTAAGAAGCACGACGGCAACGATCTGGGCCGCCAGCACCATCAGCTTCCTTCTTCCTCTTTGCGAGATCACGCCGCTATCGCGGGTGAAAGAAAACAGCAGCAGATTGACCGGCAGCAGTAGAGCAATGGCATCGAATATCGCATGGGACCCGGCGGCGGCCACTCCTGGCTGCAAGGCGCCCAGCCAGCCTTCGGCCAGCACCAACACCAGCAATGCAAAGAACAGGCGGCTGCGGTTAAAGGTAACGCTCAGGACCAATCCGGCGGCAAATACCACGTAGGGCATCAGGCGGACGCCCTGACTCAGCGGGTCAGAGAACATGCCCATGCGAATCATGATGGCGGCCAGCGCCAGCAGCAGGCCTCCGGGTATGGTCAGGTGGTAGAAAAGTCTCAGAATCTTGATCGCAACGGCCAACGCGCATCTCCTTGCATGAAGGACCACGAGCATCCAGCCGGCCATACAAGAAGTGAAAGCCAGCGGATTCGCGCTTAACGAGTAAATTCTATGCCGTCATCAACGCGCGCTGACAGATGCCATTGGTGTGATCACTTCCTCTCCATATTCACAAAGGCGGTGTGCGGGTTCAAGCCATAGGGAGTAGAGCTAGAGTAATCAACGCATTCCTCCCACGGCCTTTCGGCGGGAGCGAAGGCCCACTTTCGGGCTGATTGCGTACAATATTTACACATCGGGAGAGAAAGCGCAGTGCGGACTAATATTGAAATCGATGATCGCCTAATGCAGCAGGCCATGCGGAATAGCGGCGCCGCCACAAAGAGGGCTGCCGTGGAAGAGGGGCTGCGGTTACTGATCAAGATGCACGCGCAGACCAGCATCCGCCGTCTGAAGGGAAAAGTGCAATGGGAGGGTAACCTGTCAGAATCCCGCCTGGGCCGGATACGTTCATAAAGCGCAATCACTATGGTCATTGTCGATACGACCGTAAGGATCGATTATCTGCGAGGCACAGACTGAAACCTCCTGGCTTGATCGCGAGATGGGAAGGCAGCATCTCGGGCTGACCGATCTTTCTCTTTGCGAAATCCTTCAAGGAATCTCAGCAGATGGCGCCTTTAACCAGGTGCTCAACGATCTTTCAAGATTCCATGTGTTCGACGCCGGGGGAGCCGCCACGGCGGTGGCTGCGGCGCAGAACTACAGGTTGCTGCGGAGACGCGGCCATACCGTGCGCAAGACGATTGATTGTCTAATAGCGACCTTCTGCCTGGAAGAGGGGCATGGCTTGCTGCACCGTGATCGTGATTTCGACCCCTTCGAAAAACACCTCGGTCTCTTGGTCGTCCATCCTTAGCATGGATCGGCTCTCAAGGACTGTCACTCGTACAGCACTTCGGCGTCAAAGCGACAGCATATGCTTGACCGCCAACCCTCCCGAGGTAACACTGGTAAGGTGATGATTGTGTCCTTAAGAATCTCGGGCTCGGAGTATCGTTCCGCGACAACGCAGATGCTTCCGTGCGTGACTGACAGAGCGGCGAAACCCTTCCGTTGCGCGACGAAAATCCTATCCGCAACGGCATCGGCTACGAGTTTTTCCTTGATTTTCAACGGCATGCGCGGATGTGCGGATTCAGGGCGGTTTTTCAAGCTTAGTGCAGTGCTCCTTCTCTTATTGCTGTCCTCGCTGAGTGCCTCCGCCCAGCAATACGACATCCTCATCCGCAACGGGCAAGTCATCGACGGCGCCGGGAATCCGGCGGTATCCGCCGACCTCGGCATCACCGGCGATCGCATCGCCTTCATAGGGCAGGCGCCCACCGATGCCAAAGCCACACGCGTGATCGATGCCCGCGGATTGGTCGTGGCCCCCGGTTTCATCGACATGCTGGAGCACTCCGAGTGGAACCTGCTCATCGACCGGCAGGCATACAGCAAGCTGACCCAGGGAATTACCAGCGGAATAACCGGCGAGGGTGGATCGATCGCTCCGCAGAACGATAACACCCTGCGCGACCGCCGCGACTTTCTTGAGCACTTTCACCTGACCGTAGACTGGAGCGATCTCGACGGATATTTCCGCCGCCTGGAAAAACAAGGCTCAGGCATCAATCTGGGCACCTATGTGGGCGCCACGCAGGTGCGGCAGTTCGTCATGGGCAGCGTCCATCGCGCGCCCACTCCAGAAGAGCTTTCTCGCATGGAGCAACTCGTGGAGCAGGCGATGCAGCAGGGTGCGATGGGTGTTTCCAGCTCGCTGATCTATGCCCCTGCCTATTACGCCCGCACCGATGAATTGATTGCGTTGGCCCGTGTGGCCGCGAAATACGGAGGCATCTATGCCTCCCACATCCGCAACGAAGGCGACCACGAGATGGAAGCCCTGGAGGAGGCGTTTCGCATTGGCCGCGAGGCCCGGCTTCCGGTCGAGATATGGCACCTGAAAGTCAGCGGGCGCCAGAACTGGGGCGGAATGCGTAACGTGATCGCCGCCATCGAGAAGGCGCGCACCTCCGGACTTGACGTCACTGCCGATCAATATCCTTATGTTGCTTCCGGCACCTCTCTGGGTTCTACGATTCCGCCCCGTTACCACGAAGGCGGATCGGAGGCCTTTGTTAAACGTTTGCAGTCGCCGCAGGTCCGCGCCGCCATTCATATGGAAATTGAAGGCGATGGAGAAAACAAGAAGTTGTGGCGAGGCACCGGTATCCTGGTAGCGGCGGTGCTCGACCCGGCGCTCCGGCGCTATGAAGGCCGCAGCATCGCGCAGATTGCCGCCGCCGAGCACAAAGATCCGCTGGATGCGTTGATCGACCTGGTCATCGCCGCCAAAGACCAAGTGGGGGCCATGTATTTCATCATGAGTGAAGACGATGTGAAGCTGGCGATGCAGCAGCCGTTTGTGAGCGTGGGAACGGACGCCGGCGCGGTCAACATCGTGGGGCCGCTCAGTGAATCGAGACCGCATCCGCGCGCCTATGGCACGTTCCCACGCATCCTCGGACGCTACGTACGCGAGCAGCACCTGCTGACGATGGAACAGGCCATCCGGAAGTTCACCAGCCTGCCGGCGCAGCGCATGGGCTTGCATGACCGGGGTGTTCTGCGCGTGGGCGCATTTGCCGATGTCACCATCTTCAATCCCGCGACGGTGAACGACCTGGCCACCTTCGAGCACCCGGACCGGCCCTCGGTGGGCATCGAGTATGTCATCGTGAACGGCGTGCTTTCAGTGGAGGGCGGCAAAGTCACCGGGCGGGTAGGTGGACGGCCTCTGCGAGGGCCGGGGTGGCGACAGCCAAAGAGTACCGCGCAACGAGTTGCAACGAAACCTTGAAACACAGAGGAACAGAGGAAGCAGAGGATTTGGGGGTTGTGAGGCGGGCGCAGAAATCGCCGCGGGCCGCTGAGAGTTTGAATGATACAGAATCTTGGCAGTACATGGCGATTCCGAGAGCAGCGGTAAGCCAACTCTTATTCGTGTTTATTCGCGTCAATTCGCGGCTAATTGTTTTTGGTTGTGGCTACATCACGCTGCGTTTTACGACAACAGAATCTCCAGGTCTTCCCGCTGCAGATTCCGGATCAAGCTGTTATCTGCGCCAATAATGGCTGCCGCCAGATCGCGTTTGGTTTCCTGTAGTTGCAGGACCTTTTCTTCGATGGTATCGCGGGCGATAAGGCGATAGGCGAAAACCTGCCGGGTTTGCCCGATGCGGTGGGCGCGATCCACGGCCTGTGCTTCCACCGCCGGGTTCCACCATGGATCGAGCAGGAACACATATTCAGCAGCCGTGAGGTTCAGACCCAGGCCGCCGGCTTTCAGGCTGATGAGGAAGAGACGGCAGTCGGCGTCGTTTTGAAAATGCTCAACCCGCGCCTGCCGGTCATGGGTCTTGCCGTCGAGATATTCGTAGGTGATGCCCCGCGCATCCAGGTTCTGGCGCACGATGGCCAGCAGGCTGGTGAACTGCGAGAACACCAGCGCTTTGCGGCCTTCGGCGAGCACTTCCGTCAGTTGCTCCAGCAGCATCTCGAGCTTGGCGCTGGGATCGCCGGTGCGCTTGGGGTCAAGCAGCCCGGGATGGCAAGCGGCCTGGCGCAAGCGCAGCAGCGCTTCCAGCACCTGGATTTTGGATTTGGCCAGGCCTTCGGTTTCGATCCGCTTGAGCAGGCTGTTGCGATAATGCTGCAGCAGGTCGTTGTAGAGCTTGCGCTGGGCGGGCCCCATTTCACAATACAGGGTCTGCTCATTCTTGGAAGGAAGTTCACGGGCCACCTGCTCCTTGGTGCGCCGCAGGATGAATGGCCGCAACGCGCTGGCCAGAAGTTTGCGCGTTTCTTCGTCCGGGTTGCGCGTCGGCCCGCCGGCCATTTTGAATGCGCTGGCCGCGCCCAGCATGCCAGGATTGAGAAACTCGAACAAGGTCCACAATTCACCCAGATGGTTTTCCATGGGCGTGCCGCTGAGCGCCAGCCGGTGGTCGCCGCGCAGCAGACGCACGGCTTTGGCGGATTCGGTGCTGGCATTCTTGATGGCCTGGGCTTCGTCGAGCACCACGTAATCGAAGGCAACGTCTTTGAGCCGCAATGCGTCGCGGCGCAGCGTGCCGTAAGTGGTAAGCACGATGTCGTAGGACGAGAAGTCCTGGGCGCTGCGTGACAGCCCGGTGTAATCGAGTACGCGCAACTGCGGTGTGAAGCGACCGGCCTCGAGCTTCCAGTTGAAGACCAGTGACTTGGGCACGACCACCAAGGAAGGGCCCGGCTGGTTGCCGCCGTTCTTCAACTGGCGGCGGCCTTCGAGCAAGGCCAGCACCTGGGCGGTCTTGCCCACGCCCATATCGTCGGCTAGGCATCCGCCAAAGGAAAAGCGGCGCAGAAAATGCATCCAGCCCAGGCCTTCACGCTGGTAATCGCGCAACTGCCCGACGAAGCCTGAGGGTTGTTCGGCGGCTTCCACCCCTTGAAACTGGCCAAGCTCTTTGCGGATACGGGCGAAGGTCTCGTCGCAGCGGGCTTCCGGCTGTGTGGCCAGCAGCGCATCAAGCAGGCCGGCCTGGCTGGGACGGAACCGAAGATGGCCATCGTCGAGTGTGCCCAGTCCAGCCACCGGGCCGAAGCGGCGCAGCCAATCTTCCGGCAACATGCCGTATTCGCCGTTGTCGAGCCGCACCATGTTTTCGCCCCGGCGCAGCGCCTGGAGCAATTCAGGAAGTTGCGCCTTACTCTCTCCGTAATCCACCTCGCCGTGCAGTTCGAACCAATCCACGCCACTGCTGACTTCCATTCGAAACGCGCCCGGGTGGCGGAAGGTCTTTCCATCGGCTTCCACGTGCCAGCCGGCGGCCAAGAGCGCCGGCACGATGCGCGGCAGCTTCGTCGGAGCGATTTCCCAGGCCGGTTCGGGATCACGGTAGATGGGCCCTTGAAATCTGGCGCCGAGTTCAGTGAGCAGCGCGACCGCGGTCCTTTCCGCGTCACGATCGCGGCGTAGAAAGCGGCGATTGTCCGCCTCGTACCATCCGCGAGAGTGTTCATGGGTCGACAGCGACCGGCCTTCGTACTCAAAAGACAGTTTGGCCCGCAAACGGTCGGGACGTCCCGAGGCTGGGTCAGCAGCACGCACCCGCAGACAGATATCCGGCTGCAGTGCCACCTCTTCATAGCGCAGCTCTTCGGGCACCTCCAGCGGCGGCAGGCCGGGCGAACTGAGCAAGGCCGCGAGAAAATCATTCTGGTCTTTCTTCGGCGCCTCAATGCAGCCGGTCTTGCGCAGGTACGACAGCCATTCGAAAGGAGTGTCTTCCGCCAGCGCAGCCACGCGATCACCGATGAATAACAACCCTCCCTTGGTCACCACGGCCGGGGCCGACAATCCGATGGTCTCCTCACCCCGCCGCAGGATGCCCTCGACGATCCAGCCTGCATGTTCACGGCGGCGCATCTGCAGCGCAAAACGCCAAGGCCCGCCCTCGTCCCACGTGAGTGGCCCGTAGTCCTCCGGAGGGCGGTTATCCAATCGCAGATAACATCGACCGGTGCGGACGATCAGAGGCATGACCATGGAAGCCAGCGGATGTTTGACCGCGCAACAGGCGGGGATTGTCTCGTAAGAATCCGAGTAACTCCAACTGTAGTGCTGCCTGGTTCCGGAGAGCGCGGAGAGAATTTCCCGGTCTTCCAGAAGAGGTAGATCTGCGATCTGGTGGTGCTTCAAATTGAGGGTATTGTTGCGTGTCCAGTTGCCATCGACTTTGCGGTCACGGGTCTCAATCGTGAGGACGATGCCCGCCCCGAGCATGCTCTTCGCAACCTCGACGATATAGACGATCTGCCGTTTTGCCGGCCATCCGTAGCTTTGAGCGGTGGCAAAGGCGCGAAGACTGGAAACCTCAGCAACTCTCTTCTGCCAGGCTGGGGCCTTCGGAGGCGGGGGAGCAAGCGCTACGCCCGGTGGCGGTGGAGCATCGGGATACCCCTCCGGGTCGTTAAAGAGTTCCTCTGCATCGATACCGCTATCATCGAGAAACAGGTCTTTCGAGGATGCTGCCAGAGCCAGATGGTGGCGCTCCTCGGCTGCCAGAATCGTGGCCCACAGATGTTTGCACGGACCCTCCATCTCAAAGGATGTGCAACTGCACGATGCCACCAGGGCGCCACCTGGCTCCCAATCCAGGGCAACCCTATAGCTTTGCGGGCCGCGGATCAATGCCTTCACCGCCGATTCGGAGCCATGTTCGATATGCACCAGCCCCCGCCAGTAGTAGTCCTGGCCGAGCTTTCTGACGGCGCCACTGAAATCATCCGCCAGCATCGCTGATAGTCCCATGCGTGTCTCGACTTTCTAAAGGGAAGCTTTGAGCGCATTGTACCGGGATTTCTGTTGTGGAAATTCTGGCCCAATCGCATCGCACGGCCAGGGGCGGTGTTATCCTAATAAAGACCACCTCGACAATGAGACTACAGCCGCGCATGCCCAACCCAAACTCTCCAGAGACAGAACCCGAAAACAATCAATCCTTTGCCGAAGCTCTTTCCCAGCACGAGCGCAGTCATTCCCGCAAGCCGGAAGACGGCGGCAAAGGTCTGGCTGCCACCGTAGTGTCGGTGACTGCTGATTCCGTGCTACTCGATATCGGCTACAAGATCGAAGGCCTTCTGCCTCTGGCGGAATTTCAGGCCAAAGGCGAAACCGTGGCGGTGGGCGACAAATTCACCGTTTCGATCAAAGGACGCGATCCCGAAGGCTATTACTCGCTTTCCCGCTTCCAGATCGCGCGGCCCAAAGACTGGTCGTCGCTGGAGCAGGCTTTTGCCGAAAAACTGACCATCGTGGGCACGGTTACCGGCGTGGTAAAGGGCGGCCTGACGGTCGATATCGGCGTACGGGCCTTCATGCCGGCCTCGCGCAGCGGTGTCCGCGAGGCCGGGCAGATGGAAAAGCTGGTAGAGCAGGAAATCCGCTGCCGCATCATCAAGCTCGATGTGACCGAGGAAGACGTGGTGGTGGACCGGCGAGTGGTGGCCGAAGAGGAAGAGCGCGGCATCCGCGAACGGCGGTATTCGGAAATCAAAGAAGGTGAAACCATGCGCGGCACCGTCCGCAGCCTGGCCGACTACGGGGCCTTCGTGGATATCGGCGGCGTGGATGGCTTGCTGCATGTCGGCGATATTTCCTGGAGCCGCATCGACAAACCTGCCGACGTGCTCTCCGTTGGACAGGAGGTCGAAACCCTGGTGCTCAAGGTGGATACCGAGAAGCGGCGGATTTCGCTCGGCATGAAGCAGCTTCAGCCGCATCCCTGGGACCAGGCGTCGGACAAGTTCAAACCCGGCGAGCGCGTGCGCGGCACCGTGACCCGCTTGATGGAATTTGGAGCGTTTGTCGAACTCGGTCCCGGCGTGGAGGGCTTGATCCACATCTCGGAGATGTCCTGGAGCAAGAAGATCAGGAAGACCAGCGATGTCGTCAAACCTGGTGAAACCGTTGAAGCTGTCATCCTGGGCGTGAATGAAGGCGAGCGCCGCATCTCGCTGGGTCTCAAACAGGCCCTGGGCGATCCGTGGGCCGACGCGGCCCGCAAATACCCCGTGGGTTCCGTGGTGGAAGGGCCGGTCACCAGCCTGCAGAAATTCGGCGCCTTCGTGCAACTGGCCGAAGGGGTCGAGGGCATGATTCACATTGGCGACATCAGCGCCGAGAAGCGATTGAACCATCCGATGGAAGCGCTCAAGATGGGCCAGACGGTGAAGGCCCAGGTGCTCGAAGTCGACACCGGGAAGCGCCGGCTGAAGCTAGGCATCAAGCAGATGGTCCCCAGCAGTCTCGATGAATATATCGCCGAGCACCAGGCGGGCGATGTGGTCTCCGGGCGCATGGTCGAGGTTTCCGGCGAGTATGCGCGGGTGGAACTGGGTGAAGGCGTCCAGGGTACGTGCCGGATGCTGCCCGAAAAAGCCGCCGCCGCGGAAGTCCGGCAAAATAGCCAGGCCGGCGCAGCCAAAGCCGACTTGTCATCACTCACCTCGATGCTGCAAGCGCGCTGGAAGAGCGGCGCAGCCAGCGGCAGCGACTCCAAGGCGCAAGACGCCCGCATCGGCCAGATTCGCAGCTTCCGGATTGCGAAACTCGATCCCGAGGCCAAGAAAATCGACCTGGAACCGGTTTAGAAAATTTGGCCCCGAATGAACACGAATTAAGAACTAAGAAAACAAGACGAAGTTGATCGGTGTTGCAATTGAGTTGGGGCCAGCCGGTTCGAATGAATGTCTCCAGGTTCTTATGATTCGTGTTGATTCGTGTAAATTCGCGGCTAGGTTTTTGCGGGAATTCTGAAAAGGCCATGGTCTCTGGAATGTCAAAACTGATACTGCCGTTGATTTGCCTTCTGTCATTGCTGGCGCAAGCTGGTGAAAGAGAAAGAGAACACAGGAAAATCCATGTTGTGATCGGCCACGGCGGGCTGGTTTTGCTGGCCAGTACCCCGGAGGGATTTGCCTTGGCCGCCGACGGCTCATCCTTCAATGCCGATGGAACTGTCTCCCTGGCCGATAAGCTGCTGGCGGTTGGCAAGCACGGCGCGCTTCTTCTGGGTGGCACGGTTGCCATTCAAGATCCGGTTGGCCGCGCGGTCCGCCAAGAAGTCAACGTGAGCCGAATCGCTGCTGCCTGGCTTCAATCCCACCCCGGCGTGGATCTTGATGCCGCCAGCCGGGAGCTCAACGCTTTGATCGCTGACAGTTTAGCGAAATTCTATGCCGACCGTGATCCGGGAACCGATGCGAACAAATATAAATTCGAGATGATCTTTGCCGGCTTTTCCGGCAGCCGTCCGGCGATCCACAGGACCAGATACTTCATCCCCAAAGCCAGAGGCGGGAAGGCGCGGACCGAAGTCATTGCAGCATCCGTCAAGCCTGGCGAGCTGCTGGCTTTCGGTCCGGTGCGGGTGAAAGACGAGCTGCTGACAGGAAAATCAGCCGCGCTGAAGTCCTTCAAGGCCGAAGCACCAGTCGCAAAGTTTCACCAGTCGCCTCAGACGTTCACCTTGCAGGATTATATCGGCCTGTTCAACGTGATTCTGCGCGCGGCCGAGTCGGAAGAAGGGAAGAAGCTGGAGCATACCGGTGCCATCGTTGCACCCATCAACGCCTTTGCCACCGTGAGCGCAGCGGAAGGTTTCACCGGAAAGAAGCCGTGAAGACTCCACCACGGAGAAAACCAAAACCTTTGAAACACAGCGTGACGAGTTGTGTTTCAAAGACTTTGGTTTTCGCTTGCGGTTACCTCGCGCGTTCAAGGTATCAACAACAGCTTGCCCGTAGTCTTTCGCCCTTCGAGGTCCCGGTGGGCCTGCTCGGCTTCCGCCAGCTTGTAAATATGCTCGATGCGCAGCTTGAGCTTGCCCGTGGCGATCATCGTGAAGATGCCGGTGGCGCGTTGCTCCAGCTCTTCACGGCTGGTGATGTAGTGGATGAGGCTGGGCCGGGTGAGGAACAAAGATCCCTTCTGTGAAAGTCTGATGGGATCGACAGGTGGCGCCGGACCGCTCGCCCCGCCAAACAGCACCATGTATCCGCGTGGGCGCAGAAGGTTCAAGCCCTTTTCAAAAGTGGTCTTGCCCACACCGTCGTAGATTACGTCCAGTCCTTTGCCGCCGGTAAGGCGCCGCGTCTCTTCTTCGAAATCCTTTTCGTTGTACAGGATCACGTCGTCCGCTCCGGCCTCGCGCGCCAGTTTGGCCTTATCGGCGGAGCCGGCGGTGGCGATCACGCGCGCGCCCAGGTTCTTCGCCATCTGCACCAGCAGCAGTCCGACGCCGCCTGCGGCCGCATGAATCAATGCCGTTTCACCCTGCTTGAGGGGATAGGTGCTATAGACCAGATAGTGGGCGGTCATTCCCTGCAGCATGGCGGCCGCCGCCTGTTGATCAGTGATGCCTGCGGGCACTTTCACCAGCCGGTCGGCGGGCACCGCAGCGTATTCCGCATAGCTGCCGATCACTCCGGTGTAAGCCACGCGGTCGCCGGGCTTGAGAGATTTTACTTCTGTCCCAATTTCGCTGACTGTCCCAGCGGCTTCCTGGCCGTCGGTGAATGGAAGCGGCGCAGGATACCGCCCTTCACGGAAATAGACATCGATAAAATTAACGCCCACCGCGGAGATCTTCACAATGGCTTCGTTCGGTTTGGGCTTGGGGTTCGGAAGGTCAACGAGCGTGAGGACCTCTGGCCCTCCGGTTTTTTGTACTTGAATGGCTTTCATGGCGTTCAATTATACCGATTGTCATCCTGAGAGGATGTGGCTCTTTCGTCTCCCAACACGGCGTCTTCCTGAGAGGCTCTGTGACTTTTTGCTCCTCAAACACGGCGTCATCCTGAGCGTAGCGCATGTGCGATGCTGGACAAACAATGCAATCGGAGCGCGGAGTCGAAGGACCCCGACAGGCCTTCCCTCTCCAGAATGATTCAGGGTGTTCTCCCAACCGCTGGCCCCGAAAAGCGGCCATGCGGTTTCGGGCAAGCTCTGGTTTGAAACTCCCTGGTGCAACATGGGTAACTCCGGCCCTCCCGGGGTCCTTCGACTCCGCGCCTGTGTACTTCCGGCAGGACACGTTTTCGAGGCGCTACGCTCAGAATGACAATCGGATGACCAACATGTCGGGGGATGCCGAAGACGCGCACCTCATTTACAATGCTGCACTGCAATGGATTGATTCAGGAGTCCCCCATGAAACGCGCATCCCTCGTTCTGCTCTTTTGTCTGACCATGCTTTTGCCGCTGTCGGCCGCCAACGGCGATGCCGATGAGCCGCTTTACGGTTTTACCGCGGCCAGCTCGCGTGTGGAGCGTGATTGGGAGAATAAGTTTAAGGCAATTCCTGATCCCAAAATCATGCGGGATACCATGCAGAGGCTCAGTGCGCGTCCTCATCATGTCGGCTCGCCCTATGACAAACAGAACGCTGAGTGGATTTTGTCGCAGTTCAAGTCCTGGGGACTCAGCGCCGAGATCGAGACCTTCGACGTGTTGTTTCCCACACCCAAAGAGCGTTTGGTCGAATTAATTGCTCCGACCCGCTATACCGCGAAACTTCAGGAACCTCCGGTGGCCGTCGACCCGACTTCGGGCCAGCAGAGCGAGCAACTGCCGGTCTATAACGCGTATTCGACCGACGGAGACGTAACCGGACCCCTGGTCTACGTGAATTACGGGCTGCTCCAGGACTACGAAGAGCTCGATCTCCTGGGCGTCTCCGTGAAGGGCGCCATCGTGATTGCCCGTTACGGTAACTCCTGGCGCGGCATCAAGCCCAAGGTGGCCGCAGAGCATGGCGCGATTGGATGCATTATTTACTCTGACCCGGCCGATGACGGTTATGGGCAAGGCGACGTTTTTCCCGATGGGCCGATGCGTAATGAAAATGGCGCGCAGCGCGGCAGCGTCCTTGATGCGCCGATTTATCCTGGCGACCCTCTTACGCCCGGTGTAGGCGCAAAGGGCAATGTGAAGCGGCTGGCCATCAAGGACGCTCCTACGATCACCAAAATCCCGGTACTGCCGATATCCTACGGCGACGCCCAGCCGTTGCTAGCGGCGATCAAAGGCCCCATGGGGCCCGCCGGCTTCCGCGGCGGCTTGCCCATTCCGTATCACGTCGGTCCAGGCCCGGCGACGGTGCATCTCAAACTGGCCTTCAATTGGGATATCAAGCCGGTCTATGACGTGATTGCCAGGATTCCCGGCACGGAATCCCCGGACCAATGGGTGGTGCGCGGCAATCACCACGATGGCTGGGTCAATGGCGCCCAAGATCCGATTTCCGGACAGATTGCCTTGCTCGAAGAAGCGCGCGCACTGTCGGAGCTGCTCAAGCAGGGCTGGAAACCCAAGCGCACCATCATCTATTGCGCATGGGACGGTGAAGAGCCCATGCTGCTGGGCTCCACCGAGTGGGCCGAGTATCACGCCGATGAACTACAGCGTCATGCGGCAATCTACATCAACACCGACGTCAACGGGCGCGGGTTCCTGGAGGTAGAGGGATCGCATTCGCTGGAAAAATTCGTCAACAGCGTGTCCCGTGACATTACCGATCCTGAGAAAAACATCAGCGTCTGGAAGCGCCAGCAGGCCGGGCTGCTGGTACACGGACGGGGAGAGGGCCGTAAAGAGGCCCGCAGCCGCCCTGATTTGCGTATCGGAGCATTGGGTTCCGGCAGTGACTACACCACCTTTCTCGATCATCTGGGCGTGGCTAGCTTGAATGTCCTTTACGGAGGTGAAGATGAGGGCGGCATCTACCACTCTATCTACGATGATTTCTATTGGTTTACGCATTTTTCCGACACCGAATTTGTCTATGGACGGGCGCTGGCCCAGACCATAGGGGTGATGGTGATGCGCTTTGCCGGCGCTGACGTACTACCCTACGATTTCAATGACTTTGCCGACACCATTCATAAGTACTCGGCGGAGTTGAAGAAGCTGTTGAAGGAACAGCAAGAAGCAATCCACGACCGCAACCAGGCCTTGGATGATGGAGCGTTCAATGCCGCCTCCGATCCGCGCCACCCGACGTTTGCTCCGAAGCGCGAAGCCCTTCCGCCATTCCTGAATTTTGCGCCACTCGATAACGCGGAAGCCGTTCTGGCCCATAGCGCCGAACGCTACTCCAAAGCGCTGAAGACATTTCTGGCCAAAGGCGCGAGTGCCTCGCCGCAGTCGCTGCAGAAGCTCAACACACAATTGCAGCAAGCCGAGCAAAGGTTGACGAATGCGGGCGGTTTGCCCCGGCGTCCGTGGTACAAACACCTGATTTATGCGCCCGGTTTCTATACCGGCTATGGAGCCAAGACCATACCCGGCGTGCGTGAAGGCATTGAAGAGAAGCGCTATCAGGAAGCCGAAGCCGAGATCGTCCGCGCGGCCAAGGCGCTGGAAGACTATGCCGGAGTGATCGATGCCGTCGCGGGAGAGCTGGAAAAGTAGAATTCACCACGGAAGGACTCCGTGACGTAGTGCAACCAAAACCGTTGAAACACAGTGCAACGAGTTGCAACGAAAACCTTTGAAACACAGAGGAACAGAGGCAACAGAGGTTTTTAAGGTTGTGAGGTGAATTCTTTTCTTTAACATTCGACCACGTGAATCGCCAGCCCACCCAGCGAAGTCTCTTTATAGCGGGACTGCATGTCGAGTCCGGTCTGGTACATGGTTTTGATGACCTGATCGAGTGAGACTTGGTGTGTGCCATTGCCGCGTGTGGCCATACGGGCGGCGTTGATGGCCTTCATGGCGCCCAGGGCGTTGCGTTCGATGCATGGGATCTGCACCAGTCCGCCGACCGGATCGCAGGTCATTCCCAGATGGTGTTCCATGCCGATCTCGGCGGCGTGTTCCATCTGTTCGTTGGTCCCACCCAGGGCGGCCACCAGTCCGGCGGCGGCCATGGAACAGGCAACGCCCACTTCGCCCTGGCATCCAACTTCTGCGCCTGAAATTGAAGCGTTCTCCTTGTAGAGGATGCCGATGGCGCCGGCCGTGAGGAAGAAAGCAAAGATGCCGTTTTCCGACGCCCCTTTGCAGAACCTCTGGTAGTAGTGCAGAACCGCAGGGATGATACCTGCGGCGCCATTGGTGGGGGCGGTCACCACTTGTCCTCCCGCGGCATTTTCCTCGTTGGTAGCCAGCGCATAGACGTTGATCCAATCCATAACGTCGAGCGGGTCTTCGGACTGGGACTCGGTCTTGAGCAGATGGCTGTGCAAGCTGGAAGCGCGGCGCTGCACGTTCAACCCGCCCGGCAGGCTGCCGCCATTGCGCACTCCGCGCTGTACACAGGCCTGCATCACCTGCCAGATTTTCCGGATCTGGTCGTGGATTTCAGCTTCTGTGCGCCAGCATTTTTCATTGGCCAGCACCAGCGAGGCAATGGTCATGCCCTGGCCGTTGGCCATGGCCAGCAACTCATCGCCGCTCTTAAAAGGATAAGCCGCCTGCCTGCCCTCCGTGGTGAGTGTGGATTGGCCTTCTTTCACCACGAAACCGCCGCCCACGGAATAATAGACTTCTTCGCTCAGTTTTTTTCCCTGCGCATCAAGGGCCGTGAACCTCATGCCGTTGGAATGCCGGGGCAATACTTGGTTGCCGTGGAAGAGCAGGTTGCGGTCTTCATCAAAGGCCACGGCCCGGCGGCCCAGAAGTGAAACCGTGTGCTTACACCGCACGGCGTCGATCTGGTCCTCCACGGTCGAAGGGTCGATTTCGTCCGGCTTGTGTCCCATCAACCCCAGCAGGATGGCGCGGTCGGTGCCGTGTCCGCGCCCCGTGAGTGCCAGAGAGCCGAACAACTCGATTTTCAGCTCCGCGATTTGTTCGAAACAGTTGCGTTCTTCCGTCTCTTCGAGAAACATGCGCGCCGCCCGCATGGGGCCGACAGTATGCGAGCTTGAAGGGCCGATTCCAATCTTGAATAAGTCGAATATGCTGATCATGAGTTGTACGTCCCATTCATTCTAACCAATTTGAGGAATCTGACGATGCCGTCCCTTCGCCACATCGACCACGTAAACCGTGGCCCCAGGTGGCCCTACTGGCCTACAATTGCATCTAACCAAGGCAGGGATTTTCATCCATCAGCCATGTTGCGATATTCCAGATATTCTCGTTTTTTCTTGCTGGCCGTTCCGGCCCTGATGGCCGTTTTGGCGGTGGCCCAGCAGAATCCCCGTCGGCTGATACTCAAGGACGGTTCCTACCAGACCGTAACCCAGTATCAGGTAGCAGGCGAGAGGGTGCGATATTACAGCGCCGAGCGCTATGCCTGGGAAGAATTGCCGAAGAGCTTGATCGACTGGCCGGCCACGGAGAAATACAACCAGGAGCGCGACGCCCGGCGCGCTAACAGCGCGGCCGAGACGGATACGGATAAAGACAAGGAAGAGGCGGCGGACCTTCACGCCGAAGAGGCGGAATCGCCGCTGGTGGCGCCGGGTCTGCGCCTTCCCGATGGTGGGGGCGTCTTTCTGCTTGACCAATTTCACGGTGAGCCGTCCCTGGCGGAGCTGGTGCAGAGCGGCGGAGAATTGAACAAGCAGATGGGCCGGAACATTCTGAGGGCGGCCTTGAATCCCCTGGCGCTGTCTTCCAAGCAGACCATCGAGATCATTGGCATTCATGCCAAATCGCAATCCCACCTCACCCAGCCGGAAGTCTATGTCAACATCGACAACACTGGCGAGAACGCCGCGCTGCCCGGAGATAACGGCAAGGCCAAAGACAGGAAACCGCAATTGCCTTTTGACCGCTTCCGCATCATCCGCATGGAGCGCCGGAAGGATGCGCGCGTGGTTGGCAACCTGAACATCGCGGTGTATGGCAAGGTCACGCAGAAGGCCAATTGGATCAAAACCACCAGCACCAAAGTGGGCGATTGGGTCAAAGTCGCTCCGGCGGAGCCGCTGGCTCCGGGTGAATACGCAGTGGTCGAAATGCTCGATGAAAAGCAGATGAATATCTATGTGTGGGATTTCGGGGTCGATCCCAAGGCCCCGGCCAATCTCAGCACGTGGACGCCGCGCCAGCCCGCGGGGGACAAGAAGAGCGAACAAGAGCCCACGCTGCAGAAACGGCCAAAATAGATTGGTAATTGGCAATCGGGGGAATTGAAAAGCAACACAAATTCAACCAGACGGCTGCCCCATCACAAATAAATCAGCGTTCATCGGCGTAAATCAGCGGCGAATACGCTTTTCAATTCCCCGATTGCCAATTTTGGCAATTACCAATCGGCCTGAATGCTGGGGGCTTACTTCAGCAGCCCCTGCTGGGCCACGGCGATGTTATCGCGGCTGGAGTTCTTCACCATGTACATCATCTCGTCGGCCTGACGGATGATCTCATGCGAACTCTTTGCGTCTTCGGGATAGGTGGCCAGCCCCATGCTACACCGCACGTTGAGGTTCAGCCCTTCGTCGGAAAGAAAATGGGTAGCGCGCATCATATCTTGCAGGCGCCGGGCCACCACCATGGCCGAGTTCTTTTCTGTCTGGGGCAGCAGAATCACGAATTCATCCCCGCCATAGCGGAAGGCGTAATCGATCAGGCGCAACTGGGACTTCACCTTGAACCCGATTTCATGGAGCAGCTTACTGCCCACCAGGTGGCCGTAGGTGTCGTTCACCATCTTGAAGTGGTCGAGATCCATGAAGATCACGCTGAATTCATAACCGAAGCGAGCGGAGCGGTAGACTTCAGATTCCAGGGTCTTATAAAGGTGGCGCGCGTTGTAGAGTCCGGTGCAGTCGTCGGTGATGGTCAGTTCCTGGATTTTCTCGACGGCCCGGGCGTTGTCGATGGCGATGGCGGCGTAATCGCACAGCGCGTGCAGAAAGAACATTTCCTGCTCGCCAAAGCTTTCCATGGCGCAGTTGATGAGCTGAATCACGCCCAGCACCCGGTGCTTGGATTGCAACGGAACACAGATGATGGACCGGGTCTTCCATTTGGTCATCTCATCGATGCGCTTGGCGAAACGTTCGTCGCTGTAGACATCGGGAACAATCAGGGACTCACCGTGCTTGGCGGCCCAGCCGGCGATGCCTTCACCCACCTTCAGGCGGACGGTCTTCAGCGTCTCCGCGGCATCGCCCACGGCGATGGCGAAATAAAGCTCGTCCTTCTGTTCATCCACCATCAAGAGCGACCATGTATCGGGGCGGAAGAATTCCGCCATCTTATCCATGATGGTTTGAAGGATGGAATCGAGATTTAAAGACGAGGTAAGGGCTTTCGCCACGTCGTTAAATATGGCGACTTCCTGCAATTGGCGTTTACGTTCAGGTATAACAGCCTCTTCCATCGGAGCTCGATCCTGAAATTAGGCACAAATGTGGAACTTTGGCGTATTATAAGCCTGTGTTTTTCAAATCAGCAACCGGGCGAACATCCCTTGCACATCCCGGAGTCGTCGTTCTTTCGGTACCGGCCGAGAGGCTGTGTTTTCAGCCAATTAGCGCGGGTTCTTATTTTCGCGCCGGGAACCGGACTTCCTGCGATTTGCCCACTGTATCATCTTACATATTCTTGACGACAGGCGTAACCGATGGGTGACTTTGGAGACCGGCTACGGCGGGAACGGGAGATGCGGGGCATCACTCTTGAGCAGATCTCCGAATCTACGAAAATCGCCCGCAGGCGCCTTGAAGCCCTGGAAAACGAAGAATTTGATTTATTGCCTGGCGGCGTCTTCAACCGCGGGTTTGTGCGTTCCTATGCCCGTTATGTCGGTCTCGATCCCGAGCAGGCGGTCGCCGACTACATGACCGCCAGTCACGACCAGTCCGCTACCGCGGACCAGTTTCCGCTTGAGGTGCAGAAGAACAAACCCCAAAAGGGCGCTCCGGTGTTGAACCCACAGCGCTCGTGGCTGCCGATTGTCCTCGCGGTGCTGGCCCTGATCGCTGTTATCGCCGGATGGAGAATTTGGACGCACCGGAACCCCGCGCGCCCGGTTGTTCCAAGTGCCGCGGCGGCCGCAATACAGACGGCCACCACACAGCCAACGCCCGACGGTCCCGGAGTATCCGGTTCAACACCAGCGCCGGGGCTGGAACCGGCAACCCAAGACCAGCAAGATCCGCAGAATTCCGGAGCCTACACCCTGACCCTGACAGCCAAATCGGATTCCTGGGTATCGATCAAAGCCGACGGTAAAACCGTGATGGAAGGCACACTCAACGCCCGCCAGGTGCGCTCGGTGAAATTCGAGAACGAACTGGTGTTGCGCACCGGCAATGCCGGCGGGCTGGAAGCCAGCTACAACGGAAGACCCCTGGGCGGCCTGGGCGCGGAGCATGAAACGCGCACGTTCACCTTCCCGCTCAAGGCCAAGTCGCCGTGAGCTGAATGCTGGCGAGGGGCTATTCACAGCCTTCCCGGTTGGCCGTTTTTGCCGTTAAAATGAATCAGGCCCCTTTCGCAGCACGGATTCCGCCATTCGGCTGCATTTCAAGCAACTGGAACCCTAGAACGTTGTCTCCAAGGCCATCATCAACGTAAACTGTTTGCGACGCTCTTTATTAGGTTCGGCAACGTATAAATTCTTGAGGAGGAAACTCCATTGGCTTCAAGGAAACATTTCTTGTTTACGTCTGAGTCGGTCACGGAAGGCCACCCGGACAAGATTGCAGATCAAATTTCCGACGCGATTCTAGATGCGTGTCTGGAGAAGGACCCCTACAGCCGTGTGGCCTGCGAAACGCTGACCACGACCGGCCTGGTGGTCATTGCCGGTGAAATTACAACTGAAGCATACGTGGATTTCCCCACCATTGTGCGCGGCACGGTGACCGCCGTCGGTTACACCGATGCGACGTATGGTTTCGATTCCAACACCTGTGCAGTGGTTTCATCGATTCATTCGCAGTCGTCCGACATCGCCATGGGGGTCGATACCGGCGGCGCCGGCGACCAAGGAATGATGTTCGGCTATGCATCCAACGAGAACGACGATTACATGCCTACGCCGATTGCCCTGGCCCACAAACTTACCATGCGGCTGGCGGAAGTCCGCAAGAGCGGCCAACTCCCTTACCTGCGGCCCGACGGAAAATCACAAGTCACAGTCGAATACGATTCCGACCATAAGCCGGTGCGCGTGGATGCCGTGGTCATCTCCACCCAGCACTCGGAAACCATCGATAACAAGACCCTGCGCGCCGATATTCTGCAGCACGTGATTCAGGCGGCTGTTCCCGCCCACTTGCTCGATGCCGACACCAAATACCACATCAACCCCACCGGGCGCTTTGTGGTGGGTGGCCCCATGGGCGACAGCGGCCTGACCGGACGCAAGATCATCGTGGATACCTATGGCGGCATGGGCCGGCACGGGGGCGGCGCGTTCAGCGGCAAAGACCCGACCAAGGTCGATCGTTCCGCCTGCTACATGGGCCGCTATATCGCCAAGAACATCGTGGCCGCCGGCCTGGCTGATCGCTGCGAAGTCCAGCTCGCCTACGCCATCGGCGTGGCCGAGCCGGTCAGTGTGCTGGTCGATACCTTCGGCACCGGCTCAGTTCCCTCAGACCGCCTGGAAGATCTGGTGCGCGCCAACTTTCAACTCACCCCCAAAGGGATCATGGAATCGCTCCGGCTGCGGCGCCCGATCTACAAGAAGACCGCCGCCTACGGCCACTTTGGCCGTAAAGACCCGGATTTCACCTGGGAAGCGACCGACAAGGCCGCTACTCTGCGTGAACAGGGCCTGGGCAAGGCCGCGAGCAAGGCCGGGATCAGCGCCGGCAAGTAAAATCATCGGTCCTCGGGAAGGAGACTTGAAGTTTCCTTCCCGATATTTTTGAAAGCGTAGGCCCGGCGAAACCGCCGGAACCAGAAAAAAATCTCATGCCAAAGGCAAGTAAACAGGAAAATATGTCGACATCCGTAGCAACTCAGGTTCCTCACGACGTAAAAAGTCTTGATCTGGCCGATCTGGGCAAGCGCCGTATTGAATGGGCCAACCAATCGATGCCGGTGCTGCAAAGCATCCGCAAAGACTTCATCAAGAACCAGCCCTTGAAGGGCATGCGCGTCTCCGCCTGCCTGCACGTGACCACCGAGACGGCGAATCTGGCCATCACGTTG
>DATMNZ010000156.1:0-3011 GCA_035568495.1 Saccharimonadales bacterium (SeqCode) | reverse complement strand
TTCTCTGCCAGCTTTGGTAGGGAGGGTATTATGTCGAGAGTAGGAAACAAACCCATTCCGCTGCCGAAAGGCGTGAGAATCGTTATCGGAAATCCGATGCTAGTGGAAGGGCCAAAAGGCAAGCTGGAGGTTCCACTTCCGGACGGTATCCATGCCAAGCAGGCCGATAGCACGCTGGAATTCACGCGGGACGGCGACAAACAGGCGCCTTTGCATGGTCTCACCCGCGCCCTGGCGGCTTCTGCCGTGCAGGGTGTATCCACAGGCTTCACGCGCGAGATGGATATCACCGGCGTCGGCTATCGCGCCGACGTGAAGGGCAAAATCGCTACCTTCACCCTTGGGTATTCGCATCCCATCGAGGTTCTGTTGCCGGACGGCGTGGAGCTGAAGATCGACAAACAGACCCACCTGGTGCTATCCGGCTACGACAAGCAAATGGTGGGGCAGGTGGCGGCGAATATCCGGGCGCTGCGTCCGCCGGACCCGTACAAGAACAAAGGCATCCGGTATACAGGAGAAGTCCTCCGCAAAAAGGTCGGCAAGACCGGAGCGGGTGGAGCGGGAGCTAAGTAAATGCCGAAATCCTCTAAGAATGACGTTCGGGTTCGCGTTCACAGCCGTATCCGGCAAAAGGTGCGAGGCACCGAGGAGCGCCCGCGCCTGGCCGTGTTCCGCAGCGTGAAACACATTTATGCCCAGCTGATTGACGATCGGAAGGGGCACACGCTAGCCGCGGCATCGTCGGGCGAGAAAGCCGGCGATAAGAAATCGGAAGAAAAGAAGAGCAGCGAGAAGCCGGCGAGCGAAAAGAAGCCCGAGAAGGCTTCGAGCGAAAAGGCCGCAAACGGCGGGAACGTGGCCGGCGCGAAGCAAGTGGGCAAACTGATCGCCGAGCGGGCCAAGGCCCAGGGCGTGACCAAAGTTGTATTCGATCGGGGCGGTTATTTGTACCATGGGCGCGTGAAGGCGCTCGCGGATGCCGCACGGGAAGCGGGACTGGAGTTTTAACGAATGGCTGCAATACCGACACAAAAGCGCATCGACGCCAGCTCTTTGAATCTGAAAGAGCAAGTGGTTTCGATCAACCGCGTCACCAAAGTGGTGAAAGGCGGCAAGAATTTGAGCTTTTCGGCATTGGTGGTAGTTGGCGATCCGGGCGCCCGGATTGTAGGCTTTGGCACCGGCAAGGCCAAGGAAGTCCCGGCTGCAATCAAGAAGGGAATTGAAGCAGCCAAGAAGAATCTTCGCAAGGTCAATGTACTCGAAACCACCATTTTACACGCCGTGCTGGGGCGTTTCGGAAGCGGGCTGGTGATGTTGAAGCCGGCGCCGGATGGAACGGGCGTCATCGCCGGCGGCCCGGTACGCGCCGTAATTCAGGCGGTGGGGATAACGAATGTACTGACCAAATCCATTGGCTCGCGCAATCCGCATAACGTAGTGAAGGCCACGATTAATGCGCTGGAGCAGCTTCGCGATAAGGCGCAAGTGGCGGAGATGCGCGGGCTGACGGTTGAGAAAGTAATGTAAGACGGTTTCTAGTTTCTGGTTTCTGGTTCGTACAGGTGAGCGCTCGAACCAGAAACTAGAAACCAGGAACCAGAAACGGTTTTGGAAATGGATCAAGCAACGATCAAAATTAAGTTGATAGGCAGCACGATCTGCTGTCCCGAGAAGCATAAGTCCATCGTCCGGTCACTGGGGCTGAAGACCATGAATCGTACCGTGGTGCGGCCGGATACGCCGTGTTTCCGCGGCATGGTGGCAAAGATCCCGCATCTGCTGGCGATTGTGAAGGACTAATTATGAATCTGAGTAATCTTAAGCCGCCGGCTGGGCAAAAGCAGAAGAAGCAGCGTATCGGGCAGGGCATGGGCACGGGCCGCGGGAAGTACTCGGGTCGCGGCGCCAAGGGCGCTCGGTCCATTTCGGGCTACAGCATCATGCGCGGGTTTGAAGGCGGCCAGATGCCGCTGCACCGGCGCTTGCCGAAGCGGGGCTTCAAGAACATCTTCCGCAAAGAATACGCGATCGTAAATATAGGGCGCCTGGAGCAACTGGAAGGCAATAAATTCGATCCAGGCCGGCTGCTGGAGTTGGGAGTTATCAAGAAGCTGGGTACGGGTCTGAAAGTGTTGGGATCGGGCGATCTGACCCGCAAGATCACGGTGCAGGCGCATGTGTTTTCGAAATCGGCTCTGGAGAAGATCCAGAAGGCCGGGGGCAGTGGAACCGTAATCGGGAGCGAGTTGTAGTTGCCTGGCGGGCGAAAGCGCCTGCCTCACGTGGACAGGTTGAGGTAGTCGAAAATGAAGTTCTTCGAAGCCGTCACAAACATCTTCAAGATTCCGGATCTGCGCAAGCGTATCTTGTTTACGCTGCTGATGCTGGCCATATACCGGCTGGGCGGGCACATTCCCACGCCGGGTATTGACGGGAACCGCCTGCAGGCTTTCTTCCAGCAGAATTCCGGGACCTTGTTCGGGTTCATCGATTTGTTCAGCGGCGGCATGTTGCGAAGACTAACGATCTTCGCGCTCGGCATTATGCCGTACATTACCGCGTCCATCATTCTGCAATTGATGACGGTGGTGGTGCCAACGCTGGAGAAGCTCCAGAAAGAAGGCGAGCTGGGCCGCCGCAAGATCACGCAGTGGACGCGCTATCTCACCGTGATCCTGGCTCTCATCCAATCCTTTGGAATCGCCGAGGGGCTAATGCGGTCCGAAGGTGGTTTCGTACTGAATCCGGGTATCGGGTTCGTGCTGATGACTATGCTCAGCCTGACCACCGGCACGGCTTTCATTATGTGGCTGGGCGAGCAGATTACCGAGCGCGGTATCGGCAATGGAATGTCACTGATCATCTTTACAGGGATCGTGGTGGGCATACCGAACGCGATCAACAACATTTACCAGCATGTGTTCCAGCTCAAGGATTGGACGCCGATCCACTTGATTGTGATTTTGGCTGTTATGATCGCGGTGGTTGCTTTCATCGTGCTGGTA
>DATMNZ010000155.1:0-25802 GCA_035568495.1 Saccharimonadales bacterium (SeqCode) | reverse complement strand
TGGTGGAGGACCTTGCGAAGAGCACGGTTGACTGCCTCTTCTCCGATCATCTCTTTGAGGTAGTAGAGGACCACACTGCCCTTGCGGTAGTGGATATATCCCTGGTTGGCTTCTACCCGCAGCAGGGGCCGCTCTCTGACCCGCTCCTGGCCGCGATTGCGAAGATAGCTGTCCATTTCGTATTGCAGGAATTTGCGCATGATGTCCCGCCCATATTCCTTTTCCATCACCATCAACGCGGAATACTGGGCCATCGTTTCAGAGAGTAACGTTGCGCCTTCCATGTTCGCGCCCACCACCTGGTGCGCCCACCACTGGTGCCCCATCTCATGGCCAACGACGTAGAAGACCATGTCGATATCGTCGGGATGGTTGATGTTGGCAATGAATCCAATGGATTCCGAATACGGCATGGTCCCAGGGAAAGCCTGCGCGAACCGCGCAACTCTGGGAAATTCAATGATGCGGGCTTCCTTATGCTCATACGGCCCGAAGTTCGTAATGTAATAATCGAGAGACTTCTTGATGCCATTCATCATTCGCGGGACATTCCATGGATGCCCCTTGATGTAATAGACCTCAGTTTTAATGCCGTGCCACTCTTCGCGGGCCACTTCATAACGGGCCGACATGAACGAATAGAAATTCAAGGATGGATGGTCGAGTTTGTATTCGAAATAGCGGCGGCCGTCTTTCTGCCATTCGCGGACCAAGGAGCCGGGGGCGATGGCCGTCTGCTCCGCAGAAGTGCTGATTACGGTCTCCACGTTCACCCAGTCAGAGTGCCCACCGAGATAGGTGTCGCGGCAGCGCTCGGTACAGTCCCGCTCCAGCGCCGGCATCAGCACTTTTTCCTTGAGCTGATATTTCTTGCGCTCCACCGGGTCGTTCAATTCGCGTCCGTCGACATAGCCAATGGCCGGGCCAATGGTGTTGTTGAAGAAAGTGCCATCCTGCACTAACTGAACGTTGGTTACTTCATTCTCAAATCCACGCGTACGGCTGCTTACCGTAAAGTGCATGGTGCGGTCTTCGCCCGGTTGCAAGGGTGAATCAAAGTGGTAGATACGGTAGAAGAGGGTCTTGTCTACTTTGACCGGCGAAGCGCCGGGAATCTCGATCGAAACGTCATAGTCCGGATCGACGGTAAAGTGGACATCGGTCAACGGCTGGGGATATGGATTGTAAATGACCTGGTCGCCGCGCATGGAGATATTGCGATCAGCAGGAAAGATGTCAATCGCATAACGGACGCTGCGAACGCGCGGTTGCGGCAGCTTCTCGAACGGCTTGTATTGCTTTTCATAGTCCGCTTGCCGGCGCTGCAGGCCCTTGGGGCCCACTAGGCGGTTGACCACTGCGGTGTTGTACCAGATCCACCCACCCGTTCCTGCAAAAACAAAGGCACAGGCGAGGCTTGCAATCTGCCAGCCGCGATGGAAACGATGGCCGGCATTGCTTCGGCGCGCGCGCCAGCGGTCTTGCCTGCCTCGTGGCCAAAACATGACGCTCAGGACCGCCAGCAACCCGCAGAACAGAAACCAGTAAAGCGTGTACCAATTCCAGGCTGTGCGATAGGGCAAGTCTCTGAAGAAGTCGGAATACGTGACGTTGGGCGTTCCAGCAAACTGGACCAGATTGGTGGCGACATTCAGCGGCCGCCATATGAATGTGTTGGCGGCCAGGAAGGCGACGTAAACGAAGTATCCAACATATTTGTTCGGCGCCAACACGTGGATGAAGAAAGCCAGCACCGAGAGAAACACAAACAAAGAGCCGTCCCTCACAAGCAGTTCGTGAAGGTAAAGGCCTAGCTGGAAGGTGTGATATCCGTGCCAGACCTGTACAGCGACACCGCTGATAAGGGCGGCCAACTGAATCAGCATCACCATCCCAATCAGAGTCACCAGCCGCGAGGCGTATGAAATCCATTCTGGAGCGGGAGTAGCATCGATAATCTCGTCCATGCGCTCATCGCGGTCTTTCCACACCAGCGCGCCGGCGAAAAAGATGATCACGATCAAAGTAAAGAGATAAAGAGTGCCCCGGATCAAATCCAGCACCCAATAGGTCACCGGCAGCGTGCTGTCGCCGTAACCTTCGGTGGCGCTGATGATCAGGCTGGGAACGCAGTTTGCCAGGGCCAGGAGCGCCACCACAATGAAAACAGTGCTGCGCGCCATTCCCAGGAAATGAATTCTGAGCGAGCCGGCAAACTTGGCCCAGGGCGCATCATGCAATTGCGCGCGCATCCCGGGTAAAGCCGCCGGGACCATGGTCCATTTGGTTTCCGGTTCGCCGGTCTTCGCCTTGGAGCGCCGCTCGGCAAAACTAAAGCGGGCATAGGCAACCAGGAAGATCACGCCACCGGCCCCGATCCAAAGCAGGCGGTTCCATAATAAAGGGCCCTCCCAGCCGACGGAGAGCGAGTTCTTCTCGGCCACAGTCCAGTACTTGATCATCGACCCGAAGGCCCGCCGTCCAAAGGGATCGAGGAGTCCCGCAAGTTGCTCATGCTGGATGTCCTGGGTAAGAGCGCCGGCCACTCCATAGCCAACCAAGAGGACAATCGCTCCGACAAAGGAAACAATCTCTTTGCGGGCCAGCACCGCGATCGCAAAAAGGACAGCCGCCACGAAGAGGGTGTTGGGTAAAGCAAATACATAGATGCCGCGCAGATGCGCGAGCCAATCCACACGGCCCCAGCGTTCAGGATCCACCCAGGGCATATATTTGGCCACCAGGATACCCAGGGAGACCCCGAGCATCGGTATCATCGAAATCAAGGTAGCGCCAATAAACCTACCCAGCAGAAAATCGATCCGGCGAAGCGGCGTGGAAAAGAGAAGCTGGTAGGTGTTGTACTTGAAATCGCGAATGGCCGCCGAATTCACAAACGCCGTTGACATCAGCAAGGTCAGCAAGCCGATGAACGAATAGAAATTCTCAATCACAAACGGCGCATTGCGGTATGTGTTCGAAAGCGCGCCTCCGACCTGCACCTGATCGGTGCCGACAGCCCCAAAAATCAGCAATGTGACGATGGATAGGAAAATCCACACCATCCAGGAGCGCAGATGGAAAAGGACCTCGAACCAAGCGATCTTTAGAAACATGATGGCCCCTTAATTCCAATCGCGGATTTTGGCAAAGAAAACGTCTTCCAGGTCGGGTGCGCTGGCAACAAACCCATCTTCCAGCGGCTGCTCGCTGTATACGTGGAGGAAGGGCCGGCCACCAACCAGCCGGCTGGAAACCACCTTGAAACGCTCCTCATAAGCGGCCAAGTCTGACTTGGGAATGGATCGCTGCCAGATGCGGCCACTCAACCTGCCGATGGCGGTCTCCGGATGGCCTTCATACAGAACCCGGCCGTTATTGATGATGGCCATATTGGTACAAAGGTCCATGACATCTTCGACGATGTGCGTAGAGAGGATTACGATCACCTGCTCGCCGATTTCCGCCAGCAGGTTATAAAAACGGTTACGCTCGCCCGGATCAAGACCGGCCGTCGGTTCATCGACAATCAGCAGGCGCGGGTTCCCGAGCAATGCCTGCGCGATGCCAAAGCGCTGGCGCATTCCACCGGAAAAGCCGGCCAGGGCCTTCTTGCGCTCGGCGTATAGATTGCAGCGCTGCAACATCGCTGCGACGACTTCTTTCCTCTCCCGGGAGTTGGTAATCCCCTTCAGCATGGCCAGGTGACTGAGCATGTCCTGGGCTGAAATCCGTGGATATACTCCGAATTCCTGGGGCAGATACCCCAGCACCTTGCGTACCTCTTCCTTCTGCCGCAGCACATCCAGATCACCCATGTGGGCGCTGCCGCTATCGGGCTCCTGTAAGGTGGCCAAGGTGCGCATGAGGGTCGATTTACCCGCCCCGTTCGGGCCCAGCAATCCATACATGCCGCAGGGGATCGTCAAAGAAACGTTGTCGAGGGCTTTGACCCCGTTCTTATAAGTTTTGGAGAGGTTCTGTATACGCAGTTCCATAGTGTGCTCCTGGAGCAATACGCGCGGCTAGGGGCGAAAGTTCCATTAGACTATCGCAGCGGGAGAAGGTGAGCAAGGACGGAGGAACATCGATGGGATTCAATGGCCCTTGATTATGTGTCACAAGCTGTGGCACAATGATTTCATGCCTGCTATGAATATGCGCCAGCTACGTGACACCCGCCGCTTGAAGACTTGGCTGCGCGCGGGAAAGACAGTGGAGTTACGGGAGAGAGAACAAATCATCGGCCGGATCATTCCGGAATCTGCACCTGCCGTTGCCCGCAAGTGGCCTGATTTTGCCGCCCGGACGAAGAAAATCTTCGGGAAACAGACACTGCCTGGGGCCGATCTCGTCATTAAAGAACGGGGACGCTTTTGAACGTCTACGCCGATACCAGCTTCCTCGTTTCGCTGTATTTGCCCGACCAACACTCCCACGAGGCACACCAACGCATGGCCCTGCGCCCACTTATCTGGCTGACGCCCTTGCATCGGGCCGAATGGACCCATGCTGTGGCCCAGCACATCTTTCACAGAAAGATTTCCTCACAACAGGCGGGGAAAGTATACAGAGACTTTGACCGCGATTGTACCGGTGGTCTTTGGGTCGAAGTAGACCTGCCGGAAATGGCATTTGAAACCTGCGCTAAACTGGCACGGCAGCATGTGGGTCGCCTGGGCGTCAGAACGCTGGACAGTCTACACGTAGCATCAGCCCTCGAACTGCGCGCAAACGCCTTCTGGACGTTTGATGGGCGCCAGGCCAAGCTGGCCGAAGCCGCAGGACTGAAGTCGGTTTAACGAGGTCTATACCACGACCCCATTGCCGACTCGGGGGCCCATCGGTCTGCGTTTGCTGATTTTCAGGATGTGGTGGAACTATTTGCGTCGGTGCGGGGTGAAATCTACGCAGTTTCCCGACACCTTTTTTGGTCCCAGCACGCGCTGCTGCGCGCTTGGGCGTTCGCTGCCGTGAACACCCAGAGACGGTGCGGAGCACCGTCTCGGCGGCGATGGTCGATGCACATCCGACTATTCCCCGCTCCTATCCACCCGAAGTCTTACGCGGTTTTTTGGCTTTGATCTCTTCGACCTCCGCAGTCGGCTGGGCGGCCACGCCAGTGGAGGAGCGCACCGGCTTCTTCACTTGGTCGAGGCTCATCTTGAGCGCTTCCAGAATGTCGATGACCGGGGCCCGGTGCTGAGTGGCGAATACCTCCACGATTTCCTCGCCCCGGACCTTGGCCTGAATCATAGCCAGCAGGTTTTCCCGGTAGCCGTCTTTGTATTTTTCCGGCTCGAAGGCCGCTTCCAGAGACTCAACCAGGTTCACCGCCAGTTCCAGCTCTTTCTCTTTGATGGCGCTGGTATCGGTGCGGAACTCTTCCACCTGGCGAATCTCGTCACGGTAATACATGGTGTGCAGCAGAATTCCCTTGCCACCCGGCCGCAGAATCACGATGTGCTCACGGTTGTGCATGGAGATCTTGGCCACGCCCACACAGCCGGTCTTGCGCAACGCCTCGAACAACAGGGCGTAGGGCTTCTCGCCGGCTTCATCGGGCGCGAGGTAGTACGAGGTCTCAAAGTAAATGGGGTCAACGTCCGCCGACTTCACGAACTCCAGCACTTCCATGGTCTTGGCGGTCTTGGGCGCAACTTTTTTTACTTCTTCTTCATCAATGACTACGTATTTGTCTTTCTCGTATTCGTAGCCCTTGACGATCTCGCTGCGGGGAACAGGTTTGTCTTCCAGTTGGCAGTATAAGACCTGCTTGACCCGCGAGTTGTCGGCCTTGTGCAGTTGATTGAAGCTGACGGATTCGCTGCGGGCGGCGCTGTACAATTTGACAGGAAGCGATAACAGACCAAAGGTCAGGTATCCCTTCCAAACGGTGCTGGCCATTGAGGTTTCTCCAGAGCTACAAACAAGCGATTTAATCTAAATAGCACAAAAACCAGGGCAGTACAACGTAACATTTATCCATGTCACTCACTGAATACCGGCGAAAACGGGTGTTTTCGAACACCCCAGAGCCTGAGCCTGCTGTCCGGGAGGGCGAAGGCCAGCGGTTTTTTATCCAACGCCATAGCGCCCGCCGGCTGCATTACGACCTTCGTCTTGAGATGGAAGGAGTGCTGAAATCATGGGCCTTGCCTAACGGCCCTACGCTCGACCCGGCCATCAAGCGGCTGGCAGTCCATGTGGAAGACCACCCGCTCGATTATGGGACCTTCGAAGGCACAATCCCCGGCGGAAACTACGGCGCGGGCCAAGTCACTCTTTGGGATAGAGGCACGTACGAATGGGCGGGCACGAAGACTCCCGCCGAGCAGTGGGAAGCCGGCGACCTGAAGTTCCGGCTGCATGGGCGCAAGCTGCTGGGGGAGTTTGCCCTCGTCCGCACGAAGCAGGGCAAGGGTAAAGCCGGGCGAAGCAACAGTGAAGCCTGGTTGCTGATCAAGAAGAAGGATTTCGCCGTGCGTCCCGGATGGGAGCCGGAAAGCGATATCCGCAGTATCCTGCCTGGGAATCTTGATCTTTCGGCGTTCGAAGGAGCTGTTCAGGCTTCCCTGCCCGCCAGCGTTGCACCGATGCTGGCGGTTATAGGTGATGCGAAATCGATGCCCACCGGCGCCGATTGGGTCTATGAAGTCAAGTGGGATGGAGTGCGCGCCCTGATCTTCGTGGACCAAGGCCATGCGAGCATTCATTCCCGCAAAGGGACTTTGATCGAGAAGCAGTATCCGGAGTTACTGGCGATTACCGGTTCGCTGGAAGCCCAGAGCGCCATTCTCGATGGCGAGATCGTGTGCTTCGACGAGCATGGCGTACCCAGCTTCCAACTGCTGCAGAACCGCATCGGGGCCGGAGCAAAGTCGGCGCCCAAACTGGCACAGGCCCAGCCAGCTTGTTACTTCGCATTCGATCTGCTCTATCTCAACGGCCATGATCTGCGCACGGCCCCGCTGGTCGAACGCAAGCAGCTTCTGTCTTCAATTCTGCAACCCAACACCACCTTCCGTTACTCCGAACACTTTATCGGCAAGGGCGCCGAACTGCTGGAGGCGGTGCGCGAAAGAGGGCTGGAAGGCATCGTGGCCAAGCAGGCCTACAGCAAATACGAATCAAAACGCTGCCGCGAGTGGGTAAAGATCAAAGTCGTCAATCAGCAGGATTTTGTCATCTGCGGCATGATCGAAGGCGAGCGCGAATATTTCGGCGCACTGGCCCTGGCGGTCGTGGAGGCGGGCAAACTGGTCTATGCCGGCAACGTCGGCTCGGGCTTTACACAGGAATCGCTGAAGGCGGTCTACGAAAAACTCAAGCCGCTCATCACCACCCGCTCGCCGCTGCCTGCGGTGCCCAAAGATGTTGGCAAAGTGGTCTGGTTGAAACCGGAGCTGGTCTGCACCGCCAAGTTCAATTCATGGACGGATGACTACCGTTTGCGTGGCCCGGTATTCCTAGGGCTGCGCGAGGACCAGTCCCCGGAGGAGTGTGTTCGCGAAACAGGCACGGCTGCGCCCGATCCGCTGGCAGCTAAAACCGAACTACTGCCCCAGAATCAGACTGAAGTTGCTCTTACCGTGGAAGACCGGCGGCTGAAGTTTACCAACCTGAATAAAGTCTATTATCCGCAGGAAGGCTACACCAAGCGCGATGTCATCAACTTCTACAACGCTGTCGCCGGTCTGCTCGTGCCTTACCTGCAAGGAAGGCCATTGTCGCTGAAGCGTTATCCGGATGGCATCGCCGGAGAGTATTTTTTCCAGAAAGAAGCGCCGGCGGGCGCGCCGGAGTGGTTGAGGACAGAGGCCATCCTTACGGACACGCATGAAGAACCTAGATCGGGTAATCGGGTAATTGGTAATTCGGTAATTGAAAAGCAGAAGGGAGCAGCAGACAAGATAAAGCAAGACGATAAGAAGACGACCCGCTTTGTCATCGTCGATGACCGGCCTTCCCTGCTCTATCTGGCCAATCTGGGATGTATCGACCAGAACCCGGCCATGGGCCGCGTTGAATCGCTGGAGAATCCTGACTTCATGCTCATCGATCTCGATCCGTATCACTGCGGGTATGACCGGATCATTGAAGCAGCGCTGCTGATTAGAGAAAGGCTGGAGCAGATCGGCCTTACAGGACATCCGAAGACTACCGGCGGCAACGGCATGCACATCTACGTGCCCGTGGAGCCTATCTATACCTTCCAGCAGACGCGCACGCTGGCCGAGGTCCTGGCCCGCTGGGTGGCCGGCGAGCGTCCTGACCTCTTTACCACGCCGCGCACGGTGGCTGCCCGCGAGAAAGGCAAGGTCTATTTCGACTACCTGCAGAATGCGTCCGGCAAGACCATCTCCGCGCCCTACGTTCTACGGGCGTATCCGGGCGCGCCTGTGGCCACGCCGCTGGCCTGGCATGAAGTCCGGCCGGGCCTCAAGCCCACACAATTCCACATCGGCAACGCCGTGCGGCGGTTTGAACGCACCGGAGACCTGTTCGAAGGAGTGCTCAAGAAACCGCAGAGGATTGAAGCGGCGGTGGAGAAGATCACCGGGCTGATCGGCGGGAACAAAAACTAGCCACGAATTTACACGAATGAACACGAATCAAAACCAGCTTTTCCTTCTTGGTTCTATTCGTGTTCGTTCGCGTTCGTTCGCGGCCAGTCTGGCTTTATTCGTGTTCATTCGTGGCCAAACTCCCGTTCTTGGATTACAGTTTTAACCAATGACCAATTCCGCCCAGCCCCGGGAAATCTGTATCCTGCCGGATGCCCCCGCTCTGAACCGGGCGGCCGCAGACGAGTTCATCCGCTGTGCGCGCGAGGCGATTGCCGCGCGTGGCCGGTTTGCCGTGGCCCTGGCCGGAGGCTCGACGCCCAAGGCCGTCTATTCGCTGCTGGCTGGCGATCAGGCAACAGCGGCGCGGCGGTTGCCCTGGAAAAACATCCATGTCTTTTTTGGCGACGAACGCCACGTCCCGCTCACGGACGCCGAGAGCAACTACCGCATGGCCAGCGAGTCTCTGCTTTCCAACGTTCCTATTCCGCTGGAAAACGTTCATCGCGTAATGGCCGAGCTTGATGCTCAGACGGCGTCCCGCCGTTATGAAGAGGAACTACAGGACTTCTTTCATCCCTTGTCGCGCGAGTGGCCGCGCTTTGATCTGGTTCTGCTGGGGATGGGACCCGACGGACATACGGCGTCCCTATTTCCGGAAAGTCCGGCGCTCACGGAGAATTCCCACCTGGTGGCCGCCAATTGGGTGGAAAAACTCAGCAGCGACCGCATTACCTTTACCTTCCCGGTGCTCAACGCCGCGGCCGAGGTGATCTTTCTCATTTCCGGCGAGGGAAAAGCCGAGATGTTGAAAGACGTGTTGCAAGGTCCTGATCAGCAGAAGTATCCATGCCAGAGAGTGCAGCCGGTAAATGGGAAGTTGTTGTGGATGATGGACCAGCCGGCGGCGCGGTTGCTCTGATCTACTTCACCGCCAGCGCCCGCAATCTCTCCGCAGCCACTTCCGAGGAAATCGGCGAGTAGTAGACCTCTTTCAGAAAATACGGTTTGGCTTGCCTTCCTATCACCGGTAGCACTTCGATGTGCCAGTGATAATCTTCGTCCACGGTCTTCCAGTACTGCAGGATGTTCGATTTCTGGTAGGTATTGGGCACGGTGTGCAGCACCAGGTGGAAGGATTCGGCCACGGAGTTCACGCGCTGCAGGGTGCGCCGCAGCACTCCGGCTAGTTCATGCAGGTTGGCGTTTTTCGAGGCCAGGGTGCGCTCGAAGGCCGCTTCGTGGCGGCGGGGCATGATCCACATCTCATACGGCACGCGCGAAGCATAGGGACAGAACACAACATAATCCCCGCGCATCTCGATCATGCGCACCGTGCCGCGCATCTCCTGGTTCAGCGTGTCGCAGAAAACGCAGCGCTCTTTTTCCAGGTAGTAGTCGCGCGAGGCCCGCAGCTCGTAGAGCACGCGGCGGGGCACAAACGTGGTGGCCGTCAACTGCGATGTTGGATGGTCGAACTGCTGTCCGGCGGCCGCCCCTTGGTTCTTGTAAACGGTTACGTACTTGAAGCGCAGGTCCTGCTTCAGGTCTTGAATGCGGTGGGCGGCGAGATGCAGGAACTGCAGGATTTCGGCATCCGAGGACTGCCATAGCTCGGTGTCATGCCGCATGTTCTGCACCAGCACTTCGTGCGCTCCCACGGAATTCATGACATCGTAGATGCCTTCCGACCGCCGGTGCGGATCGCCTTCCACACGGTACAGCGGCGACGGATGCACCATGGCTTGCACCGGGCCAGCGCCGTTTTCCGAGGGCAACGCCGTTATCACTTGCGGCGCATGGGGCGAGCCCGGACAAAAAGGACAATGGCTGCCAGGATGAAAGTTGCGCTCCTCTTCGTCACCCACAATGACCCAGGAGCGCGTGATCGGGTCTTTACGCAGTTCCATTTGGTCTTTCATTATGCATGATCGGCGGGGAAACAGGCAGAAAAAACAAAGCCCACCACGGAGGCACGGAGTCACGGAGGAAAGCAAAAAACAAGTATCTAGTATTTGGTATTTGGTATTTGGTCTCAGGAAAATCATGGGTCTTGCCAGATTCAGCAAGGCCGCGATCAATCACAAATACCAATTACCGAATACCAAATACTTGTTTTCTGCTTTCCTCCGTGACTCCGTGCCTCCGTGGTGCGCTTTTGGTTTAGACTTTATTCCTAGCAATACAATCCTTACCCGACAATGACTGAAGCCTCCACTCCGTTGATGCGCCAGTACTCGGCCATCAAGAAGCAGCATCCAACCGCGTTGCTCTTTTTCCGCCTGGGAGACTTCTACGAGCTGTTCTTCGAGGACGCGGTGATTGCGGCGCGCGAGTTGCAGATTACGCTCACCTCGCGCAACAAGGAAAAAGACCAAGCGATCCCCATGTGCGGGGTGCCATATCACGCGGCTGAGGGTTATCTCTCGAAGCTGTTGCGCAAAGGATTCAAGGTCGCCATCTGCGAGCAGATGGAAGATCCCAAGGTGGCCAAGAAGCTGGTGCGGCGCGAAGTTACCCGCGTTCTTACCCCTGGCACTGCAATCGATTCCAGCGTTAGCTCGGAAGAGAACAATTTTCTCGCCAGCCTGGCCCGCGTCTCTGGGGCCGTGGGCCTGGCCGCGCTCGATCTTTCTACCGGTGAATTCCGGGCGACGGAATTCCGGGGCGAGCATGCCGAGCGGCGCATTCTCGAAGAGTTGCAGCAGTTGCGTCCGCGTGAGGTGCTCTTCCCTTCCTCGCTGCCGTTGTTCGACCGGGCGCCATCGATCAGCAGCGAAGTCTCGGCCGCCGGATTGCCACCCACCGGCGAGCGTGCGCGGTTCACCGAGACGCCGCTCGAAGACTGGGTGTTTGCCGCCGACTACGCTGTGCCGCTGGTTGAAAACCAGTTTGGGGTATTGTCTCTGGAAGGCTTTGGCCTGGAAGGGCGCCCGGCGGCGGCTACGGCGGCGGGCGCGATTCTGCATTACGTCCGCTCCACCCAGCGCGGGACGCTCGAGCACATCGACCGCATCGGCTTTTATGACCGGCAGGAATGCCTGGTGCTGGACGCCGTGACCGTCCGCAACCTGGAACTGGTGGAGCCGCTGTTCGCGAACTCCGGCGCCGAGGTTACGCTGTTCAAGGCCATCGACCGTACGATTACGCCTATGGGCAAGCGGCTGCTGCGGGCGTGGCTCCTGCGTCCGTCGATCAACCGTGAGGAAATCGATAAGCGCCTGGATGCCGTGGAAGCCGGCGTTAGCGCGTTCGTGGCCCGCGAAGAGCTGAGGCGGGCGCTTGAGGGAGTCCTCGACGTTGAGCGGCTGCTAAGCCGGGTGACGCTCGAAACCGCCAATCCACGCGATGTGCTGGCGCTATGCGCATCGCTCAACCGCACCCCGCTGATCAAAGCCGCACTCAGCAAGCTGGCGGCCGCCCGGCTGGACGAACTGCATGTTCTATTAGACGATCTGGCCGATCTTAGGACACGCATCGAACAGACCATTGTGCCCGAGCCACCTCTCACGCTGGCCGATGGCGGGGTGATTCAGCCGGGCATCGATGCTGAACTGGACGAGTTGCGCAACCTCAGCCGCAACAGCAAGCAATACATCGCGCAGATCGAAGAGCGCGAGCGGGAACGCACCGGCATCCACTCGCTTAAGGTCAAATTCAATTCAATCTTCGGATATTACATCGAGATCAGCAAGGCCAACCTGCACCACGCGCCCACTGACTACGAACGCAAACAGACGCTGGTCAACGCCGAGCGCTTCACCACCCCGGAGCTGAAAGAGTACGAAGCCAAGGTGCTCGACGCCCAGGAAAAGATCGTGGAGATCGAACGCCGGCTGTTTACCGAAATGCGCGTGGCCATTGCCGCGGAGGCCAAACGAATTCGGCAGACCTCGCTGGCGCTGGCGGAAGTCGATGTACTGGCGTCGCTCGCGGCGTTGGCCCAGAACCATGGCTATATCCGGCCGAGATTTGACGACACTGAGGAACTCGAAGTCGTCGATGGCCGCCATCCGGTGCTGGAACAGGTTGATCTGACGGGCAGCAACGACCGCTTTGTCCCCAACGATCTGTATCTCAATTCCACCAGTCATGCGATTTTGCTGATCACCGGCCCCAACATGGGCGGCAAGTCGACATACTTGCGGCAGACGGCCTTGATTGTGCTGATGGCGCAGATGGGTTCGTTCGTTCCTGCACGTTCGGCGCGCCTGCCGGTCGTGGACCGCATCTTCACACGCATCGGCGCCAGCGACAACCTGGCCCGCGGGCGCTCGACCTTTATGGTCGAGATGACGGAGACGGCAGCCATCCTGAACACCGCCACCGCCCGCTCGCTGATTCTGCTCGATGAAATCGGACGTGGGACATCGACCTACGATGGCCTGGCCATCGCCTGGGCGGTGGTCGAGTACATCCATTCCACCAGCAAGGCACGGACCCTGTTCGCTACCCACTACCATGAACTGACGGAGCTTGAAGCCCTAGAAGGGGTGAAGAACTTCCACGTCTCGGTAAAAGAAAACGCCGGGGGTATCGTCTTTCTGCGCAAAGTGGAGCCCGGCCCCGCCGACCGCAGCTACGGCATTGAAGTCGCCAAATTGGCGGGGTTGCCGCCGGAAGTGGTGGTCCGTGCCCGCGAGGTGCTGCACGAACACGAAAACGCGGAACACGAAACCAGCAGCCACCTGGCGCCCGCGAACAAGCGCGATACGCAACAGATGCAGCTCACGATGTTTACGCCGCTGTCACAAAAGATTGTCGACAGACTACGGGACGCCGACCTGAACAGCCTTACGCCACTGGACGCGTTGAATCTGTTGAATGAGTTGAAGAAGCAGATGTGATACTCATGGTTCAACGCTGAACGCAGGTCCCTCGCGCCTACTCGCGCGCTGAAGAAAGCGCGCGCTCCTGACGGAACTCGGGATGACCCTGAGTAAATTGCAGGCTTCTCACCAGCCGATACCACACCGCCAATAACCCCGTGCCAATCAAAACCAGGGCGACGCACAATCCTGACCAGTACCCTGCTGCTCCCCAGCCCAGCTTGAAACACAACCATGTTCCCAGGGGCATGCCGATCAGCCAGTAGCCCAGCAAATGCGCGAGCATGGGCGTACGTGTGTTGCCCGCGCCCCGTAACGCTCCGGTGACCACCGCCTGCAAGCCGTCAAAAAGCTGGAACACTGCGGCCACGCGCAGCAGCCTGACGCCCATGGCGATGACTTCCGGCTGGGAGCTGTAAAGTCGCGCAATGTACTGGGGCAGCAGGAACAACACCAGGGCGGAACAGAACATAAAAGTCTGGCCGAAGAACAGCGCCATCCACCCGGCGCGTGTGGCCCCCGCGGAATCACGGGCGCCATAAGCATGGCCCACGCGGACGGCCGCAGCCGAACCAATGCCGAGCGGCACCATGTAGGTGAAGCTGGCAACATTCAGCGCTATCTGGTGTCCGGCCAGCTCCAGCGCCCCCAGCCTGCCGATCAGCATCGCGGTGCTGGTGAACGCCATCATTTCCACCAGAAGCTGCAGGGCGGCGGGCAATCCCAGGCGCAACAGCTCGCGGATGCGCGCCAGCTCCAGCCGGCGCGAGGCGTGCCACATCCCGCTCGACCGCTTGCGGTCACAGTAGACGACCGCGGCCGCCAGCACGGCAAGCACGTACATGCGGGAAACGCATGTCGCCCATCCGCTGCCGGTGACGCCCATGGGGCGGAAGCCGAGATGCCCGTAGACCAGGGTCCAGTTCCCAAGCACGTTGACGAGGTTGGCTGACACCAGCGCAAAGACCACCGGGCGGACGATGGACATCGACTGCAGGTAGCGCCGCAGGACAAAATAAAAGACCAGCGGCAACGTGCTCCAGTTGAGCGCCCGCATGAAAGGAACCGTCTCGCGCACCACCGCCGGATCAATTCCAGTCCGGGGCAGCCAGGGCAGCGCCAGAAAAATTAAAACCATCAGGGACGGGGCCAGCACCATGGCCAAATACAACGCATTGAAGAAATTACGATGGCATTCTTCCAACTTGCGCGCGCCGTAGGCCTGGGAAACCAGTGTATCGAGACCCAGCATCACGCTGCTGCCGAAGATGCCGATGGTGTAAAAGAGCGCGGTCCCCAGGCTGACTGCCCCGATGGCGACGGCGCTATCGGGCAGATGGCCCACCATGATGGTATCCACCAAGCCCATGGCCACCCAACCCAGTTCGGTCAGCGCCATGGGAATCGCCATCCGCAACATAGGGCGGAACTCCTGGCGCATTTCAGAGAGACGGAACATTGTTTATTGATTTAAACACAGGGGAGGAAGAATCGGACATCGGGGCATCTCGACATCGGGTGATCTGATGATCGGGTGATCGCCGTGATCGGAGTACCATTTTTTGGGATAAGCTGACGGCGTGGATTTTCTGACAGAAGGATGTCTGATCCGACTGTTTCTAAATACTCTGCTGCTCCCGCTCTTCAGATCATCAGATCACGGCGATCACTAGATCACCCGATCGCTCCTAAGGCTTCTTGCCTTCCGCCGGCGCTGGCGCCACCGCCGGCATCTTGAACTGGCCGTCCTCCATGGGGACATTGAATTCCACCTTCTGGATGGTGATTTTCTGGCCACCGGGCATTCCCTGGGAGTGTACTTCCAGAGAGAATGGGAGCATCATGCCCTCTACTTCCTTGTAGTCGCCGAGGGTCGTATCCTGCACCGTTTCGGTTCCCTGCCGTGTGGCCTTGCGGGTGGCCTTGATGTCGAGAAAGCTGCGGGCATCCAGGTACTCATCCCGTGTATCGCCGCTCTTCATGGTGATCTTCAGATGATAGACATCGGTGCCTTCGATTTTTTCCTTGCCCACCAGTTCGACTTTATGGCCCTTCTCTTTGTAATCAATCAGCGCGCCATCAATGTCGGCATCCTGGGCCGCGGACTTCTGGTCGTCGTCGGCCATGGGCTCAGGATCTGTCTTGCCGGTGAACGGGACTACCTGCCATCCGTGCAGCCCGTCATAGGCCTGCACCATGGTCATGCCCTGGAGGGTGATTTCCGTGCGCATCTGGTTCGGACGCTTCTCGGCGATCATGACATTGGCTTGTACGCCGGCAAATTCGGCGGTCCCGGTGATGCGCACGGTCTTTACCGCCCGCAGTTTAGCCAGGCCTCCGCGAGCTGCGATATTCTTGGCAATAATTTCATCCACGGTCTGCGCGGAAGCCGCAACTGCAAGCATGAGAATCGCAAAAAGTATGACTGCTTTACGCATGAGCAAGCTCCTTCAGCATTGCTGGTCCATTGCTGACGTTACGATGAAACTTTACCTGAGTCAAATTCGTGGCTTGGAATGAATCAGGCGGGATTTTCCTGTGCATAGGCCATGACCTCGTCAAGCCCTTTGCGCACACGTTCCAGCGCGCTGCTCTCCGCCTCGGAGGAACCGATGAAGATCGGCCCACCGTAGACCACTTCAATCTGGTCGAACTTCCCGACAGTATACCTCTGGTCCCAGCGTTCCAGGCTCGACTTGCCCTTCCGCGAGCGATAGGCCAACGGCACAATGGGTACACCGGCGGCGCGTGCCAGTTCGACACAGCCGGTCTTTACCTTGAATGGGGGGCCGGCGGGGCCATCCGCTGCCAGGCAGACGGATTCTCCACGTTGCAGACACTCTATAAGGCGCACCAGCGATTCACGGCTGCGTTCTCCCGGGTTACCACGGACGACGGTCACTCCCAACCAGCCACACCAACGGGCGACGGGTTCCATGTAGGGCGCGGAACTCATCAGCAACACACGTCCATAGCCGCCGTGATGGATGCACAGAAAGAGCGCATACTTGTGCCAGTTCACGTACACAGCAGCGCCGGAATATTCGGGCCCTATTCGCCGTATGGAGACCACGGACGTGAACAACATCAACTTCGCATTGGCCAGCATGACCCCGGCCACGGCCGGTGAAAGCAGCCGCCAGAACCAGGAAAACCTTGGATCTCTTTTGATCGTTGCCACGAACATCACGGTTCCCGGACAATAGGATGCACGAGACCGGAGATCGAAGTCAAAGACATTTCAACATGGCTGAAGCCATGCTCTTCTACCGTCGCGCTAGCAGTTCTTAATCGCATCACCTTCACCCGTGCCGTAGCTCGACCATCGGACCACACATTGCCTGGATGGAACCCATGGAAATGTTAATATTCCATTACAAGCTTTCGTCGTATCCAAATGAAAATGTTTTGCAACACCCCAAACTGGCGGCCGTATCGTTCTCGCGGCAAGCGCAAACTGTGGTCTGTGTGGGCATCGGCAATATTCTGTGGACTGCTGCCCGCAGCGGGCACTCAACAGACTGCTCCGGCGCCCCCTGTCGTAGTGCAGCCGGGTGCGCCCGGTGAGCCGAGCAAAAGGCTGCCGCCTTCCACAACGGCCAAGCTGCCGCTTCGGTCACAGGCGGAAGTGGACTTCATGCAAGGCATGATCACGCACCATGGACAAGCCGTGGAGATGACCGCACTGATTTCGTCGCACACGGAAAACAAAAACCTGCGCTCCCTGGGCGCGCGCATCCGCAGCTCGCAATCGGACGAAATCAAGTTCATGCGGCGCTGGCTGTCGGCCCGCGGCGAAGCAGCTTCCATGGCCATGCCAGAAATGGGAAACATGTCGCATCATCCAATGGCCCTGATGCCCGGTATGCTTACACCGGAGCAGATGGAGACGCTACGCGGGGCCAAGGACGCCGTGTTCGATCATTTGTTCCTGACCGGGATGATTCAGCACCACGACGGCGCGCTAGCAATGGTGAAGGACCTGTTCGATACCGCCGGCGCAGGTCAGGATGCCGAATTGTTTGACTTTGCCACGGATGCGGACAATGCACAACGGGCCGAGATCAAAGTTATGCAGACAATGTTGGAGAAGAAAGTTTCTGAGGAGAAACAATGAACCGAGTGCCAAGAGTTGCTTTTCACATGGCGATCGCAGCCATCCTTTTCTTTTTCGGCTGGAGCCGGCTGCAAGCACAAGCGCAGACCCCTGCGCCCCCGCCGCCCGCACAGGAAGCCGCCGAGGAAGAGCAGGACCCGTTCGCTCCGGAAGCCGCTCCGGCGCTGCCACCGGGCATGTCCGGGCCGGATGTAAACGACCCGCGCGCCAAGCTGGCCCCTGGCCTCTATAACGCTGGCGAAGCATCGATGGGTATGAAGCACCTAAAGTTCGTCAAGAAGCCTGCCGCCTTTCAACTAGGGACCGCGAATGCCGACGATCCCAAGGTGCAGAAGACCCTGGACCAGCTCGGCATGGACAATATCGCCAAGGTCCCGAAACCGATGCAGTTGGTGCGCGCGCAACTGGCCTTCGCGAACTCAGATTTCGCCTTCCAGGGCAACCATCTGTTTCAGGGGAATTTTTATGGCGTGAACATCTATGACATTTCCAATCCGGCGGCCCCCGCGCTGCTGACTTCCCTGGTGTGCCCGGGCGGGCAGGGTGATCTGTCTGTATATAAGGACCTGCTGTTCATGTCGGTAGAGATGCCGAATGGACGTGTAGATTGCGGCGCGCAGGGCTTTCCGCCGGAGCCTCCCCCGCCCGCAGGCGCTGAGAAAGACAAGAAACTCCGCTTGCCGGTAGCGCAAAGGGACCGTTTCCGGGGCGTGAGAATCTTCGACATTTCCAACATCAGAAACCCGAAGCAGGTCGCCGCCGTGCAGACCTGCCGCGGATCGCATACCCACACCCTGGTGACCGATCCGAACGACCACGACAACGTTTATATATACGTGTCAGGCACATCGTTTGTGCGTCAACCGGAAGAGCTGGCCGGATGCTCAGGCGAAAAGCCGGAGAAAGACCCTAATACCGCGCTGTTTCGTATCGAAGTAATCAAGGTCCCGGTGGCTGCGCCGCAGAACGCGAAAGTGGTCTCCAGCCCCCGTGTATTCGTCAACGCCCGGACAGGCGCGATGAACGGGCTCAACAACGGCGGCACTCATGGCAGGAAGGGCGAGTCGGATACGGACCAGTGCCACGACATCACCGTGTATTCGGCGCTCGGTTTGGCGGCGGGCGCGTGCTCCGGAAATGGAATTCTGCTCGACATCAAAGACCCTGTAAATCCGAAGCGCGTGGATGCGGTGAACGATCCGAACTATTCCTACTGGCATTCGGCGTCATTCTCCAACGATGGGAGCAAAGTCGTGTTTACGGACGAGTGGGGCGGCGGCCTGGGGGCGCGGTGCCGTCCGAACGACCCGAACCAGTGGGGCGCGGACGCGATCTTCGGCCTGCAGCAAGGCAAACTGACTTTCAATGCCTACTATAAGCTGCCGGCTGCGCAGAGCGACTCGGAAAACTGCGTGGCCCACAACGGCTCGCTGGTCCCTGTCCCGGGCCGCGATATCGAAGTGCAGGCCTGGTACCAGGGCGGCATCTCCGTCATGGACTTTACGGATGCAGCGCATCCATTTGAGATTGCTTACTTTGACCGCGGGCCGATCGACGCGAAGATGCTGGTGCTGGGCGGCGAATGGGCGGCGTATTGGTACAACGGCTACATTTATGGCTCGGAGATTGCGCGCGGCCTGGACGTATTGGAATTGACACCCACCAAGTTCTTGACCCAGAACGAAATCGATGCGGCCAAGACGGTCCGGACGACCGAGTTGAATGTGCAGAACCAGCAGAAGATCGAGTGGCCGGCAAATCTGGCGGTCGCCAAGGCCTACGTAGACCAATTGTCGCGGTCGCAAGCCCTGCCGCCGGAAAGAATCGCAGACCTGCAAAAGGCAATCCAGAGCGCGGAGAGTTCCCACATGAGCAAACACGCTCTGGCGAAGTTAAAGCTCCTGTCGCCGTCATTGGCGAAAGACGCGAGCACCGCGAAGAGCCCGGCAGATTCTTCACGGCTGCGCGCATTGGCTGAAATTCTGGAACGGCCAGCAGCGTAACCTTCCAGCAAATCGGGTAGAGGGTTGAGTTCGCTCAACCCTCTACCACCGTCTAGGACCATCCCCGCCAATATTCTCGTGTGATTGGAAGAAGCTTTCCAGCCTTCAGCAAAGAGCATTGTTTAAGAACGCTCCGCTTCGCTGCGCGCGAGCACTGCGGGACTTCTTCCAATGGACCCGTATCTCCACAGATGTGGACATTCGTGGAGACTCGTCCCTTCCTTCCGGAAAGCGGTTCGTGTTTCAGAAATTCAAAAAACACTTGACATGATATATAGTCATATATATAACTATATCACTAGATGGGGTAACCGAGTGACCCTTGGTTGCTCGGCCAAGAAGAAATGAACCTTACAGGAGATGTGAAGATGAAATCGCTGCGTAGAATGCTGTCCGCTGTTCTGATGTCGCTCGCCACTGTGGCCCTTGCGCAGTCCGACGCACAACAATCTTTCGATAAACTAAAAACCCTAGCAGGTTCGTGGGAAGGCCAGGTGACGACCACACCTCAGGATGCCGCTATGGACGGCAAGCTGCAGGTGTCATTTCGCGTGACTTCCAGGGGCAATGCGCTCATGCATGAGATGACGGGCGCCGGAAGCGCCGATGATCCCATCACCATGTTGTACATGGATCAGGACCGTCTGCTCCTGACCCATTATTGTGACGCCGGGAACCGTCCGCGCATGACAGGCAAAATGTCAGCGGACGGCAAGACCGTGGAATTCCAGTTTCTCGACGTGGCCGGCAGCACGCAGTACGGACACATGCACCATGCCGTGATCACATTCCTCGACGCCAACCATCACACCGAAGACTGGACATTCCTGCTCAAGGGCGACAAGCTGGTGCATGCACACTTTGATCTGCAACGGACAAAATAACGGGCGCGGACTATCTGGGACACATCATGGACCGTGAGTGGAATGACAATCAGCCGATTTACCGCCAGCTTCGCGACCGGGTCGTCGCGATGATACTCGACGGTATTCTCAAGGAAGGCGATCCGCTGCCCTCGGTGCGCACGGTGGCCGCCGAGTATCGCGTCAATCACCTCACGGTCCTGAAAGGCTATCAGCAACTGGTCGACGAGCGGCTGGTGGAGAGCAAGCGAGGTCTGGGCATGTTTATCAATGTGGGTGCGCGCAAGCTGCTGTTGCAAGGCGAGCGCCAGAAGTTCCTTGAGGAAGAATGGCCCCGTATCCACACCACCATGTTGCGGCTCGGCCTGACACCGGAAGAACTTCTGAGGAATGCCGCCGCCCGCCAGCCGAAGGCGAAAACCAAACAGGAGGAGCGTTGAAGCCATGGCATGCATAGAAGCACGCGGTCTCCGCAAGGCGTTCGGAACAACGATGGCTCTGGACGGCATCGACTTACGTATCGAAGAGGGCCGCATCCTCGGGCTCATCGGCCCCAACGGCGCAGGCAAGACCACCGCGCTCAATGCGATTCTCGGCCTTACACCGTATCAAGGGGAGTTGAGAGTGCTCGGACGCGACCCCTGGGCGGAGCGCGACCGGCTCATGCGCGATGTCTCATTCATTGCCGATGTCACCGTGCTGCCGCTCTGGCTGCGGGTCTCGCAGGCGCTCGATTACGTTGCCGGTGTTCATCCGCGATTCGACCGCGCCAAGGCTGAAAGTTTTCTGGCCAAGACCACGGTCCGGAGCGCCAGCAAAGTTCGTGAGTTATCGAAGGGTATGGTGGTCCAGTTGCACCTCGCCCTGGTGATGGCCATGGACGTGAAACTGCTGGTGCTGGACGAGCCTACGCTGGGCCTCGACATCCTCTATCGCAAGCAGTTCTACGATTCCCTGTTGAATGATTACTTTGACCGCAACCGCACCATCGTGTTTGCGACCCATCAGGTGGAAGAAGTCCAGCATGTCCTCACCGATCTCATGTTCATCCACCGGGGCCGCATCGTACTCGATTGCAGCATGGAGCAGTTCGAGTCGCGCTATATGGAAGTGATCGCGCATCCCGGGCAGGTTGCGGCGGCGCGGGCGCTCCAGCCCATGAACGAGCGCCAGGTGTTGGGCCGCAGCATCCTGCTGTTCGATCATGGCGATCGCCGGCAACTGGCGGAATTGGGCGAACTGCGGACCCCCAGCATCGCCGACCTGTTCGTTGCCGTAATCGGCAATCAAGCCGGAGAAATATCGAGAGAAACACCGTCAGCAATAGGAGCGGCTCTATGACGACGCCATCGAACGCTGTGCTTGAGTCTCACCCCGGCGCGCCAGGAAGCGCGCAGGCCGTTGTGCCGGCTGCCCGGCTCGTGTACTGGTCGGTGCGCCGCGAATTGTGGGAAAACCGTTCCATCTATATTGCGCCGCTGGCCGCCGCCGGCCTCCTCTTGTTCGCCTTCCTGATCAGCCTGATGGTTGGGCCGCACAAACTCAGTGGCTGGGCGGCGCTCGACCCGGCGAAGCAGCGCTCCACCATTGAGATGCCGTACGATATCGCGGCGGCCCTGATCATGGGGACCATTTTGATTGTCGGACTGTTCTACTGTCTCGACGCGCTGTACGGCGAGCGCCGCGATCGCAGCATACTGTTCTGGAAGTCGCTGCCGGTTTCCGATCTCACGACTGTGCTCTCCAAGCTGAGTATTCCGCTGGCCATTCTGCCTCTGCTCGCATTCGCCATTACGTTGGCCACGCAGTTGATCATGCTGCTGCTGCTGACCACCGCCGTAGTGTTGGGAAGCGGGAGCGGCCTGAGCGTGGCCACGCTCTGGCAACAATCATCGTTCTTCCATGTGTCACTCAGGCTGCTCTACCACATTGTGACCGTCCACGGCCTATGGTACGCGCCTTTCTACGGGTGGCTGTTGCTGGTTTCCGCATGGGCCCGGCGGGCGCCGTTTCTATGGGCCCTTCTGCCCCCGGCCGTGATCTGTGTCGTCGAGAAGATTGCTTTCAACACTACGTATTGCGCCACCCTGCTGGAACACCGCCTGGCCGGCCCGGAGACTTCCACCCCTGCGCCGGGCGCCACCCTGATGGATACGATGTCTGGACTCACTCCAGCTCAGTTCTTCAGCAATCCGGGCCTGTGGATCGGAGCGATAATCGCCATAGCCTTCCTCGCCATAGCAGTGCGGCTGCGCCGCTATCGCGGGCCGATCTGATGGATTGCGTTCCACCCTCCCCGGCAGTAGCTTCTTCAGAACGAAAGCGAAGCAAACCCAGGATTCCGAGATCAATTCTCGTGCGGTCCGAGAAACCGCTCTCCATTGAAATGGATCAAATGGGTTGGGGCATCGGCTACCCACACTTCCGTTTCCCAGGAAATGTCGCTGAGATACTTGACCATTGCCTGCCGATCAAGAAATGCGGTGACGAACACTAATCCTGCTTTGGAGCCTTTGAACAGGGTCTTCAACTCCCCTTGCCTTTTTGGATTGATTGGGCCATGGCTGGTTACAGCTTCAATGAGGATCAGCCAATTCTTGGCCTCGATATACACAATGACATCCGGCATCTTGCCGTGTAGTTCCACTTCAACACCGATCAAGCGGAGCAGGGGCTCATCGAAATAGGCCCATTTCTCGTCTGTATCGCCTACGTACACAAGTCTGCCACCCGCCGCGAACAACTCACAGAAATGATGGATGATCTTTTCCACCAGAACGTTCTGCCCCCCAGGTGAAAGCGTAATCGTCCTCCCTTCCGCAATCTGCACAGGAATCCGCTTCATCTCCCGCTCCTGCGCATATTTCTTCTTGAGGGTTTCAGCCGAGGCCAAATAGGTCCGCAGCCCGTTCTCCCATTTCTTCGATGCATAAGTTCTGAGTAATCCGAGCAGGCTGGCTTCGATCTGATAGACAGCAAAAGGACTATTCGTAGCGCGCTCCGGACTATCAGGATTGATCAACACGATCCCGGCCTCGAGAAACTGCTGGATGGTTTGACGGCGTACCGTCTCACGAGTATTTGGAGCATATTTCTTGCCGTAATGTGCGGCAAAAAAATCCATCATTGGCGTTATGCCCATCAGCGGGTCTTTCGCCTTCGACCAGGCTGTGTCCGGTCTGAGGTCGAGCAATGAAAGCAGGGTTAGAGCGGAGCGTTCATTCTGCTGCTCACGCGGCAAGCCCAGATCCTTCAGGATACTCAAGGTCTCTTCCAATCGTTTCTTTGCCTGTACTGGGTCGGGTATGCCTGTCGCTTCGGGCAAATTGAGCGTCTCCTCAACATAGCAATCTAATAATTCTTGCTCCGGAAATTCATTACCAATTCGGGCGCCTAGGGTTTCAAGCTGTGACCGAGTAGGGTATTTCAAGTTTCTGAGATCGGTCGCATTCACCTGGGTATGCCCATTGAACTGCCGGAAATATAAGTCTATCAGCGTTGAGTTAAGGAACGCGGCTAGACCCCTTGCAAATGCGAGGGGCAGACCACTGCCCTTCCGGTGAAAATAATTGAGGTGGTTCTCAAACCCCACCTGGTGGGCATCGATGCGGGTAGGGTCGTAGACGGCAGCAACCACGCGACGGCTCTCCTCTTTTGCGGAGAATCGCTTCACCAGCACGTACGTCCCTCTGGGAACAAGCAGTTCTTCGACACCGGGCAGCATCGCCAAGGCCTGCGATTTTTTACCTCCCGGTTTCGGCCATTCAATAAAGCCATTGTCGAAATTACGAGGGTAGATCAATGGCGCTGTGTTAGCGCCTGGGTTTTCACGTAACAACGCCACAGCACGGAAATCAACGACCCGTCCGGTTGAAACCTCAATGTCGTGCTCTTTCAACGTCCAGTACAGCCGCCCTACCTGTTCCGCGATTGAGGCGCCAAGCCCATCCGGGACAATGTGAATAAAGTGTTCCGGATCGCCGGGATCAACGAGCTGTTCGTATGCGATCTTCCGCATAGTAACAAAGTCGTCCTCCGGACCAGCGCTCGCAGAAACTGTGACGCTTGTGCGTTGCCCGCCTTTAACGGCGTGGAAGATTACATTTTCCTGCAACACCTCGTCTTCCCTGAATGCCACTTGCCGGGACTCAAATATATGAATGCGGCGAATGGCCATGGTATCCAACAGCAGCTTTCGAAACGGCTTGAAGTAAGGCCCATTACAGAAGCTTCGCGGGGTGATAGCAACAATCTCACCGCCCGGCGCGACCAACATAAGCGCTATCGAAAGGAAGGCGGTATATAAGTTCGATGTTTCAATGCCAATTTCCCGTAGCATCGATCGCGCTTCCGACTCGCCATTGATCTTCTTATAGGGTGGGTTCAGGATCGCGCAGTTAAATCTCTCAATGGGAGTAAACATTTCCTGTCTCAGCCTGCGCGTCGCATGCTCAATAAAATCATCTTCTAGCAAATCAAATCCGAACACGATGCCCTGGTCTTCAGAGGTTTTGCAACATTGATCGAGTGTAGCGCCAAGATAATTCGCGAGTGCTGGGTCGATCTCATAGGCCGTTGTGTGAATTTTCTTCGGCTTACTTTGACGCTCACAGATCTCGCTCACGAGCGCCGCCGTCAGGGAGCCGACACCCGCTCCGGCATCCAGCAATCTGATCTCATCGCACTTGGCTTCAAACATTGAGGCCATGAATCGCGCCGTCGCCGGAGGCGTCATGAATTGCCCTAATTCTGAGCGGCGTTCCGGATCCAGTTTCCGGTTTGCATCAAGGCGAAAAAAATCAATCTGGTCAACGAGCACAGACAAAGTCCTACCCTCATGGAGATGTATTTTATTCGCGTTTTATTCGCTACTGCTTATCATAGGTAGCAAGGTTGAGAGTTGTCAAGCAATGACCGGGCGTTGACAAACCCCCATCGCGTCCCACCCTCCCGGCATTGTCCACTGCAATTTTTGCTAGAATTCACAAGACCCTGAGAATCGCTCCGGCGGTGGCGGCTGCGCTTGCAGATCATATTTGGGATTCCGAAGAAATCGCAGCGTTGGCAGACTGAGGTACGACGTGACGAGAAGAATATTAATTTCGTTTGCTACTGCCGCCCTGGCCTTCATTTTGATCTTCGTAGTCTTCAACATCGCTTATGGCGAATGGGCCATGTGGCGCTATCCTCACCATAATTCTATGGCTGGATTTGCAGCCTTCATTTATGGTTTCCCGGTTGGAGCGGTATGTGCAGGCCTCGTTTTTATCGCTACCTTCTATTACTACAGTGTTACAAAATCACAAAACACGTAGAATCAGCAGGTTATGGCGAACCCAAAGAGTCAATAGAGATGGCAAGCCGTATGCTACAAACCGCGCAAACACTCGCTAAAACGGCAATGGTCCAACTCGGTTCACTTT
>DATMNZ010000154.1:0-26169 GCA_035568495.1 Saccharimonadales bacterium (SeqCode) | reverse complement strand
TTTGCGTACGTGGAGTGATCACTCGTCCCTGCGGGACTTCTTCCAATGGACTAGCATCCCCGCAAATGTAGAAACTCGAGGGCATACCGGAGGAAGCCGGTGTCAGTCGTCCCTGAAGGGACTTTGGCTGCCTGTGGCGCCACACCCAGCACAGGGTTCGGCGCAGATAATCCCAGAATTAATCAGGGCATCTCGCTGCGCCGAACCCGGTGCTGGGCTACTGTCACTCGTCCCTGCGGGACTTCTTCCAATGGACTAGCATCCCCGCAAATGTAGAAACTCGAGGGCACGACTGGAAGTCGTGCCCTGTTACCGGCAGAGGCTGAAGCCAAAGTAAGAGACATTTGCGGAACAGCCGCTGAAATCACCGGCTTTCGGGAAAGCCATTGGCGCGGTTTCCTTCGTGCCAGAACAGGGAAATGGACTATTCTCGCCAAGGCAAAGGCCCCTCTCCCCCAAATACGGTCTTTGCCAATAATCTCACCTGAAGGAGCAAAGAATGAAAACCACGATCATCAAGATCATCCTGGCCACTCTATTTCTGGTGGCCTGTGGGTCAACCCCCGTTTTGGCGGATGGCGGAAGCGCACCCGTGCCAATCTGTTATCCGAATCCCTGCGGCTCCCAGTAAGGTTGTTCACAGCGAGTGGCTGGGTTAAGCTGGCCACTCGCAGCTTATGACTAAAGCAGACATCTTGCTCTTTTTGGCCACCCCGGCCTTAGAGGTCTGTCTGGCGGCAATTCTTGTTCGGAGACGGCTCAAGAGTCTTGGCAAGCGAATTCTAGCAAACGAGTTCAACCTCCGTTTTGACGGATGGCGGAAGTGAGCCTCGAACTCGATTTCACATTCGATTTGGCGCAGAGAGAAATTGCTTAGCCGCGCCCGCCAACGTCGGAAAACAACTGGGCACTAAAGTGCGCAGGGGCTGAAGCCCGATTGATGGGCGGGCCTGAACAGCACGACTGGAAGTCGTGCCCTGTTACCGGCAGAGGCTGAAGCCAAAGTAAGAGACATTTGCGGAACAGCCGCTGAAATCACGGGCTTCCGAAAAGCCATTGGCGCGGTTTCCTTCGTTCCAGAACAGGGAAATGGACTATTCTCGCCAAGGCAAAGGCCTCTCTCCCCCAAAGGCGGTCTTTGCCCATAATCTCACCTGAAGGAGCAAAGAATGAAAACCACGATCATCAAGATCATCCTGGCCACTCTATTCCTGGTGGCCTGCGGATCAACCCCGGTTTTGGCGGATGGCGGAGGTGGCCCCGTGCCAATCTGTTATCCGAATCCTTGCGGCTCGCAGTAAGGTTGTTCAATGTGAGTGGCTGGTTTAAGCTGGCCACTCACAGCTCATGACGAAAACAGACATCTTGCTCTTTTTGGCCACCCCGGCCTTAGAGGTCTGTCTGGCGGTAATTCTTGTCCAGCGCCGGCTCTACCGCGAATTCCCTCTGTTTTTTGCGTACATAACTTCTTCCATCGTGATCGGACTTGGTCGATATTCTGCCAGCAACAACTACCCGACATACTTCGGCGTCTACTGGGCGACCGCAGTGATCGACAGCCTGCTGGCGCTACTGGTTCTGTATGAGGTATTCCACTGGGTCTTCCTTGAGTATTATTCCCACTGGAAATGGTTCTGGCTGATATTTCCGGGCGTTGTGGCGATGGTTCTGCTCCTCTCGCTCGGCTACGCAGTTGTGCATCCACCGGTACAGGCCAACCGGGTGATCAGCCTGGTCCTGGTTTTCGGCTTCGCGGTCAATTTTATCGAGATAGGGCTGTTCCTGCTGTTCTTCGGGCTGGTGCGGCTGTTCTCCCTGAGCTGGTGGAGCTATTCCTTTTCGATTGTGATGGGATTTGCGGTGGCCGCCACCGGGGCCGCGGGCGCCTACTGGCTGCGTTCCGATTTCGGAACAAAATTCAATACCCTGGTCACCTACGCCCCGCCTGTGTCATACATATTGGCCGTACTCCTGTGGCTGAGCGTCTTCCGCCGTCCCGAGCCGGAGGCCAATTGGACGCTGAGCATCGGCCCGGAAGCGATGCTGAACGAAGTCATGGGCTATCGCGAACTTATCAAGAAGGTGCGAGAAAGATTGAAATGATCGTCCGATTTCCGCTGGAACTGCTGCTGGCCTTCACGCTGATTTTCCTGTGCCGATTGGCTTGGTTTCTTTACCGGCAGGCGCACTTTCCCGCCGACCGCACCCTGGAAGAGGTCATCCCCTTTCTGCGCCCGGTGTACCGGGAGGAGGTGGAAGAGCTGACCGACCCGGCGGGCGAGGAGATGTTGCGCCTTAACCTGGGCGAACGGCAGTTCGCAAAGGAGCAAAAAAGGCGCATGGGCCGCCTGCTGGAGCAGGTGCAACGCATGGCCCACAACGCCGGGTTTCTGCGAGAGTGGGCGCGGCGGGAGCGGCGCACCGCCTGGAGCCTGGGCGATGAGCAACGCAAAGCGGCCAGCGAGAGGCTGGTCGCAGCCTGCATTGAAGTGCGCGGCGGCGCTTGCGCCATTCAGGTGGCGCTGCATGTTTGGCGGACCAAGGCCGCCATTTACCCGCCCGCCAGGGCCCTCTGGCTTTCGTCCCTGCGAAAGATCGTATCCTTCGACGTGGTGTTCTCCTATGAGCGGATGGCCGAAGCCGCCATGGAATTGGGCCTGTCGGCGGCTGAGAACTTCCAGCAGGCGCTGGAGCAGCGCCTATAACCTCTTCCGTTTGCGCCGGCGCGCCACCATCCACAAATGCAGGCGGCCGCGGACCTCGATGAAGGGAAGCCCGGCCAGGACTTTCCTGATTTCCCGCATGACCATGGCCCTCGCCTCGGGGGTATCCGGGAAGCCGGCGCATGCCAGGAACTGTTGCACGGAAAAATACAGGCGGTTGCGGGCGTCGATGAAGAAACCGGGCGCGATCGCCTTCAGGGCGATGGACCGCCAGCGCCACCGGGCGTTGGCAAGGCCGTCGTTTTGTTTTGTTCTTGACATTATGGCGTGTAGAAACTATTGTCGTGGCTGGCGGGACGCGCACCTGTGGGAGAAGGGGTGCGGGGCGGGCCGGAGCTTCAGGACGGCCCGCCTCTTCCTCCCAGGCCGGGCGGTCCCCCACGCCCGGCCATCGCCCGCAGCCGCAGTCTCCGGCCCTCTTCGGGCGTGAGCAGAGCTTGCACTTCCCTGAGCGTCTCGGCCGGGCATGCAAGCTCGGCCTTCACGATGGCCGCCGTAGGGCCGCCAGCCATGAGTCTGCGCAGCTTGCGAACAATCGCCGCCGCGTCCTCCCCGGCGATTTCCTGGCGGACCAGACAGCGTTGAGATTCCAGATAAGTGAGGGCGCGGACCCGGAACTCGCGTTTTTCGCGCAGGCAGCGCGTGCCGCGATGCACGCCGTCCACCAGCACCAATCCGCCCATGCACAGCAGCACAACGCCGGGCCGTCCGGGATCGACGTGCCGCAGATGCGGCGGCTCGTATTCGTTGATAGCGACCAGTTCTTGCAGGATTTCCGGCGGCAAAGTAAGCGCCATGCGCCCGTCAGCGGCAATTTTCTTCGCTTTGCCGACATTGAAGAGATAGCGGTCATCCCCTTCCCGTATTTCGTAGAGCTCCGCGCCCCCCGCGCGGCGCTGCGTACACACCGCGCACGGCGCCTGGTTTTCCGGTGTTGTCTTGCTCACGTTCCGCTCCCGTTTTGATCTTCGATGGGCCGCCGTACATAAACGGCGGTCTCATGGTACACGTCATCATGTAAATACGCAAACATGATGGCATGTAAATAGGCGGCGTTTTACGGATGCCGTGCAATCGGGGTGGGCGGGTGGCCAGCCACGGCGGAGCCGGTTCCTCGGGCCTGCGCAAAAAACGCGCAGACCCGCCGGAATGACAAGGGAAAAAGTGAGGTGAGCGAGCAGGCTTGATGAACGGAGCAGGCAAATTCCCGTATTTCGTAGAGCCCGCTAACGCTGGCGGCAGCAAACGCGGATAAACCCGCACCGATTCTTGTCTTGCTGCACGGATCAAACGCATCGCTCTATACCTGGGAGCCTTGGGCGCAGCGGCTGCATTCCAACATGCGCGTGGTCAGGGCGCGCCGCAACCGGACATGACGGATTATCGTCAAAGCCTTTTCCAGCCGTCAGCGAAGAGCATTTTTTAGGGCGCTCCTGCCGCTTTGCGGCATGCGCGCGAGCCCTGCGGGCGGCAAGGAAGGGACATTATCCCGTTTCCTACCCAGCGCTTAGCCGCTCCGTCCCGCGAAAAACGCGGAACGGAGCGTCACGCGCTGGGCTAACCTATTCCGCGCCGCTGGCGCTGGAGCATTGTCGGTCTTGCGATCCCGACTTCCTTAAGTGTCCCTCAGGGCCCTTGGCCCGCGAAAGCTCATGAAAATACTAGGAGACGCCTGGTTTTTCGACCCTGAACTGAATTGGGCTAACTTATTCCGTGCCGCTGGCGCTGGAGCATCGATCTGTTTACAGCTTCTTCGTCCTTACACACCTCGGTGATACATTATTTCAGTGACGACAGGCGAGAAATTCGAGAAGGCGGTAGCCATCATGGCCCGGCTGCGTGGGCCCGGCGGATGCCCGTGGGACCGCCAGCAGACATTCGACAGCATCAAGCGTTACACGCTGGAAGAAACTTATGAAGTGCTGGAAGCCATCGACAACCGCGACTGGCAGGAGCTGCCCAGTGAACTTGGCGACCTGTTGCTGCAAGTGCTCTTCTATGCGGAGATGGCGCAGGAAGACGGACGGTTCTCGATTGACGACGTGCTGGATGCACTGAGTCACAAGTTGATCAGCCGGCATCCACATGTCTTCGGCGATGTGCAGGCCGATACCGCAGGCGAGGTGGTGAAGAACTGGGAAGCGCTGAAAGTGGAAGAAAGGAAGAGAAAGAAAGTCCAGGCCGGGCAGGCTTCCGCTGATGGCGCCCAGCGCGAATCCCTGCTGAGTGGAGTTTCATCGAAGATGCCGGCCATGCTGGAAGCCCACAAGATCAGTTCGAAAGCGGCGCAGGTGGGTTTTGACTGGCCGGAGATCGGCGGCCTGTTTGAGAAGCTGACGGAAGAGACACAGGAACTACAATTGAATCTCGCGGAGCTACCGGCTGAAGCTTTGCGCCGGGGCCACGAGGGCGCGGTCCCTGAGCCGCTGCGGCAACGCATCGAAGACGAGGTTGGCGATCTGTTTTTTGTGCTGGTGAATATCGCCCGCTATCTCAAGGTGGATGCGGAGTCGGCGCTACGGCGCACCAACCGCAAGTTTCGCGGGCGCTTTGGCTGGCTGGAGGAGCAGTTGCAAAAGCAGGGCAAGGAACCCGGCTCAGCCACATTGGAAGAGATGGAGAGCCTATGGCAGCAGGCCAAGAAGGCCGAGGAGAAGCGGTAGGTGAACCAGTCCCAGGCGGCAGACAAGTTTGTGGTGCGGAAATGCCGCAACATCGATGAGTTGCGGGCGTGCGTGGATTTACAGCGCGAAGTGTGGAAGTTCGAAGATGCGGATCTGGTGCCGTTGCGCATGTTTGTGGTCGCGGAAAAAATCGGCGGACAGGTGATTGGATGCTTTGAGGGCAATACACTGGCAGGCTATGCGCTCTCCGTCCCAGGAAGCCGCGGTCAGCGCGCCTACCTGCATTCGCACATGCTGGCAGTACGGGAAGCCCATCGGGATGCAGGGTTGGGACGCCGCCTCAAGCTGGCCCAACGAGACGATGCCCTGCAACGGGGCATTGCGTTGATCGAATGGACGTTTGATCCTCTCGAAATCAAGAACGCCTACCTGAACATTGTTAAGCTGGGCGCGACTGCGAAAAAATACAGCGTCAATCATTACGGATCTTCCACCTCGCCCCTGCATCGCGGGCTGCCTACCGACCGTCTGATCGTTGAATGGTGGCTGAAGTCGAAACGGGTCACGGGCCTGCTGGATGAAGGGCGCGCGCCGCAGGTAATTCCGGGAAAGAAAGTCCTTGTTCCCGCCGAGATCTATGCGTGGCGGAACTCGGCCACGGACCTTCCCAAAGCTGCGCAGGTGCAGGAGCGTAACCGGAAAGAGTTTATCCAGTCCTTTTCCCAGGGGCTGGCGGTGATGGGCTTCGAGCGCGATGCCGCCGGGAATGGGGCTTATGTGCTGGGGCCGTGGGATGAGGAGCAGGAGATTGATCGGGTGATCGGGTGATCTGGAGATCGGGTGATCGGAACTGCGAACTTTGCGTTTCTGCAAACATTACCAGTATTGCCGGTTGCGGTACTAGAGCATAATTTCGTTCGTAGCCTATTCATGCGGCCACGGCACGGGCATGGAAAAATCACAGCCGAGGAGGCCAGGTGAAGATTGAAGCCGTTACGCTGCGCGAGATCCACATGCCGCTGGTGCATTTTTTTGAGACCAGCTTCGGGCGCACCACGGCGCGGCGCATTCTTCTTTTGACCGTGCATACCGACGGCCCGGAAGGCTGGGGTGAATGCGTGGCGGGTGAAGACCCGTTTTATAGCGAGGAATCGGGCGAGACGGCATGGTATGCGCTGGAGCGCTATCTGGTCCCTATGGTCGTGGGCAAGACGCTGGAGAAAGCCGCGGACCTTCCTGCTATGTTGACGCGCGTCCGCGGCCATCGGATGGCGAAGGCCGCGCTCGAAAACGCATTGTGGGACGCGGAAGCCCAGGCCCGTCAGAGTCCTTTGTCATCGCTGCTGGGCGGCAGACTGCAGGACATTGCTTGCGGGGTTTCCATCGGAATCCAGAACAGCGTGGAACAACTGCTGGAGAAAATCGAAACCGAAGTGGGCGCCGGCTATCGCCGCATCAAGGTCAAGTGCAAACCCGGCTGGGACGTAGAAGTGTTTGAAAGAATCAGGGCGCGCTGGCCGGAGATTGTGCTGAGTTGCGACGCAAATTCCGCGTATACGCTCGAGCAGGTCGAGCATCTGAAGAAGTTTGAGCGTTTCAACCTGCTGATGATCGAGCAGCCGCTGTGGCATGACGATTTCTACTACCATGCGCGGCTGCAGAAGCAGCTCAAGACGGCCATCTGTCTCGACGAGGCGATTCATCACCGCCGGGACGCACAGGCGGCCATTGAGCTAGGCGCCTGCAAGATCATCAATATTAAGGTGGGGCGTGTGGGCGGGTTCAGCGAGGCGGTGGCGATTCACGATGCGGCCCAGGCCGCGGCCATCCCGGTGTGGTGTGGCGGGATGCTTGAATCCGGCGTCGGCCGGTCGCACAACATCGCGCTTTCCACGCTGCCCAACTTCACCCTTCCCGGCGACGTTTCCGCGTCTAAGCGCTACTGGAAAGAAGACATCATTGATCCCGAGGTGGAAGTGTCATCTACGGGCCTGATCAAAGTCCCGCAAACGCCGGGCCGGGGCTTCCAGATCAAGACTGCGTTGGTTGAGAAGCTGACGGTGCGGCAGACCACTTTGCGGTAAGTCCAGGTCCTATTTTTGAGTGGCGCCCTGCTGAGGCCGCGCCGCGACCGCAGGCTGGTCGAGGGTGTGCAGCATTTCGTATGCCTGGGCGAACGTGAGGTCGTCGCGCACCCGCTGAAAGCCGCTGAAGGTCTGTTTTTGCTTGACGCTGATGGTTTTGAAGAATACCGCGCGCCCGTGCATGTTGAGGTCGAGGGAGACGATTTCCCAATGGCCATCGCCAATGTTCTTCTGCACTACACCGAACGCCCCGCCTTTATCCAGGTGTCCCAGGCCGAGCAGGAGGTTCACGTCTTCAAAGAGCCGGCCTTCAATTTTTGCGACGTGCAGGGCAGCAGGGTCGACCCATAGCGTTCCCGCGAGTGAGTGCAAGACCGCCAGCTTACGGTTGGGTGGCGAATAGTGGGGGTTCGGTGTGAATTTCAGCCGCACCAGGTCAGCGTCTTCGCCGTCATATTTGAAAACAAAGGCGGCGGGAAAAGCTTTCAGAAGCAGTTGCGCCTGCTGCGCGTCATCGTGTTCGCGCTGCTCAATCCGCGCTTGCTCTTTCGGATCATTGACCAGTTTGCGCATGCGCTCGTCGTCGCGGGCGCGCTCTTCCGGTGTCAGAGAATGCCCGTTGAGCACCAGGGTGCGGGCAAGATTGCCGCGCATGGTTTCGATCACCTGGCGGTCTTGCACGTTCTTCTCGTCTTCGCGATGCAATTTGTACATCCAGTGGGAACGGTCGTTTTCCTGAACAGAGATTTCGTTCTGGATGACTGCGCGAATGAATTGCCCGGCGTCGTCAGGCAGAGGCTTGGCGGCCGGCTTCTGTCCTTGGGCGAAGGTCACCGCCAGGAGGAGTAGTAGCAGCCGTGTAAATTGAGTTCCTGATGTCATAAGTGGCTTCAGTCTTGGATACGACGTTTGGTCAGCTTGTTGCATTTTATACGTTCGAAGAGCTTGCGGAAAAACGCCGATACAACCGTCCAAGAGGGCGGGCTTCAGCCTAATGTCACTTACTTTGAGCATTCTGGCTTTAGCCTCCGCAGGTAACAGGGCATTCTTCCGCAAGCTCTTCCCAGCCGTGCCCTGATACCTGCAGCGGCTAAAGCCAAAGTAAGTGACATTAGGCTAAAGCCGCCCTCTTTGACAGTTGCTCCCGCGTTTTTGCGCAAGCTCTTTAGGCGTAACAGAGTTACGTCTTTACGCCGTGGTGGTCATCGCTGTGGGGTTTTGAAAATGTAGAAAGCCCGGGTGCCGATGGTTTCGTGGTGGGGAGAACCACCGATACCAACCAGAGAGGTGGCACGAAGGTCGCATTCTCTTGGGCAGGCCAAAAGTGAAAAATCAAGGGCCGGTTGGCCCATGCCCAGCGTTCTCCTGGGTTTCTATAAGCCATAGAAAAATAAGGAGATCCATGGGTTTACGAATTAGTTGCCGCGGTTATATCCTGTACGCCGTTCACTGTTGCAAAGGATGGCGGGCTTCGCCAGACTGGCACGGAAGCCGGCAAGGAGCGCGTGGAACAATCTGAGTGATTGCGGCGGTGTTGGGGGTTGAGTATAGTCAGGTCTAGCGCCTTTCATCACAAGAACCTCTTGGAGCGAACCATGTGGAAACGTCCTGAAGACAAGCCTCACACCGCTACTCCTGCCTCTCAACCCGGTGCGGGCGCAACGACGGCGGCCGCAACCCCCGTCCGCGAATCCCGTCCGTTGGAGATGACCAAAACCGGCGAATCTTCCCGTCATGATGTTGCCGCCCACATTGGCAAGTCGGTGCTGGTGAAGGGAGAACTTTCCGGCAGCGAGGATCTATACCTGGATGGCGAAGTGGAAGGCGTCATTGAGTTGCGCGATCACAGCCTGGTGATCGGCCCCAATGGACGTATTCGCGCCAGTATTTCCGCCCGCGAAGTTGTCATCCACGGGCGGGTGGAAGGCAATGTGAACGCCTCCGAGCGCGCCGAACTTAAAAAATCGTGCGTGCTGATCGGTGATGTTTCGACGCAGCGCATCGTCATTGAAGACGGCGCGTTCTTCAAAGGATCGGTCGACCTGAAAAAGGATTCCAAGGGCGATGTGCGCAAGCCGGTACCGGCCTCGGGACAGCCGGCCGTGAACAGCGGCGCCAGTGCGGCGCCCCAAAGCTCGCTGCTCGAACATTAAACAAAGGGATATCATGAACCATGTGGGTCCCCGGCTGCTGAAGTGGTTGCGTGGCGGCGAACGTCCGCAGCCATGCGCGGCGCAACCCAGCGCCGTCTCGCGGTCGAGCCGCCATTCCACCGGACTGGCGGAGTTTACCCGTCTGCTTTCTACGCGAGAGAACGCTTCGGTGCTCGACCTGGGCCCGACTTCGTCAGCCAATATTTCCTTCCTCACCGGATTCGGTGGCCGCGTGTGCAACGAGGACATCGTCCATGCCTCGCGAGAGGCCCGCTATATGACCAAGCAGGAGGACGGCTCCCTGGCTCTCGATACGCAGAGATTCTTCTCGGAAAACCTGGGCCAGCCGGCACAGCAGTTCGATGCCGTGCTCTGCTGGGACGTAGCCGACTACCTCATCGAACCTCTGGTCAAGCCCATGGTCGAGCGGCTGCAACATCTGCTCAAGCCCAAAGGAGTGCTGCTGGCGTTTTTCCACACCAACGAAGCCGGACCCGAGCATGCTCCGGCCCGTTATCACATCATCAGCGGAGAATTCCTCGATCTGGAGCCGCGCCACGACTTGCGCCGGCAGCGTGTCTTTAATAACCGGCACGTCGAAAACCTGTTTAAAGGATACTCGTCTCTGAAATTTTTTCTCGCCCGGGACCATGTTCGTGAAGTTTTGGCGATCCGCTAGAGACACCGTCTGTGCGGTGGGCTGCTATTCTACGCATTCACCTGCTGAGATGTGGCACCGAAGTACTCATTCACCCCTCTGCGCTCCCTCGGAGCGTTCTCATGGAAATAAAATTTCATCCTGGTAAGTGTTTGAAGAAGAATGACTTGAGCCGCCACTTGAACGAGTGACGGTGATTTCCCACCGGAGTTGGGAATGCCGATTGCTCCATTCTTGAACTGAGCTGAGGTCATTTGATGGCCAAAGAATGCACCCTTAGCCGGAAGAGAGAGCAATGGCAAGTATGGCGCAAGGCGTAAAAGACGATAGGGCCTGCGGGACTGCTTTGAGTGTCTTCCCCTGGCACCATGTGATCTATCGCGAAAACTGTGACCGCATCTATTCTCGCGCCTATTGGATGACCGACAACGAAATAGCGGCCGAGAGTCTGAGCGCCAACACGTTTCTGAGGGCTTTTGCCGACGACGGCGGCGGCGATGCCGTCGAACAGATTGACCGCGCCTTTGTCACAGAGGTGCGGCAGTTTCAGTCCCTGGGCGCTCTTACGCTGAAGCCGGAAGGAGCACCCAAAAACCGGAGCATTCGCGGCCGGATGAAGCGTCTCCATCTGGAGCGGGCGGTCGTGCAACTGCCGCCCACGGAGAAGCTGGTATTCCTCATGCACGACATGGAAGGCTACGAACACCAACGCATCTCGCGCCTGCTGGGCATCGACGACGCAGAGTCGAGGCTGGCCCTTCACCAGGCCCGCTTGCATTTGCGTAACCTGGTTGACTGTATGGCCTGAATGTAGCCGGACGGGCCGCCCAAGTCAGGTTTGTTGAGTTATGTAAATATTCTTGGTGGGATGAAACTTTTTGGATTGGGTTTCGTCTATTCATACAAGTAGATACAACATACGCAGTACCCCCACAGTGCGGGCGCCGCCATTGAAGACGGCGCCCGCACTTCCTTGTTTGCCAGCCTCACGTAGCCACAACAAAAAGAGTTCACCGCAAAGTACGCGAAGGACGCAAAGAAGACATAAAAGACTGAATCGCTGAGATAGCAGGGGGCGCAGAGAAGAGCAAGGACTGGTGGCATCCGTGGTGAGTTTTGATTTTGTTAAACTCTATCATGGCCAAAATTGCTTATCTCGAATGCACCAAGTGCGGTGACCATATCAGCGCACAGCAACCGCAGACACTCTGCCCTAAAGACGGCGGATCACTGTATGTCCGATTCGACCTAAACTCGCTGAAGGGAAAATTCACGCGCGAGTCTCTGCGTGGCCGCGAGGCCAGCATGTGGCGGTACCGGGATGTGCTGCCCGGCGATGAGCCGGTGACCATGGGGGAAGGCTTCACGCCTATGATCCCCAGCCGCCAGACCGCCAATGTCTGGATCAAGGATGAAGGACTCAATCCCACGGGGTCTTTCAAGGCGCGCGGGCTGTGCGCGGCCGTGACTATGGCCCGCCAGTACGGTCTCAAGAAACTCGCTGTTCCTTCGGCCGGTAATGCTGCGAGCGCGCTGTCGGCCTATTGCGCGGCCGCCGGAATCGAGGCCCACATCTTCATGCCCCAGGATGTGCCTATGGCCAATCTGGTCGAGTGCCGGGCCTACGGCGCAAAAGTCACGCTGGTCGATGGCCTGATTTCCGATTGCGCCCGAATCGTGAATGAACGCAAACAAGCCGAAGGCTGGTTCGATATTTCCACGCTCAAAGAGCCGTTTCGCGTGGAAGGCAAGAAGACCATGGGATATGAAGTGGCTGAGCAACTGAACTGGGAATTGCCGGATGCGATTTTTTATCCCACCGGCGGGGGTGTGGGTCTGATTGGCATGTGGAAGGCATTTGAGGAGATGGAACAACTCGGCTGGATTGGAAGCCGGCGTCCTAAGATGGTGGCTGTGCAGGCCGCCGGTTGCGCGCCCGTGATTAAAGCCTGGGAAGAGCACAAGCCAGTGGCCGAGATGTGGCAGAACGCGCAAACGTCGGCTGCGGGCCTGCGTGTGCCCAAGCCCTACGCGGACTACATTATCCTCGACATCCTGAAAAAGAGCGGCGGCACGGCCATTGCAGTCACCGATGAACAGATCTTGCAGGCAGTGCAGGAATGGGCTGCTGCTGAGGGAGTTTTTGCAGCTCCGGAAGGCGCAGCGTGCCTGCCGGCCTACCGGGCGCTGCTACAACAGAAGTTCTTGAAGCCCAGCGATAAGGTGGTGTTATTCAACACCGGCTCAGGGCTGAAATATATCGACGTAGTCGCCGAGGCCATGAAGATTTCCAGCGCTCCGGCCAAACAGCCACCGGCTGCGCGCAATATCGGCGGCATTATCCAGCCGTGCTAACCCTGGTACAGCGATCTGGAGATTCAGTCATCATCGCGGACCGGGACATCGGGTGATCGGGACATCGGAAATGCTGGCTTGCATTTCTTGGCGGTATTGCCAATTCACAGGGCCATGGCATCAGAGGCACTTATGTTACCTTAGTTTCCGCCTGCCCGCCGGGGCCTGGAGTATCCTTCTTGATCAGGGCATCCGGGGGCCGGGCGAACTCATCTTGCACGCTTGGCCGGTTTCCAGAATCAGGAAAGCTCCTGTGGGTACTGGTAGTCCGGGCGCCAAAACCATTACATTCATTATGTAACCCTTCACGATCGGTCTGACTTAAAGATGTCCACGGCAGTCCTCAGTAATTTAGACCTTTTGGTGGTCAGCAACGATTATCCAGCACTCAAGGTGATCGTGTCGGCGTGCCAGGGGCTGGGCGCCCGGCCAGCGTCCCTTTCGAGCATTACCGGGGCCAAAGAACACGTGTTCCGCCATAAGGTTGACGGCGTATTCATCGATATGAAGATGGAAGGCGCACGGGCCTTCATCGAATCGCTCAGAAATGCCGGCTCAAACCATTCTGCGTTGGTGTTCGCCTGCACCGAATCCGCGCAACAGTCGCAGCATGCGCTGCAGGCCGGGGCCAACCTGCTGGTGCAGAAGCCGGTGGTATTCGAAAACCTGGTGGGTCTGCTCAAAGCTTCCGCCCCCATGCTCGAAGAAGAACGCAGAAGGTATTTCCGCCATCCGTTGGTCGTGCCCATCACCATTTCTCACAAAGGCATACAGCATCGCGCGCTGACCTCAAACATGAGCCAGAACGGAATGGCGATCCGGTCGATCCGTCCATTCGAATCGCGTTCGGCGGTCGAGTTCGCTTTTGATCTGCCTTCCGGCCCTTCGGTCAAGGGGCAGGGCGAGATCATGTGGGTGGATTCCCAAGGCCGGATCGGCGTTAAGTTCATCTTTCTTTCGTGTACTGGCGACGCGCCCCTGGCCGAGTGGCTCAATCATCACTGCATCGTGCTTTCGTAAGCGGACGGGTTTCCAGCCGGGCCTGAAGTGCTTCTTCACTCGATACTTGTGGAGGGCAGAGTCATAGGCCCTCACCACGCGCCCGGTCATCCCGAACGGTCGGACCGCGGAGCCTCATCCCGCGATTCGACGGTGAGGGACCGGCTCCGCTACGTTCAGAGGTCCGTATGCCGCTCCTGTGGGAAATCTTCATTTTGCCGTAAACTCTCAAGCAAGCTCTTGGGGGCACTTGATGCTGAAGGCTGAGTCACGCAACCTCGTTCTGCAAACCGACAGTTATAAATTTACCCACTGGAAGCAATATCCGCCAGGGACGCAATTTGTCTACAGCTATCTGGAATCGCGCGGCGGTATGTTTGCGCAGACACTGTTCTTCGGGTTGCAATATTACCTGCTCGAGTATCTGGCCGGGGCGGTGGTCAGCGAACAGGACGTGCTGGAAGCGCGCACCTTTGTGGACCAGCATATCGGCCCAGGGGAATTTAACTTCGACGGCTGGATGCACGTGGTCCATCGACACGCTGGAAGGCTTCCGGTCATCATCAAGGCCGTTCCCGAGGGCCCTCTCGTGGATGTGCATAATGCGCTGGTCACCATCGAGAATACCGATCCGGTGTGCTACTGGCTGCCCAACTATCTTGAAACCCTGCTGTTGAAAGTCTGGTATCCAATCACAGTGGCCACGCTCTCGCACGCCATCCGTGGGGCGATTTTGGGCGCGCTCGAACGGTCCGGCGATCCGTCGCTGATCGATTTCAAGTTGCACGATTTCGGCTATCGCGGCGTTTCCAGCGAAGAGACGGCGGGCATCGGGGCGGCCGCCCACCTGGTGAATTTTAAAGGCACGGATACAGTGGCCGGCATTCGCGTTCTGCAGCGCTACTACGGAACCACCGAGATGGAAGGCTTTAGCATTCCCGCCGCCGAGCACTCGACTATCACCGCCTGGGGCCGGGAAAACGAAGCGGCTGCCTATGAAAACATGCTTACACGGTTTCCCCGCGGACTGGTGGCGGTGGTCAGCGATTCCTACAACGTTTACGAGGCGTGCGAAAGACTTTGGGGTGAAAAGCTGCACGATCAGGTCCTACAGCGCGAGGGGACCTTGGTGGTCCGCCCGGATTCCGGCAATCCCCGTGAAGTTGTGCTGAAGGTGCTGGAAATTCTCGGCCAGAAGTTTGGCCATGAAACCAACAGCAAGGGATACCGGGTGCTGAATCCGCGGGTGCGTATCATCCAGGGAGACGGTGTCAACTACTGGACCATTCAGGACACGCTCACGGCCATGATTCGAGCCGGATGGTCGGCCGACAATATCGCTTTCGGCATGGGCTGCGCGCTTCTGCAGCAGCTCAACCGCGATACTCAGAAATTCGCATTCAAGTGTTCGTCGATTACCGTCAACGGCCAAGACCGTGAAGTCTTCAAAGACCCCGTGGAAGGCCACGACAAGGCTTCCAAGCGCGGCCGTCTGGCGCTCTATCGGGTGAACGGCAAGTGGTCCACGGGCCGCACCGGCCAAGGTGCCGCTCCCGGCGATCTACTGCAAACGGTGTTCAAAGACGGCGACGTACTGATCAATCAAACGGTGAAGGAAGTTCGGGAACGGACTAAGAGATAGAGCGTTCGTCGTGATGTCATAAACTATGATGCCGTAGCTATGAGGCAGTTAGAAATTTCTTGCTTTAATGCAGATTAAAATATAGATTAATATTTCCTAACGATCTGCCCCTAAAGAGAGCCACCTTAGAAACACAAACTCACCCGCTCCTCCAAAAGCAGCACCATCTATAATAAAATTTAATATTTTATGCAAGATTTTTGTCCAAGACGAAGTAATATGGCGAAGTAATATATGTGAACTAGCCGGGAAGAAAGAAGAGGAGATGGAGCCTAAAAATTTAGAAGCGAACTCTCCTGCGGATAAAAATCCGCCCCCGGGAATTGTCAAGCGGCGCAGGTTTTTCCCTATCGTAGCCATTGGGGCCTCTGCGGGTGGGTTGGATGCCTATAGAGAGTTCTTCCACACGTTGCCGTCTGGTACAGGAATGGCTTTTGTCCTGGTGCAACATCTCGATCCGAGCCATCACAGCTTGCTGACGGAGATTATCGCCAAAGCTACGAGCATGCCGGTGGAGGAAGTCCAGGCGCGGACCAAGATCAGACCTAACCACGTCTATGTAATTCCTCCGAACTCTCTTATGGCGGTTTCCGCAGATGTATTCACGCTGACGGCGCGGGATAGAGAGCCAGGCCAGCATCTCTCGGTCAATTTCTTTATGCGTTCCCTGGCCCAGGAGCAAAGGGGCCGGGCGATTGGCATCGTGCTTTCGGGCACCGGCTCCGACGGCACTCTGGGGCTGGAACAGATCAAGGCGGAAGGCGGCATCACTTTTGCGCAGGCCCCGCCTTCGGCCAAGTACGATGGCATGCCGCGTAGCGCTATCTATTCGGGGTGCGTGGATTTCATTTTGACGCCCAAGGAAATTGCGGATGAGCTGCAGCGCATCACCCGCCATCCGTATGTAAGCAAACCGGAGATTTCCGAGCTGGCCGGCGCTCCTTCCGGCAAGAATGACTTGAACAGGATCATTGAGCAGTTGCGAGCGGCGAGCGGCGTTGATTTTAGCCAGTATAAACCCAATACCATCTACCGCCGCACTATGCGGCGCATGGCGATTCTCAAGTCGGATTCTTTGCGCGAATATTCCAGATACTTGAAGGAGCATCCTGAAGAGGCCGAGAAATTGTGCGAGGACGTGCTGATTTCCGTCACCAGCTTTTTCCGCGACAGCGAGGCTTTTGAAGCGCTGAAGAAGAAGGTCTATCCCGCGATCGTGAAGGACAAGACCAACAAGGGGACCATCCGCATGTGGGCGCCGGGCTGTTCGACCGGCGAAGAAGCTTACTCGCTGGCCATGACGGTCCTCGAGTTTCTCGGTACCGAGGCCTCCAGCTTCCAGATCCAGATCTTCGGCACCGACCTGAACGAGAAGAGTGTTCAGCACGCGCGCGCGGGCGTATACCGGGAAAGCATTGCCGAAGAGCTTTCACCGGAGCGCTTGCGGCGCTTTTTCACTAAAACCGAGCATGGCTACCGGGTGAACAAGGCGGTGCGGGAAATGTGCGTCTTTGCGCGCCAAAACCTGGCCAGCGATCCGCCTTTTTCGCAGATGAACCTGGTCTCTTGCCGCAACTTGTTCATTTACCTTCAACCGGTCCTGCAAAAGAGAATACTGCCCATTCTGCATTATGCGCTCAAGCCTTCGGGGTTCATGCTCCAGGGAAGCTCTGAGGGTATCTCCGCTTTCCCGAACTTGTTCGCCATCGTGGACAAGAAGCACAAGATTTTTGCCAAGAAGCCACTCGCTTCCCGCTTGCACCATGACTTCTTCGGGAGTCACTATCCCATGCGGGCCTTGCAGACAGGTGAGCCAGCCGGACTTCCAGGCTGGCGGGAACATGAATTCGATATGCAGGTTGAGGCCGACCGCGTTGTGCTGAAAAGCTACGCTCCGGTGGGGGTGGTGATTAACAATGCCATGGAGGTCGTGCAGTTTCGCGGACGGACTTTTCCGTATCTGGAGCCTGCTCCCGGCAGACCCAGCCTCAATGTGTTGAAGATGGCCCGCAATGGGCTGGCGCTGGAACTGCGTACTCTGATCGCTGCCGCCCGGAAGAAAGATGCGCCGGTCAGGAAAGACGATGTGCGATTCGATAGCCATGGTGACCGGCGGGTACTCAGCCTGTCGGTGGTCCCCTTGGGAGAGAAGGGTGCGGCCAAAGAAGAGCGCTATTTGCTGGTCCTCTTTCAGGACGTGACAGCGCGCAGGGTCTCAGGCCCTGGCGATATTTCGCGGCGCGGAATTCAAAGCACTGTCGAGAAGAGCGAACTCCGGCGGCTGAAGCAGGAACTGGCCAATGCCCGGAATGCGCTGCGGGCCGCCGTTGAATCCGAAGAGGCATCCCGCGAAGAATCTCAGGCTGCCAGTGAGGAAATACTCTCAGCCAATGAAGAATTGCAAAGCACCAATGAGGAACTGGAAACGTCAAAAGAAGAGCTGCAATCGGCCAACGAAGAGCTGAACACGCTGAATGAAGAGCTTCGTAACAAAAACAGCGAGCTGCACGACCTGAACAACGATCTCTCCAATTTCCTGGCCAGCACTCAGATTGCCATCGTCATGCTCGACCGCAATCAGCGGATACGGCGATTGACGCCTCGCGCGGACAAGCTGCTCAAGGTCGCTGCCTCCGACATTGGCCGGTCCATCTCCGACATAAGGCTCAACGTCGATGTGCCCGACCTGGAAGCCATCATCATCAAAGTGCTGGATGGCTTTCAGCCGGCGGAGCGCGACGTCCAGGACGCGGAAGGCCGTTGGTATTCATTGCACGTCGTTCCATACAAAACGCTCGATAACAAAATTGATGGAGTGGTGCTGGTGTTGCAGGATATTGACGCCCTCAAATTGACCAGCGAGCAGCTCGGGAAGTCGAGCGAGTTCTTCCGCGGCGTCATGAATACCATACGGGAGCCGTTGCTGGTCCTTGATTCCGGCTGCCGTATCATGGCTGCAAACGAGTCTTTTTTTAACACTTTCAATACTTCGTCAGAGCATACGGTCAACGGTCATTTGTTCCAAATCGGCAATGGGCGATGGAATATACCCAGGTTGCGTTTATTGCTCGAGCAGGCCCTTCCCCTACAGCAGACGGTAACGGACTTTGAAGTGGAACATGAGTTTGAAGGCTGCGGGCGCAGAACGCTGTTGTTGAACGCCCAGATGTTTACGCAGAGCAGCAGCCCGGAACGGATGATGCTTCTCGCCATTGAGGACATCACGGAGCGGCGCACGGCAGAGGCGCAGATGAAGGCCGATCGGGCCAGGCTGGAGTCTTCCGCCCGGTTGGCGGCCCTGGGCCTGATGGCCGGTGGAGTCGCCCACGAAATCAATAATCCTCTTTCCATCATTCACGCTTCGGCCGCCGACCTGCTGGACCGGATCAAGAGAGATGACAGCGTGCCTCAGGACGTCGTCCTACGGAGTGCTGGCTTGATTGAGCAAACCGCGAACCGCATTGTAAAGATCGTGAAGAGCTTGCGTCAGCTTTCCCGTGAAGGGTCCCATGATGCGGTTTTACCAGCGTCGATCGCCAAGATCGTGGAGCAGGCCCTGGAGGTTTGCAGACAGCGGTTCCGGGACCACTCCGTAAATTTGGTCTTGCCGGAAATTGATCCTGCTCTGCTGGTTGCCTGCCGCGAAGTACAGATCGAGCAGGTGCTTCTGAACTTGTTGCAGAATGCTTTTGATGCAGTCATGGAACAGACTGGGGAGAAGTGGATTCGTCTGGATGTCGCGATATACGGCCGTTCCGCGGTCGTCTCCGTCACGGACAGCGGTCCGGGCATTCCAGCGGAGATCAAGGAGCGGGTCATGGAACCATTCTTTACTACCAAAGGTGTCGGCAAGGGCACCGGGCTGGGACTGAGTATTTCGCAAACCATCATTGCAGAGCACGGCGGCAGTCTGGAGCTTACGGAAAAGTCCGCTCATACATGTTTTTCTTTTGCTTTGCCTCTGGCGCAAGAAGCTGAGGCCCTATGCGGTTGAGCCTAAAAACGGCGGTTGAAACACAGCGCAACTTGACCTCAGGCAAAACTGGCCGCTGATTTTCGCAGATGAACGCTGATGAAAGCCGAATGGCCGCCAATTGCACTACGCAACGGCGCAGAGCGGAGCTATCCATCCATCTTCTCTAATTTTCGCCGCAGCTCTTTGAGCGATGGTTCCTGCGGCTCGCCGGCAATGGAGACCGAGTGCTGCCGGCTGCCGGTATCCACCGAGATGGTGTATTGAAATGCGTCGCGCATTTGTGGCTGGTCAATCTTAGCTGGAAGCTGGAAGAAAGCGGCGGCATCAAGCAAGCGCTGCAGCTCAGACGCATCCTCGGCTGAGAGATGGGCGGTATCAATGTCTTTGCGGGCCGGTCTGAGGCCCGCAAAGCCACCGGACTTTTCATATACGATGCGCATCGATAGCGTTACCTGCGGCGTTTGGGCTTCTTGGCCGGCTTGACCGGTTTGGTTGTCTTCGCCGACTGGGCGCGGCTGGGCTTCTTGGGTCTCACCGTATTGGTTGGATTGGACGGCTTGCGTCGGGCCGCAACCGCTTGAAGGCCCCTGGGAGCAGCAGGCTGGTCTACGTCGATGCCGACGTCACTCCAGGCCGCGGCCACTGCTTGTTGTTCCTGACCATTCTGCCCGAATTGCTCGCCCGCCACGAGGTAGGTGGCGTTGGCGCAATCCTGGAATGTGGAGTTGGTGCTCAGCCGGGTGGTGAGGGTCATGTACCAGATCTTGCCGGCTTTCTCCCATGCGAATCCGGTCGGATCGATTTTGGTGGCGGCCAGATAAAAGGCGCGATTGGGAATGCCGGAGTTGATGTGTACTCCGCCGTGGTCCCGGGTCATTTCCTGGTAGTCGCGCATGTGTGCGGGCTGGGGATCGCGGCCACCGAGCTTCGGGTCATTGTAGGCCGTGCCCGGCTCCGACATTGACCGCAACGCTTTTCCATTGACACCCGCCGCCAGCAGGTCGGCCCCGATCAGCCAGTCGGCGTCCTTGGCCGACTGTTGCAGCTTCCATTGCTTCACCAGTGAGCCAAACACGTCGGACATCGATTCGTTGAGCGCGCCCGGCTGGCCGGAATAGGCGAGATCGGCTTCGTAGGCGGTGACGCCGTGGGTCAGTTCATGGGCGATGACATCGAGGTCGAGGGTGAAGCGGTTGAAGATGCGGCCGTCACCGTCGCCGTAAACCATTTCTCGCCCATCCCAGAAAGCATTGTCAAAGCTGTCACCGTAGTGGACGACCGAATCCAGCCGCATACCTTTGTTGTCGATGGAATTACGCTTGAACACCTCGTGGTAGAAATCATAGGTCGTCCCCGCGGCATCGTAGGCTTCATTGACCGACGGATCGCCGATGGCGTCGTCACCCTCACTGCGCACCAGCGCGCCATGAACGTCTTCAGCATTTTGCGCATCGTAGATCGTGCGATTCAATTCGCCAATCGATTGTGCGGCCAGGCCAATTTCGGCAAAAGTGCTGCGGCGGACGCGCAATCCATGCGACAGGATCATGTTCTGCTGCATCTTGGCTTTCAGGTCGCCGCGGGCCGAATCCGTCAGATGGCGCAGGATGTGAGGCGGAATGATATAACAAACTCTCGGATGGTCGCACATTTGTTTACTGCTCCTCTTTACTCATAACGTTGTGCCGCACTGGTTCCCTGCAATACTACCAATGTCTGTTGATGGGGGCCGCGGCTAGGGGCGGAATTGAACATGTTCGAGGGATACTAGTACCGTGACCGGGTAAATTGTTCCACAGCCAGCTCGCTGTCTGCCGTATTTTTGGATATGAACGAGCCGCTGCCAAGCTGTAAGAATCATGCGGTCACGGTACTAGAGGTTGCGGGAAAATGCCGTAGCAGCGGACGGCTTGTCAGAGTGCGGAAGCTGTGCGGCCATGGCCTGCAATTTGCGAGTTGGTGGTCTGATGTCATCGAAGACTTTGGCGGTCATCGGAGCGCGGCGGAGCCGGTTCCTCAGGCCACGCCCGCGCTAAGAACGCGCGTGCGCGGCCTTTCGGAATGACAAAAAGGGTGAGAGAGTCGTGCAGCGCTGCTTCAAGCACAAACAAGTACCAAATACGAATTACTAAATACCGATAACCATCGACACCACGCAAGCCGCAAGCCGCTTGCCGCCAGCAGCTATATTCCGATGATCTCGCCCGCAGCATCCACTTCCACACTATTAGCGCGTGAGACTTTGGGTAGTCCGGGCATGAGCATCATGTTGCCGGAGATCACCACGATGAAGCCTGCGCCTGCGGAAAGCGATGCATCGGTCACGTTGAGGGTCCATCCTGTGGGTGCGCCCATCAGTTTGGGATTATCAGAGAAGGAGTATTGGGTCTTGGCGATGCAGACCGGCAGCTTGGCGAATCCCCAGTCTTTAAACTGCTGGAATTTCGCTTTGGCCTTGTCGCTGAAGTTGACCCCGGCGGCGCCGTAGATGCCGGTGGCAACTTTGTTGACTTTGTCTTCGATGGATTCTTCCAGTTGGTAGATTGGCTGCACGTTAGGGTTGGGATTCCGCTCGATGGTTTCAACGACTTTGCGGGCCAAGGCCTCGGCGCCTTCGCCGCCTTTGGTGAAGGCTTCGTTGAGCGCGCTTTCCGCGCCGTTCTGGGCGCAGTAATCGGCCATGCGTTGTAGATCGGCATCGGTGTCTTTGGGGAAGCGATTGATGCCCACGACGATCGGCGTTCCAAAGCGCTTCAGGTTCTGGATATGCCGGGCCAGATTGAGGAAGCCTTTTTCCAGGTCGCCTTCACCCTGGTTGCGCAGGCTTTGCACGGTGGTGACCAGTACGGTGGCCGCGGGAGCGATACCCGAGGAGCGCATGACGATATCGAAATATTTCTCGGCCCCCAGATCGGCGGCAAATCCGGCTTCGTTGACTACATAATCGGCCAAGCGGATGCCCATGTTGTGCGAGATGATGCTGCTGGTGCCGTGGGCGATATTGCCGAACGGCCCAGTGTGTACCATGGCGGGCGTGCCTTCCGTAGTCTGCACCAGATTGGGCATGATGGCTTCGGTGAGCAGAGACATCATGGCTCCAGTGGCCCCGAGGTCGCCGGCGGTCACTGGCTTCCCGGCCTTGGAAACACCAACCACGATAGATTTCAGCCGCTTGCGCAGGTCTTCAAATCCGCTGGCCAGGGCCATGACTGCCATGACTTCGGAGGCCGCGGTGATGACGAACCCGGTGTTGCGGGTGGGGCCGCCCTTTTTCTCGCCGATTTCGACAGTGATGCGGCGCAGGGCGCGGTCGTTCATGTCCATGGTGCGCGGCCATGTGATCTGGTCGGGATCGAGACCGAGATCGTTGCCATGGAAGAGGTGGGCATCCACCAGGGCGGCGAGCAGGTTGTGGGCCGAGGTGATGGCGTGGAAGTCGCCATGGAAATGCAGATTGATCTTCTGGCTGGGCTCGATCTGCGACTTGCCTCCGCCGGCGGCCCCGCCCTTCATGCCGAATACCGGCCCCAATGAAGGCTCACGGGAGGTAATGATGGTGCGCCTGCCGATGCGTTCCAGTCCCTGGGTGAGGCCGATGGAAGTGACGGTCTTACCTTCGCCGGAAGCGGTAGGCGTAGTCGCGGTCACCAGGATCAATTTACCCCGCTTCGGAAACTTCGGATCTGATAACAGATCAAGCTTCAACTTGGCGCCATAGCGTCCAAGTGGTTCGTAATAGGCTTCGGGCAACTGCAGTTTTTGTGCAATGGACTGAATGGGCAGCAGGGATGGACTCATGGCACTGAGAGTCTAAAGCCTGCCCGGAAATCAGGCAACAGGGGTGTGACGGTAAGCAACGGGAGTGCAAGCAAAACCAAAAGCGCACCAGGGAGTCACGGAGTCACGGAGAAAAATGAGAAAGACGACTGTCCGTCTACGGACCGTGACGTAGTCGTAACTTGTTACGTCTAAAAGCCGGCGGACGTAATTACGGCTGAAGGGAAAATCAGGAAACTCCATGGATGTGTTGTGAATTGACGGCGCGGCGATTCGCCAATTTCGAATGCAAGAATTCCGATGGAGTGCGTTCTACGATGTACCACCTTGCGGTGCGGCAGTGGTCCGTGCCGGGGTTGACCCGGCATGTCTACCCGTGAGCGTGAGGATGGAATTGATTTGACATCTTAGTTTGTTGGACTTAATATAATGATAAGTTCTGGCGGGCGGCCCCAGCCGCTGAAGCCATCGGCCGTAAAGAAAATCATTGATGAAGCGCTGGGGGACGAAGGCTCATGTGATCACCCGGTACCCAAATGACTGACCACGATTGCCAGAAACACCTCCGTGAGTATACGGCGACCCACAACAAGCCATATCACTTTGTCGATTCCGGACTGCCCAACGTCTACCTGATCGGAGTGAAATACCGGGTCTGCCGGAAATGTGGCGCGCAGGCCGCCGATATACCGGCGCCCACAAAACTTATGAACCTGATAGCAGAATGCATTGTCATGCGTCCGGGCATCCTCTGCGGACCGGAGATCAGGTTCTTGCGCAAGCGGTTGGGCAAGAGGGCCGTTGATTTTGCTGGACTGATCAATAATACTCCCGAGCATTTTTCCAAATTGGAGACAGGTTCTTTACCGCTGCAGGCGGCAACCGACAAGCTCATCCGGCTCACCTATAGCATGTTTAGCGACGACAAGGACCTGTTACCGAGGATTTCCGCTAAGGTGGAGGAGTGGTTCAAAGCCATTCACGCGAAGAAGGTGTATTCGATTCAGATCAGGAGTGAAAGATGTGGTTGGACGCGCGTGGTTGCGTGATATGCGCTCTCGGAAAACTGCCTTGAAATGTCCTTGAGCAGCGAGTTCACGACCCCATTGGTCGTCCACGATAACCATTGCTCCAATTTGCGCAGCTTGTACGACTGCCTCAGCTTCACCCCGATCTTTCGTGCCCTCTCGATCACGTTCTGCCAAAAGAATGTCAACAGCTCCCTTATCGTAGGCGTCACACGGCTCAACGAAAGCATAGGTCCTAAAAAGAGATTGCACCCGTTTTTTAGTGCCCGTTCTTCTGAAAAGGTCGTTCCGGACCGCTTTAGGAAGCAGCACTTGGGAAAAGAGAAAGCTAAGCTTGGGTAAGTGGTCGAGATGATCCAGCGCGATCACGCAGGAACTGTCGATCGTACACCGCGGTGTCCGCATCAGTCTTTGGCGACAGTCAGGATCAGCAAGCCGAACGCAAGAGTTCCGAGAGCTAGAAGCGCCATTTTTCTTATTTTGATCCATGGTCGTGAGATGTTGGAGAATGGTGCTTTCTGTCAGGGCCGGATTAGCAGGGTCTATCACTACAAGCTTGGGACCAAAGTGTGGTCTTAGCGCGTTCTCAAACTGTGGATTGGACATGACGATCATGCTCTTACGGAGCACAATGCCCGTGTTCATTTCCAGGCTACATGCTTGCTCGAATCCAGATCCGACGACTCCCAAGATCACGTCCGATTGGGCAACCTTTTTCTTTATTTTTGAAGGAAGAACCGTCATCGGGCTTTGGCGTGTGTGGACCGGCGGCACAAATACGGCGAGGCCATTTACAGCCGCGAGTGCCTGGAGACGAAGCGCGTGACTTGGTCGGCAGCGTTGCCGTACGAGATAAACACCTTCATTTCTCATTAATTGTAGCTGCTATATACGTTTCAGGCCAATCGCTCTCGGGGCGACAAAGCGGCCTGACCGGTTCTTGTTCATATGAATAACCATGCACCTCCGGCTTTCACTGATGGTGTCGGTAAACCACTTGCGTTATATCCCCAGATCACGCCAAGCTTATTCTTTCCCAGTTGATTTGAAGAGCCAAGAGTATCCCTCGCTTACTTCATAGAATGCAGTTAGTGAGAAGTATATATAGTCTCAGGTCACCCATGTTGAAAGTTTAAGGGAGATCTCATGCCACGGAAGCCTGGACCAAGAAAGCAACCCTCCGCTATCAAATGTCTTGAATTTATTGCTCAGATTCACGGATATACAGTTCAGACACGGAAGAAAAATCAGAAGGTGTCCGCGGACGAGAAGACATTTCTCCCAGACATTATTGCCCGACCGTTCCGTGGCAACAGGCATCGCGTGTTTGAAGTGGAAGCGACTGTTACGAATAATACAATCTATAAGTCACTGCTCAGCCTGCTGACAGCCTTGAAGAATGGAGCAACGGCTGCGTGTCTGGTTGTTCCTGACAAACGCCTTGATTTTGCCAGCGGGTGTCTATCGAATCTTACATCAGTCATTCGGTATTTCTCAAAGCCTGTAAAGGGAGCACCGCTAAAAATTAAACTAGAAGTATTAGGATTCTCGGCAATTGCAAAGCACCATGCAAAAGCCAAACGATACGACGATAACCGGATTGGGCAACCGCCGAAATGTCCATTTCTACCCCGCTCTTGATTTGCAGTCTTGGAGCGGGAGTCTGTAAAGGCCCGTGACTTGGATGATGCCGTTGCGTTCTGAAGGTTCAGATCATGGGTGAGCCAAAGTCGGGTGCCCTCAGTTGTCGTCCAATATCCCCTTGCTGTGGGGAGAATACCTTGACGTTGCATGAGGAAGGTCATCCTTTTCGGGGGCCTTCGACTCCGCGCTGAAGGCGCCTAGTCTTGCAAACAATCTTTATCCGCTCGCTCAGAGGCTGTGACTTTTTGTTTCTGCCGAGAGGATAGCGCGAGCCTCGTCGTTAAAACGCCCTGAAGATTCCTCGGTAAAGCCAGCATTCACGGGGTCCTTCGTGCTTCGCACTCAGGATGACGGCGTTTTTTTGTGTATGACCTACGTGCTGTACTCCGCATTAATGCGCACATACTCGGCTGTCAAATCGCACGAAAGGAATTCCAACGCTGCTTTGCCCGCTCCCAGCGTGAAGCGGATGTCATATTCCTTCTGCGTCATGTATTGATGTGCCT
>DATMNZ010000153.1:0-43320 GCA_035568495.1 Saccharimonadales bacterium (SeqCode) | reverse complement strand
ATTTTGGGGTTGTGAGGCGGAGCCAAGATCTTCGCAACATCGGACACAAACATGCCGCAAGAAACGCGTACGCCTGTGCAAAATTACATCATTTATTTGATTTCCTCTGTGAGTCCTCTGCTGCCTCTGTTCCTCTGTGTTTCAAAGGTTTTCGTTGCAACTGGTTGCGCTGTGTTTCAAAGGTTTTGGTTGTGGCCACGTCGCGCTGTGGTTAAGCCCTTACGCAATCTTGAGCAGGAACCCTCGCGACAGCACCACCAGCTTTTCCCAGACGCTCAACTGTACCCTCTGTGTGAACACATCGTAATCGCGTCCGGCGATTTTTTTCAGGAGGCGGCTATAGATTTCCACCAGCACCCACAGGGCAGCGCGGCTGTCTTCTTCCACCAGCTCCATGAGCCATTGGGCCGATTCGTAGTAGCGGAGGGCGCGCCCGGCTTCAAATTCCAGCACCGGCCTCAGGTCGCCGGAAGGCGGATTGGCCGCCAGGGCCTGCGGCGATAGCTGCTCGTGCGACACTCCGAAACGGACCAGGTCCTCTTCCGGCAGATAGATCCTTCCCAGGCCAGCGTCTTCTTTTACGTCGCGGATGATGTTGGTGAGCTGAAAGGCCAAGCCGCAGTCTTCAGCCAGAAGTTCGGCCTTGGCGTCGGAGTATCCAAAGATGCGTATACACACCAAGCCCACCACCGACGCGACGAAATAGCAGTAGCGCCGCAACTCTTCAAACGTCCGGCAGACGACTGCGGGGCCGTCGGCCCCGGCGGCGATCTCCAGGTCGAGGCTGGTGCCGTACACCAGTTTTTCAAACAGCACCGCGGGAATCTTGAAGCGTGACTGGGCATCGGCCAGCGCCATGAGCACCGGATCATCGGTGGGCTTGCCATCGAAGACCGCTTTGGCGGCATCGATCCACTCATTGAGCTTTTGCCGTTTCTGCTCGTAGCCGGCCGCCGGGTCATCGGAGATATCGTCGGCGTGGCGCATAAAGGCATACACGGCGCACAGGGCGTTGCGTTTGGCCGAAGGCAGCACCAGAAAACCGTAATAAAAATTGCGCGCGGCCCGCCGGGCGATGCCCCGGCAGACGGCGTAGGCGTGCGTGAGCTGCGAGCTCACAGAAGCTTGCCCGCCGCCGCGCGGGCCACCAGCCACAGCTTGCGCGGTTTGGAAATCACGGGTCTCTGCTTCAGGACATCAAATCCCTGGCGTTCAATGGCGTTCAGAATCTCCTGGCCGCCGCGGCTGAAGAGTTCCAGATCGATGGCCAGTTCGCGGCTGACCATCTTGATGAGCGGCAGGCCACGCGCGAACCAGTCGCGCGCCCGCTCCACTTCAAACTTCATCATCTTCAGAAACTGGGGTGTGGCGCGCCGGGCGGCGAGGTCTTCCTCCGCGACGCCGAAGCTGCGCAGGTCTTCGAGCGGCAGGTAGACGCGGCCTTTTTCCCAATCGACGATCACATCTTGCCAGAAATTCGCCAGTTGCAGGGCGGTGCAGGTGCTATCGGAAAGCTGCTGCCTATGGGCATCGTTGTATCCGCCGAGGTAGAGCACCAGATGCCCCACGGGATTGGCGGAATAGCGGCAGTAGCCCAGAACGTCGTCAAAGGTCTCAAAGCGGGTGACGGCCTGGTCGCGGCGGAAAGCCACCAGCAGATCAGAGAATTCATGTTCGGGAATTTCGAACTGGCGCACGGTTTCCGTCAGCGCAACAAAAACCGGATGCCGGGGCGAACCCGCGTAGCAGGCTTTCAGCTCTTCTTCCCACTGGTCGAGCAGCTTCAGGGATTCCTGCGGACCGCCGGCTTCATCCCCCAGGTCGTCGGAGATGCGGCAGTAGGAATAGACGTTATAGAAATGCTGGCGCAGGCGCGCGGGAAGAAACCATGTGGCGACGGAAAAATTTTCGTAATGGGACTTCGCCAGCCGTTCGCAATAAGCGCGGGCCTCGGCCGGCGAAGGCGCAGTCTCGGGGATACGGTAGAAGCCGGGCAGCGCATTCCAGCCGGTCGAGGGCATGGGAACCGGGGAGCTACCTGTGTGCGAAAGCGGCATCGCCATCAGTGGCCGGGTATGATGGCAGTCTTAATCTGGCTGCCCCGGTCAAGCATCTGCTGCAACACCTGTTTGAGCTTCGAGAGCGGCGCTTCCCCGGTCACGTAATCGGTGCTCTTGATCTTCTTTTCCGTGATCAGCGAAAAAGCCTTGCGCACGGTTTCGGGCGTATGGTGGAAGGTGGCTTTCAATGTCAACTCAGAGTAATGCAGCCGGTTGGTATCGAGCTCCACCCGTGTGCCGTTGGCGCAACCGCCGAAGAAATTCACGGTACCGCCACGGCGCACCATATCCACGGTCCACTGCCATGCCTGGGGACGCCCCACGGCCTCAATCACCACGTCGGAACCCCGGCCTTCGGTCAGGTGGATGACTTCCTTGATGGGGTCGCGGTCTTTGTCAACCTGCACCACATCATCGGCGCCGAAACGGATGGCCGCCTGTTTCTGTTCGTCACGTTTGACCACGGCAATCACGTTGCAGCCGCTCAATTTGGCCACCTGCACCAGCATGAGGCCGAGAGGGCCCGCGCCGATTACGGTGACGGTGTCGCCGATGTCGGCGCCCGTTTCCTGCAATCCGCGCAGCGCGCAAGCCAGCGGTTCGGTCATGGCCGCAGCTTCGAAGCTTACGTCATCGGGCAGGGCCAGCATATTCGATTCAACAATGCGGCGGGGGATCTTAATGTATTCAGCATAGGCGCCGTTGTTAAAAAGCAGGTCTTCGCAGAGGTTTTCCTGGTGCTTCATGCAGTAGAAGCACGAACCGCAGGGGGCCGAATTCAGAGCAACCACCTTCATGCCCCGCCGGAAATCACGCACACCCGTTCCGACCTCTTCAATCACGCCGGAAAGCTCATGTCCAAACAACGCCGGGGGCACGATCATGCGGGCATGGTAGCCACGGCGGAAAACTTTCACGTCGGTGCCACAAGTCAGGGCAACGTTGACCTTCACCAGAACTTCGCCGCGTTCCAGGGGGGGTATCGGCACTTTTTCAATTTTTACGTCCTCTTTGCCGTAGAGGACAGCCGCGGTCATTTGTCTCTTCACTAATCTTTCTCCCACTGCATTCCAGGTTGAATCACAATCTTCATCGAATCGGGCGCCGGATGGGCCGCCAGGTGCAACGCTTCCAGGGCCTGGTCGAGCGAAAACCGGTGCGTAATCAGCCGTGCCAGGTCAATCTCCCCGCTCAGCACCAACTCAACGTTCTCATCCTGCAAGTCGACGGAAGCGCTATAAGAACCCACCAGCATCTTTTCGTCGACACAGATGGAGGCCGGATCGATCAGGGCCTCGCCACGCTGGGTCTGGGCGAACAACAATACCTTCCCGCCCGGCCGCGCTGCATCCATCGCTGGACGAATCAGGCCATTGCCCGCCACTGCCAGAACCACTGCGTCTGCACCACGTCCCCCGGTCAACTCACGCACCCTGGCGACCGGGTCCGTGGTGGAAGCCTCCACATTATGTTCAAGCTGATAACTTCTACTTATTGTAAGGCGTTGGGGATATAAATCGGAAGTTACCACAGTTGCACCCCGGCGTTTCGCCAGCACAGCCAGTATGATGCCGATAGGCCCCTGTCCGATCACCAGAATCGTGTCCCCAGGCCGGATATCGAGGGTTTCGATGCCTTTCATGCAGGTATTGACCGGCTCGATAAACGATCCCTGCTCGTAGGAAACCTTCTGGGGGAGCCGGACCACGCCCCGGCGCACGATCCAATCCATCACCCGGACGTATTCAGCGAAGCCCCCTCCGCTGGGCTCGAAGCCCGCGGTTGCCCCCACTTTCTTATAAACCGGGCACTGGGCAAAGACCTTATGGCGGCAGTAATAACACTCCCCGCAGGGGATGTGATGGAACACCATGACCCGGTCGCCCAGTTGAAAATTTTCAACGCCCGCGCCCCGGGCCACGACCTCGCCGGCGGTTTCATGGCCGAAAATGCGGGGTGCGGAATGCGAGCCGGTAGCAATCTTTTTGAGATCGGTGCCGCAGATGCCACAGGTATGCACTCGCACGAGGAGCTCACCGGGGCCGATGGCCGGCACGGGCACGGTCTCCAGGCGCACATCCTCTTTGCCGTAATAGACGGCCGCCTGCATCGAGCTGGGAATCGCCGATCGCCTTGGTTCCCTGCTGGTTGTAGTTGCTGTCTGCATCTAATTCTTCACTTCCAACAACTCCGGGGCCGCCAGCTTTATGACGGTGGCCGGCTGAAGGCCGCTGGCAATCTTCTCACGCAGCCAGTCACACAGGGCCTGGGCCGCGCGGTTGCTATTGCGCGCCAGGGCAATGGCTGAAGGCCAAATCGCCGGGCGCAAAGCCAGCCAGCGCGCAAATCGCGCGGTCTCGAAAGTCCCCTGGCCGTCAATAAACCTGTTCACCGGCGGCATGGGGAAGTCCGATTCATCGGAGATCGCCTTCACACAGCGAAAGCCGATCTGCTCTTCCCTTGCCACCTCGGCCACGCCCGCGGCCTCCATATCCACCGCCAGGGCATGAAACCTTTTCACCAGCTCGGTCTTTGACGCGCTGCCTGCGACCTGGCCGGCACTTACCAGAATACCGCCTCCCAGCACTCCTTCGCCAAGATTACAACGGTATTCAGCCCCGGTAGCACCATCGACGATCACATTGGGAACGATCACGCTTCCCACCTTCAGGCTGAGAATCAGCGCACCGGCGAAACCGGCCGAAACCAGCATGCGCGGCCGATGCCGGGCCACCATCGCACGGGCCGCCCGTTTGGCCGCCTCACAACCGATACCGCCCGCCAGCACCAGCAGCTCTTCATGCCGATAGCAGGTGAAACTTCGCCCATCGTGGACGACCTGCGTCCGTTGCCAGTTTCGCACCAACGGCTGTATTTCGCGCTCCAGAGCGGCAATGATCGCTAGTTGTACAGTGTCCAAATTTCCAGCTTTCAAGCTGGGCACTAAGTGCCCGGCCGAGGCCAAACAGCAAGCTTACAAACTGCCTGCACAACCGTCAAAGAGCACGGCTTCAGCCGTGCGTCAGGCAACGGAACCTAGCGCGGCTTTAGCCGCAGTTTGAGACCCGCCCACCAAAAAATCACCATCGAGCGTCCTTCCTGGCTGCTGCGACCCGACACCGTAAAACCGCGGCTGAAGCCGCAGATCGGTCCGTGCCGCTCAACGCACGGCTGAAGCCGCGCTCTTTGACAGTTGTTCCAACCGTTTTCCTAAGACTGCCGGGACATGCTCTTCTACGGTTGCCAGCAGCGCTTCCGGTTAGCGATTTGCCGGATCTGTCTGTCAAAATCCGCTCCAGCCCCCTTACGCTCCCGCGGTGGCCATCCTGCCGGTTACTTCGACATGGCCGTGCGCCTGGAACCACCGGACTGCACGCTGCAGGGCATCCTCTACGGGCACTACCCGGTAGCCGAGTTCCCGCTCGGCGCGCGCCGACGAGGCAAACATCTTCTTGCGCCCCATCCGCACCGCGTCGATCGTTGCCCTGGGCTCTTTGCCCAGGACCATTCCCGTGAAGAACTGGTCGAAGGCCGCAAACCCCAAGGCCACGGTATGCGGTACCTTCATCGTAGGCGAAGGCAGCCCGGTCAGCAACGCAAGGCGGTCCAGTATCGCTTTGAGTGTGAGGTCTTCGCCACCCAAGATGTAGCGCCTTGCGGGCGCCGCTTTTTCCATGGCCAGAAGATGTCCGCGGGCCACTTCCCTGACGTCGGCGAGATTCAAGCCGGTATCGACATACGCGGGAAACTTCCGGTCCAGGAAATCCACGATGATGCGTCCGGTGGGTGTGGGTTTAATGTCCTGCTCGCCCACGGGCGTGGTAGGGTTCACGACCACCACGTTGGCCCCTTGCGTCCCGGCTTCGAGCGCAATCTGTTCGGCCATGAATTTCGAACGCTTATAGTGGCCGATCATGTCTTTCAATGCCACCGGCGACGATTCATCCACGACTTCGCCCGAACGCCCGAAACCCATGGTCGCCACAGAGCTGGTGTAGATCACCCGCCGCACGCCGGTTTCCTGGGCCGCGCGGATGATATTGCGGGTCCCCTCCACGTTCGAGCGGTACATCTGTTGGGGATCGCGCACCCACAGCCGGTAGTCGGCGGCCACGTGAAAAACATATTCGCAGCCTTGCATGGCCTTCTTTAACGAAGCGGCATCCTGCAGATCGCCAATGATCGTCTCGGCCTTGAGTCCGGCGATGTTGTCGAGGTTGCTGGAAGAACGCACCAGAAGACGCAGGCCGGCGCCCTGCGCAGCCAGCAACTGCGCAACGTGACTGCCAATAAACCCGGTAGCTCCTGTTACCAGCACCTTCATCGAGAGTTCCTGCGCGGTCCTTTGCCGGGCGGAGATACGATCCACTGAGATGACGGGTGAATTTCCATGTTCAATCCAGCGACTCGGGTTTCAACTGAATGTCTTTCTCGCCGGCGGCTTTCTTTTCCCGATACTTTCTGACCCAGGCTTCCCAGCTTTTCCCGGCGGCGGTGTCCCGTCCGGTGAAAGCCAGCGCGGCGATATCCACGTAAGGAACCGTGATTTTCTGGTTTGCGTCTTTGGGCAACATGCGCACGACCGAGTCGACCAGGGACTTGCCCGGCCGCCGGTCAAAAATATAACCTTCGACTTTGGCGCCGTCTTTGCGCGTGATGGTCACATCGCCGCGGTAGTCAAAGGCCTTTTCCAGCGCCACCCGGATTTCTTCTTCCCCAGCCAACTCCGGGACCCAGCCTTCGAGTTGCTCATGCTTCGTGCCGGGAGCTATTTCCAACACATCCGGGTCCTTGACCACGGCCACAGAAGGGGAAGACCCAACAGTCACTTCCGGCTGGCTCATACGCGTGTCTCCTCGAACTGCGCCGGGGTCTCACCAATCTGCACTAATGGGTGTTCCTGCAAAGCCGGTTCATTGAGCATCTTCAGCGCGTCCTCGTCTCGATAGGAAGTCGAGAGCGTGGCGCGCACGGTGGCCAGGAACCCACGGAGCGAACTGAACGTGGCATGGACGGCCGAAGCCTCGTAGCCGCTATGGACCATGCAATTGGCGCACTTGGGATTGCCCGATTCGGTGCCGTATTTTTCCCATTCCGTGGCCGCCATCAGTTCAGCAAAGGTGTCGGCGTACCCATCCTGCAGCAGGTAGCAGGGCTTCTGCCAGCCAAAGAGATTGAAAGTAGGCATGCCCCAGGGGGTACAGGAGAAATCGCGCTTGCCCATCAGGAACTCCAGAAACAGGGGCGAGAGGTTGAATCGCCACTCGGGCCGGCGATTGGAAAGAATGGCGCGGAACAGGCGCCTGGTCCGGGCCTTACCCAGGAAATGACTCTGGTCCGGGGCCTTGTCATAAGAGTACCCGGGAGAAAGCATCATGCCTTCCACGCCCAGGGCCATCATCTCGTCAAAGAACTCGCGCACACTGGCCGGATCGACGCCGTCAAACAGTGTGGTATTGGTGGTGACGCGGAAGCCCCGCCGCAGGGCTTCTTTCATGCCTTCGAGCGCGACATCGTAACCGCCCTCGCGGCACACCGAAAAATCATGGTGGTCGCGGCGTCCATCAAGATGAACGGAGAAGGTGAGGTACTTGCTGGGCTTGAAGAGGTCGATCTTTTCCTTCAGCAGCAGCGCATTGGTACACAGATAGATGTACTTGCGCCGGGCCACCAGCCCTTCCACAATTTCCGCGATCTGGGAATGCATCAGCGGTTCGCCGCCGGGGATGCTCACCATGGGAGCGCCGCACTCTTCCACGGCGCGGAAACACTCTTCCGGAGAAAGCTCTTTCTTCAGAATGTGCGCGGGGTACTGGATTTTGCCGCAGCCCGCGCAAGCGAGATTGCAGCGAAACAGCGGCTCCAGCATCAGCACCAACGGATAGCGCTTGCGGCCCGCGAGCTTTTGCTTCAGCACGTAGCTGGTAACCGTCCACATTTGTGAGATTGGGACTGCCAAATTTGTCTCTCCCGTCTTGAATTGCCGTGTTGGGGATTTGGTAATTGGGTAATCTGGTAATTTTGTAATTGAAAACCGGCCACGCCGTTTCGCAATTACCCACCCAGCAGATTACCAATCACCAAATTTCCTCAATTACAAAATTACCAAATTACGCAATTACCAAATCTTCGACGTCCTCAGCCTCTCGCATACCCAACTCCGCCTTCTTTGAACAGGGCCGTAAACTCCCTTGAATAGGCGGAGAGTGCGATGAGCGGGAAATAGTCACGGTAAAGGTGATACGCGAGATAAAAGACCCTCGGGAATCCCGTGCCCGTATAGCTTTCTTCCGCCCAGGAGCCATCGGGCCGCTGGGTCTGCAGCAGATACAGGATTCCGCGCTGCGCGGAATCGCTGCGGGTATCGCCGGCGGCCAGCAATCCCATGACCGCCCAGGCGGTCTGCGAGGGCGTGCTGGGGCCGATGCCGCGGGTGGCCGGATCGTCGTAGGAACCGCAGGTCTCACCCCAGCCTCCGTCGGCATTCTGCACCATGCGCAACCACTCCGCCGCCTGCTGAACGCAGGGTTCGTGCAGATCGACACCGATGGCCTGCAGACCGCGCAGCACCTGCATGGTGCCGTAGATGTAGTTCACGCCCCAGCGTCCAAACCACGATCCGTCAGGCTCCTGTTCGCTGACGATAAAGCGGACGGCCTTCTGCACGCGCGCATCGTCTTTCGTGAAGCCGTAGGCGGCCAGCATTTCCAGCACCCGCCCGGTGATATCGACGGTGGGCGGATCGAGCATGGCGTTGTGGTCGGCAAAGGGAATGTATTGGAACACCATGCGGGTGTTGTCTTTGTCAAACGATGCCCAGCCGCCGTTCTTGCACTGCATGGCGAAAATCCAATCGATGGCGCGGCGGGCGACGTTGTACTGGTAACGCTCCCGGGGATTCTCGGCTTTATCAAGCCCCAACAGGACCATGGCGGAATCATCCACATCGGGATAGAACTCGTTATTGAACTCGAAGTACCAGCCGCCGGGCGGCACATTGGGGACCTTCACCGACCAATCCCCTTTGGTGCGGACTTCCTTGGTGAGAATCCAATCGGCAGCTTTCAAGAGACGCGGATCGCGTTTCGATACACCGCACTCGCCCAGGGCAAACATCGCATAGGCGGTGTCCCAAACGGGCGACATGCAAGGCTGCATGCGGAAGGTCGGCTCTGAGTGGTCAGGAATTCCCGGTTCTTCAATACCCAGCTTTTCAAATTCATCGAGCGCCCGGATCACCTGCGGATCGTCGGTGGAGTAGCCCAGACAGCGCAGGGCGATGATCGAATTGAGAATGCCGGGATAGATCGCGCCCAGGCCATCGGACATCTCGAAACGGGCGAGCATCCACTCTTTGGCCTTGCGAAGCGCGAGCTTGCGCAAGGGACGAATGTGAAACTTCTCGCAGAAATGGACCACCTGGTTCATGACCAAAAAGAAGTTTCGCCAGGACAGCATCTTCTGGTCCCACTTGAGATGCAAGTGGCGTCCGTGGCGCCCGCCCACGAATAACTCGTCGATACCTATTTCCGGGGAGATTTTCTTGAACGGCTTCTTGGCGTAACAGACCGAGAGCGGGACCAGGATAGCGCGCGACCATGAGGAAATCTCGTAGATGTTGAACCAAAACCAGTTGGGAAACAGGACGATTTCCGGCGGTACGGCCGGCACGGCTTCCCAGTCATACTGCCCCAGGAAGCAGAGATAAATCTTGGTGAAAGTGTTGCATTCGGTCACACCGCCCAAGGCCAGAATCCTGGCGCGGGCGCGCTCCATCACCGGATGGTTGACGGAGTGCCCCATGAGTTTCAGGGCGAAATACGCTTTGACCGACGCGCTGATATTCGACGGGCCACCGGCATAAATCGGCCAACCGCCGTCCTGGTTCTGATGACGGATGATTTCAGGCACCGCGAGTTCCATGCGGTGGCGGTTGCCTGTACCCAGCAGCGTGTGGATGGCGATGTAATCGGATTCGAGTGTGGTGTCGGCTTCGAGTTCGCCACACCAGTAGCCATCAGGATGCTGAAGCGAAAAAAGATGCTCGCGCGCCGCCGCCATGCCGCGGGCCACACGGCCCAGCATGTCGTCGATTCTGCCGAATAACATTCTTGCGGGGGAATCGCTCATCTTTAACTTTTACTCCACGGCAACTTTTACTCCACGGCGGCCGGAGCGGCCTCAATGGCTTCCACAATTTCCGGAGGCAGGCCAAAACGGACGTTTTCAGGCATGACCTCCACTTCCTGGATATTGGTAAAGCCCTGGCTCTTCAGAAAATCAACGGCCTGCTCCACTAGCACTTCAGGGGCAGACGCGCCCGCGGTGAGGGCCACGGTCTTCACGCCGGAGAGCCATTCCTGCTTAATGTCGGAACTGGTGTCAATCAGGTACGACGGAGTTCCCAGATTGGTGGAGACTTCCACCAACCGGTTGGAGTTCGAACTGTTTTCGGAACCTACCACCAAGAGCAGGTCCGCCTGGTGGGCCACGTCTTTGACCGCAGTCTGGCGGTTCTGCGTGGCGTAACAAATGTCTTGGGCGTGCGGGCCCTGAATGAGGGGGAACTTGATGCGCAACGCATCGATGATCTCCCGTGTCTCGTCGAGGCTCAGCGTGGTCTGCGTGATGTAGGCGATACGCGTGGGATCGGGCACCTTCAGGTGCTCCACTTCGGCCACGCTGCCGACCACCTGGGTAACATCGGGGGCCTCGCCCAGCGTGCCAATCACTTCATCGTGATCGCGATGGCCGATCAGGATGATGCTGTAATCGCCGGATGCATATTTCACCGCTTCCACATGCACCTTGGTGACCAGGGGACAGGTGGCGTCGACCACACGCAGGTTGCGCAGCTTGCTGGCCTCGCGCACGGTGGGTGAAACTCCATGGGCGCTATAGATCAGCCGTTGGCCGTCAGGCACTTCATCGACCTCATCCACAAAGATCGCGCCCTTGGCTTGCAGTTCCTCGACCACATAGCGGTTATGCACGATCTCTTTGCGGACGTAGATCGGGGGCCCAAAGGCATCCAGAGCAATGCGCACAATATCAATGGCCCGCACCACTCCGGCGCAAAAGCCACGAGGCTTCAACAGCAACAAAGTCTTAGAGTTCGAAGATGTCATGCTGGGTATTGATTATACCTTTTGGAAAGTGGATTCAAACTTAAGGATAACAAATTAAGCAGCTTTAGGAGCACCGTAACCCATTGAAATCGGGATATTTAGCATTGATCTGGCGGAATCCGGTGGCGAATGGGGTTCCTGGGCCAGACCCGTCACCAAGCCACGTCGCAACGAGGCCACCAGCAAAACCTTGAAACACAGCGTGACGAGTTGCAACGAAAACCTTTGAAACACAGAGGAACAGAGGCAACAGAGGTTTTTGGGGTTGTGAGGCAGCGGAAAAATCGTCGCAAGCCGCGAAGATTCTGATGGATAGTAATACAGACGAAGCAGAGGATTTTTGGGTTGTGAGGCGAGTCCAAAGAATTATCGCAGACCAAGTAGATAATTGCCGACAGCAATACTGATCCATCGCCGGGGTACGATAGTTTCTGCGCCCGCCTCACAACCCCCAAATCCTCTGCTTCCTCTGTTCCTCTGTGTTTCAAAGGTTTTGGTTGTGACTACGTCACGCTGTATTTCATAGGTTTTCGTTGTCAAGCGTTGGTTTTCAACAACTGTTCGGCGTGCTGGCGGGAGGATTCTGTCAGATGGGCCCCGCTGAGCATTCGGGCTACTTCCTCGGTCCGCTCGCCGTTATTCAGCAGCCTGACGGACGTACTGGTGCGTCCTCCGGCTTCCCGCTTTTCGATCAGAAAATGATGGTCGGCAAAAGAGGCGATCTGGGGCAGGTGTGTGATGCACAGGACCTGGCAAGTGCGGGCGAGCATCTTCAGTTTTTTGCCGACCGCTTCGGCCGCCCGTCCGCCGATGCCGGCATCCACTTCGTCAAAGACCAGGGTCTTCTGCAGGTTCGATTTTGATTTCCTGCCGGTTTCAATGGTCGCCTTCAGAGCCAGCATGACCCGCGAAAGCTCGCCCCCGGAAGCGATCAGTTCCACTGGCTTGAGCGGCTCACCGGCATTGGTGGAAATCAAATAGGCCACGGTATCGAAACCAGAGGCAGTCCATGAGGAAGACGTTTCTGCGCCGGTCACTTCAATTTTGAATTGCGACTTCATGGCCAACTGGTTGATCTCGGCTTCGACCAGCTTCTGCAGCTCGCGGGCCGAAGTATGGCGCTTCTTGGAAACTGCGCGGGCCACGGCCAGATAGGCTTCGGCGGCGGCCTCCAATTGTTTTTTCAGCCCCGCCACAACTTCCTCGCGGTTCTCGACTTCATTGAGCTTACGCGCCACTTCTTCGCCATAGGCGATCACGTCATCGACTCGCGCGCCATACTTGCGTTTCAATTTGTCGAATACGGCCAGCCGGTCTTCGACCTGGGCCAGCCTCTCGGGCGAAGCATCGATGCCCTGGGCGTAATCACGCACGGTAGCGCTGACATCTTCCACCGCGACTCTGGCGCTTTGCAGGGCGGTTAGGGATTCCTGGAATTTAGGATCGAAGCGCTCCAGCTCTTCCAGGTGGCGGCGGGCGGCGGCCAGATTGGCTTCCACGGAGTTCTCAGAGTCGTAGAGCAAGTCGTAGACCGCCAGGGCCGCGGCATGCAGCTTCTCCGCGCTGCCGAGGACGCGCTTTTCGGTTTCCAGCTTCTGGTCTTCGCCGGGCAGCAACTGGGCGGCCTCAATCTCTTTCTTCTGGAAGCTCCATAGATCGACCATGCGCAGGCGGTCTTTTTCATCGCGCTCCAGCTCCGCCATCCGCCGCCCGATGGAAGCCCATTCACGGTAGCGGGCTTCCAGTTCCTCCAGGTTGATGCCGGCGTAGGAATCGAGCAGACCCAGGCGCGCAGTGGCGTCAAAAGCCAGCAGGTTTTCGTTCTGCGCATGCACCGAAGCCAGAAACGGCGCCAGTTGCCGGAGCATGGCCACCGTGGCCGGCTGGTTGTTGATGAACACACGTCCTTTGCCTCCGGCCGCCACTTCGCGCTTTACGATAATATGGCCGGTGTCAGCCTGGCCTTCGCCCGATTCAAGTCCGTTGGCTTCCAGCAGGGACTTGAGAGCAGCATGATCGGCCTCAAAGACGCCGCTGACGACCGCCTTTTCCGCGCCATGGCGGATGGATTCCGCGAACGCCTTGTTGCCCAGCAGCAAAGCCAGGGCATCGATCAGAATGGACTTGCCGGCGCCGGTCTCGCCGGTCAACAGATTGAGGCCACGGTCAAATTCAACCGCCAGGCTGTCAATCACCGCGTAGTTTTCAACCCGCAATTCGAGTAACACCGGGATATGTCCTCAGCAGAATTGAGCGCAGTCTAGCATATTCGGCCGGTCGGCGGCCCGCCAAAAGCTTGTTGCGGAAAACTACAGGTAGCTTAACACCACGGGAGATGCAGCTCATCGCAAACGAACTGCATCTCCCAGGCTGCCGGAAAACAGCGGCCTTCCTGCCTGGCGCCGACATGGCCGCCTTTCTTCGTTTTCTTCTTCCCGTATCGGGCACAGTTGCCCCAAGCCCTGTCACGCTCTGCTAAAATGGCGCTCGAAATTCGCCATTGTGATGGGCAACGTTCCCTTACACATTGCACTGCCAGAGATGACGTAAACATGTCCTTGCCCTTTCATTATTATCTGCGGGTCCGTTACGGAGAGTGTGACGCCCAGAAAGTTGTTTTCAATGCGCGCTATGCCGAGTACGTGGACCTGGCGACAACGGAATTTCTGCGCGCGCTGGGCTATGGTGAAGAACTCTTCAGCGGCGAACTCGACTTTCAACTGGTAAAGCAGACACTGGAATGGAAAGCTCCAGCGCGCTTCGATCAGGTCCTGGAAGTGAGCGTCTACGCGAAGAGTCTGGGCAACACCTCTTTTACGCTGGCTGCTGAGTTTCGTATCGCCGGGCAGGACCGCGTGATCGCGACCGCGGAAACAGTTTACGTGCTGGTGCAGCAGCACAAGCTGACCAAGACGCCCATACCGCCGGACCTTCGCTCCGACCTGCAGGAAGGCGCTCCCGGACAGGCCACGGACCATGCAGGGTATCTCAATCAGCCCGCTGCTGCTATTTCCACCAGCAACTGACCGCCGTTGTTTGCCGCACCAACTGAATGGCTGCTTGCCTCTTTGGGTTGCGGCCCGGCTGCGCTTGCCTCCGTAGATGGGGACATTTCTAACGAGCTTTGACATGTCTCCGTGGTGGATTTGCAGTCTGAAATGATTCATAATGATGATGACTAATTTGCGATGATGATCATTCCTTTTTTGTCCTCCTTCTTCATCGGCGGGGAGATCGTGAACATGGTGCTGCAGAGCGGCATCGTGGCCAAGACGGTACTCGTCATACTCTTGATCGCCAGCGTGGTTTCCTGGTCCATCATCCTTTCCAAGTGGTCTTCGCTGCGGCGGGCGCGGGTGCAGAGCGGGCGGTTCCTGCGGGCCTTCCGCAAAGCGGCGCGGCTGCAGGACCTGGTCACGGTGTCGGACCAGTTCAAGCCCAGTCCGCTAGTGCCTGTCTTGGAAGGCGGGATGCTGGAACTGCGCCGCCAGGGCTCGGGCTTCAACATCACCGGAATCCAGCGGGCCACGCAGATTGCATCCTCGGAAGAGTTGACACGGCTGGAACGCCGCCTGCCGTGGCTGGCAACCACCGGCGCCGTGGCCCCATTCATCGGGCTGTTCGGCACGGTGTGGGGCATCATTGACGCTTTTCAGGGACTGGGCAATGCGGGCGCAGCCACCCTGCGCGCCGTGGCCCCCGGAATTTCCGAGGCCCTGATTACCACGGCCGCCGGCCTGTTCGCCGCCATTCCCGCGGTGATCGCCTACAACATCTTCACCCACAGCATGAGAGAATTCGGGGCGCGTATGGACGATTTTTCCATGGAGATGATGAACGTGCTCGAACGAAACCAGGCGGAGGGCCGCTGATGGCCTTCACCAACGCCCGCGGCCGCACGCAGACTTCTCTATCAGAGATCAACGTGACGCCCCTGGTGGACGTGGTCCTGGTCTTGCTCATCATATTCATGCTGACCGCCCCGGTATTGCAATCGGGAATCGAGGTTTCAGTGCCCAAGACCAAGACGGTGCGGGCGATTTCCGAAGAACGCCTGGTGGTGAGCATCACCAGCAAGCAGGAAATCTTTGTCGGTAGCGAAGCGGTGAACATCAATGACCTCGCCGCCCGTCTGCGGGAAAAAGTCCGCGACCCCCAGGCCCAGCCGATCTATGTGCGCGCCGATGAGAGCGTGCCTTTCGGGGTGTTTGCCACGGTCATGGACGCGGTGAAGGGCTCCGGAATCAGCAACGTGAGTATCGTGACTGAGCCGCTGCAACAGGGCAAGAAAAATAGGTAGAGGAGATTTCAAAACGACGGCGATGCAGGGCGGCATCTTTGAAGAACGGGAAAGATGGTCCGGAGCAGTGCTGCTCTCCGCCGGGCTTCATGGCCTTCTGGCCATCAGCATCTTCGTGGTCGCATGGCTGGGCACACCCAGGGGTGATACCTGGGGAGGCACTTCCACCGGCGAAGCCGTAAATGCCAGCTTGGTCAGCGCGGTGCCGCTACCCGCCCCCCAGCAGCCTACCGACAACATTCTCGCTAACACGTCGAAAGGGCTGACGGAGACCCAGCCGCAAACCGCAGTGCAGCCGCCCGACGCCATTCCCATTCCTGATCGCCAGGCCAAAAGGAAGCCTGACCGCGCCGCCGTCACCAACGCCAATGTCAGCCCGCCGGTGGCTCCGCCCAAAGACAACGTGGTGCCTTATGGCCAGGGTGGTCCGGTGAGCGGGCCATTTGGGTCCTTTACCACCGCGAATGCCAAGGGTGGCTTCAATTTCCAGGGCGGCGATTTCGGCTCACGCTTTGCGTGGTACGTGCAACTGGTCAACCGGACGGTTTCGAGTCACTGGTATCGCACCGAAGTCGATCCGAGCGTGACCAGCGTCCGGCGGGTTTATATCGTATTTGACATTATGCGAGATGGTACGCCGGCCAATATTCGCATGAGCCAGCCCAGCGGAATTCCCTCACTGGACCAGTCCGCAATCAGGGCGCTGCAGCGCATCGACACTTTCGGCCCGTTACCAGAAGGGTACTCCGGCAGTAAAGTTTCCGTGGAATTCTGGTTTGATTATCAGAGGTAGAGTCACCGAATGCTGAAAACATCAAGACCCATTGTCGCGCTCTCTATTCTGCTGGCGCTGGGCGGCCTGCAGGCCGCCGCTCAAGACTGGATACGTACCGGCACCAATCGCGGCGCACCCATCCGGCTGGCGGTGCCTGACTTCAAACCTTCGACCGGCGATCCGCAGACGGCGCCCCTCAATGCGGTTTTCAACCTGACGCTGTGGAACGATCTTGATAACTCCGGCGTATTTGAAATGGTGTCCAAGAGTTTTTATCCGCTGCAGATACCGGGCGCGCCGGGCGAGCTGAAGCTCGATGCGTGGGGTACTCCGCCGCCGGATGCGGCCATGCTGGCCTTCGGCAATCTGGGCGTGGCCAACGGCAAATTAACGGTGCTGGGCTGGCTGTTTGACGCTAAAAATGCTTCGACACCGCAGATTCTGGGCAAGCAATACAGCGAAGACGCCACACCCGATAACGCCCGGCTGATCGCGCACCGCTTCGCCGATGAAATCATCTTCCGCCTGGGCGGCGGCATTCCCGGCATCGCTGAAACCAAGATTTATTTCATCAGCAGCCGCAGCGGCCACAAGGAAGTCTGGGGCATGGATTATGACGGCGCCGGCCAAAAACAAATTTCCCACCTGAATTCCATCGCGCTGTCGCCCCGTGTTTCCCCCGACAACTCACGCGTCGCGTTCTCGGCCGTGACCCGGGATTCCTGGCAGATCATGATGTATTCCGTGGATCTGGGACGGCTGGTTTCCTTCCCGTTCCTTGGCGGCGACAACTTCTCGCCTGCATGGTCTTCCGACGGGACGAAGTTCTCTTTCTCTTCCACCATGCGGGAAGGCGATCCGGAAATCTATATGACCGACGCTTCCGGCAACGGCGTTAAACGCCTGACCACCCATAAGGGCACCGACTCTTCCCCCGTGTTTAATCCCCGTACCAATGGGCAGATCGCCTGGGTCAGCGGGCGCACCGGACTGCCGCAGATTTACATCATGGACGCGGACGGCAGTAACGTTCAGCAAATTACCGATCAGGGGTATGCTGTATCGCCGTCGTGGTCGCCCAACGGCATGCTGCTGGCGTTCGCCTGGTTCCGGAAGTACGGCCCCGGCGCCCCGGGAGCGCAAGACATTTACATTATGGATATCGCATCACGACAATTTGTACAATTGACGCACGGCGCGGGCAGGAACGATTTTCCTTCCTGGTCGCCTGATGGACGGCACCTGGTTTTCCAATCGAACCGCGCGGGCACAGAGCAGATTTGGAGTATGCTGGCGGATGGCACGCACCAGCAACAGATCACGCGCGACGGCAAGAACTCGATGCCGAATTGGGGTTTTAAGTAGACCGACGTTGTTGACTTTGGCGGGCGTAAGCTCGCATCTTGGGAGGACATTCGGTGAATTATCGCAAGCAAACCTGGAGATTTGTTCTTATAACACTGCTGTTGGCCATGGCCGTCGCTGGCTGCAAGAAGAAGGTGGAGCCTCCACCGCCACCGCCGCCGCCACCGGCGAAAGCTGCAACTGCCACTATTTCCGTTAGCCCGAGCTCTATCCAGCCCGGCCAGTCGGCAACGCTTACCTGGAGCACGGAAAATGCCAAGACTGTGACCGTACAAGGCGTGACGGTAGCGGCCAGCGGCACACAAACCGTCTCCCCCACGCAATCCACCGATTACCAAGTGGCCGCCCAGGGTGATCCGGGAACGCCGGAAGCCACCAACACTGCAAGGCTCACGGTGACCGCACCGCCGCCGCCACCGCCGCCGCCACCGCCGCCGCACCAGCCGTCGGATGACGAGATTTTCAGCCAGGGTGTTCATGACATTCACTTTGACTACGACAAGTACGATGTGCGGGCGGACGATCAGGCATCGCTCACGCAGACCGCCCAGACCATCAGCCAGCACCCGAACTGGGTGGTGCTGATCGAAGGCAACTGCGACGAACGCGGCTCTACGGAATACAACATCGGACTGGGGGGCAATCGCTCCACATCCGCCCGTGACTTCCTGGTCAAGGCCGGGGTCAACCCGAACCAGCTCAAGACCCACAGCAATGGCAAGGAAAAGCCGGTTTGCAACGAAGGCAACGAAGATTGCTGGCAGAGAAACCGCAACGATCATTTCTCCTTACAGCACTAAACCCGAAAGCCGGATGGGGGCCTTTCCCCATCCGGCTTTGTTTCTCAAGCGGCAACGAATTTAGCCACATGCCGCATCTAACGAATCAAAACGACGAGTCATAATCATATGAAGCAAAAGATTTCCATCCATTTGTTGGCCTTGGCGTTTCTGGTAGCCGGCTTGGCGCAGACGGCGGCCGCCGGCACCAAGGAGCAATTGATTCAACTCCAGACGACTGTCCAGATACTGCAGGACAACATGGCGAAGATGCAGCAGTCTTTTGACGAACGCATGGGCGTAGTGAAAGACCTGATCACCCAGCAGACCGACAACGTCAACAAGATGACCACCAGCATCCAGACCCTGCAGAAATCACTGCAACTTCAAAGCAACGACTCCACGGGCAAGGTCGACCAGGTGCAGGGACAAATCCAGTCGCTGCACGACGCCGTGGATGAATTGAAGGCCCGGCTGGCCAAAATGGGCAAGCAACTCGACGACATACAGTCGACCCAACAAACCATAAGTGCAGCCGCCACCCAGACACAGACGCCCAACGCGTCTGCCGCCGCGCAAAACCAGGCCCCGCCTGCCGATCAGCTCTACAACAACGCGCTCAGCGACTTCAACGCAGGCAAGAATGACCTGGCTTCGCAGGAGTTCGCCCAGTACATTCAGGTTTATGGCACGACCGAACTGGCCGGCAACGCGCAGTTTTATCTGGGTGAGGTTGATTACCGCAAAGGCAATTTCCAGGCGGCGGTGCAGGATTACAACAAGGTCCTTGACCAGTATCCGGGTGGGAATAAAGCGGCCGCCTCGCAGCTCAAGAAGGGCTTCGCGCTGCTCGAACTCAACCAGCGGGAGGCAGGCGTGAAAGAACTTCGTAGCCTGATCTCACGTTTTCCCAAGAGCCCTGAAGCAGTACAAGCAAGAGAACGTCTCAACCGGCTGGGGACCGCAGGCGCGGCCCCCCACGGTAGAATTCCCCGGCCTTCCCCCAGCCATCAGTAAGCAGCCTTCCTGCAAAAGCTCTTCAATTTCCAATTGCAAATTACCCGATTACAAATCTCGCAGATCATGCCCGCCTTCGGGAAGAGTCAGACTCTAGGTTCTTTCTCGGCCAGATCGACGCGCAATTCCCGCAGGCAGTAACGGATTTCGCGGTCGGCTTCGGTGATGCGCATGCCTTCCTGGACCATCAGCTTGCAAGAGAGGGCCACGCGGTTCTGGGTGCCGGGGCCGAGATCGTAATGCACACGGCAGTACTGGCATTCTTCATTCCAGCAGAAGCGTCCCAAGGCTACGTTCTCTGACGCCAGATACTGTAGGGCGCGCAGCAGCATGTTGCCGTCGGGCACGACAACTTCCTTCCCTCCAAGGGTAATCTTGACGAGCTTCTCAAACGGCCGAAACAAGGGGCCAGGACTGGACATGGAAAGATTCTATCTAAATAGAAACGGCGGCGGCGATGAATTTCAGGGCCGTCAGAGGCATTTTCGTAACCAACGGCTGTTACTTACGTAATCCGAAGGTGTTTGAGTCCACCTTGCGTTTCTCCCGCGCCTCTTCCTTCAGCAGGTCGCTTCAGAAACGGTGAAAAACTTATGGACTGCGTTGTCGAGCTTTGAAACCTTCGCGTTTCCGAGTACGTTTGGCGATGGCAACGGCTTCATGTTCGTTTCAAAGGCCTTCTCATAACCCGCTCAACAACCCCATATTCGTCGCCTTGATCGCCTTCCAACACTTCCAATGAAATGTGTTCTATATCTTGACCTTTCCCGAGTTTGCTTTTCCAAATGTTCCCATCAGACTTGGCGACATGGGTAGGCGACATATCCGTCAAGTTGACGAATATGGCAATCTTCTCAAACCCAGGTTCGATATCTCGACCTTCCACCTGTGTGTACCCCTGTGATGTAAACAACTCAACCCAGGATTCCAACGTGTCCTGCTGCCTGATGGTTGGTGGCCAATGATATCTTCCGCCGTAGAGTCCCGGTTCCCACCAATGTCGCTCGTCATCATTGGCAAAGCCCATGCAGTTGTAACGAGCGGTCGCCTTGCTTGCCGGCTTGTAAGTTCCGCTGACCAGCTTCGGGAAGCACGCTCTCAATTCATCTGGGTCTATCGTTCGCAATGGGCGATGATCCCTTTCTGTCTGCCCCATTCAAGCCAAGCGTCAACAGATTGGTCGAAATCATCTTCCGGCTGAACTGGATTTTCCCCGGTGATAGCAATTAGGGCATCAAACCAATAATCTGGTTCGGCCTCAAGCTCTTGCAGTAATAGCCGTTCAATTTCATTACCTGCGGACAGCCTGGCCAACCCAACAATGCGGAGATAACTCGGATGGGCGAGCATCTTGCTAACGGAAGACCAATGCTGCGTTTCCGCCTTCCAGCATGCGGCTTGCTCGTAAAAAATACGCACTAGCTTCTTACGCTGTTCGTTCTTGCTATCGGCGAATGAAAACTCACCGATGGCCGCAACTGCGCCAAATTCAGGAAGAGGTTCCAAGCTTGCAATGAATAGCCGGAAATTAACGCTAATGTCCATAGGCTTTGTATGCCTAACTGGCTGGCCCCCGTGTATCTTTGACGGTCTTCTTCCAGTCCGCACTCGCCCCGATTTAATCGGACGATGTAACACTTTTTGCAGTCCCTCCCGGCGTTAATAGGCTATTTATCTGGTCACGAATCCCGATCATCGTCCGCTTGCTCATCGCCAAGCGAGTCAATACTGCAAAATCGCCGACCCTGTCGGGATTCTGTGCGTAGTCAATGGATTCCAGAGTAATCACGCCCACATCCAGAAAAAAATCATCTCCAAGAAAAGCGCCATGCGAGAAATTTATGAAAAGCGGCTCCACCGTCGGATCACTGTGTTCTGTCGGGACGATACGTTTCTTAATCGATTTTAATAGCAAATCGCTCTGGCCCAGACTTGCTTCTTGCCCCGGAGCTGTCTTTTCATTGTTCATACTGCTGCCTCTTTTCCAGTCAACATATTGTACGCGAGGCGCTTGCCCACTAACTGAGAAGCTGCCAAATTGAAACGGTTAGCGCCAGTGACCGGCCTATTGCGACTGCCGCCATTGTTGTTACAGAAGACCTGCTCATCCAAATGCTAAGAAAATAAACGGCTCGACGCTTACATTCGGCGCCACCGAGTCCGCGATCCAAAAGCAGACCCCAGAGATTCCCCATCCCATTCTTCCTGTGAAATAGGTCCCATAGGTGGCAACCTACCGCAGCGATTCCATGATCTCGTCGAGCACCTTACGGGGCGGACGGACCACCGATTCCGGCAGCGTACCCAATGGCTGGTCCGTCATGTTCAGCAGATCAAGGAAGCTCGGCGTCTGAGTATTCAGGTAGAAGACCCCGGTAAGCATCTCGCCTTTTTCGTGCGCGTGAGTGAGCAGGGTCAGCGCTGCGGCCCGGCTGGTGGCGTCGTAATCGCGTTCCAGCTTGCGCAGGCGCAGGTCCGAGCCGTCGTGCATGCGTACGCTGACGGTGGTCCCCGGATCGTACTGCACTTCAATGTTTTCGAAATAGGGCACGAATCCGACTTCGTTCACGGCCTCTTCATGTTCGCGGAAGAATTTGAATGACTTGGTCGATCCATCGTGATCGTTGAACGTAACGCACGGAGAAATGACATCGATCATCACCGTGCCCCGGTGGGCGATGGCCGCTTTGAGGATGGTAAGGAGTTGTTGCTTGTCTCCGGAAAAAGAGCGGGCCACGAACGTCGCGCCCAACTGAATGGCCAGGGCGCAGGTATCGATGGGGGGCAGGTCATTGATTACGCCGGTCTTCAGCTTCGAGCCCAGGTCGGCGGTAGCGGAAAACTGGCCTTTCGTCAGCCCGTAGACACCGTTGTCTTCAATCACGTAGATGATGGGCAGGTTGCGCCGCATGAGGTGGACGAACTGTCCGATGCCGATGGAGGCTGAATCGCCGTCACCGGTGACGCCGAACACCATGAGCTTGCGGTTGGCCAGGGCCACGCCGGTGGCCACGGAAGGCATGCGTCCATGCACGGAATTAAAACCATGGGCGCGGTTGAGGAAATAAGCCGGGCTCTTGGAGGAGCAGCCAATGCCGGAAAGCTTGGCCACGTTCTCGGGCTGCACGCCCATTTCATACATGGCGTCAATGATGCGCTCAGAGATGACGTTGTGGCCGCAGCCGGCGCACAGGGTGGTCTTGCCGCCGCGATAGTCAACCACCGTAAGGCCGATGTGGTTGGTCTTGGGGCCGGGAGCCGGCGCCGGAGTGCTGGTTGTGGTGGCCACTATCTGCCCTCCTGGGAGATGATCTCGACGGTAACCGAACGCGCATCAATGGGTAATCCGTTGTAATGTCTCACGCTGCGCAGCTTTACGATCTGATCGGCGGCCAGGTCGAGTTTGAGCAGTTCGAACATCTGGCCGTCGCGGTTCTGTTCCACCACGTAAATGCGTTCATGTCTCTTCACAAAATCATGCACATCATGGTTGAAGGGGTAGGCGCGCAGGCGCAGGTAATCGATCTGCAGGCCGGATTCCTGCATCAACTGGTCACGGGTTTCGACAATCGCCCAGTGCGAGGTGCCGTAGGCAATGATGCCGATGCTGGAACTGCCGTCCGCTACCTTGACCGGGGCGGGGACAAAAGAACGCGCGGTCTCAAACTTCTTTGCCAGCCGGTCGACGTTGCGTACATAGTCATCGGCCCGTTCGCTATATTGGGCCCGCTCGTTGTGGCCGCTGCCGCGGGTGAAATACGCGGCTTTGGGGTGGCTCGTCCCCGGCAGTGTGCGGTAGGGAATGCCGTCGCCATCCACATCTTTGTAGCGGGCAAAATCTCCCAGGCGCTTCAAATCGTCTTCGCTGAGCACTTTACCCCGGCTGATCGGCTTCTCCGGATAGACGAAAGGATCGGCCATCCAGTTGTTCATGCCCAGATCAAGATCGCTCATGACAAAGACCGGGGTCTGGAATTTTTCCGCCAGTTCAAAGGCCTCCAGGGCGTGGCTGAAGCACTCCTCGACGGAACAGGGCAGCAGCAGGATGTGACGGGTATCGCCGTGGGAGAGAAATGCCGTCTTGAGAATGTCGCCCTGCATGGTGCGGGTGGGCAGACCGGTCGAGGGGCCGACGCGCTGGATGTCGAAGATCACGCCCGGGATTTCGGCGTAGTATCCCAGGCCGACAAACTCGGACATCAGCGAGATGCCGGGGCCGGAGGTCGACGTCATGGAGCGGGCGCCCGCCCATCCTGCACCCAACACCATGCCGATGGCAGCCAGTTCGTCTTCCGCCTGGACAACCGCGAAGGTGGCTTTGCCGTCGGGTCCGATACGGTATTCCTTAAGGTAGTCAATGAGCTGTTCCACCAGTGACGATGACGGGGTAATCGGGTACCAGGTCACGACCGTGACCCCGGCAAACATGCAGCCGATGGCCGCGGCCGCATTGCCATCGATAATCAGCTTGCCCTGGTTCTCATTCATCGGCTCGATGATAAAAGGGTCCTGTTTGGTGAAGGTTGTCCGGGCATAGTCATAGCCGGCGCGCACCGCAGCGGTGTTCAGTTCTGCTGCCTTTTTCTTCGTCGCAAACTGTTTATGCAGGGCTTTTTCCGATTCCGCCAGGTCGATTCCCAGGAGCGCGTCTACCACCCCGACATAGAGCATGTTCTTGACCAGGCGGCGAAGCTTGGCGTCCGGGCATACCTTGGCCACCAGCTTGTCGAAGGGCACTGGATAGAACGTGACGTCGGTGCGCAGATCGGCGAGTTTGAGCGGCTCGTCATAAACGCAGGCGGCCCCCGGATGCAGAGACTGGGCGTCTTCCTGCGCGGTCTCGGCGTTCATGGCCACCAGGAAGTCAATCTCTTTTCTGCGGGCGACATACCCATGTTTACTGGCGCGGATGGTGTACCAGGTGGGCAAGCCGGCAATGTTCGATGGAAACAGGTTCTTGCCGGAGACCGGCACACCCATTTGGAAAATGCTGCGCAGCAGCACGGTGTTGGCCGATTGTGAACCTGATCCGTTGACGGTCGCCACCTGAATGCTGAAATCATTGACGATGCTGCGGCGGTCCGACGGCGGCGCTACGTGCTCCCGAACGGTTACATCAACAGTCCCCATGAAATTGAATTCCTGTGAATATATTTTGAAAATGCCGGTGAGGACGGCACACATTATGTTGCAGGAGGCAAACCCACCGACGATTATAAAACAACCATTGGCAATTCCGCTTCCGCTTAATGTCGCCGCGCTCATGAAGGCGGGCAGCCGGCACACATGGCTTTCATCTAAACTGTTGAAAACAAATGGCCGATATGAGGCCCGGAAAGCGCTCGCGGCATCGGCGCCCAGCTCTCTACTTCCGGCTTTCGGAACAAAATTCGGGCCAGCGAAGGATTCCCTCCGTTTCAATGTTACTGTTGCTGTAAGAGTTCCCTCTTCCGTATCTATTTATTTATGCTTTTGAGCCCAAATGATGACTTCAAGAACCGCACACTGAAGGCGCTGCCCTCTCTTTTGGAAAAGCTCATTTATGCTTGTTCCTTGCGCAACAAAGACGGGACGTATAAACACTGGGGCCTGAGCCGGACTTTTGGGCAACAGAAAGCCGATGGGGCGGTGGGACAAGCGCATACTGAAATGACAACGGAAATTATCAGGACCCCGTTGCGCGAAGTTTACCAGCAGTTCGAGGATGCGGAAACATTGCCTGCCGATGCGGTGGTGCTGAATACACCGCCTAACGGCGACGAGCTTCTTTCTGATCACCTTCAGCTGATTCAGGACTCAGTACAGACGCTTGCGGACCAGGAGCGCTCCCGCCACCCAGGCGCATAGCCACCCCTACCACTTGGCCGATCACTTCGGCTTCCTGCGGATGCTTAAGGATTCTGGGCTGCACGGGTGAAAGCGGGTGCGACTGCAGCACGATGTCACCCTTGCGAATCGCGCACCAGCAGCAGATGTAGCCTTCACGGGTCTCCACAAAATATACGGGGCGCTCCAGTTCCGACCGCCATTTTCCGTCTTCCACTTTGGCCAGCTCTTCATCCACCTGTACGAAAGATCCGGGAAGAATCAGTGGATACATGGTGAAATCCGCGGTGCCAATGTAGGCGTAGGTGTATTTGCGCTTGGCCATTTCCTGCAAGTATTGCAGAGGGACCACGCCCCAGCTCTCGATCATCCGCCCCAGATTGGCGCTTTGGCGGAGGTCGAAGCCGGGATCGAGTTTTACCGGCATGCGGACCGAACCACGCTCGGTGGTCATCTCCAGGCGGTGGGTCTTGGCCGGACGGGAAACGGAAAAATCAGCGGCGGTGGCCGCCAGATCAACCCCATACAGCTTCAACAACTCGGAGAAATCGGCGCGGTAAATGACGGAAAGAACGTAGAGCCTGTAAATACTGGGCACTACACCTTTGGTTTCAATGTCGGAAAGGCGGCTGGGATTGATGACAAACTCTTCGATGCCGCGGACATCGGCCAGCGTAGTGCTGGCGATTTCCACGTCGCGCAGGGTCAAACCAATCTGCTCGCGCATTTCGCGTAATTTTTTTCCCGCTGAGAGCACTGTATCCACGTTGTCAGGTCAGTCCTTGTTCCACTTTCGGAACAAAACGTCGGAATTTGTCGAGAAATCCTTAAAGGACGCTCACAATAGCACTATGAACGGCCCCCAACAGCAACTGGATCCTCTCTTGAAGCAACTACTGCAATGTGTGCAGGCGACCCTTCTGCGAGTCGGCCTGATGGAAGACCGCGCCCCCCGCGAGGAAGCCCTCAGAAAACATCTGGCTGCCATTTCCAGGGCGATGATCGAAGCCAGCGCCCTGTTGGAGCAGGCTTCAGAAGAAAACCAAAGCTGATCTGTCACTGCATCATCGCAACTCCAATTCTGCGACCACGGCCTGCAACTGAGAAAGCAAAAACGGCTTTTTCAGGTACCGTCGCCGGCTGCCGGGTTCAAACCCATCGGCAAAAATGTCCTTAGCGCGATACCGGCCGGACATGACGATCAGCGCCATTTCCGGATGGGAGACTACGAGGGAACGAATCCATTCCACACAAGCAACTCCACCCAGGTCCACATCCGTCAGCGCCAAGCCGAAGATTCCCCGTCCGGCCTCCACCGCAGCGTCCTCTATCGTACCAGCCGCAGTCACCGAATAGCCCCATCCGAAGAACGTCTCAGCCAGCGCTTCGCGGACTGCCTGATGGTCCTCGACGATAAGAACAGAACGCATATATGCGGTTTCCAGCGCGCCGGGCAAGCCGAAAGCGCTACAGCACTCATGTCGCAAAGGGAAAATCTGTTTAGTTTGGAAAGCGGGACATCTGCGACTCAACTTCACTCATTTGCGCAGATGCCAGCGGCAATAGCGGCAACCGGGGGAGGCCGCCGTAATACCCGTTAAGGTCCATGGCGTATTTGACGGCGGGTATTCCTAATTCGGAAACTACCCGCTTGGTCGCCGCAATGATGCTTTCCTGTTTTGACTGAGCCAAAGCGGTATCATTTTCTCTCCAGGCGCTGTAAATTTCAAAGCAAATCGTAGGCGCAGGCGCTGCAAACCCCAGCACGCCGCCACTCGCCCCGGCCTGCAGCGAATTCAGCAGTGTATGGGCGGCCCCCACGAGCACCTGAAATCCCACCTCTTTCGTTCTCGTTTTGATTTTTGGTTTCGCGGCAACAGCCACTCCGGCGCCGGCCAGCGTTTCGACGGCCACCATCTGCCCCTGGGCCGGCATCTGACCGGCTGCGGACGCTGACATCATGCGCCCGGTCACCGCCTGGAAGGTCTCCGTGGCCGTTGCGGTGCGCTGGATGTGGCGGGTTTTTTCCACCATGGCCGCCACCTTTTCCACGTTGCCGCTCGATTCTTTGATACCGATGATGTTCGGGTGGCCGGCCAGTTCCACGACCAATTCCAGCGGAAGATCATAGGCCGTAAAGGGTGGTACCGTATACAACAACACTGGCAACGGCGAACGATCGGCCACCATGCGATAGTAACTCAACATGGCCTCGGGTTTCATCTGCGGACGGTAGAAGTGCGGGGTGCGCACCAGGGCCACATCATAGCCGAGGGTGGCGGCATATTCCGTGAGCTTGAGGGTTTCGGCCACGGATTCGAGGCCCGTACCCGCAACCAGGACCTTTTCCGGGGCGGCCACTTCGGCGGTGGTCTTGAGCACCCGGCGCCGCTCTTCGTCGCCCAGAAATACGGCTTCGCCGGTGGATCCGAGCACCACCATGCCGGCGATGGGCGTCCGCGAATAGCGGTCGATGTTGTGCTCGATCTTCTTGTAGTACACCGCCCCATCAGGATAAAAGGGAGTGGTCACGGCTGGAAATATTCCTTGCAACAGCATAGGCCCTCAATTTAATCACAAACGGCGGCTCCAAGGGCAGATGCACTGTCCCTTCCGTCTCACTCTAGTAACCATGCAGGGGAGGAGAACGCCGGAATCAAGCAAAAGGCCCTGCAAGCGGCAGGGCCTTGAATCATACAACGGGCGATACTCAAATTGACAATCCGTGCAGGACGGGCCTTTGGGCTTGCAGCTTGCCCAGGCGGTTCACGCTCTCGCGCAAGGTCTGATAACGAGGCACGAGGGCCACGGGCGTAAGCTGCAACGACGGCAGCGCGAATTCCACGGCCAGCTTGACATACATTACCAAGCACTGGCGGCGGACTTCGATGGCCAGCTCAGCCGTCCGCGCAGCTTCCATAACAACCTCCGGATCAGGGCTTTCACTGTCCGCCCGGGCTTTGCGCAGGACTTCCGGCAGGTTGCGGGACATCCGGCCGACATACTTCAGCGTTACGGAGATTCGCTGGCGCTTGATGCGGCGAAACTTGCCATTCGGCAACTTCTCGCGCAGGAACGACTCGTCATCGCGGTCCATGACCGTGCGAAAAGCGTCGAGGTCGACGATGTGAACGGCTTGCTTCTCACTGGACCGCTGCCCGGAGGCGCGCTCACGTTGAAGCCACGAGAAGAAGCCCAGCACTCCCAGGGCAAGGACCGCAAAGGCTATTACGAACCATGTCATTGTCATTGGTATATAAGCTCCGTCAATACCTTATTCCACTGCTCCAACTGGCCCTTTTCCGGCACTCCGGTCTGGCCCTCTTCCAGCGTCTCTTTGCCATAGGCGCCGGCCCGCTGCGGAGAAAACAGACAGCCCATCCAGATCAGCAGACTGACATCAAAGGCAAGCATGATGCCGATGTTGAGGGTATAAGCAGAACGGACCCCAAAATTTTCCCGCAAGCTTACCATTACTAAGTCTGCAATCGCGTACGTGCCAATTCCCAGAGCAATTCCGAATTCCGATTGCCGCCAATGCAGGCCGAACAGGCCGGCGGAAACGAACAAGAAGGCCACCAACCCAACCTCGACCAAGCGAACAACCTCTTCTGTCACGAAGAAGAAATCGCTCAACCCTTTTTCGCCATGAGGCCGCGCAAATATCACGACGGCGCCACAAACCAGCAGGAGCAGGGCGGCACCCCGAAAAATTGCCACGGCCGTCTTCTTCAGCGCAGCGTAGGGCGTAAACAGATGCGTGAATATCTCGACGACCACACCGAGCCCCAATATCAGCATGACGCATTGCCCCGACCAGTACAAATAAAAATATGTGTGCCAGTAAGTATGAATCATTGCCGCCAGATACGAAAGGCAACTCAACGCCAGATTGGCCAGGAAGTAAACGGCAAAGAATGGGAACTTTTGCCATACTTTCCTACGCAGCACAATCGCCGCCAATGCACCCTGAAGGCCGATGCCCACGAGCCAAATCCACGTCATGACAGTATCCAAATTCATAAATCCGGAGCCTATAACATACCTCTCTTTCTTCGCCCGGACAAGCTGTTTGTTGACCTCAGGACACAGTGGCTTAGGCTGTGTCACCAGTTGGGATGCACAAAGGGTTCGTGGGGCCGCACGGCGCCGGAATGCCATCCGAAACCGAATTCGCCTGTGTGGTGGATACATTCCTCGATGAGATCCCGTTGTTGCTCCAGCCGAACGTGGCAAAACACAACGTGAATAGAATCATACGGATAGTAGATTTTTTCATGAGCACAATGCTCTCCCCATAATGATAAAGTGGTCGAACCGGCGATCAGCATGGCAGAAATGAATGTATCTATAACAAAACAATAGGCTTCTGCTAATTTCCGAAGACCGAACGAATTTGTGCTTGACCACGGTGCTGAAATGGGAATTGATATATCCTTAGGGAGCTTATCTCTGTAATGCGCTTGGCTCGCCATCCCTGGTTGCAACGCAGTCTTTCATTCTCCAGCGTTTCCGTTAGGGGCACTCTTGGCCCGATGCCGTTCCGTACGCAGACGGCGTAAGGGTTTCTGACTGCAATCTTGAATGGGAATCCCGGTTTACGAACACTTGTTACTTGGGTAACCCTGCGAGCTGATCCACTTCGAGCGAAGTGCGCATTTACCAATCTGGAAACTCATGCCCCTGCGGCCCTGGCCTTCCACGATTGGCGCGCCGCAGATGTTCATTCCAATAACAGGAACCCGTACACCCTTTTGACCTGTCCAGAGGACTGTTAGCGCCACATACTACTACAGAAGTGACGGAAGAGTTTCTTTTGGTTCGTGGCTACGCCACGCCGCGCCATCAGTGGTATGGTTTTACCATGGAGAGTCCGATCCAGCGCATCCTGGCGGCCACCCAGTTTGCCGCCACCAAACACGCCCGCCAAAAACGCAAAGGCATCGATGGCGAGCCTTACGTCAACCACCTGATCGAAGTCGCCGGACTGATCGCAGGCTGCAGCCAAGAGCTGGATACCAACCTGGTCATCGCCGGCCTGCTGCACGATACGGTGGAAGACGTAGGTGTAACCCTAGCCGAACTGGAGCAGGAATTTGGACCGGACGTGGCCGGCCTGGTGGCCGAAGTCACCGACGACAAATCCCTGCCCAAAGAGACCCGTAAGGCCCTGCAGGTGCAGAACGCGCCGAAGAAATCCGTCCGCGCCCAGGTAATCAAGCTGGCCGACAAGATTTCCAACCTGCGTTCCCTGCTTGCCAGTCCACCGGAGGACTGGAGCTTCGAACGCCGCCACCAGTATTTCCAATGGGCCAAACAGGTAGTCGACGCGCTCAGTGCGCCCAACCCAAAACTCAAAGCCGAGTTTGAACGGACGTACGCGAAATTCAAGTGAGTGGGCTTGCCGGTCCCTCGGTTTTCCGATCACCAGATCAACCGATCACCAGATCACCAGATTTCACGTTTCTGCCTGCCGTGCTTTAAAATCAGATTCATGTCGGGGCGTAGCGCAGCCTGGTAGCGCACCTGCCTTGGGCGCAGGGGGTCCGCGGTTCAAATCCGCGCGCCCCGACCAAATCTCAGGCTTTTTGAACAGGAACTCTGGCAGCTCGCCGAACTGATAGGCGGCCACATGGACAGAGTGGACATGGTGGACAGAGTGGACTTGGTGGACAGGGAGGAAGCGGGGGAAAGCAAACAGCAGCCCTGCACGGATGAGTTTCCATAGCCTGAGAAGGAACCGCTCATTGTCAAGCACGGCGGCTACAGAAAGCTTAAAAGCTTTCAGGTATCGCAACTGGTCTATGACGTTACCGTGCGTTTCTGTGACCGCTACATCGGAAAACGCAGCCGCACCCACGACCAGATGGTGCAAGCCGCCCGCAGCGGAGTGCAAAACATAGCGGAAGGCAGTCAGGCCGCAGGCACCTCCAAGAAGACCGAACTCAAACTGACCAACGTAGCGCGCGCGAGCCTGGAAGAGCTGCGTCTGGACTACGAAGATTTTCTTCGCCAGCGTGCCCTGCCCCTGTGGGACCGCAGAGATCCTCGCCGCGACAGCCTGGTTGCCCGCCGCTGCACAAGCGCTGATTGCGTGGCACAATGGGCGAAGGAACAACACCAAAACGTCAAGCCGCCGTCCACTGCGTCCACAAAGTCCACTATGTCCACTGAGTCTACTCTGTCCACAAAGTCCACTCAGTCCACCTACCCTGAAATTGCCGCTAACGCCGCCCTGGTTCTGATTGCCGTGGCCTGCAGCCTGCTCGATCGCCAATTGGCTTCTCTTGCCGCCGCATTTGAGCGTGAAGGCGGCTTCACTGAGCGCCTTTACCGTGTCCGCAAGAACGCCCGCGGAGACTCCCGATGACCCAAAGCAACGAAACTGAGTGTATCCAGTGGGCCAAACCAACACACCAAGCCATCGTCCACCCGATCCACAATGTCCACTCTGTCCACAGAATCCACGCCGTTCACTTACCCTGAAATTGCTGCCTAACGCCGCCCCGGCGCTTTCGCCATTGTGAGTCTGTCAGTCTGTCTTCCACCTGCAAAAAGCCATTGGGCATACTAGCCCTGAGATGACGCGCAAGTATGCCATCCTGCTAGCCGATGATCTATGTTCGGAATCCTGTTGACAAAGGGCGTTCCTGCGACCATACTCGGCAGCTATCTGCCTCCTCCTGCAAAACTGAACTTACATCTACACGGCGATTTCCGATTTCATCAAAGGGTATGGAGCCGGAAATCCGTTCAAGTTAGCACCGGCGACTGTAGGCACGTCACGCCCGGCGTGATCGTGCTGCCTGTGTCCGGTCTGAAAAGAGATCCTCATGGCGACAGACAACGTCACACCTCCGCAGGATACTGTCCTCTGGCCGGCGATTTCATGGCTGGCCGGCATCTCTGAACCAGAGAGAAGGTCCGTTCTTCGATCACACGCCGAAGCCGAAATGGGTTTTGACTCCAGGCATGACGAAGCCATGGTGAACCGGCGGAAACAACTGGACGGCGAACTGGAACGGCTGGCGGCTCTGGAGTTGCGTGCGCAGACTGCCGTGGGCCACGCGGGAGCGGACGCCGTGGCGGCGATCCGGGGAATTCCGGCCCTGGCTATGCTGGTCAGGGAATCGCCTTCGTTTGCGCGGTACTTGAACGTCTACCTATTCTTCGGAGTGCGGTTCGCAGCAGGCCGTCTGGATCCGAATCCGGCAGCGGTAATGCCCGACGGCGAACGGTTCAACGAGCGGCCGGCCGCACTGCCGGCGCCGCCTGCCTGTGAAGGCAGAGATCCAGCCCAGATAGAAAAGGCCGCAGAGCGGTTTCTCAACATCACGCTCACGCCTAAAGCAAACGAGGCCCTGGAGTTTCTGGACGGCATCCATGCTCCCGGCGAGACTACGAAGTTTGAGCTGTGGCTTCGCGGGCTGTATTTCAACGCCAACGATGAACCTCGCTTTCTGAGCATTGTGCAGGGCCTGTACGAGTGGGCGGGCAGGCGCCGCGATTTCTACGTCACATTGGAAGAGCAGGCAGAGAACGAAAAGCATCTGGCCCGCTGGCGTGAGGGCGCGTGGGTCGAAGGGAAATGGAAGGTCGCCAATCCAGTGGCGGCCCGTTGCGGAGTGGTCGATCTCTACTGGATGGCCCGGATTCTGCGCGCCGAAGTATCGCCGCGCGGTGTGGTCCGCTATCAGGACGGCTCGTGGCTGTCATACCTGCCTTCTCTGAAGACGCAGGAACAAAGCTACGGGAAGGACGAAATCCTGCGTATTGAGGAAGTGCTGCGTTCGGTTTTCGATTTTGCCTGCGATCTGATTCAGAACGCCGTCGAAATGGCGGAATGCCGCGAGCGCCAGAACTCCGGTCCCGCCGAACCTCCCGGCCGGCCCCCGACAACTGTAGACTGGCGAGCGGCTTTCGATCTGGAAGTGTCGGACATCGCCAACCAGCGCAGGGAACGCATCGACCTCGATCAACCCACGCCGCGAGGCCAGGCCGGTTTCGCCGCTCAGCCCGCGAGCGCTGAGACAGCCTGGGGCAGGTTCACCCAAAAACTCAGGGAACTCATGGGCCGCTTCCGGCGCAAACCACGCGGTCCGGTTACTTCCGCCGCCCAGACCGGCCGCGCGGAGACATACTGGAGCAGGCGCGTTCGAAGCGGTGAAAGCGAAGAGCATCTGGTGGGTCTGGCTCTTTCGGGCGGCGGGATTCGAAGCGCTACCTTCGGCCTGGGCGTCTTGCAACGGCTGAAGGAACTCGACCTGCTCCGTCAGATTGACTATCTTTCGACGGTCTCAGGCGGCGGCTATATCGGCGCGTGGCTTCTGGGCAACGTGCGCCGCACCCGGTACTGGCTTACCGACAAGACAAGCTGGGAAGAATCGATTGGCCATCTGAGGCGCTATTCGAGATATCTTGCCCCGCAAACCGGACTCCTGAGCGCCGACACCTGGGTGATCTGGGGAACATGGATTCGCAATGCCTTTTTGATTCAGTTGACCGCTGTGGCGTGGCTGGCGGCTTTGTTCGTCATGGCGCTGGAGTTGAAATCGGTTTTTGATTCGGTCGGCAGCGGAATCATCGCCTATACCGCTCTCACTGCCGGTTTCGTCGGACTGGCCGGCATCATCGTCAAATCTCTGCTGACCCCTTCGCTTCAGCCAACGCAGCATGGAGGGGCCGTATTGCTGGCCTGGGCGGGATCGTTTCTCACGGCGGCGCTGCTTTGGCAGAGAGTGGTGCAGCCGGGTTATGTGACGAAGCGCCATTATTCCGAGGTCCTTACGACCGCTTTCCACAGCGGATCTTTTCGGTGGTCGATGGTCTTTCTGCTCATTTGCCTGTTCGCTCTCGCCTACATCTCCTTCTTGACCCCCTGGAAACCGCTGGGGCCCAGGAAACTGCTGGGCGCGGTAGGCGCCGCACTGCTGGGCCTGAGCGTGGTGTACCTAGCCTTGTGCGGCATTATTTACCTCTTCGACCGGCTGGCACAGCTTGACGCGAAGTACTTCGAGTGGTATGCGTACGTGTTCGGTCCTACGCTGGTCATGCTGGCGGTGACCCTCGCCGTGGTGGTTTTCATCGGCCTGATGGGGGCTGCTGCACCGGACTGGAAGCGGGAATGGTGGACGCGCTACGGTTCATGGCTCGCCATGTACGGCGTCATCATCATGGCGATCGGCCTGGCGGCGGTGTTCGGCCCGGTATGGGTGGGCAAACTGTTCGATCACCAGATGTGGTCCGGCATCAAGTGGGGAGCTATGGCTACATGGGTTGGCTCAGTCGTCGCCGGCCTGATGGCCGGCAGAAGCGACCAGACCAAAGGCAACGGCCATGGTTCATCCCAGGCGCTGGAGTGGGTGGCGAGAATCAGCGGCGTGATATTCATCGTGGGCGCTGTACTGGCCATCTCGAGCCTGCTGCGCTTCGCGATGGTGCAGATCCGGTTCGATCGACCGGGGGAGTGGTGGCTGGATATGGACAAGATACTGGCCCACTCCATCCCGCTGCTCTCGGTGAAGACGTCATTCAATGAAGTCCTGCTGGCCGTACTTCTTGGTTGCGCCGTGGTTTTCTCGTGGCGATTCGATCTCAATACCTTCGGCCTGAACCAGTTCTATCGGAACCGCCTGGTGCGCTGTTATCTGGGGGCGACCCGCTGGAAGCCGGGCTGGCGGCGTCCTGAGGGCTTCACCGGCTTCGATGACGATGACGATCTGAGTCTCGCGGCGTTGAAGTACCAATCGACCGCGGCCGGTGAACACTTCCGGGGCCCCTTTCCTCTTCTCAATTGTTCACTGAACCTTGGCGGCAGCGCCGATCTGTCGGTGCATACCCGGCAGAGCGCCTCGTTTACGATGACTCCGCTGAGTTGCGGCACAGACCGGCCGAAAGTTGGATACGCGCCGGTCGGACCCGGCGACGGGTTTGCCGGCAGTCCGACACTGGGTCAGGCGATCTCGATTTCCGGGGCGGCCGCCAGCCCCAACATGGGTTATAACACCTCGCCGCTGGTAGCCGTGCTGCTGACGATTTTCAACGTGCGTCTGGCATGGTGGTTTCCCAACCCCGGCGGAAAGAAATGGAACAAGGATTCCCCGTTCTTCAGCCTCTCTTACCTGGTCCTGGAATTCCTGGGACTGGCCAATGAAAACTCAGACTTCGTGAACGTTTCCGACGGAGGACACTTTGAAAACCTGGGTATCTACGAACTGGTCCGGCGGCGGGCCAAGGTGATCATTGCCGCCGATGCGGAGCGCGATCCGAATCTGGCGTTCGGGAGCCTGGGCAACGTGATTCGCATCTGTGAAACCGACTTCGGGGCAAAAATAGACATCAATCTGGCCGCCCTGCGCAAACAGGCCGATACCGGCTTCAGCCACTCGCACTGTGCCGTGGGCCGGATTACCTACAGCAATGGAAGCCGCGGATACCTGGTTTACCTGAAGTCGTCGATCACCGGCGATGAAGGCGTGGGCGTGGAGCAATACCGCGCGGTCCATCCGGATTTCCCGCATCAATCCACCGGCGACCAGTTTTTCTCGGAAGATCAGTTTGAGAGCTACCGGCTTCTGGGGTACCACATCACGAGGCTGGCGTTCTGCGCCGGGGAACGCGCGGACAACATGGTGGAGTGCGCGCGCAAACTTTATGATCTTTGGGCGCCGGCCGGATTCAGCAGTTCCGCCTTTATGAGTCATACCAAGGCCCTGGACCTGATCTGGGAACGTTTTCGCAATACGTCTTCACTGCATCCTCTGCTGCGGGAATTGACCGCCGACAATTCCTGGAGGGTTAGTTTACCGTTGCGGTCTGGCGTCGCGGAATCCGACGAAAATGAAGAGTTATGCGCCTGCCTTGAACTGATACAGCTCATGGAGAACGTATTTATCAATCTCCGGCTGGACGATTTCTGGGAGCATCCGGATAATCGCGGCTGGGCGATGCTGTTTACCATGTGGGCCAAGAGTCCAAGGTTCCGGACGGTGTGGAACAAAATGAGGCGAACCTTCGGCATCCGCTTCGAGTATTTCTGCGGTCACCGTCTGGGCCTGGAGACCGACAATCCGGTGGCGCGTATCAAATAGAAACCGGGGGCGGGCGATGATCTCCACTGCAACCGCAAATTTCCGTACAAGATGCTGCCAGATTGCCGTCAAAATACCGCCATTCCGGCAGCAGGGCTTTCTTTACTCTCGTGTCCTTGCGCATAATGATCTTGTGCGTCACCGGCAATATTCGGCAAGGTTGGCAAAAATGCGCACTTGCGGTTCCGATCATCCGATCTCCAGATCACCCGATCACCCGATCCGGAACCGCATCCTGCGGGCCAGCCGAATGAACAAAGCATCCTGGGGGTAACCATGTCGCCAACCCCCACCCCCTGTATCACGTATGTATCATGTATGCTTCATTCTTGGTCCTCCGCACAACCTGCTGGGACCAGGAAACGGGGCGATTGCCAGGGACCATGCAGGCAAATCCCGCAATTTTGCGTTAATAAGAATGAGGAATTCCGCCTCACTATCGCCTCACTATCAAAGGAGAAAGTCTGTGAAACTCTTCCTACGATCGAAATCTGCTGGCCGCCTTGCGGTATTGCTTTGTCTTTTCCTGCTGATCAATCAGGGGCTTGCCTGGGGACCTGGCGGGCATATGATTGTCGCGCACATTGCCTATGCACGGCTGAATGCGCGGGCCAAAGCCGAAGTGGACAAGCTCATCGCGCTCAGTATTGAGCCGAGCGACATTACTGCGAAGAGCCTGGATTTCGTCAATGCATCGCATTGGCCTGACGATTTACGCCCGGTAAAGGCCTTCGCCGACACGCTGCCGGAGCACTTCGCCGATTTTCCCTTTTCACCCGATGAAACCGAGTTGCCGGATTTGCCGGCCGCGGACAACGTTATCGTCGCATTGAAGAAGGACCTTGGGATTCTCAAGTCCGATGCCAGTGACGCGGAACGCGCCCAGGCCCTGCGCTTTATCATCCACTTTGTGGGCGACATTCATCAGCCGTTGCATTGCAGCACTCGTGTTACCGAACAATTTCCGGATGGCGACCGTGGCGGCAATGAGTTCGTGGTGCGGCTGGTTGGAACAGACGGCAAGGTCAAAAAAGTGAAGCTGCACAGCTATTGGGACGGCGGCATTGATGATTTTCCAAAAGCCGGGCCCAACTTTGCCCCGCCCCCGCTGGAGAGCATCGACCCGGCGGCAGCGCATATCATCGCCGAATTCCCGGATACAGACACAAGCTGGAAGACGGGCGATCCTTTTGATTTTGATGGATGGGCAAAAGAGAGCTCTGACCTCGCCCAGAGTGTCGCTTACAATGGCATCGCACCCAACGGCCGGCCGACCAGACTCTACAAGCAGAAGGCCCTGAAGACGGTCCACAAACGGGTCGCCTGGGGTGGCTATCGGTTGGCGGAATTGCTGAATACAGTCTGGCCGGAGCAGTGATTGGCCAGATCTTCAATCTTCGCGACCCCGGCGGCGGTTCCGGAAGCAACGGCGACCCGGCTCCCATTCGCGTAGATTCGCGTTAATTCGCGGCTCAATGCTTTTGGGCTTTTGGTTGCAGCCAAGTCACGCTGTGTTCTAGATTGGTGTTGTCACGATGCCTCTTCAACTGATCATTGCAGTTCTCGTCGTTTTGTTCCTTACGGGACTTCGCATCGCGCGCGAATACCAGCGCGGCGTGGTCTTTCGCCTGGGACGATATAAGGGGCTGCGCGGTCCCGGGTTATTCTGGATTGTCCCGCTAGGAATTGAGCGCGCCGTAATTATCGACATCCGCACGCGGACGGTTTCCGCCGAGCGGCAAGAGACCATCACGCGCGACAGCGTAACCATCAAGGTCAATGCCGTCCTCTGGTATCGAATTGTCGACGCAGCAAAATCGGTGATCGCGGTAGCGGACGCTCCCGGCGCCGCCTACCAATTGGCGCTGACCGGTCTGCGCAACATCATCGGCCAGCACGATCTGGATGAAGTGCTGCAAGAGCGCGACAAGATCAACGGGTTGCTGCGCACCAGCATCGCCGGTTCGACCGTACCCTGGGGCATCGAGGTCGAGCGATTTGAGATGAAGGATGTAGAGCTGCCCGAGGCTATGCAACAGGTGATGGCCATGCAGGCGGAAGCGATCCGCGAAAAACGGGCGCGCATCATTAAAGCCGAAGCCGAGCTCGAAGCGTCGGAAAAGCTCGCGGCCGCATCGGCCCAAATGGCCGGAAATCCGGCGGCCCTCGAACTACGGCGTATGCAAATGGTGGCCGAGGTGGGCGCTGAAAACAACAGCACGACCGTGATCATGATCCCCTCGGATTTCGTCACGCTGTCGAAATCCATGAGCGAATACCTGCGGGAGCTGGCGGCAAAGGCCAGCTCAAAAGCTTAACGCCACGAATCAACACGCCTTTTTTAACCGCGCTGCTCGCGTCCAACCTATTCGGTTCTCGATGCCAAACTCAAGCTCCCTCGCACCCTTCACCCTTCGGCAAGCTCAGGGCAGGGGTTCCTCACGCGCTCCCGAAACAATCCGCGTTCATCCGCGCAAATCCGCGGTAAGCACTGTGCCTCGGTCACCGCGGAAGCGGATTCAGCAGCACGGCGTTCTTAGCGGTTGGCGTGCGCGCTACATTGAGCACCATCGCCAAAAAAGTGTAGTAGCCGTTCACGCCCACCAGATCGATGACGCCCTGCTCGCCGAACTTGGCCACAGCCCGCGCGTACGTAGCGTCGCTCACGCTCTGGTTGCGGTGCAGCTCGATGCAGAATTCGTAGACGATTTCTTCTTCCTCAGGCATGTTCTTGGGCCGCCGTCCTTCAGCCACGGCCTGGACAATTTCCGGGTCGAGCCCGGCTTTGAGGGCAATCGGCTGATGCGCGGCCCACTCGTACGGCTGCGTCCACTGGCGGGCCGTGATCAGGATGGCGAACTCGTTGAGCCTTGGCGGCAGCACAGTCTTGTAGCGCAGATAGTCGCCCATGGCCCGGGCGCGCAGCATGACTTCGGGGCTGCGCAGCAATGGGACAAACGGTCCAAACACCGGGGTATTGCGCGCGGCCAGAAATTCTTCCGAGGCCTTTTTCTGCTGGGCGGTCATCTTGTCAGCAGGGATGGGCGGCATGCGGTCGGCAGGCGCGGCTCCTGCAACATCGGGCGGCTTGCTTTGCTGCAGCGCTTCCACTCCGGTGGCCGCCAATGTACAGGCACTGCCTACGCCCGCACGGATCAAGGCTCTTCTCGATAGAGACATAGAGTTTCCTCCTGTTATGCTCAGGAAGGATACACGAGAATGGTTGCAGCAACCCAAAAAAGACGTTTCACCGCAAAGGACGCAAAGAAAAAACAAAAGACTGGACCGCAGAGTGCGCTCAGTACCAAATACTGAATACCAAGTACCTGACCCCGCTTTTTTCTCCGTGGCCCAGACCTGCCGATTTGGTAATATAACCGGCTGCTAGGCATCGCATCCCCAGACTTTGCTCAAAGAAGGCTTCTCCAGATGACTTCGCTTCAAGCAAGACGGACCTTTCTTTTTCTCGTCATTCTTATCCTCGCCGCTCCGGCGAGTGTTCTGGCGCAGGCCGCCAAAGACCCGGAAGTTGCACGCTGGGAGCAAGAGGCCGCCAGCGTGACCATCATTCGTGACGATTGGGGCATCGCGCACATCTACGCGAAGACCGATGCCCAGGCTGTCTTCGGCGCGCTGTATGCGCAGGCCGAGGACGATTTCAATCGTGTCGAGACGAACTACATCAACGCGATGGGACGCCTGGCGGAGGCCGAGGGTGAATCCCGTGTGTACCAGGACTTGCGCATGAAGCTGTTCATCGATCCCAGTACATTGAAGAAGCATTATGCCGAGAGTCCGGCGTGGCTACAGGCGCTGATGAATGCCTTTGCCGACGGCCTGAACTATTACCTGCTGAAGCATCCCGAAGTGAAGCCCCGTGTGATCAAGCGCTTCGAACCGTGGATGGCGCTTTCCTTCACCGAAGGCAGCATCGGCGGCGACATTGAGAGAGTGAATCTCCGGCAGCTTGAGGCATTCTACGGAAAAGCCCCTGTAAGCCGGTTGCCGTCTGCAAATCTGCCGTCTACAAATCTGCTGTCTACAAATGAAGACGGGCCGGCCGAGCCTACGGGTTCCAACGGCATGGCCATTGCGCCCGCCAACACCGCGGCGCATCACGCTTTGCTGCTGATCAATCCTCACACTTCTTTCTTCTTCCGCTCAGAGCTACAGATGGTGAGCGACGAAGGGCTGCATGCTTACGGCGCAGTCACATGGGGCCAGTTCTTCATTTATCAGGGGTTCAATGAACACGCCGGCTGGATGCACACTTCCAGCGGCGTGGATGCGGTCGATGAATACCTGGAAACCGTGGAGAAAAAAGACAGTCGCTATTACTACAAGTACGGGAAAAGCGAACGTCCGGTCACGGCCACGGAGATCACGGTCCCCTACCGGAGCAGCCACGGGATGGCGGAAAAGAAATTCACGGTCTACCGGACCCATCACGGACCTATTGTGCGGGAAGCCGACGGCAAGTGGGTGAGCATCCGGTTGATGCAGGAGCCGATCAAAGCGCTGAGTCAATCCTATTTGCGCACCAAAGCGCGTGACTACAAAACTTTCCGCGAGTCGATGGAGCTGAAAGCGAACTCCTCGAACAACACCATCTTTGCCGATGCCGGCGGCGATATTGCGTACTTCCACGGAAACTTCATTCCCAAGCGCAACATCAAATTCGATTTTACGCGTCCCGTCGATGGCAGCAATCCGGAGACGGAGTGGCAGGGACTTCTCACCGTGGATGAAACGCCGCACCTGCTCAATCCCAAAAGCGGCTGGCTCTACAACTCCAACAATTGGCCGTGGTCGGCGGCCGGGCCAAGCAGTCCCAAGAAAGAAGACTACCCCGCCTACGTGGAAACCGGCGGTGAAACCGCTCGCGGCTTGCACGCGGTGCGCGTCCTGGAGAACAAGAAAGACTTCACAGTCGAGTCTCTGATTGCGGCAGCCTATGACAGCTATCTGACATGGTTTGACAAACCGCTTCCCGCACTCATCCAAGCCTGGGACGAAGCGCCTGCTTCGAGCGAGTGGAAGGAGAAACTATCCGGGCCGATCTCACAACTGCGGGCCTGGGACCATCGCTGGTCGGTCAACTCCGTTCCCACATCTGTGGCGGTGTTCTGGGCTGAGAATGTGCAACGCCAGGTCAGCGCTGACGCGAGGAAGGCCGGTATCGCAATAGAAGACTACATCGCCAGCAAGGCTCCGGCAGACCTGCTCTTGCGATCGCTGGCGGAGGCCTCTGACAAACTCCAGGCCGATTTCGGAAGCTGGAAGACGCCATGGGGTGACATCAACCGGTTCCAGCGGCTTACCGGCGATATCGAGCAGCCCTTCAGCGATGCTGGGCCGAGCATTCCGGTCGGCTTCACATCGGCGGTGTGGGGATCACTGGCCTCTTTCGGGGCGCATGCTTACCCCGGCACGAAGAAATGGTACGGCACCAGCGGAAACAGCTTTGTCGCTGTGGTCGAGTTTGGCGAACGCGTGCGGGCCAAGGCAGTGACGGCCGGCGGCGAGAGCGGCCATCCGGTATCGCGCCACTTCAATGACGAGGCCGAACGGTACAGCACCGGAAACCTGCGGGATGTGCGTTTCTACCGGTCAGACCTCGCAGGACATATCGAGCGGGAGTACCATCCCGGAAACTGAGCGTCGCTCTGGCATCAGGTAAAAGCAAAAGTGCATCACGGAGACACGGCGAGCCGGACCGCAACCAACCCACTGCGGAGATTATGGCTTAACGAATTGTCACGAAAACCTTTGCAACACAGAGCCGCCTGAGATTACCGGACTGTGCCGGCGCCGGAAGATGTTTTTCTTACTGACGATTTCTCCGCACTGCTGTTTAATAGCAATAACCACATGGCAAGAAACGCGCTTCTACAAAATCTGGGCATCGCCCATCCAGTGATTCTGGCCCCCATGGGCGGAGGGCCTTCTACACCTGAACTGGTGGCCGCCGTCTGCAACGCCGGCGGTCTCGGCTCTCTGGCGGCCGCCTACCTCACCCCGGCGCAGATCATCGAGTCGGTCCGCCAGATTCGCGCGCTCACCAGCGGGCCGTTCAGCATCAACCTGTTCGCCGGTGGATGGCAGGGCGGAACGCCGGCCAATGCCGAACCGATGCTCGCACTGCTGGCCGATGTTCACGATTACCTGGGACTCGAGCCACCCACCGTTCCGCCAGCCACGCCCGATCCCTTCCCGGCGCAATTCGAGGCCGTGCTGGAAGCGCGCCCGGCGGCCTTTAGTTTTACGTTTGGAATTCCAAGTCCGGAACTGCTGAACCTGGCCCGCAGGCTGGACATTCAATCCATGGGCACGGCCACGACTTTGGAAGAAGCGCGTATGCTGGCCGGCGCCGGGGTTGACGCCATCCTTGCCCAGGGCGCTGAAGCCGGCGCTCATCGTGGCACCTTTGCCGGCAATTTCGAAGCCGCCATGGTGCCCACCCTGCGGCTGGTGCGCGCTATTTCCGACGACCTGCGCACGCCGGTGATCGCTTCCGGCGGACTGATGGATGGAAAAGACATCGCCGCAGCCATGCGTGCGGGAGCATCGGCGGCGCAGTTGGGCACGGCATTTCTTGTATGTCCGGAATCCGGCGCATCGTTGCCGTATAAGCAGGCGTTGCTCGCGGTCCGCTCCGATACTACGGTCATTACGCGCGCGTTCTCAGGCCGTCCGGCGCGCGGCCTGCGCAATGAATTCATCGACCTTCTGGAAGGAAAAGAAGATGCGATCCTTCCCTACCCGGCCCAGAATGCGCTGACCCGCGTTATGAGGAAGGCAGCGGCGGAACAAGGCCGCCAGGAGTTTCTTTCGCTCTGGGCCGGACAGGGCGTTACCAGGGTGCGCGAGATGCCGGCGGGCGACCTGGTGAAAAAACTGGTCGCGGAAATGTAAAAACAAAAGCCCACCACGGGCACAGCGTAACTTAATCGCCAACCAAAACCTTTGAAACACAGAGG
>DATMNZ010000152.1:0-13016 GCA_035568495.1 Saccharimonadales bacterium (SeqCode) | reverse complement strand
TATTGATTGCTGCATAAATAATGCAATAATTTAGCGCAAGAAAGAAGGCAGTTCGGATTGCACGATGCAGCCGCGTAGCTTTGTCGGCGAGCGGCCGATGCCATCAATCGAGCGGATGATATTTTCCATCAGTTCGTCCCTATCTTTGGGACAGCTATTAGCCAGTTCCCGTTTGGATAGAGACCAGACCCCTTCATCGGGGTTCAGTTCTGGAGTGTAGGAGGGGAAGTGTTCGATGTGGAGCCGTGGGTGGCGACGCAGAAGTTGTTGGAGCGGTTCTCCGCGGTGGGTGGTGGAGTTATCCAGCAGGACAATGATAGGACCGCGCAGATGCCTCAGCAGCCCCCGCAGGAACACGCAGACTTCGTCGTGCCCGATGTTGTCAAAGAACAGCAGATAGTACAAACCCAGTCGATGACTTTTGGGACTTACCGAAATTCCTGAAATGACAGAAATCTTATCCCTGCGCCCCTGGCGATGACGATGGACGGGGGTTCGGCCTTGCGGCGCCCAGGTACGGACCACGTTGGGAATCAAGCAAAACCCCGATTCATCGGCGAAAACTAGATGGGCACCCATCCGCGCAGCGTTTTTTTTATCCGGGGCCAGTCTTTTCGCTTCCACTGTTGAATGGCTCGTTCATCGCGCTCCAGCGCCCGCCGCTCCGGCTTTTGCACCGTCCATTTCAAACTGTGCATCAATCGACCGACATGATCGCGATGATACTGGATTCCAAACTCTCGCTGGATGATCTCGGCAATGCGCGCCGTGGTCCACAGATTCGTCTGGTAGCCATGCGCAGGAGCCCCGCGCAGCAGCAACTTCTTCAATTGTCCTCGTTGCGCTGCGTCCAACTTCCGCGGTCGTCCTGGAGAAAATCGTACCCGCAAAGCCTTGGTGCCGCCGCGTCGTCGGGCATCCCGCCAGCGCATCACCGAACTGGCATTGCACCCGATGCGTCGCCCTACTTCGTTGAGCGAGTGACCGCCATCCAGTAATACCAAAGCCCGCTTGCGCCGGTCTTCCAACAGATCCGCGCTTCCCTTGAGTCTGGGCATAGGTGTTCAGCTCCCCTACACCTTATTATTGCATTATTTATGCAGGATTCAATAGAGCAGCGGGGCCGATCCTTCAGCTCCAGTTCGCGGGCTTTCGCCCACGAACTGGAGCTTCAGGATGACAAAATCGTAGAACGTGCCGGTTGAAAACAAGGAGCTATCAGCGCCCATCCGCGTGAATCGTAAATCAGCGGCCAATCTCCACTCATTGGTCTTCACCACCATCCGCGCCCGCTTGCGCGGCAGCGTTCTGTGGCGTTCTTCCCGCGTTCAGGTGGTCGTAGTTTAGCATGGCGTTGAACACCAGAAAGAAGCTGCCCATGGTTTCGTTGCGCCACATGGGATTGTTGGCGAACAGCAGGACGTGGCCTTTCCCATGAGGCACATCGACGACGGCGGGCTTTTCTGCGATCTCGTTGCCGCCGGTAATCAGACCGCTCAGCACAAGTTCTTTTTCGGCGGCGAAGCGCAGCACCACGCGGGGTTGCTGGTCTTTGGGTGGCGTTAGCCAGCGGACCATGTCGGGGAGATCCTCCGGCATGTAGAGTTCCTGCTCGCGGGGAGAGCGCTTCACCGGTTTTTCCGGCGCGCTATATACACGCCCTTGGATGATATCCGGATCGCTGGCCGAGCCACGTCCGCTGGAGCGGGCTGCGCCGCCAGCTTCGGCGTCGCCACCTTGCCCGAATCCTGCGCCCACGGTGATGACCGGCCCCTGGCGGAAATAGATATAGAGCTTGTCATCGTAGCCGTAGGTGATGGGACTCTTCTTGTCATCGATGGTCGAGAGCACCACGCTGCCGGGGGCCTGCATGGAGCGCGGGTCGGCCACGTTGACCATCTCGGTCATACCTCCGGCCACCGGCAAGTTGGCGCTCGATTGCACCGCCATCAGCAGGCCGCCTTCACGGATAAACTGTTCCAGGTTCACCAGGCCGCTATAGCCGAGGCCACCGCGAATGTCTTCGGCTGAATCAAGACCGGCAAAGAAGAGGTTGGGGGTTTCATCGCTGTTCTTCCACGGCATGGCCGCGCCGCGCATGGGCAGTCCGCGCAAGGTAGCGCTTAGAGCTGCGCCACCAACTCCGCCCGAGGGCGGCAGAATGATGACATCATATTTCTCGCGCAGGTTGCGGGTTTCACGCAAAACCGTGTCGGCTACATAGGTGTAAGGGACCTTTAATTCTTCGAAAGCCACCCGGTACCAGCCATCGTTTTGCGTGTTGATCCAGTTGTGAATCAACGCCACCCTCGGCACAGCCAGCGGATGCGCCGCTACTTTCAATTCCACGCCGGTAGCATGCACATGGATGCCCAGCTCTTTTACGGCTTTCTCCAGCTTGTCGCGGTTGGCATTCCGCAGGATGAACGTCCCTGCTTTGAACTTGATGCCATCGGCTTCGAACGAGTCTTCCGCAGCTTCCATGGCGACATCGGAAAGCCGGAAGCGCAGCGTGGCCAGGGTGTTGTCGGTATTGTGGTTGATGAGGAAGGTCTTGCCCTGGCCGTCCATGCCACCGATAAGTTCGATTCTTCCCACTTTCTTCATGGGCGCATCGAGCAGCGCGATGTCGGTTACGCGCGTGGTCTTGACGTTCTTGAGCGCGCCCAGGGTCCAGCCGGTATCGTCGTACGATCGCGGATCGCGCGCGCTGTAATACTGCGTATCGAGCATGGTGTCAGCCAGGCGGCTGTAAGGCTGGTCCATGCGCACCACGTAGCTGCCGGCTGGGATGACCGTTTCTTGTGGCTTCTTATCGTCTTTGGAAGCTTCAGACTTGGGGGCCGGCAGCCGAAACTCCTTGTCGATCTTATGTACTTCCACTCCTTGCAGTTCCAGCAGGTTCAGGAAGTTGGCCTGCTCGGCGGGGCGCGATTCATCGGCGGGGAAGACCCAGGCCGCCGGGCCTTCCGTGCGCGCCTTTTCCACCGAGCGTTTGCTCTTCAAATAAAAGTTATTCAGGAACTTCTGCCCATTGGCGGCCAGGTTGTTCATGCCGAAGAGGATGGCGCTCTGTTGCATGTTGATGTTGTTGCGCGCCGACCAATTCACGCGGGCTAGCGGAGGATTGGGCCGGTACCATTCGCGATTGGTGTCTGCCGGGCGCAAGGTGCGCACCCGGGTATCGGCCCCGCCGTTGCCGAATGTCTCATAAAACCGCCCGATCGAGTTGTGCATGTTGGCAATGGAGATCAGATAGTTGGGCGCCCATCCATCGTAGAAACCGTGGGTCCACACGCCAATGACGCCACGCTTGGTCATCTCCTCGATCTCGTGATATGCCATTTCCTGCCATTCGCTGATCACGATGGGGTCCACCCATGCGTTGTATGGGCCGGTGCCGGTCATGATGTAGAGATAGGGCACGGATTCATGCAAGTCGTGCATGACCGTGGGATGCCAGTCGAGATAGGTCTTCAGCATGTTGCGCGAGAGCGCCAGAGTCACGCCCAGGTTGTCGCGGTTGTTATCGTGGGCGACGTAGTGTCCCCACCAGATGAGCGGATACGGCGCGTCGTTGGGATGTTTTTTATGATGCAGATAGATGTCAACCTGGCGGTCGTGCCCGTCGACTTCCACAATCGGGGTGATCATCACGATGGAATCGCGGCGGACCTTCTGAATAAAGGGCGTCTCTTCCACCGCTAGCCGGTAGGCCAGCTCCATCAGCATCTCGGGCGCGCCGGTCTCCGGCGAGTGGATGCTGCCATCGGCCCAGTAGATGGGCTTGCCTTCAGCGATCAGCTTTTGCGCTTCCGCAGCGCTGAGCCCGCGGGGATCGGCCAGCCGCGCCGTGATTTCCCGATAGCGGTCGAGCTTGGCCATATTGGCTTCGTCCGTCACGACCACCGCCAGCATCTCGCGCCCTTCTTCCGACATGCCAATGCTCATCACCTTGACGCGCGGGCTCTTGCTGGCCAGCAGACGCATATAGGCGTTGATGTCTTTGGTGTAGTCGAGCACGCCCGGGGCGCCTACGATGTGGTGCAAGTACGCATCCGGGGCCGGTATGCAGGAATTGAAAGGAAGATGGTCCACCAGCTCGGTAATGAAAAACGGTTCGGTCGTGAATTCCTTGATCTTCTTTGTGTATTCGGAATGGTCGCCGGTGGTGCAGGGGTTCGACTGGGCCAGACCGAGCGCACAGCCGAGAAATAAAACAAGAGATTGCACGAGCGTTTTCCGGAGCATGGCGTTGACCTCAAGAGATGACGTAAGGGCGGAATTATATATATAAGAGCTGCGGAAGTCCGGCGGTTGGTTGCATGTATTCCGGCGCCTGGCGCCTGGCAACCTCGCATTTTTCAAAAACCGTTATTATTCATTTTTCCGCTCAACTGCGGACTAATTTTGGTACATTTCCTCTATCGACGCCACCTGAATTTTTTCGCCGCACAGTCCCAAGAATTCAGGCCCTTCGAAATCTCGAGAATCCTGCTACAAGGAGCTACCGTATGAAGAAAGACCAATTTCGCGCTATGTTATTGCTGGCAGCCTTGACGATCTTTGTATCTGCGGCATTTGCGCAGACCGTTGAGGTCAGCACTGCCAACTCTGCCGTTTCTGGACCCGTGTCTGACATGAAGGGCGGCCTCGCCGCTAATGGCCCCCTGCATCAAAAGCCGTTGCGCCTCACGCACTCTGACGGTATTAGCAACTCTCCGGATACAGTTGTCCAGACATCTGCGGTGACCGGCGCGGCGGCGGTCACATCAGGGCTCAATTTCGAAGGCCTGGGGAACGGGTTTTCCGGCTTTTCCGTAAATGCGGCCCCGCCGGATACGAACGGCGCAGTGGGCGCCACCCAATTCGTGCAGTGGGTCAACGAATCCTTTGAAGTCTTCAACAAAAGCACCGGCGCTGCCGTTAAAGGCCCGGTTGCCGGCAACCAGTTGTTCCAGGCGCTGGGCGCGACGCATCCGTGCGCGGTGAACAACGATGGCGACCCCATCGCCCAGTATGACAAGGCCAACGGCCGCTGGGTGCTCACGCAGTTTTCGGTGACCAACGGAGCGAGCGCCGGCTTTTTCCAATGCGTAGCGGTCTCTCAGACCAGCGATGCTACGGGGGCCTTCAACGTCTATGCTTTCACACAGCCGAACTTCAATGACTACCCCAAGGTGGGCATCTGGACCAACGGGTATTACGCCACATACAACATCTTCAGCGGCAACACGTTCCAAGGCCCCCGGATCTGCGCCATGGATGGCGCCGCCATGCGGGCCGGCGCAACGGCCACCCAGCAATGCGTGCAGCTTGCCAACACCTTCGGGTCCGTCTTGCCCAGCGACATCGATGGCACGACCGCTCCACCCGCGGGAACTGATCCCTACTTTGTGGCTTTTGGCTCAAATCTGCTCAATGTCTGGCGCTTTCATGTGGATTTCGCCACTCCCGCCAACACTGTTCTGAATGGGCCCACCACCACTACGGTCGCCTCCTTCGCCACAGCTTGCGCCGGTGGTTCCTGTATTCCCCAGCCGGGCACCAAGCAGAGGCTCGATTCTCTGGGTGACCGCGTTATGTATCGCTTTGCCTATCGGCATTTTGCCGACGGCCATGAAGCCTTGGTGGTCAACCATTCCGTCACCCCCGGCGGGGCGGCAGTGTCGGGCGTCCGCTGGTATGAACTGCGGCCCAACGCGGCCAATGGCGGCCTGAGCGTGTTCCAGCAGGGCACCTTTGCGCCCGCCGACGGCGTGAGCCGTTGGATGGGATCGATCGCCCAAGACAAGGTCGGCAACATCGTGGTTGGATACAGCGCCTCCAGTGGTTCGCTGAATCCTTCTATTCGCTTTGCCAACCGCGCAGCCGCCGATCCGGCGGGCACATTGGGAACGGAAACGACGATTACGACCGGGGGTGGCGCCCAGACCAGGACACTGAACCGCTGGGGCGATTACTCCGCTCTCACGGTCGATCCTGCGGATGACTGCACCTTCTGGTACACCAATGAGTACCTGTCGGTGAGCGGCACCTTCAACTGGCACACGAGAATCGCATCCTTCAAGCTGGGAAACTGCATCTAACCGATTGAAATTCACAAGGGGGCGCCGGGATGTCTTCCGGCGCCCTTTCTCTTATCTGCTTCCGGATGGACTACGGTTCCTTTCTGGTTCCTTCCTTTGCGCACGGGCAGGCCGCTGCGCTTTTCGATATAATCAGAACGAGTCCCCTTAAAGTCTTCTTCGGAGTTTTCCATCCATGATCAGGTTTCTACAGAGCGGCAACAAGACCGTGAAGTATTTGCTGGGTGCATTGCTGACCTTGATATGTCTTTCGATGGTGGTTTATCTGATTCCCGGCCTGACCAGCGACACTGCCATCCGGCAGACCGGGGTGGTGGTTACGGTTGCGGGTGAACCCATCAGCACCGACCAGATCAATCGCAGAGTGCAGCAGGTGATGCAACAGCAGCGGCAGCAGGGTCAGGTCTATCCTGAGTTCCTGCGTCCTTACCTGACGCAGCAGGTGGTGCGGCAATTGGTGCAGACTGAGGAATTACGGTACGAGGCCAATCGCATGGGCCTGACGGCTTCCGATCAGGAAATCCAGGAGACCATGCGCCAGGAGCCCTATCGTTCAGCATTCTTTCCCAATGGCAACTGGATTGGCCAGAAACAATATGAAGACCTGCTCGCCAGTAACGGCTGGACGGTGAAGGAGTTCGAAAACAACCTGCGGTTTGAACTGCTGAGCCGGAAGCTGCTGGCCGCCGTGACCGCCGGTGTGGACGTGACGCCCGCGGAAATTGAACGCCAGTACAAAGACCAGAGCGTCAAGGTCAAGTTCGATTACGCCATCATCGACGGCGAAGAGATCGAGAAGAAGGTCAATCCCACCGAGGGCGAGCTCAAGGCCTGGTTTGAAAAAAACAAAAACAACTATCTGAACAGCGTCCCTGAAAAGCGCGCCGTGAACTATTTCGTGGTCAGCAAACAGATGGCGGAAAGCAAGACCGTGATTACCGCCGATGCCATCAGCGCGTATTACAACGCCAACCAAGAGAAGTACCGCAGCGCGGAAAGAATCAAGACCCGCCACATCCTGGTGAAGATGCCGCCCCCGGGCGCCGATGGCAAGCCAGCGGACCAGAAAGCCGTGGATGCCGCGCGCGCCAAAGCCACAGACCTGCTGAAGCAAGTGAAGGCCGGCGGAGATTTCGCCGAGCTGGCGAAAAAGAACTCGGACGATACGGTAAGCGCCAAAGACGGCGGCAATCTGCCCTGGGTGCAGCACGGCCAGTTTGTGCCGGAATTCGACAAGGCCGCTTTTGCCATGAACAAAGGACAGACCAGCGATGTAGTGCAGAGCCAGTTCGGCTTTCACATCATCCAGGTCATGGAAAAAGAAGAAGCCCGCGTGAGCCCGCTCAGCGAGAAGCGCGCCGAGATCGAGGCGTTTCTAAAGGCACGGGACTCATCGAAGGCGATGGAGCAGATGGCCAATGCGGCCGTCAAAGAAGCACATCTGGGACTGGACCAGGCGGCCGCGAAGTATGGGACGCAATCGGTGCGCAGCAACCCCGTGGCCCGCACGGACGTGCTGCCCGGCGTGGGTCCGGCGGCTGATCTGATGAACGTCCTTTTCAGCGTGCCGGAAAAGGCCGGATTCCAGATATCCGCGAGCCCGCAGGGTGTGGTGGTCTTTGAAGTAGCGAAGATCGTACCCGCGCGCACCCCGGCATTTGAAGAAGTGAAAGACAAGGTGACCGCGGCCTTCAAAGCCGAGCAGTCAAGCACCAAGCTGAACACCAGGACGCAGGAACTGGCCGACCGCGCCCGCGCAGCCAAAGACCTGAGAAAAGTTGCCAAAGAAATGGGTCTGACGGTCAAGACCAGTGAGTTGGTCGGGCGTCAAGGCAATGTTCCCGACATTGGCGCCATGAGCGGCCCGGCCGCAGCGGCCTTCAATTTGAAAGTGGGTGAAAGCAGTTCACCTCTGAGCTTGGGCCGGAAAAGCGCGGTGCTAACGGTAGTTGAAGTACAGGCTCCGCCGTTGGCTGAGGAGTTTACCAAAGCGAAAGACGGAATTCGCGAACAGTTGATCAGCGCCAAGCGCCAGCAGGCCATGCAGTTGTTCGTCGCCGGCCTGGAGGCCCGCATGGAGAAAGAAAATAGAGTCAAGACCAATAAGAGCGAGATGGAAATCCTGACGAAGAGCCGCACATAAAACGTAAAAAGAGATGATGTGCCGGGGAGGCGCTGGCAGCGAGGCAGCGCCCCGGCGCTTGCAGTGAAGATGAAGGCGCGCGGAATTTTGGTGTCTCAAAATGTTATCTGAGCGGTCATCCGGAATCCTGTTGCACCCCACCTCGTTGCCTGCCCACGCGGGGATTGGTGATTTCGGCCCCACCGCGTACGCCTTTGCCGACTTTCTGTTTCAGGCCCGCCAGGGGTTCTGGCAGATTCTGCCGCTTTCGCCGCCGGGATTAGGAAATTCCCCCTATTCAGCGATTTCCGCGTTTGCCGGCAATCCGCTGCTGATCAGTCTTGAACAGCTTGCTGAACGCGGCTGGCTTCCGGCCACGGCCCTGCGCCAGCTTCCGGCTTTTCCCGAAAATGTCGATTTTGACCAGGTGATGGCCATCAAACTACCGCTGCTGCGGCAAGCGGCCGGCAGCTTTGCGGAAAGCGGGAGCGGCACCCATGCCGATTTCACCAGGTTCAAGAGAGAAAATATCGATTGGCTGGATGACTTCGTCCTCTTCAACGTGATGCGAAATGTCCACGGCGGCGCCACCTGGACCGCCTGGCCGCGGGAGCTGGCGCGGCGTGAGCCTCAGGGCCTGCACCACTTTGGCCTCCAGTATGAGCGTGAGCTGGAAATCGAACGCGCCCTTCAGTTTGCTTTCTTCGAACAGTGGCGGGCGTTGCGCAGCTACTGCGCCGCCCGTGGCATCCGCATTATCGGCGACGTCGCCATTTTTGTGAATTATGACAGCGCCGATGTCTGGCGGCATCCGGATTTGTACCACCTCGACGCACAACTGCAACCCACAGTGGTCTCCGGAGTTCCACCCGACGCTTTCAGCGCCACCGGACAGCGTTGGGGAAATCCCCTCTATCGTTGGGAGGTGTGCAAGGCCCGTGGCTACGATTGGTGGATCCGGCGCATGGACTGGGCGGCGCGCAATTTCGATCTGCTGCGCATCGACCATTTTCGCGGATTCGAGAGCTTCTGGGAAATTCCAGCTTCTGAACCGGATGCCATTCATGGACGCTGGGTGAAGGGTCCCGCCGACGATCTCTTTAACGCGCTGCGGGCCACCCTGGGCAATCTGCCGATCATCGCCGAAGACTTGGGGCTAATTACCGATGAGGTCCATTGGCTGCGCGAACGTTTGGGCGTGCCCGGCATGAAGGTCCTGCAGTTCGGCTTCGGCGATGCCGGCGCCCACATTTATCTTCCGCATAACTTCCAACCCAACTGTGTGGTCTATACCGGCACCCATGACAACGACACCACCGTGGGCTGGTGGAACACAGGCGCCAGCGAGGACGAGAGACGCCACGTACTTTCATACGCTGGCGATGCCCAGGATGGCATACATTGGGCGCTCATCCGGCTGGGCAGCGCTTCGGTGGCGCGTCTGGCGATGGTTCCCCTGCAGGATATTCTGGGCCTGGGCAGCGCGGCACGCATGAACGTGCCTTCCCGCAAAGACGGCAACTGGGGATGGCGCATGGCCCCGGAAGCCCTTACCCGCAGCCTGGCAGAAAAACTAGCGGATTTAGCTAGGGTCAGCGACCGCTGCTCTACGTAGCCACAACCAAAACCAGGATTCACCACGGAGTCACGGAGAAATGCGACGAACGGGTTTTTGGTAATCGGTACTTGGTACTGACGGATGGGAAAAGCACGAGGCTTGCTAGATTCGGCACTGCCGCGCATCGGCCACAAATACCAACTACCGCATACCAAGTACCTGTTTTTGCTCTTCGCCGTGCCTCCGTGGTGAATCTCGGTTTTGGTGGAAGCCACGTCACCCTGCGTGGCAAAGGTTTTTGGTTATGCCCCCGTACCACAGGTAAAATGAAAGAGTATTTACTCCCAGACAGGAGCAAGACAAAACCATGGTAGTTTCCGGCGAGCTGATTCGCATGATGAATTACATTGATGACATTGCCGCCACCCTGCGCCGCGTACAGATCGGCATTCAATCCATGACTCCCGAAGAAAAGAAACGGCTCGCGGATTACATGAGAAGCTGTACCCCCAATTTCATTACCATGTTGGCGGACCTCGAGGCCAACCGGTTGAGTGGCTGAAATCCGGTCCATCGCCGTCATTGCAGCACGCCATGGAACCTCCAGCCACCCGGCTGCGTATCACTCCATAGCGATATGAGAGCCGTCCTCGACATCTTCAGCCAAGTGGTGCGCACCCTATGGGCGCATAAGTTGCGTTCGTTTCTGACCATGTTCGGCATTGCCTGGGGGGTGTTTTCCCTGCTTCTGCTGGTGGGGCTGGGTGAGGGGTTCCGGTCGGGCAACCGGCGGGAACTTGAGACCATGGGCAAGGACATTATGTTTATCTTCCCTGGCCGGGTGCCGGCCGTGGAAGGCCAACAGGGCATGAAGCCCTATTTCATTACGTATCAGGATTTTCTCGACATCCGCAAAGAAGCCACGCTGGTGCGCAACGCCTCGCCGGTGCTGCAGCGCGGGGACATCCGCGCGGTGAGCGAGTTTACCACCAGCAACGGACAAGTGGTGGGCATTGCCCCCAACTTCAATCAGATCCGTTACTTGCCTATGGGCGAAGGGCGCTGGCTGAACGATGGCGACGAAGAGCAGCGGCGCAATGTCGCGGTGCTCGGCTTTCAGATGTCGCGCAACCTGTTTTCCGGACATCCGGCGCTGGGCAGCACCATTCTGTTGAATGGCGTGCGTTTCGAAGTGATCGGCATTCTCTCGAGCGTGGGCAAAAATGAAAACAACTCTACGAATTTCCGTGTCTACATTCCGTTCAGCACCATGCGGTTGCATTTTCCGCTGAAGAACGGAGACACCATCGACGATATTTCGTTCATCAACTGCCAGCCCGTGGCCCGCGAGCAGCATGGCAAAGCCATCGAGCAGATGCACCGCATCCTGGGACGCAACCACGGCTTCGACTATCACAACAAAGACGCTTTTGAGGAATTCGATACCATCCAGACCGAAGCGATGGTGGGCAAGATCTTTGATGCCATGGACCTTTTCCTGGGAAGTGTGGGCATGGTTACGCTGTGCCTGGGCGCCATCGGCATTATCAATATCATGCTGGTCTCGGTCACCGAGCGGACCCGCGAAATCGGCCTGCGCAAAGCGCTGGGCGCCACTAACCGCAGCATCCTGATGCAATTCTTTCTGGAAGGCGCATTTATCACCGCCATCAGCGGAGGTCTGGGTCTGGCCATTGCGGCGGGCATCATGGCCGCGCTAGGCACACTGCCTTCACCGGAAGGCTTCGATCCGCCGCGGCTGGTGCCGGCGTCGGCGGCCATCGCCATCATTTCACTTTCACTGGCGGGGACCGTCGCAGGCCTTTATCCGGCGCGCAAGGCCTCGATGCTGCAGCCGGTCGAAGCCTTGAGAAAAGAGTAGAGACATGGTGCATGATCTGCTAGGACAGGCGTATGAGGCATTGCGGCACAATCGCCGGCGCACGGCCCTCACCATGCTGGGCATGGCCTGGGGCATTGCCACCGTCGTGCTGCTGCTGGCCTATGGCGCAGGCTTCGGACGGGCCATCAACAATATCTTCAGCAACTTCGGCGTTCACGTGATGGCCATCGAACCGGGGCGCACCTCGCTGCAGGCCGGCGGCTCCAAGGCCGGCACTCAGATCCGTTTCACGCTCGAAGATGTCGAGCATCTCAGAAATCTGGTGCCCTTGATCCGGCATATTTCGCCGCAGTCGGAAATCGAAGCGAAAGTCCAGCACGATAACCGCTCCAGCTTGATGAGTGTCGGCGGGTTTACTTCGGATGTGCAGTACATTCGCGCGCTCAAAATGGAGGAAGGCCGCTTCTACAATCCACAGGATGAACTGCAGAAGGCGCGGGTGGCGGTAATCGGCTCGGAGGCCCGGCACAAACTCTTTTCCGGACAGTTTGCCATCGGCGACAGCATTCGCCTCAACGGATTGAGCTTTCAGGTGGTCGGTGTGCTCGCCCCTAAGATGCAGGAAGGCGACGGCAACATCAACAACATCATCTATGTGCCGTTCAACACCATGAGCGACCTGCGGGACACGCGCTACCTTGACGGCGTGTGGTTCGATTACGAAGGCACAGAATATGAAAAGATCGAAAACAATGTGCGCCAGGCGATGGCCTCCACCCACGGCTTCATGCCCTCCGACCGCCGCGCCATTTTCCTGTTCAATGCCATGCGCCAGGTAAACACCTTCGGCATTATCACCATCGCCCTGCAGGTGCTGCTGACCTTTATCGGAACGCTCACGCTGGGCATTGGCGGCGTAGGGCTGATGAACATCATGCTGGTGTCGGTAAGCCAGCGCACACGGGAGATTGGAGTGGAAAAGGCCCTGGGCGCGCGCCGCCGCGACATCCTGCTGCAGTTCATGGCCGAGGCCCTGGCCATCACCTTTGCCGGTGGTCTGCTCGGGATTGCGCTGGCTTACCTTATTTCCTGGACGGCCGGCTCGCTGACGCTGTACAGCGCCATGGCCAAGAATGCTGAAGCCGGTGATATCCGGCTGCTCATTTCACCGGTGAACCTGATGGTCTCAACCGGCATTCTGGTGCTGGTAGGCATCGTTAGTGGTATGCTGCCGGCAATGAAGGCCTCCAGGCTTGATCCGATTGAGGCGCTGAGGTATGAGTAGCAATTAGCACTCAGCATTCAGCAGCCGACTACCCCTGCGGGGTAGTCGCTAATGCCAGAAACTGTGGTCGAGCAAGGGCTGTGCATGCGAAGATTGCAGTGACGAGGAGCGGCAAGCTA
>DATMNZ010000151.1:0-8432 GCA_035568495.1 Saccharimonadales bacterium (SeqCode) | reverse complement strand
GGCATTGATCGCCTTCACGGTGCTGCCGGTAATCTTCTGGGCGACCATGATCTTTCGCAGGGTGGTGCGCGATTCCTACCGGAGAATCCGCATAGCCATCGCCCGCATCAATTCCTACCTGCAGGAGCACGTCACCGGCATGGTGGTGCTGCAGCTCTTCAACCGGGAAGAACGGGCGTACAAGAGCTTCGAAAGCGTTAACGCCCAGCACATGGACGCCTTTAAAGATGCCATCATGGCCCATGCCGTCTATTACCCGGTCGTGGAAGTGCTTTCCACACTGGCCATTGCCTCGGTGTTCTGGTTCGGCGGCATGCGCGTGATGTGGGGCACGGTGACCCTGGGCGTGCTGGTAGCATTCATGCAATATGCCCAGCGGTTCTTCCGCCCCATCATGGACCTGAGCGAGAAATACAACATCCTGCAATCGGCCATGGCGTCGAGCGAACGGGTCTTCAAGCTGTTGGATACGCCGGCTGAAGTCGTGACTCCCGCAATCCCAGTGGAAGCGAAAGTCCTAGGGAAAATTGAGTTTGATCACGTGTGGTTCGCCTACCGCAAGCTGGAGCCCGAACCTCAGGATGAGGCCCGCGCCGCCTCCGGCAATGGCTCAAAACCGCGGCCCGCCAGCGAGAGTGAATCACAGTATGACTGGATCTTGCGCGATGTATCGTTCACGATCGAGCCGGGCAATACCGTCGCCATCGTGGGACATACGGGAGCGGGCAAGACCACGATCATTTCCCTGCTGCTGCGGTTCTACGACATTCAGCAGGGGAGCATCCGCATTGATGGCGTGGATATCCGCCAACTGGACCTTGTCCGCCTGCGCCGCCGGTTCGGCGTGGTGCTGCAGGACCCGTTTCTGTTCAGCGGCACCATCGAAAACAACATCCGGCTGGGCTCGGCTTGGATCAGCGATGAGCAGATCGAAGCGGCCACCGAGAGCGTCAACGTCGCCGATTTCATCCGCGGGCTGCCGCAGGGCTTCAAAGAGCCGGTGCTGGAGCGCGGCAGCACGCTGAGCACTGGACAGAAACAACTCATCTCATTCGCGCGGGCCCTGGCGCATGATCCGAAGATATTGATTCTGGATGAGGCCACTTCCAGCGTGGACACCGAAACCGAGCTGCGCGTCCGCGAAGCCCTTACTCGCATGGTAGAAGGACGCACGTCGGTGATCATCGCCCACCGGCTTTCAACCATCCAGCGAGCCAGCCAGATCATCGTCATGCACAAAGGCCACCTGCGCGAGATGGGCAGCCACCAGGAACTGCTGGCGCAGCGGGGCATCTACTGGAAGCTTTACCAGCTTCAGTATAAAGAGCAGGAGCTGGGGGTATCGCCGGTGAGCGCGGATGATTGATTGGAGAGCGGTATTTGGTATTTTGAAGAGCTCGATTCAGTCGCCAAATCCGGCGATTGCCGCCGGTCGCTGTGGGTTTTGAGAAATACCAACTACCAAGCACCAAATACCGGCCGCCAGTCACGACGACTGCAATTCCCTCTACATGTAATAATCATTCCCGATGAATCTCCTGCTTTCCGCCGGTGAGGCTTCGGGCGACAACTACGGCGCGCAACTCCAGGTGGCCTTGCGGCAATTGCAGCCGGAGTCAGCATTCTTCGGCATGGGCGGCGAAAAAATGCGGGCCGCCGGATGTGAGTTGCTGGTCAATGCCAGCGACGTGGCGGTCGTGGGGCTGGCTGAAGTGGTCACACATCTTCCGGCCATCTACGGCAAATTCAAAGGGCTAGTGGCGGAGGCGCGCAAACGCCATCCGGATGCGGCCGTTCTCATCGACTTCCCTGACTTCAATCTGCGCTTGGCGCGCGAGCTGCACAAGCTGGGCATTCCGGTCTTTTATTTTGTCAGCCCGCAGATCTGGGCATGGCGATCGGGCAGGGTGCGCCAAATCCGGAAATTCATCCGCAGGATGATCGTGATCTTTCCATTTGAGCAGGAGTTTTATCGAAAGCATGAGGTCGAAGTCACCTATGTCGGGCACCCATTGGCTTATCTGCCGGAACCGCAGATTTCGCGGGCGGAGTATGCCGTCCGTCACAAGCTTGGTCCCGCGAGGGAGTGGATTGCGCTACTGCCCGGCAGCCGGCGAAAGGAAGTCCGGCTTAACCTGCCGGCCATGCTGGCGGCTACCGGAAAGCTCGGCGGCAACTATGAATATATTCTTCCTGTAGCTTCTACATTGCAGAAGGATTTTCTGGGAAGTCAGCTTGCCCATGCTCCGCTCCCGGTGAAATTGTGCGAAGACGCCCGCTTGGCCATGAAGTTTTCACGCGCCTCGGTAGTCGCCAGCGGCACCGCCACTGTCGAGGCCGCACTGTCGGGTACTCCGTTCGTAGTGGTTTACCGGCTTACGCCCCTTACATGGCTGCTAGGACGGCGGCTGGTCAACCTCGACACCTTCGCCATGGCCAATCTGATCGCCGGCCGGCGTATTGTCACGGAACTGATTCAGAGTGACTTCACAGCGGAGAAGGTCGTTGAAGAGTTACGTGAAATCCTGCCGGAAGGTGGCCGCCGCACGCAAATGCTGGCTGACTTGCAGGAAGTGCGGCAGAGACTCAGGGATTCCGGAGACCAGGAAGAGCCGATCGTGCGAGCGGCGCGGGAGATTATTCAGAACATGGATTCACCACGGAAGCACTGAAAATTGGTAATTGGGCGATTTGGTAATTTGGTAATTGAAAATCGGTCTGGACTAGCTCAATACAGCCAGCATCGCCACCAATTACCAGATTGCAAAATTACTCAATTACCAAATTGCATCGCGTCATTGCATCGCGCCGTGGCGTTATTTTTGCCCTCCGGGTGGTGCAAAAACATCTTTTTTGTAACAATTTACATCTAAGTCCATTAACCGTCAGCAGATCTGGAGAGACTTCATGCAAAATGCACGACGACCTTTGCGACGTGCCTGGCTCTTATTCGGCCTGTTCTTTTCGTTTCTTCTTCCCGTTCTGGCGGCTGAGAGGCCTCGCGTTAAGGCCGAAGATTATGTGATTGATGCTGAAATCACTCCCAAGACCCATCGCCTGACAGCCCGCGCCCGGGTCAAGTTCACCGCGCTTGACGACACCAATTTCGGGACGTTTGAACTCAACAACGCGCTCCGTCCCACGCGCATTCTCGACGCCAGCGGGCACACTCTTTCAGGCGAGCGCATCAGCACCGAGAATGCCGTCCGCATTAACTTTCCCAACGGGCTGGTTAAGGGTTCCTCGAACGTCATTACTTTTGAATATGAAGGCACACTGGCCAACGCCGACGATAGCCCTGTGGAAGGGTTAAAGCTGGCCTACATCGGTGAAGACATCACATATCTGCTGTATCCGGGAAGGTGGTTCCCGATCACCAACTATGGCATTGACCGCTTTACGGCCACCATTAACGTGACCGCGCCGCCGGGCAACCTGGTGGTGGGTAGCGGAGCGGCCAGCACCAAAGGAAATACCACGACCTTCAGTTGGCAGACTCCCAGCTTTCCGGGGACTATCCTGGCCGGGCCTTTTGAAGTCGCCGTGGTTGGAAACACGCGGGTCTACGTGCGCTCGGCCAAGAAGCCCTATGCCGCCACCTACGCGGAAACAGCCGCCAAAGAGCTCGAGTTCTTCGCGAGCGTCTACGGCCCGGCGCAGTCTCCCGTTCTCAAAGTGGTGGAATTGCCTGACGATACCGTACCTTCCTGGTGGGCGCCGGAAATTGCGGCGCTGGCCTCACGCGATATCGGCAGCAAGGTGAATTACCGTCTGCTGGCCAATTCCATCGCGCACCAGTGGTGGGGCGTTGCGGTGAGCTCCACCAGCAAAGACGATGCCTGGATGGTGGATGGCGGCGCACGCGCTTCAGAAATGCGCTATGTGCAGAACGCCGCGGGCGAGCAGGCCTTCGAAGATTCTACCCGCGATATGGCGGTCGGGGCGCTGGCCTATGACACCACGCCGCTGGCCAGCATCGGCAAACTCGATAGCTTTTCACCTGAGTTCCAAGCGCTGGTCATCGACAAAGGCGGCATGATCTTCCACATGCTGCGCTGGGTGATCGGCGATGCCGCTTTCGACAAGACCATGAAAGATTTCATGCATGCCTTTGCAGGGAAAGCGGCCCGCCTGAGCGACCTGCAGGCCATTGCGGAAAAGAACTACAACGAGAACTTGACGGCTTTCTTTTCCCAGTGGGTGGATGGCACCGGCGCCCCTGAATTCAAGATGAAATATACGGTGCTGCGCGTGAAGAAGGGCTTCCGCATCGTGGGCCAGGTTTCACAAGACCTCGACCTATTCCGGATGCCGGTGGAGCTGCGCGTGGATACCGACGGCCAAAGTGAAATAAAGCGTGTCGAGGTTGTCGGCACGGAATCGCAGTTCTCCGTTGAGAGCTTCGGCAAACCGCGGCGGCTGGTGCTGGACCCGAACAACTGGGTGCTCAAGAACTCATCGGAATTGAAGGTGCGAATCGCCATCCGCCGGGGGCAGGAATTGACCGCCCAGGGCAGCCTGGCTGAAGCCCTAGCCGAGTTCAACAAGGCCGTGGAGGTCAATAAGAACAGCTCGCTGGCCCACTACCGCATTGCCGAAGTGTTCTACTTGCAGCGCAATTTCCAATCGGCGGCCAATGAGTATCGTGATGCCATCAATGGCGACGGCGAACCGCGCTGGACCGAAGTCTGGAGCCACATTCAACTGGGCAAGATCTTCGACGTCACCGGCCAGCGGCAGCGTGCGGTGAATGAATACCGGCAGGCCATCCAGACCAACGACAACACGCAGGGCGCCATTGATGAAGCCCGCAAATACCTGGAAACACCCTATCAGCGCGAGAAAAAGGAATAACAGGGGACGCTAATCGCTTGAACACTATGATGGCGAACCAACCTGGATCCGGCTGCCTGCGGACCCATACATTTCACTATTTTGCGGCCTTCATGGCCTGCTTCTTACTGGCGTGCCAGCCGCTGCTCGGCCAGCAGGAAGCGACGATCTCGGTCAAGGTGAAAGTCGTGAACACCCTGGCCACGGTGCGCGATAAACACGGCCAGATCATTCCCAACCTGACCCAAGACGATTTTGACCTGCAAGAAGACGGACGGCCACAGACCATTCGTTATTTCTCCCGGGAAACCGGCCTGCCCCTGACTCTTGGCTTGCTGGTCGATACCAGCCTGAGCCAGAGACGCGTACTCGAACAGGAACGCACCGCCAGCTATACCTTTCTGGACGAGATGCTACGGCAGGACATGGACTTGGCCTTCGTGATCCATTTTGATTTTGACGTTGAGTTGTTGCAGGACCTGACCGCTTCTCACAGAGAGCTCGGCGATGCCCTGGGGCTATTGCGGATGCCGCAACCCGAGGACATAGGCGGCGGTGGCGGACCTCGCGGCGGGCCGGGCCCGCGCCGCGGAGGCAGCGGGAGTGGAGGCGGCACCGTACTTTACGACGCCGTCTATCTCGGATCCAATGATCTGATGAAGAAGCAGGAGGGCCGCAAGGCGCTCATCATCCTGTCGGACGGCGTAGATACCGGCAGCAAGGTGGGCTTGGCCGAAGCGATCGAATCGGCCCAGCGCTCCGACACTGTTGTGTACTCCATTCTGTTTTATGACGAGCAGGCCTATGGCCCAGGTGGAGTTGGCTGGGGCGGGCTGGGACGGCATGGTGGCCATGGTGGTCCCCGTTTTCCCACGCAGGTGCATCCGGACGGCAAGAAGGTCCTGGAAAGGCTTTCCAAAGAGACTGGTGGCCGTATGTTTGAAGTATCGAAGAAAGACCCAATCGACAAGGTCTACAGCCAGATTGAGGACGAGTTGCGCAGCCAGTACAGCATCGGATACACACCCGAAAGAGACGCCCGGCCAGGATACCGGAAGATCAAGATTGTGGCGAAGCAAAAAGGCCTGATCGTGCAGGCCCGCTCTGGATATTACGGAGAGCAGTAGGGCTGGCCCTGCTGGTTGGCATCTGCCAACACTAGCGCCGAATAAGGAAATGTTGCCTAGAAAAGACGGCTTTACGCTGGTAGCAAGCCATTCATATCGACCATCGACCCAGTACAGTAACTCTTAAAGCGGACTAGACTGTTCACCGTGCATAGTACGGTTCATACCGCAAACGCGGCCTTGTTTTATGTCCATGCCAGCGTATAATTTTGTCCTATGGACATAATTACCCAACTGCAAGAGGAACGTGATCGGATCGATGCCGCCATCAGAGCTCTAAGTGGCGGAAAGGTCAGAGGCCGGCCCGTTGGAAGCGGCGCGGCCCCGACCAATGGCAGGCGTAAGAGAAGAAAACTGTCAGCAGCTGCGCGCGCGAAGATTGCCGCCGCTGCACGGGCCCGGTGGGCAAAAGCCAAGAAGGCCGGCCGGAACCGTCTGTAAGTTGAGATCGACCACCCTAACCGGCAGAGGCTGTGCGTCCGTTCACACTCTGCCGCGTTATTTTTATCTGATGTGTCAAGAGGCATTCCCTGCAATTTCCGCTCCTGCACCTGCTGATCAATTGGACACTCAAGAATATGGACAATGCCCTGTAGTACACCGCGGCAATCGTTCGCTTTTCAAGGAAACCGAACAGCCACTTCCACCATCCAATATTGGTAACAAGGCGCCACTTCCCAGGAGCGAATCATGAAAATTGTCCCCGCAGCAATGACCTTGACCTTGTTGATTCTTGTTTCCCTCATCGCCACAGCGCAAACCCTACCCAGCGGGCTCTCGGCTACGGCGCAGCCGTCACAAGAGGCCGGTCAAGACATGACGGAATTGAATTCCTTACTCGCCGACCTGCAGCAGTGGACGCTTTTGGCCAGCCACGACCTGGCTGGGCTGCGCATCGAGAAGTGGAAGACCGACAATCCTCAGAAGATGCAGATGGAGGAGGCCGTGACCTCGCTGCAGAGGAACCTGGCCACCATCGTCCCAGGGCCGGCGAACGATCTGCGGAATGCACCCGGCAGCGCTTCGAAATCATTCAAGCTGTATCACAATATGAATCTGGTCTACGAGTTCCTCAGTTCTGTGACCGGCGCCGCAGGATCATTCGGCAGGCAGGAAGAATATGGTCCGCTGGCGGGCGATGTCGCATCTCTGAGCAAGCTGCGTCACCGCCTCTCGCAATACAGCGACCAGGCAGCCGCCATGCTGGAGACCGATCTGCAGGAAGCAAAGGCCCAGGAAGCCAAACTGGAGGACTTAATGGAAGCCGCAGCCCAGGCATCTGCTCAGAGGAAAGCTGCGATCGAAGACCCAGCACCGGCAAAGAAGCCTAAGAAAACGGCCAACAAGAAGATTTCAGCAGTTGGAATACCCGCGCCTGCGCAGTGATCATGTAGCGTATCAATCCCGCACCATTAGCCCTCCCCAGGGAACGCCTCATACTCATCTTTCCGTCACACACCGGTGAGCTGTGAAGACCGATAGGATCTTCATCTGCCTCCAAGGATTCGCATTCCTGAGGATTGTCAGTCATCGACAACTGATGCGACAATGACGGACAACTCCAGTGAGGAAACTCAGACGAATGGCGATCAATCGCGATAAACCCGACCGGTGGAAACAAGATATCGCCCGACAGAGCTTCGAAGGCCGGCAGGTTTCCAGTGCTGCTTGAAGCCAAATCAGCCGGGGATTTCACCAACGTGAACAAGCGCCGAAAGGAAGAAGCAGCAAAAATGGCCCAACTCCGGAGGACTTACGGCAAGAAGATCAGGCTCAACCTTTTCCTGTGTGGCTATTTTGACAGCGGATATCTGGGTTATGAAGCCGCTGAGGGCATCGACTGGGTTTGGGAACACCGCATGGATGACCTTGCCGGTCTGGGATTGTAGATGGATATCAGCCTCCTGGAAAAATCACGACTACGGCTGCAGCAAGAATGCGATCAGCAGCGAACGCCAGCCGAGAGAAACCGGCTGGGCCAGTTCGCCACGCCGTTTGCTCTCGCCCGCGAGATTGTGTCATTGTCTCTGGATCTTCTGGCCAAAGATCAGCCCGTCCGCTTCCTTGACCCTGCATTCGGGACTGGATCATTCCACTCTGCACTGATGCAGGTGTGCCGGCATGGCGTGGCGTCTGCGAGAGGCTTCGAAATTGACCCTCATTATGGACAGCCTGCGTCCTGTCTGTGGATGGGAACCGGCCTCCAACTGGAAATCGCCGATTTCACGGCCACCGTTCCCGAGGAACCATGCGCCAGTCTTTTGATCTGCAATCCGCCCTACGTTCGCCATCATCACTTGTCATCTGAAGACAAACAGAGACTGCGTGAAATCTCGGAGCGGACGGGATTTAAGCCCAGCGGGTTGGCCGGCCTTTACTGTTATTTCATTCTGCTGGCCCATCGATGGCTACTGCCCGGCGCTGTTTCGGCTTGGCTCGTTCCTAGCGAGTTCATGGATGTGAATTACGGTG
>DATMNZ010000150.1:0-93997 GCA_035568495.1 Saccharimonadales bacterium (SeqCode) | reverse complement strand
GGGACGCGTCCTTCTCCGCCAGTTGCGACGCTTCCTCCAGCAGTTGGACCGCCTTGTCTACGTCCTTGCCTGCCGGACGCAGCAAGTAAGCGATGCCGAGATTCGCTTTGGGCAGAGAAAGCTCGGGCTGCAGCCGAAGAGCCTCGCGCAATGCATTCACCGCGTCGAGCCACAACTCTTCATGGATGCCGCGCACCTTGCCTTCCAGCGATTTCGGCCGGCGATAGAACCCCCCGGCCACGATCTGGCCTACATCGAAGTGAAGCAGGTCTCGGGTATCGAGCGAATCGGCGTATTGCATGAGCAAGGCATAGCCCAGATTGGCCCAGGCTTCATGCGAGCTGGGGAAATCCTTGGCGACCTGTCGGAAGGCGCGCTCGGCGAGCGGATAATTCTGGACCAGCAGGAAATACACTCCGTTGTCGAAGGAACTCATGGAGCGCCACAAGCCGGCCTGTTCTTTATCCAGCCGGGCAATGCGGTCAAACCACGAAGGATGATCGGCGGCCAGACCTTCAAAAGAAGAATAGTTCAGCCCCAGGTCGATCATCTTATGGATGGCGGAAAGCCCGCCACGGTAGGAGTAGCCGGCGCGCAAGGCCAACTCCATCCCCCGGTAGTCGGCGGCGAGTTCCTGATCACGGGTGAAAGTAGCCCTTAAGAATTCCGTCTCCCCGGCTGGGTTCTTTGTATGGTTTAAAAGGTGATGGGCAAGTTCATGGCCCAGGACATAGGCCAGGCGGTCGGCATTTCCCTCAACCACCTGTTTGAGGACCCCGTTGAAACACACCACGGTCGATGCCTTGTTACCGTCATGCCGGGTGATGGCGGCGTAGGCGTTGATCTCGTCTTTGTCGGCCAGTTCAAGCGACGGCGGCCATGGAACATCCCGTGGCGGCGGGGCAGCCGCCAGCAACTGCTGGAAGACCTGCTGCGCCAGGGCCCGGTCTGCCTCGCTGACCCCGGCGGCGTAGGCCGGAACTGAGATCGTGGCGGCCAGCATCGCCACCAAGCCAAGGCTCCGCAGCGCGCATCTCTTGCTTTGCTGATCGCCCATTACTTCTGGAAATCCCCCTCAGCAGGGTGCTTGGCGGTGCGCGAATTTAGGCCCTTGAATGCCGATGTGTTGAAATCCCGGTCCTTCCACACTTGAGATTTAGCGGGCGCCAGGAAATTGGCCTTAGCCGCTCCGAAAATCGAATACTTCTTACTACTCGCAGACGGCGGTGGCACCGATGGGAAACTGGCGCCGCTCCACATCTTGGCGGTGATGGCGGAAGGCGCCGTGCTTAAGCTAGAGTGGGTCGCAGCTAACATCGCGACGATCGGATCAGCCCGGAATGGCGCCGGTGGCTGGACAGCCTGGTTCAGGTGCGCCTTCCTGATCGTCGAACTGGATGGGGCGCTACTTGTGGGCTGCTGAGCGGCGCTTAAACCAGCCGACGCAACAATCGTTAGCAATCCGCAAAAAACTTTGACCAGGCCCTTTTCCAGAAATTTCAAGTTCTTTCCTCCGATCAAGGAACGCTGTCCGCGCGATAACTTGCACGTAAAACCGACCGGCCTTGGCCCGAAATCTAAAGAAACGAAGGCTCATGGATCGTGGGCGTTCCGCCAGAACTAATCTTCTTCTTGTGCTGTCGATGAAGACATCAGCCGTCACTTTAGTGCGCCTCTTCTAGCTTGTCAATCGGCAAGCGGGTTCCGGGTGCTTAACAGTTTTGGGGGGAAATAGTGCGGGATCCGAGGTTGGATGATTCCGGAGCCTACAGTTTTCAATGAACTTACGTGGCCGGTCCCCCTGGGTTTTCTGTTCGTTCCCCAAAACTGTTAAGCACCCGCGGGTTCCGGACGGGTTCCGGGACAAGTATTGCACTTATAGGGGCACCAGAGGAATGTGCTTCCGTTCTCCTCGATCATATTGGATGTCCGAAACACGCGCTGCCGCGCGCTTGGGCCTTCGCTGCCGCGAAGACCCAGAGACGGTGCCGAGCACCGTCTCTACGGTCGCGGTTATTTTATGCTGGCTGACGGAACAGAAGGCTCTAAGCCTTACGTGGACAATATTGATCTTAAGTGGACTGTGTTGAGAATAGGCGAGATCTAGGCCCCCGCCCGTCGAGACAACTCCTCCGCTCCAGCGAGGAGCGACACCGGGGCGCTTTCAGTTTTCGCACCAGTACGTCTATACTACTGGCCACCTACTCCCATACATATAAGCTATGGTCCATCTGCGCCGCTTCCCGGTATTACTGACCCTCGCATTTCTGGTCACCGTTTGCTCGTGGAGCCTTATCCAGCAGCCAGCGAAGCGGCTGAAGGACTACGTTCCTCCTGAGCTGCAGGCGTCCGATCCCCAGGTTCAAGCGTTTTTTGACGCCTCGGATAAGTCTGAGGAAAATGGGAACTATCCTGAGGCATTCCAGCATCTTCAGAAAGCGCTCGATCTCTGCGTGAAGAAGGGGTTTCTGGGGGATAGAGCGCTGGTTGAGGCCCGGATGTCAGTCGTTTATTTCTTGCAGGGCAAGATTGAAGATACGAAACGGCTCCGGCTGAGCAGTCTCACAGATTCTCTAAAGACCGGGAACCTGGTCTTGCAAGCCGACACCCTGGTTGCTCTCTTCACGATGGCACAGGTTTCCGGCAATATGAATGAAGCGCTCGACTTGGCCACAAAGGCGCTCGACGTAGCGCGAAAGAGTAAGAACTTCTGGATCCAGTCACGAGCCTTGGGCGAATTAGGCCGATTACAACTCGTTATGGGCCGGCCTGAGGAAGCCCGCGCCTCCATTGAGGAAGCGTTGCGCATTGACCGTCTCAACCATTATGACTGGGAGGCCAATCATCTTCTCTATTTGGCATGGATTACCGCCCGCGATGTGTCCAAGTTCGATCAAGCAATTCAATTGATGACCTCGGCGCGTGAACTCGCGATCAAGCGCGAGAATTACCTCGACTTTATGCAGGCATCAACTTCGCTCGGCCGGGCCTATGTTCAAAAAGGAAAGGTGAATGACGGCATCGCCATCTTTGAACACTCGCGGGATGGAGTATCGGATGGCAGGTCCCTATTCTCACATCCAGCTTCCTTCAAGGCCGCCATGTCGCTGCCCTATTTCAGGGTTGCATTTCTTGAGGCCGCGGCAATGGCGTATCAGGCCAGCCAGCGTCCGGATGATGCAATCAAGAGTTGGAGTGAACTCTACGAGATCGCAACGGCATCCGGCTTCAACCTGGCTGCCGCCGAAGCCGCACACGGCATGGCTGATCTGTACCAGACCAAAAAAGATTTCGCGAAGGCGGTCTCTTATTACGCGCTGGCCGCTGAAGGTTGGGCCGTGAATGGAAATACTCAACGCCGGATGGATGCTCTCGGGGGGCAGGCTTACTCACTATTTCAGCAAGGTGAAGGCGACAAGGCCCTACGCATCGAAGAAGAACTTGTACCCTTAGCAAAGTCTTCCGGCGACTCCCGACGCCAGTTTTTAGGTGACCTTTTTATCGCCGAGATACTTCAGCCACGGGGCGAGACGGAGCGGACCGAAAAGGCGCTCAAGGACGCCGAGTCCTTGCTCTCATCTGATTTGGCCCTGCAGGATTTACAGCCGAACGCAGTCTTCGAGCTTTTTAATCGGCTGGCAAGTGTGAATGAGACGAAACATGAGGACTTCCAGCAGCTTATATATCTTGAGAAAGCGATGACCCCGGCGGAAGCGCTAGGGGCAGAGATGCGGCGCGAGATTGCCAAGCGGGTTAAGGCGAAACTCAGCGCACTGAATGTTCGAGAGTTGGCTGAGCGGGCTTATTCAGCCGGGAACCTGGGCACGGCATTGTTGTATTTCGAACTGATCCAGCACTTCGAGCAAACCGATGCCCGATGGAGCGGCAAGTCAGACGAATACAACAGGAACGCCGGCAATCGTCCATTGAAGATCATCTGGGAAATTCCCCACAGGTTGATTGACCAGCCTCACGGAGCAGATACCCTTGAAGCAAACCTGCAGCAGATGGGGCCAATTGCGGAAAGGGTGAAGTTTCCTATTCTGGTAGTGCTTGCATACTATTACACGCGGGAAACAAGACCGGACAAAGTTGTGCAGTTCGCGACCGCCGGCTTCGGCTATCTGCGCCTGGCAGATAAGGACCAACCCCAGGATTTTGATGTAGATCTCATTTGTGAACTGGCCTATGCCCATCTGCTGCAAAATGACGCCAAGGCCGCCACGCGGCAAGTTATACCGTGCCTCAATAGTGCGAAGAAACTCGGTGATCAACGGCGTCTGGCGATGGCCCACCAGATCAATATCTGGGTGCTACAGGCCGCAGGCCGGCAGGACGACGCGCAGGAGTCAATACACTTCCTTGCACAGCAAGCCCCCGATGATCCGCTGCACTATGTGGAGCTGGCACGCCTGAAGGGCCAGCAAGGCGGCCAGGCCGAGGCGGTGGAAGCTTGGCGGCGCGCACTGTCGCTTTATGAGGCCCGCAAAGATTTGAGGGGAATGGCATCCACCCACCTGTCGCTGGCCTATTCATTGCGTCTCTCCCAGGCGGCACAAGGCGACGAAGACCTCAGCCATCTACAAGCGGCTTTGTCGCTCTATCAGCAGCTCAGCGATCCCCAAGGGCAGGCGCGGGTGAGCATCTTCATGGGCCAATATTTTGCCGGGAAGAAAGAAAGAAACAGGGCACTCGGATATTTCGAAGAAGGGCTAAAACTGGCGCGTCAGTCGAAGAATGCTGACCTTGAAGCCTTTGCCTTCTCGGAGATTGGGAACGCCTATCGAAATGCGGGCGAAACTGCCAAGGCCCTGGAATCTTACCGTAAGGCAGGTGACCTATACCACGGCGTCCAAGATGCTGCGAACGAATCCAGTCAGATCCAGAACCAGGCGGGCGCCCTGGATGCGCTGCACAAGACGGAAGAAGCGCTCGAGACCTACCTCAAAGCCGAACACCTCGCCGACAGCAGCGGCGCCTGGTTGCCACGATACTGGGCGCGCCGGTCCCTGGCCGGCCTCTACGATGCTCGGGGTGACTTCGAGGCCGCCCTCACCAGCCTCCGCGATGCCCGCGTCATCGCCAACTCTGCCAACCAGCCGCTGAATTCAGCCTGGGCTTCCCTGGCACTCGCTCAAGACCTCAGTCTGGTGGGCGACCGGGAGGCAGCCGTAGACGCCGTCAACCTGGCTTTGCCGGTATTCCGTCAATCCAACGACCATGAGAACGAGGGCACCGCGTACCTGGAACTCATGGCTATCTATGGCGCCCGTGAATCTGAGTTCAAGGACTTCGATAAGGCGTTGGGGTATTACCAATCGGCGCGGCAGCTTGCGGAGAAGTACGACCCTTCGCGAATTGCTTCCATCAATCTGGATGCGGTCGAAATCTATTGGCAGCAGAAACGATTCAAAGAAGCCGCCTCGCTCGCGAATGAAGCTCTAGGCTATTACCAACGCACAAAGAATGAGTGGGGGCAGGCCAATGCCTTGTTGAGTCTCGCCGAAGTCCAGCGTTCCGCGGGAGACGTTCTTGCGGCAACCGCCAGCATGAAGCGCGCCGAACCACTGATCAAACGCGCGGACGACTACTACATGACCGGCCGCTTTTACTATGGGCTGGCCAACCAGAGAAAGAAAGAGGGACGATTCAAAGAGGCCATCGAAGACTACGAACGTGTGATTCAACTGCTCGAGAAGGTCAAGTCGGCCTCCGATCAAACAACGCGCCGTAAGGTTTCAGAAAACTACGGCTTTATTTATGACGAATTGATCGACACGCTGTACCTGCTGGCCGTCCGGGACGCACAAGCGAAGCTACCAGCCGCCGACCAGGCCCTCCAAAAAACCGAACTGAACAAGTCCCGTGCATTCACCACGTCCTGGGGACGCACCTTTGTCGGGGCGCTCCAGCGCCAACTTCCCGTATCGCTGCAGGAAAAAGAGCGGACTCTCGCCGCTCGTCAAGGCGCGCTTCAAGCGGAGCTGGAGCAGGCCCTTTCCGGCCAAGACATCAGGCCGGTGAAACAGGTGCAGGAAGATCTCAAGCGGCTGGCTAATGAACTGACAGGCTTGCAAAAGGAATTACGCCAGGCGAGTCCGGCTTATGCTGAGGCGCGTTATCCACGGGCCGTCGCCATCGCCGATCTGCCGTTGCTGACGGGCGAGACCCTGGTTGAGTTCAAGATGCTCGAAGACTCTCTGCTGGTCTGGATCGTTATCGGCGGATCTGGGGGCGGACCTGGGGGCGGGCCGCAGCTTGCGGCTTTCTACAAAGTCGATCATCCGCGGCAGTGGTTTGAGGAGCGGATTCTCGGATTGCGCAGCGCCTTCAACCGGGGCTTCCCCGATCAGTTTGATCCCGTGGTCTCCGAAGAGTTGTTCAACGCTTTTTTCCCTGCGCCCTGTGCTGAGCGCCTGATGGCCGCGAAGTCGGTAATCTTTGTGCCGGATGACATCCTGTTTCTGCTGCCCTTTGAGATGTTGTCCCCACGGGCTTCGAAGTCTGAGTTCGTCCTGCTCAAGACCCCGACATCGTACTTCCCGTCGGCAGCGGCTTTGCGGCTGGCGCGGACGGTGACGCCTAGCAAACGAGAATGGCCCGCCCAGTTTTTTGCGTTGGCCGATCCCATCACTACGCCTGATGATGAGCGCTTTGGGACGGCCAGCATCCTTTCAGAGGTTGCGTCTCTGGTGGTGCAGGGGCCAGCGGCCTTGCCTTCAATGCAACCGGCGGTGATCGCGCCCTCAGGGGATGCCTCCACGCAACCCACACGCGGCGGGCCCGTCTCCGTAGAAAAGCTTAAAGCTCGCGGATATTTCTTTGAGCGTCTGCCGGAAACTGCGAACGAAGCCAACCATATTGCCGCCCTGTTTCCGGAAGGTCCCGCCGCCACCCTGGTCCGCACCGGCACCGATGCTACCAAGCGTGAACTCTTGCAAACCGATCTCGGGCGTTTCCGCTTCGTCCACTTCGCAACCCATGGATTTCTTCCGGTGGAGCCGGGCGTACGCGAACCGGCCCTCGTTCTTTCCTATGACGGCAAGGCCGAAGAGCGGATGATGCTTACGCTCTCTGAAGTCGTGCAGCTCAAGCTCCATGCAGAGATGGTCGTGCTTTCCGCGTGCAACACCGGCTCGGGCCGCGTGACCCGCGCCGAAGGCGTGGCCAGCCTGGGGACATCGTTCCTGGCCGCCGGGGCCTCGAGCGTCACCGTCAGCCTGTGGCAGGTAGCGGATGAATCGACGGCGATTCTGATGCAGGAGTACTACCACAATCTTCTCAACGGCCTGCCGAAGAATGCCGCCTTGGCTGCGGCGCGCGCGGCGCTGGTTGCTCAGGGCCACACGAACCCATTTTTTTGGGCGCCGTTTGTGCTGACCGGGGAATAGCGACTTCGCCCCATTGACGATAGATGGAGATCAGAAAGCACCATTTCAGGGAGACACTAAGTCTGCATGTGGTCAAGCTCGGATATGTCATGCTCCAGTTACACTATCGGTATCATTCAGCCATCTTCTCAACAGCACGTCAATCGTCAATCTGATGGCACTCGGCGGGATCGGCCAAGAGAGCCTCCTCAATCCGGGATCAGATCAAGGATCTGCTTGCGCAATGGACGACCGGCCATACCCTTCATGATATTACTCATAATCTCGATGATCGACTTGAGGCCTGCGCGGACCCGTGCGCTATACTCTGCTGGCTCGCGCTCGTCTTCCATTTCACGAGGATGCACGAGAGAATCACGAAGATCTTTGAACTCCATGAACCTGTTCCAGCTTAAGCTTTTAAAATCAAACGCAGGCAAGAATTTGCCAATCAAAAGCCGCAACTTATCCTCAAGCCGATGATATTCGGTTCTTTCCACGAAGCCCTTATTCCTGGAAAAAGATAGGGATTTATCCGTTAAAAACAGGATTTCATGTGAAGGGATACTCTGAGCCTTGCCAAAGGAATCTGCGAGGTAATTGACAAATGCTTCCATCGCAGCAGTTGTGCAAAAAACAGATGATCTGAAATATCGCCGGGCTTCATAGGCATTTCCAGCCTTGACGAGGTCCTCGGCCATTGACAAAAAGCTATAAGAATCTTGGAGATAATCTTCAAACATGACTAGATCCTGCCGAGCACCTTGGCCGCTTCGTGGCTGGCTCGCTTTGCCTCATAAGATTGAATTGCAGCGTTTGCAAGATCTTTCACAATCCTCTTTTTGCCTTTGGTCGCCAGCACCAAAAATACTTCCAGCATGCGCCCCAGTTCCCTCGGACCGCTCCGAGTTCCCAGGCCACGATAGGTATCTGGGTCTGTTCCCTTAAAGCGCGCCTGCGACAAAGCTTTTGCATTGAGAGGGTCGGCAGGTGACACAACATTGTCAGGCAATGAATAGAGTATCTGAAGATAATCGGCATTTCGCTGAAAAAGTCCGCTCGCATACGCCCAGCTTGCCACGACAGATAGCGACAGAGCTTTACGAGCGAATTCTGCATTATTATCGTCATCGCGTTTAGAAACCGTGTCACGCTGAATTTTATGCAAACGGGCAAATTGTCCGCCCATCTCTATTAACTTGGAATCCGACCAGTCGATATTGTCTCTCATATTCATATAATCGTCATCCACGCCACCGGATTTGCATAGTATAGGGTGATGAAGCTGTTCGACGTTTGCAGCTGCTATTCCTGAATAGAAATTAACTATTAGCGTTCTCGCCAGCCTCACAGTCGGCGTATCTGGCATCCTCTTATCTGCGAAGTCATGCCCTTTGTCGAGCAAGTCAACTGCTTGACACCAATCTCTGAGTTGTGACCCAAGCAGTTGCTCGCGCATTCTGTCAAGAAGGTCATTCGGAACTGAGATTGCGGTGTTATTAATAGTGGCGATTTCGACTTTCTGATCGCGCGTCAAACCAAAATAAATTCTCACGCCGTGCAGAACCGTGCTCTTTTGACTTTCAGCTCTTGATATTGCAGTCAGCCTGTGCTGGCCTCCATAAACTTTAAGGGGCTTCTTCGTGCGGTAGCTGGTATCATATTCTAAGACGATATCCTCAAAGCTGCGGCCTTCTACGGCATCCCTTTGCATCAGTTGAAATGCTGCGGGATCTTCTTGAATCTCCCGATTCAGCTTATAAATTTCATCCTCATCTTCGGCATCCAAACTCGCTTCCGTATCGCAGCACTGTGCGAGGATCCCTCCCTGCAAATGACAGGTCAGATAGTAAGTGCCGCTCTTCTGGTCAAAGAACAAATTGAGCTTTGTTCCGTCGTTTGTTTCGAATGGCTTGAATTTACTCAGAAACTCGGCGACTTTGTCGGTGACCACGGGTGGCGGATCTAGGGAAGGTGCAGTTTTGACTATCTCTTTCATTGGCAGCGCTCCGAGACGATAAACACTACTGAATTATACTTATATTAATATCTCCCGCCTAAGAATTTTGGGGTTGTGGCAGGCTTACTAAGGGGCTTTTCGCCGTAGGTGTGAGAATTCTCACAAAACTGTGCCGCACCGCGACTTCGAGCCGTCGCATACAGACTAGCGCGGTCTTTTGTGCATCGGAGATCGTAAGACGGACACGGACACTATGTTTGTTGAGGATTTACTGTAATGTAATCTTGACGTTGACGGCGACTGTCTGGATGCACATATAGGGCGACTCTATATGTCGTCAGCCTTTCGAAATGGGCTTTGGAATCGGCTCGCCCTTGTCCCACTGATATTACTTAGATTCTTATAAATGTACTGGAGGCGAGCATGGAATCGGCAATTACCGTGAAGGGCCAAGCAACCATTCCAAAGGCGATTCGCAAGCATCTTGGATTAAAGCCGGGTGACCGGCTGAAGTTCTTCTTGCATCCCGATGGCAGCGTTGCGCTGCTGCCGAAGCTCCCGGCGCGGGCCTTACGGGGCATGATCCATTCCCGGCGCCGGCGGCCTGTAACAATTGAACAAATGGCCAAGGCGGCTGCGGAAGGCGCTACGGGCGGCACGCTACGCGCAAAATTCCGGTGATCGAGACTCGATACGAACATCCTGATACGCTATCTCACCCAGGACGATCCGGTTCAGTCACCCAAAGCAACGGAAATCATCGAGCGCCATTTGAGTGTGGCGAATCCTGGCTTTGTGAGCGTGGTGGCGATGGTTGAGGCTGTATGGGTCCTGGACCGCGTCTACGGCTTGAGCGCCAGGGAAATCGCGGCGGCGATCGAGCGCATACTGCAGGTCGAAGTCCTCGTGGTAGAGAATGAGCAGGAAGTTTTTTCTGCCATGGTAGCGCTCAAGCAAGGACGCGGAGCATTCGCCGATGCTGTGATCGCTGAGCTGGGCAGTCGAGCTGGCTGCCATCACACCCTGACATTTGACAAGAAGGCGCTTCGGGTTTCAAGTTTCCATGATCCGATACTCGTACCATGACCCCGTGATTGCTACGCATTGAAATCAGAGGGCATCGCGTCCCACCCTTCGCAAAAAACGCGAAGAGTGGGGCACCCATCTCTGGAAGCTTGTTACCGTTTCACTTGGACACAATGCTAGTTACCGTGTCCCGGACGCAAGCAGGCGTAAACATGTCGTTGATCGTGCAGTGAGCTGTCTGTTTTCCTGTGATATCCTTGCGCAACTATGCTAATCATCGGAACTAAGGTGTTCTTCTGGGGCTCGGAGCTCATGCAGGAGTCCCTGCGGTGTGGAACGTGTGGTGTCGTATCCCAGTTCATCCGCAAGACCGGCATGCGGTTCCTGACCCTGTTCTTTATCATCCCTGTGATTCCTCTCAGCGGGAAGATGCATGTCATAGAGTGTCCCCGATGCAAGACACGGTTTACGCAGCCGTAAATCACGTCTTTGATTGCCAGCGGCGAATTCCTGCAGAGCTGTATGTTGTCCCTCGAAATTCGCCGTACCCCCTGTTGCCAATCCATCGATTCCAGGTAAAATTCGCATGATTCTGGCACTTGCCAGATTGCCAATGTGCTAGACCTCAAGGGAAAAGGGAGCGAAAAATGCCGAAGCTGCCGGTAGAGCATGACCACCATCAGGAAGATCCAGCGCCCCAGCCGCACCGTTGCGGAAATCTCTTCGGATGCGGCGAAGAACAGGGTACCGGGGTAGTGCGTGAAGACATCAAAGAGGCCGCTTACTCTCCCCGCTCTTCCGACCGCCTGCTGCACATGGATGAGATGGACCAGGAAGTGTTCGATGGCTATCTCAGCGCCCGCTCCCGTTCGCGGCGGCGGTTGCTGCGCGCCAGCAGCTTCATGGGCGTGCTGGCTGCCGTTGGCCCGTGGTTCAGCAAGCTGGCGTACGGCATGAGCGGAACCTCCGCCGGTTTTGTGGCGGGCCATGACCAAGCCAAAGGCCAGCATGAAGAGGGCCGCGTTCATGTCGTTGAATCGAACGAGCAGACTGTGCATCTGGGCGTGTTTGACGCCAACCTGCCGCCCGTCCTCAAGATCGATTCCGGCGACACCGTGAGCTTCCCCAATACATGGTCGCACTTCCTTAACCAGATGCAACCGGGCGTACCGGTCGACAGACTGGCAGAGTTGCGCAAGAGCAATCCTGGACGCGGACCGCATTCCATCATCGGTCCGATCTTCGTCAACAACGCCGAGCCCGGCGATGTGCTGGAAGTACGTTACAAACACTTCCGCCCGTTTCCCTGGGGCGCGGTGTTTAATAATCCCGGCGCACTGGGCACCGGGCTGCTGCCTGCGGATTACCCACAGGGCCAGATCAAGTATCTCGACCTCGATCTGAAGGGCATGAAGGCGCAGTTTCTACCCGGCATTCACGTGCCGCTCAAACCGTTCCAGGGCACACTCGGTGTGGCGCCGCCCGATGGTTACTATGCGCCCATCAGTCCGGGCGTTACGAGTTCTGTTCCTCCAGGGCCGCATGCCGGCAACGTCGATCTGAGCGAGATGTCGGAAGGCTCCACGATGTTTATACCCGTATGGAAGCCGGGAGCGCTCATCTTCACCGGCGACTCTCACGCGGTGCAAGGCGACGGTGAAATCAATCTCTCGGCCCTGGAGACGCGCATGCAGGAGATGCGCATCCAGGTGGTGCTGCACAAGCAGAAAAACTTCGCCTGGCCGATCGCGGAAACGCCCACCCACTGGATCGCCCTGGGCCTGGATAAGGACCTCAACGTGGCCATGACCCTGGCAGCGCGCAACGCCATCAAGTTCCTGGCCACCCGCGCCGGACTCGCGGAACTCGACGCCTACGCGCTATGCAGCATCGCCGCCAGCTTCCGCGTTACCCAGGTCGTGGATATCGTGAGGGGCGTCCATGCCATGATTCCGAAGAGCCTGTTTTCGGCGGAATTGCAGAAGAAAATTACGGTGGTGTGAGCGGGGCATGGTGAGTCAAGGGTTTGTCCACGGATCGATCACACTCTTTACGGTTGGCTGAAAATCTGAAGCGTTGCGGGTGACCAGCGTCAAACGATGGACTACGGCGGTCGCGGCAATGAACGCGTCCCTTGGCTCTATCGGACGGCCCAATGCTTCGCTGCGGGCCACCAGTCTTCCCTCACAAATCGGCTTTCTTAAGACGGACCGCCAAGCGACTGTGCTTCACCTCGGAACCGCGCAAGGGAGATGCCGCAAAAAATTCTGCCAGGTTCCCTTTGCGCTTGGTCTTTCTTTCGCATTCGTCGGTGGCCACAACGACTACTGCAATGCGTCCGTGACGCGTGATGGTTTGTGGGCCTTCGGCTTGTGCGCTGTTGACGACTTCACTGAACTTGGCCTGGCCTTCGGCGACTGTCCAGGTACCGGCGCTCTTATTCATCGCCTGCCTTCCTATGAAGAAAGATCTTGTTAGTTAGCCATAGTAGTCACTTTAAGCCATTCCTGCTACAGAAGGAATCTACGGACTAAACAGAAGCAAATGGCCATCTGGCGCTTCGATGCGCGATTCTCAGCAGGCAGGACGCAACCCGCTAAAATGCTCCCTGATGCACAAAAACACTGAAACCGTGTGCTATCGCTCAATAGCATTTTTGGAAGCCATGCACGTCAGTGACCTTATAATGAACGCTTTATCAGGAATTCGTGGCGTGAATTGTGCGCAGCGTGAAGTGACTAAACAAGCCTCAATGATGCCCCCGCTCGCATCCCTGCTGGAATCGTCAACCTGATCGCGGTCTTGTTCCTGGTCGCGATGGCCTGTACCTCTTACCGATTTCGGAGCAACAATTCCACTTCCTTTCCGAACACAGGCACCAAATCGCCTCCTCACGCATGAGAGAAATTCATATCAGAGAAATTCAGAGAAATTCAACTTGACCCAAATGCAATACATAGGTTACAGTCTTCACGCACTTCTCCCAGGCAGATGTATATGACAGACCACATTCCCCTAGCAAAGGTTGACAAAGTTCTTCTCTACCGCATTTCCAAGTCGAAACATGACACTTTCATTGAACATTATGAGCCCATGATCGCCACCGCTAACGCCACTAAGCCATCTTCTCTGCTAAATGCTGTGCACCGCGCAGTCAAATCTAACTCTGACTGGAAGCCATATTATTCATTTAGTCAAAGAGTCGTTGCGGAACTGATTCTTAAGGGAAAGACGAAACAGTTTGATGTTATATATTATTATCTCGGGCCAAGTACTATTGGCTGTGTTGCTAGTTTTTTTGTCTACGATAATGATCACGAACGAACTCCTCTGTTTTCCGGATATTTGGATTATCCCCATCCTGCTTCAAGGAGCGCGATCGAGTCTTTCTTTCCTAGTCTTCCGGGGGCATCTTCCTGGAACGAATGGTGCCATAGTTCCTATGTCAGCAAGCACCGCATATCGCCGCTTTTGAGATTATCAGTCGATGAAGTCGACTATATCTGCCTGCGTACCGAAGCTTCCATCACTCCATATCCGGAAGGATATGTGATTGGAGGTATACCTTTTGGAAGTGAGCACGTATTTTTGGCACTTGCCAATATTTCCAGTGCTAACTCGTGGAACAATGTGTTCAGTAAATATACGTCGATTTTCGCCAGGTGGAACCTCGTTTGCCAGAGTGATTCGCTGCAGCGAGTATTTATTGTGGGTGCTCCTGGCGCTGGAAAAGACCTTTGGTACAGTGCCATTCAAGGTGGAGTTCGCAATCGAATCAGCCTAAAGAATTGGAAGGCGATTTCCGCTGCATTAGATACCGATCAGATCGCGGCGCTGCTTTACGGCGAGCGGGACGGCAATCTGGAGCGAAAAGGAGTATTAGCTGAATGCGAAGGTGGAGGCGTCTTTATTGATGAACTCGGCAAGAGTACCGAGCAGTTTCGCAATGGCCTTTTGCGGGTGCTTGAGTCACAAGAGTATATTCCGCGCGGAGGAGAACCTCGCCGTTTTGAAAAGATCCTTTTCATTTTTGCATCAACTCCAAGCGACAAAGATAGGGCGTTTGCACCGCCCGACTTTTGGACAAGGATCGACCTGGAAATTAACCTGCCAGAACCGATCAGACTCCTTCTCGGCAAGAAAAGCGTCTTTACATCTGTTGATCAAGCGCGTTTTTACTCAGTGTTTGCTCATTTCTGGTTTGCTGCCCTTAAAGAAAGAAGTAACGTTTTCAAAAATCACGAGAACACCGTGAAGATCAAGCAGGGGTTCGAGAAGTTTATCTTCAACCCACTGATGCAGTCTCTTATTCGTAGCTGCCGGACTCATCTCTCACGAAGGCGCGGGGTTGCTTCTCTTTCGATTAGCCCTCGACGCATCAAGATGTTGGCAAAGACTCTTGTGCGCGAATACGTCTGGACGGGAAAGAAATCAAGGGCGCGCAGTGATCCGGAAGCCGCCAAAATGTTCAACACTGTTCGGGACGCGCTACTTGAGAACTTTGTCAGACAAATTCACGCGGATGAGAAAAATAATAAAGAGCAGGAGCGACTAATAAAACGTAAGGATAAAGGAATTTATGGCAAGTAAGGATATTGCGAGCGCACAGGAATCTAATTGCCTGATCAAGAGTTGTTGATCATTGTCAGCAAGACCATGCTGTTTGCAATAAATGTTTTTTGGCCATCTATAGGTGTAGCCTTCGTCGTAAATCCAAGGATTTCCGCAAACGCCATGATCGTTGAAGCTGTGGGAATGTCAACTACAAATGGCGCTTGGACGAAATAATTATTCGTAGTTTGAGCTACGTGATACTTGAGAATCGCCGTGTGAGTGATGCCCTTTTGTTCGTGGCCAAAATAAGAGTAATCAACGTGACCCACGCCGCTTATCTCCCCTTCAAAGATCTGACGGCTATCGTCGGTACTGATTTCATCAGGATGATCCAGCAGTATAGTCGCTCCTGGAGCAGCAATCTCACACACTGCGTTTAAGGCTGCGTGGAAACCTAAGCCGTTCGCAAGTTCCAAAAATACATTCTGATGCAGAACGATGGAATGAAATTGCTTCCGGGGAAGCGCTGGGAATATACACCTCAAAACCTCACAGCGCCCGCCGGAGTGGGACGCTAGTTCAACGAGTTTTCCGCAGAAAATCTCATTGCGCTCTAGTGCCACAACTCGCAGGCCTGCTCTGAGCAGATCTTGGGTGAAACGGCCGGTTCCCGCTCCGATTTCCAGGACCGGCGTGACTGGATTCAATCCACTAATCGCAGCCAGCCATTCTTTTGAAACTGCGCGGGAGGAGAAGACCGCGCCCGCAAACTCGGAAAAGAGCGGGAAGTCATACACGTCGGACAGCGTTACTCTACAATTCGAATTGCCAAATGACGGCAACTGCGAAGATGTACCCTGCGCAGAGGTAGTGTGTGTACGATACGCCTCGCTCCATGTATTCAATGCGTTATCCAGCAATTCATAGGATGCAATTGCATTGTAAAACGGCAAAGTGAGATCATCCAGACGCAAGCTGCCAGCGGACTTTGTGCCCCATGAGGATACTGCTGCCATTGCGCGGCATCTGCGTTGCTCTTTTATCGCGGCCGACAATGATATCTGTCCAACTGCGCAGCCAATTACTACCGAACCGATATTATCCAGGCTCATTTTGCGGCCCCGACGATGAAACATGAAGATCCATTCCTCTACATGAATCATGTCAACGAATAAGACAACGGCCGCTACTGTAAATAGCGCAACAACATATCGATAAACAAATCGCTGAGTGACATCAAAATGAGTCACTACTAAGCCCATAAGCAACGGTATGCACATGAGGAGCAACAAGGCAAAGCGTGCTGCCGAAATACGCCAGGCACGTCCCGCCAGCAGAATGCATAAGGCAATTATCAACCATGGCAGTAGTTGAGTCGCTATGGCGGCGCACAATGAAAGGCTGAGAAAAATCGCCGGGATAGCGACCCGCAGCGGCAGCCGCAGCCTGGAATAGCGAAAGCTGCTCATGATGGACAAGATATCAGTTCTCCGTCGGCCAGAAGAATCTCCTTTACTTTCGACTCACCCGGCACTCGACTATATAATTCCGTGTGGTGAGTAATTACACACACAAACTGGCCGCTCCCTGCCAGCCAGTGCAACAAGTGCACAAGGATCTGCGATCTCAGAGAATCAAGAGCTGCGTCCGGCTCATCCAGCAGGAGAGCTACAGCTCTCTTCTGACTCGCAAAAGCACCTATGATTCCTAGCAAATTGCAGAACTGTTTTTCTCCCAGACCTGTCTCAAGTACGCGGAGGTCAGGGCTAAGAACCCGGCAATCGTAAAGCAAGGTCACAATATCACGCCACCATTTCGGTGCGTTTCTAGTATTCAGTTCCTCTCGGATCTTTCCGAAACCGAAGAGGTTGGCGGACTGCTGAGGCAAATAAAAGCAATTCTTGCCGAGTTCTGGAATCTCAAATGAATGATCTATAATATACCCAATAGAACCGGCACGGGGCTTTCTCAGCCCGGCGATGGTCTGCAGGAGGCATGTTTTGCCTGAGCCGTTATCTCCTTTGAGTAAGATGATCGCTCCAGAGTCTATTTGGGCTGAGCTCGTTTTCAAGAGAGTGCGTCCATAGGGGGCCACTTCTGCATTTCTTAAGCTTACTGCTGGGAACTGGCCAAGCCGCATCTCGTCCGCTGAGGCGAGCAATAGCTTGAGTTCATTGAGACATGATGCATTTGGTGAGTAGCCAATGAAAGTCTGCGGTCTGGACGGAAGGCCATCGTAAAGATGCGGCTTGACAGCCGTAATCACACATTGCTTTTTTTCGTGATGCCCAAAAAACTCCTCCAAGATGCTAAGCATCTGCTCAGCCCGCCAGGAGTCCATCATGACGATGGGGTCATCCAGGAGATATAAGTTGACATTTCTTAGCAAAGACGAGAATAAACTGACGAACTGGCGTTCACCGCCAGAAAGCGTCAAATATTCTCGATCTATTAAATAGCTAAAATGAAATTGCTGCAGCAAGGATGTGATACGAACATACGCTTGGTCTGGGGATATTTCGTCAAAGATAAGTGGCGTTGCAAGCAGAGATCTGACTGAATTACTAAATACAAAATTCTGCTCTGTTTGTAATGCGAGGGACACAGAAGGGATTGTAGATAATCGATCCGGAGGTAAGCAAAAGAGCATGTGCAGGAGATCCTGCGATCTTACCGAGGTCCGTAGAGCAGTTGATTTTCCAGATCCGTTAGGACCATTGAGTTGAAAGATCTGGCTCATGGATGTTGAGTAACTAGCTTACACTTCGGATGCGCCTCACAGCGGATAACTGTGAAAGCCGACTGCGATATAAATAGTTGCCCAATAAGGCACCGAGAATTCCCTCAATCAGATAAATGCCCATCAAGATAGGGAGTTTTGGCCTCAGCAATGTGACGCCAGGCAAGCCGAACCATACCCACGCGAAATATGTTACCGGGATACTTGCAGAAAAGACGACACCCGTAATGATGATATGTGCTGCGGTCGTGTCCCTGACCAGCAACAAAATCTCAAATAGCAACCCCAACGCTACGCCGATCACGATCTTGTAGATGCCGGGTGGCCCAAAGCCAGGCGTGACGATAGAAAGACTCAAAAGAATTATTGCAAATAGGAAAATAGCGCCACGCCTTGGTACTAAATATGCCCCTAAAAATATAATTGCTCCATCAGGGATGGCGGACAGCGTACCCCCAATCAAAGGGATACTGCTTGTGAGCGGCAACAAGATAAGGCCGAGCGAGTTTTCAACAATAAAACTCAGGCCCGCCAGTACAGCAATAAAAACCGAGTCCTTAAGATTTATCCAGCCTATTCTGCTCCTGCCAGTGCTCATTGATCATCCATTTGCTAAGAAGTGATTGATATTACATACTCTCTGTCGTCGCAAAGTCCAAATTGTGCCGATATATCAGCTGGCATCACACTTGGTCTGTGCCCTAGAATTTCAATTGACAGGGAAAATATCGCCCGCTCGCGGGGCGAACCAGGAATCATAGTAAATCGAATTCTCTGAATGTCCGTTTCTAAGCAGTAAGCTTTTACAAACTCTCCCAGCAATTTAGCAGCGCGAATATTCCCCCCCTTAAGAGTTGTACATGCAAGCTGCCAGATAAAAAGTTCATGGCTTTCAGGAATTGCCCTTGCAAGCAAATATCCTATAGGTCCTCTCCCGTCAGCTTCGGCGATACGGCAGGTCTTGGAATCAAATCTTCGCAGCATCCACAGCTCATATTCGGAAGGGATGGTAAATCCAGGCAGCTCAGCAGCGAGTGAGCGCACGAAATATACATCACAAGGATTTAATGGGCGAACCGTCAGATTTCCAGAATGGCTTTGAATGGATGAGCGGTGGCTCCTAACAGAGGTATCTAAGCGAGGATGGCTTTGGGCAGTAAGCATCAATGATCACCGAGAACACTTCATTGCTATTGCCTTGCATACTCATCACATGGTCTAAAATCACCATGCATTTGCTTTTGGACCGGCACCGTGGCGAAACGATGAGTCGCCCGTTGAAGCGAGAGAACGAAGATCTCCATTATTGGCCGAGAACGCCCGCTGCTCCGGCACAACCACTGTGCGAACGTCTATTTTATCAGTATAGCAGAAGATCAATCAAAGCATTTTGTGATCAAGGCATGAGAGGCATGAGGGCACCAGATGCTTTCTTGTATGCGCCCGTGATCACTGCAACACTGCACCATTACTTGGCGAACTGAATGTAAATCATCATGAGAACCCCCGTAGCATTCGAGAAATGTTAGAGATTCGCCCTGAAGTCAACCTGACGCGTCGCGCTGTACGGAATATCGTCGCGCTTACAAGATCTTCTTCCCAAACGCTGAAAGCGCCAGCTCCACCGCCAGGTCGGCGGTGCGGTTGTGTTCGTCGATGACCGGGTTAACTTCCACGATCTCGAAGCTGGTCATGCGTCCATGGTCGGCGATGATTTCCATGGCCAGGTGGGCTTCGCGGTAGCTGGCGCCGCCGCGCACTGGGGTGCCGACGCCGGGGGCGTCTTCGGGGTCGATCCAATCCATGTCGAGGGAGATGTGATAGCCGGCGGTGCCGCGTCCGGCAACGCGCAGGGCCTCTTCGATCACGGTCCTCATGCCGCGCTCGTCGATGTCACGCATGGTGTAGACCTCAATGCCGGCTGAGCGGATGTTCTCGCGCTCCCGGGCATCTACGTCGCGCACGCCCACTAGCACGCAATTTTCCGGATGGACCTTGGGTGAGAAGTTATAGATGTTGCCGAGGTCGGGCAGGCCCAGACCAACCAGAGCGGCCAGCGGCATGCCGTGGACGTTGCCACTCGGAGAGGTCTCCGGGGTATTGATGTCGGCATGGGCGTCGATCCAGATGAGGCCGATCTTATGGTTCTGGCGGCGATAGAACTCAGCTACGCCCGCCACGGTGCCGGCGGCCACGGAGTGGTCTCCACCCAGCACCAGAGGGAACTTGCCCCCTTCCAGCGTCTTGAACACCATCTCGGCAAGCTTGGTACAGGTAGCGGTGATTTCTTTCAGGTATTTGGCTTTGGGGTCGCCTTCTTTTTTCTGCTCGGCGATGGCTACGATTACGTTGCCGCCGTCTTCCACCACATGTCCCAGGGCTTCGAGGCGGGCCTCAAGGCCGGCGACCCGCACGGCGGAGGGCCCCATATCTACGCCACGCCGGGACTGGCCGAGGTCGAGGGGGACGCCCAGAATCCTGATCTTCTTGGGCACTATGTTGTCGGCCACCACCGGCCGGTTGACGGTATCGGTCTTTGCAGGTGTAGTTGCAGTTGCATCGGCAGTCATGTTGCACTCGATTCGTCTGGGGCGGCCGCGGCCGCATCATTTCATGATCGCTGTAGAGGCGCAACGAGAGCCGCGCATTTCTACGGCGGGGAAGGACTCTGGAGAAGCCGCTAACCCCCCAATACAAATCCACTTTAAGGGGTGGGCGAATCTCGATGGTTAGCATTCCTCATTCTTCCTTGCCGCTAACCTTCACCTGCCGATTCCAGCTTCTTGTAGGCTTCCGCCATCTTGCGCGAGACGTCGATTCCTTCTTCGCCTTCGATTTCCAGCAGCAGTGCGGGCGCTGAGGGCGCGGTGCGCAGCAGTTGCATGGTCTCGTTCCAGTCGATGCCGCCCTCGCCGGGCCACAGGTGCGAATCCCGGTCTTTCTTGTTGTCGTGCAGATGGGTGGAGCGAATCCGGTCTTTCATTTTCTCAAATGCCGCGGCCACCGTGCCGTCAAGATGCGCATGACCAGCGTCGAAACAAACACCCAGGTCGGGATAACGGAGCGCCTTGATCAGCTCCATCAGGCGAACGGGCGAGGAAAGCTCGTTGGGAGTGTTTTCCAGCAGCAGGGTCACGCCCAGCGGACGGGCAAAGGCCCGCAGATGTTCAATCGAACTGAGCGCATCCTCAAATTTGCGCGGACTGTCGGATTCGTTGGTGTTGCCGATATGCTGCACCAGAAAGCGGAAGGGGGCATGCTCGGCGACTTCGAGGGCGCGCTTGATTTCATCCATGGCATCGATGCGACGGCGCTTTTCTCCATCCACGATGTTCAGTGGCGGCTCCGTGGAACGGGCAAAATCGTTGGTCGTGAAAATCGGAGAATGCATGGAGTGGAACTCGACCGTGCCCGACTTGAACCAGTTGGCTGTCTCTTTCACCTGGGACTTATCGGTGTAATCAAAATGGCCTTTAGCGGCGAAGATCTCAATGGCCTGGGCGCCGCCATTCGCCATCTGGTCGAGGAGGCCGGGATGCAGTCTCTGTTTGATAAATACGTAGCTGGAGAGGGCGCGCAGCATCAGTACCCGGCCGCCTTTCCGCCATTGCGGCCATCCGGCGCGCCCAGCAATTCCCCGCTCTTGGAGTCAACCGCGATGCATTCGCCATCACTCCAGTAGCCTTCGGCGTGTACCTTGTGGCCGCGCGCTTCCAGCAGCTTGATGGTGTCGGGTGAGAGTCCGGTGCGCTCGATCGCAATCTCATCGGGTTCCCATTGATGGTGGAAGCGGGGCGCGTTGACCGCCTGCTGAATGTCGAGACCGTAATCGATCACGCCCATCAGAATGTTGGCGACGGTGCTGATGATGCGCGGACCGCCCGGCGAACCCAGCACCAGAAACAGCTTGCCATCTTTCAAAACCACGGTGGGCGCCATGGCGCTTAGAGGGCGTTTACCCGGACCAATCGCATTGGCCTCACCCTGAATCAATCCGTAGCCGTTGGGCACGCCTGGCTTGGAGGTGAAATCATCCATCTCGTCATTCAGCAGAAACCCCAGCTTGCCCGAGGTGACGCGTGAACCAAACCCGTCATTCAGCGTAGTAGTCACGGCAACGGCGTTCCCCTGCGCATCCACCACGGAGTAATGCGTGGTATTCTCCGGCTCCTTTCCGGAGTAAGGACCATGCAGGGCGGCCACGCGTTCCAGTTCTCCGAAGCCGGCGGGGCGGCGCAGCTCTTTGCTGGCGCCGGCATGGGCCGGATCGAGCGATGCGCGCCAGGCTTCGGCATATTTTTTGTCGATCAACTGGGGTACAGGAATGCGATTGAAATCGGGATCGCCGAGAAATTCCGCGCGGTCATAAAAGGCGCGGCGGAATGCCTCCGCGGTCAGGTGGAGCGCGGCAGCCGAGCGATTGCCCAGCCCAGCCATGTCGTATCCCTCAAGAATGTTCAGCGTTTCCACCAGAGTGATGCCGCCGGAACTCGGCGGAGGAGCGCTGACGATCTCGTAACCGCGATAGCGTCCGCGGACCGGCTGGCGCTCTTTGACTTCATATTCCGCCAGGTCTTGGGCGGTGATCAGCCCGCCATTCTGCTGCATCTCGGCGGCGAGTTCGCGCGCCATGGCGCCTTTGTAGAAATCATCAGGATTGGCGGCAATACGCTCGAGCGTGCGGGCCAATTCCGGCTGCCGGAAGATCTCGCCGGCTTCGTAATATTTTCCATCGCGCTGAAAAATGCGCCTGGATTCCGGGAACTGCTCCAGGTACTTGTCGTGCATTGACTGGGCTTCTTCCCAGGTGAGTTCCACGCCTTCGCGGGCCAGCCGGATGGCCGGCTCCATGACCTGCCGTAGCGGCAGCTTGCCCCAATGCTGCTGCGCATATACAAGTCCGGCCACCGAGCCGGGGACGCCGATGGCTTTGTAGCCCACCAGGCTGGCGTTGGGGATGACATTGCCCTGAGCATCGAGGTACATGTCGCGGCTGGCGGCTTTAGGGGCCTTTTCGCGGTAGTCGAGAAAACGGGTCTGGCCGTCGGCCATGCGCACCAGCATGAATCCGCCTCCGCCGAGGTTACCGGCGGCCGGATGGACCACCGCCAGAGCAAATCCGGTGGCTACGGCTGCATCCACGGCATTGCCACCCTTTTGCATGACCGATACGCCCGCCTTGGAGCCTTCCTCATGCACACTGACCACGATGGCATGGCGGGCATGGACGGGGCGCAATCCGCCGGCCCATAGCGTTCCGTGGCCGAGCACGATCGCAAGGGTAAATACTTTTAAAAGCAATGATTTGTAGAGGGCTTTCATGGTAATTGTGATCCATTTGGCCGGGAGCCTGTTCGTGCCGTCTTGAAAGGCGGAATCCGAGTCAGGAGACTAGTATCCCGGAACCCGATACTGAGGCTAGCCTACCGGCTGAGCGCCCGTCAAATCCGCGGATGACGGAAAAAGGTCCACAGATCAAAAAAATCCGCTATGCCGGACTTGCCTTGCCCGGCATGCGGATTGTGGACTTCTTTAGATAAACACTCGGAAACCGAGAACAACGCTTGAGGCGACAGATTTGCTGACTGTCTCCTAAGCGCCCGCCTGTTTGGCGGCGAGGTCACCGATAAATGGCAGTTTGAATTCCTTGTTGCTGTAGGCCTGGAACAGCAGGAAAAGCCAGAGAATGAACCCGCCCAAGCCAACCAGGCCGTAAATCGGAATTGCGATCAGTCCGAAGAATCCAGTTACGCTGAGCAGGATGCCAAAGATGATATGCATCGCAACCCAGAGAACTACCCAGAAGACGGCAAAGAACAGTGATTGAAAACAGTGAAACCGCACAAAACGCTGCTTGTTGTACGGCTCAATTACCAAAAACACGATGGCCACAATCCAGATATAGGCCAACGCCGCTGCCACATTATCGGTCATACCGCCTCCTGCAGCGACTGCACTAGCCACCGGCGCCCCTGCAGCGGCTGCGCCGCAGGCCGCGCATTTGGTCGAACCATCTTGCATTTGTGCTCCGCAACTTCCGCAAAAAGCCATACGCTGACTCCCCCCTATGCTTGTGTTGGAGATGGTTTACGGGTACAGCTTATGCTTATTTGTACTGAAAGGAAAGAAGCTTTTACGGTTATGCACTTCAAGACGCAACCAGATTTCCATGAGAATCTTCATAAGCAAATAGGTTGGAAAATGAAGGTTTTGCTAAGTCCGCCAACGCGGAGGCGAAGCTCCGCCCCGCATCGATCCCCCCTAAGCCGCTATGTTTCCTTGCCCGGCGGCGTCTTGCTGACTACCACCTTCGTGTAGGCAGTGCGAAATCCAGCGCGTTCCACATTCCTCTGTGAGGTAGTTCCTGGCATGGTGAGAGTGACGGCCAAGTCACATTTGGCCTGCTGCGCGATTCTCATTCGCTCTTGCATGAAAGCCGCCTGAATGCCCCGGCCTCGGTATTCAGACAGGGTAGCGGCGCCAAAAAAGGCGGCCATATTGTGCTTCGGAACAATCACGCCTCCCGCGCCAGCAACCATGCTGCCACGGTCGAGCGCGGCCAGACACAGCGGATTGTCCGAAGCCGCCCAGGGAGTGAAGAGATCCTGAAATTGAGCCGCCTCATCGCCGAAAAAGATTTGCGAAAGCAGGGCCGCCCAGGAAGCGGCCTCTTCCGTCCGCACCTGGCGGATTTCGATGCCATCCATGGCGACGGCGGCGGTGAAGCTCTCGCTGGGATCGATCCAGCGCGCCAGCGTCTGATTGAATTCCGCGACATGAAACCCGCGCTGATTCACCGCCTCAAAGAGTGAGGGATCGGCATAGGGGCAAACATCCACCTGGGCCGCAGCGTCACGCTGAAAATAGAATTCCTCGACCTTCGCGATGTCGGCGGCTGAGACCTTACCGGCAAATCCCAGGCCGTGGGCCCGGCCCACCGGAGCGCCTTTCGCCACGAAAATCAAATGGCCGCCGCCAAACTCTTCCCAGGCAACACCCTGCCTGGGATGCTGGTCATGCACGGCCCGCGCAAAACTCAGAGCACCATATTCTTCGGCGGCTTCCATGCGGCGCGCCTCGGCAGTCGTTAGAAAGACAAGCTCACGTGGCATCAAATGCTTCAAGCCGTTTCGCGGGCTTCGCCCAGCGTTACTTTTATGTCGATGCGCTTCTTGGCGCGGTAGACGGTCACCGTGATGACATCGCCGGTATGATGTTTCTGCATTACGTGCGATAGCTCCACGGTATCCTGAACGTCCTGGCCATCGACCGCCACGATCAGGTCACCACCGATCAGAATCGGAGAAAATCCAATGTAGGCACGTTCGTTGCCGCCACGGAGCCCAGCGCGATCGGCGCTGCTGCCGGGCACGACCTGCTGAATCAACAGCCCAGAGTCGGCCCCCAGGGCCAGCTCACCGGCCAGTTGCGGCCCAACCGGCAGGGTGCGGACACCGAGAGCGGGCCTGCGCACCTGCCCGAGCTTGACCAGATCGTCAAGCACGGCCTTGGCGGTGTTGATGGGAATGGCAAAACCAATGCCGGCGCTCTGCTCCGCGCCGCCGGTAAAGATCATAGAGTTGATGCCGATCACCTCGCCTCGGGAGTTCAGCAGCGGACCGCCGGAGTTGCCGGGATTGATGGCGGCATCGGTTTGAATGGCCTCATCGATGAAGCCACGCTGGCCACGCACCGAGCGAATGGAGCTGATGATGCCGCGGGTCATGGTGCCACTCAACCCAAATGGATTGCCGATGGCAAATACCTTCTGCCCCACCACCAAGCCTTTGGAATCGGCCAGGACGGCCGGGGTAATCGAGTGGAAAGGAATCTGGATGACGGCCAGATCGTTGGTGGGATCGGCGCCAACGATCTGCGCCTTATATCTTTTTTTGTCGCTGGTGGTGACATCCACCTGGCGGGCGTTTTCCACCACGTGATAGTTGGTGAGAATTCGGCCCTGGGAGTCGATCACAAAACCCGAGCCCTGGCCCTGTTGGGGCACCGCCCCGTAAAAAAAGTCATAGGCCACAGCCGTGGAAGTGATGTTTACCACGAAGGGCAGGGCCTTCTTATAGACCCCGATATTTTCCAGCTCTTCGGAGTCGAACTGCGGCGAGGCTGCCGCCTCGGTAATTTCCACGTGCGTGGGCCGCGCCACCCATTCGGGCGTGAACCGGCCGTGCGGATAGGTAGTGAAGCAATAAAAAGCGGAAACCAGAACAATCACCAACAGCCATAGACGTAAAAACTTCATCGCAATTCACCTGAAAGCAGAAGCGCTAACGTTATTTTACTTCCACCTGCATTTGTTTTCAGCGGCCCTCGTTGCGGCAGCTTCCGCTTGGGGCCACTGTAACACTAAGTTCCGGGAAAACTATTGCCGGCTGATGGCCAAGACCTTCAATTCCGAGTAGATCCTGGCGGTCTGCTCGCGGGTGCGTTCCAAAGTACTGGAATTGTCGATCACGTAGTCGCCCCGCCGGACCTTTTCCGCATCCGGCAACTGGGCCCGTGAGCGGCGTTCAACTTCGACCAAGGCCGCCGGTTCGCCGATGCCCGTGCGCTGCGCATAGCGCGTAACTTTTTGGTCCGGCTGGCAGGTCACTACTATCACCTTCGAAAAACGGCCCGCAACGCCCGCTTCGTAGATCAGGGCAGCTTCCACGATCACCACCGCCTGGGGCTCGCGGGCCGTGATCTCATTCATCCATTGTTCCTGGCTGCGGACCACCGCCGGATGCACAATCCGGTTTAACTCCTCGATACGTCCCTGGCCGAAGGCGATGGCCCCCAGCTTCGCCCGGTCGATCTGCCCATTCTGTTGGACGATCTCCGGGCCAAATTGTTTCACCACTTCCACATAAACGGGCGCACCCGGCGCATAGAGCTGATGGGCAACGGTATCGGCGTAGACCAGCCGCGCCCCCATGCCCTCCAGCATCTTCGCAACCGTGGTTTTTCCGCACGCGATGCCGCCAGTAAGGCCCACCCGGACCATTTAGACACCTCGCCCGCGGCGCATCGTACACGCCTTAATGGTGTTCACCATGAGCATGGCAATGGTCAGAGGTCCCACCCCGCCGGGCACGGGGGTCATGGCCCCGGCCACTTCCGCCACATGCGGATCCACGTCGCCCACCAGGGTCGAGCCTTTCTCCTGGAAGCTCTTCTCGCGGGCGGCATCGCCGCTGAAGAATTTCTCGAACTCCGCGCGATCGGCGATTTTGTTGATGCCCACATCAATCACAGTGGCCCCCGGTCTTACGAAATCTTTGGTGACAAAGCCAGGCCGCCCGATGGCGGCCACCACGATATCAGCGCGGCGGCAGACTTCGGGAAGATTGCGTGTCTTTGAATGGCACACGGTGACCGTGGCATTGGCATTGATGAGCAGCATGGCCGCGGGCTTGCCGACAATGTCACTGCGGCCGACCACCACGGCGTTCTGCCCTTCCATAGGAATATTGCTGCGGCGCAAGATTTCGATCATGCCGCCGGGCGTACACGGCACCAGACCCGGACGCTGAGTGGAAAGGTTGCCGACATTCACCGGGTGAAAACCGTCTACGTCCTTTTCCGGGGCCACGGCCAGCAATACCCGCTTCGAATCGACCTGCTTCGGCAGCGGAAGCTGGACCAGGATGCCATCGATCTCATCGCGGCGGTTGAGCTCCTGCACCATGGCCAGAAGCTCTTCAGTGGTGACCGAATCGGGCGGCGTCAGCTTCTCGCTGTGAATGCCAAGCTGCTCGCAGGCCTTGACCTTGTTGCGGACATATATCTCAGAGGCCGGATCATGCCCGGCAAGGATGACCACCAGTCCGGGACGGGCGCCGGCGGCCGTCAGTTTTTTGGCCTGCTCGGCGGCCTCGGCCCTGATCTGGGCGGCGATTTTATTTCCATCGAGAATATTTGCAGCCATAAAGGGAAAGCGTATCTTAACAGGAACTACAATAGCGATATGAACAAAGAGTTGCTGGAAATTCTGGCCTGCCCCGTCCCCGAATGCCGCAAACCCATCGTCCAGCCGGCCAACGACGAGAATGCCCTCCAGTGCACCGGATGCGGACGCATCTACCCGATCGTCGATGGAATCCCCATCATGCTGGTGGACCGGGCGAAAAAACCTAAATGACAAGAGCTTGGCCACGAATTACACGAATGAACACGAATAACAGCGAGAGAGAAAGATACTGGGAGCAAGCTGTTGAAAACAGCTAATTCGCCGTTATGCACTGCATTCGTGTTCATTCGTGTAATTCGTGGCCAGGGTTTGGTGAATATGGGTTTAGCTTCCCAGGTCAAGGGTCTTCAGATACTCACGGAAATCTTTGCCGAGATCGGCACGCTTCAATGCCAGTTCGACCGTGGCTTTCAGAAAGCCCAGCTTGTCACCGGCATCGTGGCGCTTGCCTTCGAATGTGTATCCGTAAATCTTCTCTTTCTTTAGCAGGCCGCGGAGCCCGTCGGTGAGTTGCAGTTCGCCGCCTATGCCCAGTGGAGTATGTTCGAGAATCTCAAACACGGCCGGGGTGAGGACGTAGCGCCCGATAATGGCCAGATTGGAAGGAGCGTCGGCAGGGTTCGGCTTTTCCACCAAATTCGAAATCTCATGGGCCCGACCACCGAACCGGCCTTCCACCTTCTTTGCATCGAGCACACCGTAGGACGCAATGGCCGGCCCGTGGACCTCTTGCGCGGCGACCACCGAGCACCCGGTTTCGTTGAAGACGTCGATCATCTGTTTCAGGCAGGGTACCGGGGCATCAATCACGTCATCGGCCAGCAGCACGGCAAAGGGCTCGTTGCCGACCAATTCCCGTGCCATTAGCACGGCATGCCCGAGGCCCAATGCCTCCTTCTGCCGGACGTAGGCCACATGGATCATGTCGGAAATTCGACGGACGATGGCCAGCAAGTCTTTCTTGCCGCGTTCTTCCAGCATTTTCTCCAGCTCGTAGCTCACATCGAAGTGGTCTTCGATGGCGCTCTTGCCCCGGCCAGTGATGATGATGATTTGGTCACAGCCGGCGGCCAACGCTTCTTCCACGCCGTATTGAATCACCGGCTTATCGACCAGGGGGAGCATTTCCTTGGGCTGGGCCTTGGTGGCGGGCAAAAAACGGGTGCCCAACCCGGCGGCCGGGAAGACAGCCTTGCGAACACGCATACTCATAGTTGATCCTGATCTCTCATGGTGCTCCTGAAGTCATAGCATTTTAATACCCGGCTTCCGTGGTTTCCAACCAACATGGCCATCTTTGCCGTCTTGGGCATCAGGTGTTGTCTAACTGTATGAATCTTCTGTCCTTCCGGGTTTATTCATGGTATAAACCATCATCACCATCTTCCAATGACTATTGCCTGGGAGAACAGCTCTTTTGAGGGCGCTCCGGGCAGGGTTGTGCGAGGGAAAAGCAGCATGTCAGAAGCACGCACAGGAAAACGGTTTCCGCTCGAATTGCCAATCCGCCTTCGGCGGAAAACGGGCACATCGGTGGGCGCGGGAAAGACCGCTGATCTGAGCGCCTCCGGTGTCTACATTCAAGTCAATACCGACCTCGCCGTGGGTACATCCATTGAGTTTGACATCACCCTCCCGGCCATAATCCTGGGCACGCCTGGTGACGTGGAAGTCCGTTGCACGGGCCGCGTCGTTCGCAACGAGAACGACGTTCAGGGCGCCAAAGGAGAAAAGAAAAAAAAGAAGAAGAATGGCGTGGCTTGCGTGATTGACCAGTATCAATTCATCCGAAAGAGCAAAGGACGCAAATAAATGCTGAAGATCATACTGGCTGATAACCAAGCTATCTTCCGCACCGGCGTAGCGAAAGTCCTGGCAGTGGAAGATGATCTGCGCATCGTGGCCCAGGCCGAGACCTCGGAAAAAATGACGATGGCGCTGGAAAAATTTCACGCTTCCGTGATGTTATTCGGCGGCGATATTCATGCCAGTCTTCAAACCGTGGTTGAGACCGCGAGAAAGTATAAGACCCGCCTGGTGTTGATCGCTGAAACCGGCCAGGATTCACGCCATTTTATTACCAACGGCGTCAACGGGGTCATCTACCGCAACGTGAGCGGCGAGGCCCTGGTGCAGTGCGTGCGCAAGGTGAGCAAGGGTGAGACCTGGGTGCAAGACACCCACGAAAGCAAAGAGACCGCCGAAAACGATCTGGTGGGCGCCCGCGTGCGTGACCGGCTTACCGCAAAAGAGCTGAAGATCGTGGCTTTGATCGTGCAGGGCTACAAGAACAAGGAAATTGCCACGCAACTCGGCACCACCGAACAGGTCATCAAAAATTACCTGCGCAATGTTTACGATAAGATCGGCGTCTCTGACCGGCTGGAACTGGCTTTGTTTACCATTCACCACCGCATACTGGCCGAAGCCGCAGCCACCTCAGTGGCTACTACGCCCCCGCGCGGATAGCTGCCCGGCCTATCCGGGAGTGGCATCTTCGCTGGTCCTCAGCAGCTCGTTGACGATGGTGACCAATTCCTCAGGATTGACGGGCTTTTCCAAGTAGAGGTCGGCCAGCGGCTCCGGCGCTTGAAAAGCGTCCGTTATATATCCTGAAACCACCACTACCGGCAAGGTGCGATTCCTTTTGGCGGCTTGCACCACGACCCGGCCATTGGCGTCGCCCAGCCGCCAGTCGGTCACCACTGCGTCGTAGGCGTTGACCTGGAGCTTTTCGATGGCGTCCCGCGCGGAGGTGGCGGAGGTGACCGTATGCCCGGCGGCCTCCAGAATGGCGCACTTGAGAGTGACCACGTGAAGTTCGTCATCCACACAGAGAATTCTGGCCATGTCAACCCAACCTATTCCGAACCGCGGTTTTCCGATCAAAATCGTACGCGTTCAGATCAACCACACACAGACGGTTTTCAACGAAGAGGTATTGCTCGACCGCGGAGATGGTGGCCTACCCAGGTTGCCCTTATTCTCAGGCAGCGCAAATGCCAAAGTCAACCTGGGGCAGAAATAGCGGGCCGGACAGTTGGGGCACAAACCAACAAGTTTCGTAACCGCTCTTCGCGGGCCATAACTTATCGCTTGGGAAGGCTTTAGGCTGGAGAGTTAAGTTGGGAGTTTCCAATTATTTCTGGCCCAAGCGCACAAAACGCTTGCGCATAAATTACTTAATCAGAGCGTGCAGAAAGGAATCCTGGAATTCCATCCCGTGAATGCGCCCGACATCGGAGAGCGCCCGCACAAACCGATTGTAACTGGCGGTGAAGCTCAAACCTTGCAGGTCTCTCAGTTGCGAAAGGTGTGGCGCATCGAGAGGCAGCCACCATTGCGTCCGGCAGATCAGCCAGGTCCGGGCCTTCATCCTGGCCGCCAGGCAATAGAACCGGAACTCAACCGCCGCTTGCTGCAAGGCCAGCGCGCAGTCGATGTAATCTTCATCGTCATCGTTTTCCCGGCCCGGATTCTGCACCGTCTCCCGCTGCAGCTCGTTGTTGGCCAGCTCAATGCAGATGCGGGTGCTATGCGACATGCAGGCCAGGAATTCCAGGATCGAGAGCAGGCCCTTCCGCTGCTGGCGCAAAAACTCCCGCCGCGGCAACGTGGCCCGCAAGCCCTCTTCAAACTGCGGGTTCAACAGGTCCATCATTTTCTGGGGATTGCCGGGACGCAGGAAATCGGCGACGTCCACGACACTGCGATTGGGATAGCGGGAAAGCCGCATGAAGATGAGCGCTATGCCCCCGGCAAGCAAGCCGAGCAGAAAAATTGCTATAACCAAACTTCCGAGCATCGAACAAAATCCTCTACCTGAGCCGCCGGTAGCGTTCGTACAGTTCCCGCAGCAAATCTGGAGTCAGCAGGGGCCGCACGTCACGCAATGGATCGGGTGGCAATGGTTTGAGAAATGATGCCAGCCAGATCAATACCGCAATTAAATATGTCACAGATGGGACAAATTGGAACGTAAGAGCGTATCTTGTTCCAAATACGGAACGAGCGACAACGGCCGCCAGCAGGCCAAAGGCCGTTACCCCGAAGCCGCTGGCAATGCCAAAAGAGTATTGCCGCCAGAACAGGTCATAAAACTGGGCCAGTCCGAAGATTAGAAAGAAGATTCCAAGCTGGAGGAATTTCACGATAATCTCAAATACGAAAACCGCACTTAGCAGTGGAATAGCTTGAATCGGGGGACGTAGGGTGGCGATCAAGACAGCAACACAGAACATGACAATTCCCGTAGCCGGCAGAATGAACTTGAACCACCAGATCGAGTAGAAATTCTTGAAGACCTGGTAAAACACATCGCAAATCGCGAGGAAGCTAAGCAGAGCATAAACCGGCTCCGTAACCAGATAGACATGAAAATATGTCGCGGAATTTCCGCGAACAGAAAATCTGGTAATCTCGGCGACTACCGCAAAGATTGTGTACGCAAAGAAAAAACGAAAATTCCTTGCCGCTCGTTTGTTGACAAGCAGCACCACCAACCAGGCCTGGAGGATGGGCGGACACAGCCATAAGAAAGTAGTGATGCTCATTCGTTGTGAGGGGCTAGATTAACCCAGCCCCTCACGATCTTCCAAGTGCCGAATCCGCAGGCGTCAGTCTGCTTTTGGCTCAATCATGCTAACCCGACATTCTGACGGGCACTGCTCCCATGCAATAAGATCTGGCCGCATCGACAGGGGCACACGAATGGGCCAGAGCCTGGCATTTAGAGCTGATACGTCGGAGGTGATTGTTTCGAACTCAGACCTCTTGACCTGAGAAAGGCACGGAACTGGCCCGCACATGGGGAAAGGGCTGCCACCATCCGCCATCCTTAAGTCTGAAGCGAAAGATAGGGTGCCGCTGCCAGGTGGCATCGCTGGCAGGACGAAAATGTCCAGGATCATTACCGCTAGCGCAGTAATCAAAATAATTTCTCTCATGTTTCTAATTTGTTTCATTGAAATTGGCTCCTTGTGAATTTCACTTGATTTGGTGAAGAACGCCGCCAGGGGATGGATCGCCGAGCGTTCAGGGAGGAAATAATATTCCCGATTCGGGAATAATGAAAAATGGGAGCGTATATTCAGAAATCCAGAACAGCCGGCTGCACTCGACTCCATTTTCCCTCGTAGATAGGCCGCTTCTGCTGCCCTCTATGGTCATTCATAGGTCCGGCTGGAGCTATCAACCCTCAGAGAATTTCATTCCACTACCGGAAACAGGACCCGTACCGATGTGGCATTTTGTTCAACAGGCGCGATGGACCTACTGCAATTGCAAGGTGAATTAATGATCATTAATTGGTGAACCGAAGTTTTCTCTCAGAAAGGGTTTCGAGACAGTCAGGCCGCAGATCGCTGCCAACGCGGGGTGTGGATGATCGCCATCTTCCACAAGTTCGAGGACTAAGGCGAGGCCCTACCTTAAATCCAATATAGTTCACTTGAATGGGAGCAGAGGTTTCCGATCCACGATTCGTCAGTCCCGTCCCGTTCGTTGGGACGAGACTGAATCGTCAGCTTTAGCGCGGGCCGGCGTCACCCAGTTTTTCGGCCACCGACTTGGCCTGCGAGAACAACAGCAGGTAATCCGGGCCACCCGTCTTGGAATCGGTGCCTGACATGTTAAAGCCGCCAAAAGGATGCGCGCCCACCATCGCTCCAGTACACTTGCGGTTCAGATACAGATTGCCCGCCTGGAACTCGTAGCGCGCGCGTTCCAGCTTCTCCCGCGTGGTTGAATAGACCGCGCCCGTCAGTCCGAATTCGGTGTTGTTGGCGATTTCCAGAGCGTCATCAAAGTTGCGCGACTTGATCACCGCCAATACCGGGCCGAAGATCTCTTCCTGGGCAATGCGCGCCATGGGCGATACATCGGCGATTACCGTGGGGGCAATGTAATATCCTTCACCAGCCTCTTTCAGTGCGCCACCGCCGGCGACCAGGCGGCCTTCCTTCTTCCCGACTTCGATGTAGTCGAGAATCTTCTTGTATTGCTTCTCGCTGACCACCGGCCCCATGGCTTTGTTTTCCACGGGATCTCCTACGGTGATCTTGGCTACGCGTTCTTTGAGCCTTTCCAGAAAAACCTCATAAATCTTCTCGTCGATGATGGCCCGTGAACAGGCCGAGCACTTTTGCCCTGAAAACCCGAAAGCCGACTGGGCGACCCCTTCGACAGCCGCATCCAGATTGGCGTCGGCATCGACGATAATGGAATCCTTGCCGCCCATTTCGAGGACGGTGCGCTTGATCCACTTCTGTCCCTTCCGGTTCACAGCGGCGCGCTGATTGATATCGAGCCCGACCTCTTTTGATCCGGTGAAGGCAATGAAACGAACCTGGGAATGCTCCACCAGCGCCGAGCCGAATCCCGGGCCCGCGCCTGGGCAGAAGTTGACCACCCCATCCGGCATGCCGGCGGACTGCAGGACTTCAAAGAACTTGGCCGCTGTGACTGGCGAATCTTGCGACGGCTTGAGCACCACGGTATTGCCGCAGACAATTGCGGCCAAGGTCATGCCCGCGGCGAGCGCGCAGGGAAAGTTCCACGGCGGAATGACAGCGCCCACACCCAGCGGGAGATACATCAGGGACCCACGCTCACCCGGCAGTTGCGTGGCCGGCTCGGCTTTCGCGAGACGCAGGGCTTCGCGCGCATAGTATTCGGCAAAGTCGATGGTTTCGGCGACATCGGCATCCGCCTCGGCCCAGTTCTTGCCGACTTCATAGACCATCCAGGCGCACATCTCCAGCTTGCGCTCGCGCAGAATGGCGGCCACGGCCTTCAACAACGACGCGCGTTTTTCCACCGTTGAGTGCCGCCAGTTCGGAAAGGCCGTCAAAGCCGCCTGCACCGCGGCCTCCACGTGGGAACTGTCACCTTCCTGCACGATGCCCACCACCTGCGATGGGCGCGCCGGATTCACGGACTTGGCTTTCTTTTCCGTCTTCACCAGCCGGTTGCCGATCACCATGGGATACTCACGCCCCAGTTCGGCGCGTACCCCGGCCAGCGCCTCGTGCATCCGCCGCGCGTTCTCCGGCCGTGTGAAATCGGTAAAAGGTTCGTTGCGAAAGGGGCCGGTAGGAATACCGGTTACAGGTCTGGAAGCTTCAACGGTTGCCATGTTCAATTGTCCTCAATGTATGCAGAAAATGAAGGGATCGACTCAACTGGCTATTTTACTACTGGGAGCGGGTGTGCTGCAGAGCCACCCAGGCAAAACCTTTGAAACACAGCGTGACGTTGCCACAGCCAAAAGCAATTAGCCGCGAATTAACGCGAATAAGAGTTGGGTTGTCGTTGCTCCCGGAATCGTCGTGCACCGCGAAGATTTTGGAGGATAGTAATATAGAGGAACCGAGGAAGCAGAGGCTTTGGGGATTTGTGAGGCGGACGCGAGACGTGTCGTGGACCGCGAAGACTTTCTTCGGGAGACAACACCCGTTCCAATTTGGACAAGGCTGCGATCTCGGTTTTTTCGATCTTGATTTTGACTTCTTGATTCTGCTCTTGATTCGTATTAATTCGTGCTCATTCGTGGCTGGTCAGTCTTTGGGAAGAATGCGTAGTATTATGTTAGCGCTTCTCTAAAATTCAGCGTTCAAAAGGAAATAGCGATGAAAAACAGCAAGAAGCTTGCTCTAAGCCAGCAGACGCTCAGGAACCTGATCTCTACCGACGTCAAGGCATTCCAACCGACAACTACGGTGCTCACGCGGCTCGTCACCTGTCTTTGCACTGCACGATAGGGCAATTTTCCAAAGAAAGCCGGGACCCGATCCCGGCTTTTGCCATTTTGATTGAAAGATTTCAGCTAGCGCGTCAAATAGTCCGACAGGCTGAGTGAGATCAGGATCAGCAGCCAGAAGAAGCCGGCGCAGACGGTGATGATGGTCAGCTTGTTGCTATAGCGCACATGCATGAAATAGAGGATCACCAGGGTGGCCTTGGTGCAGGCGATGGTCAGGGCCACGATGGGATTGAAAATGCCCATCTCCCAGGTGGCAGCGAAGTAGGTCAAGGCCGTGCCCGACACCAGAATCGCCAGAATGAGGCCGTAGAGCGCCGGTGTAGGATGCGAACTTTCAGCGGCTCGCGAGTTTTCAGCAGACATGAGTCATTCCTCTAGTGGTGTGGAATCCGGTTGATCAGATACAGCAAAGGGAACAGATAAATCCACACGATATCGACGAAGTGCCAGTACAGGCCAAAGTTTTCGACGGGCGTGTAATAGGCAGGCCCAAATTCCGACTTCCAGGCCCGCCGAAGAATCCAGGCCAACACGCCCAGGCCGATGATCATGTGGGTAGCGTGCAGGCCGGTCATAGCAAAATAGAAGACGAAGAAGAGTTCGCTCTGGCGGGCGATCTGCTCAGCCGCAGCCCGTGGTTTTCCCGCAACTTCCTTGCCCGCCAAGGTCTTCGGATGTTCGAGTTCTTCGGCGATGTTGGCGCCTTCGCCACTGCAACCCGGCCCGCCGGTGGCGTTGAAGCCTTTGCCGATCACCTGGCCGGGAATGTGACATTCATCGTATTTCGCTTTGTACTCTACGGCCTTCACTCCCAGAAAGGCCGTGCCCAGCACCATGGTCAGCACCAGATAGACCACCTGTTGCATGCGCTTGCCCTTGTGGGCCGCCCACACTGCCATGGCCATGGTGAAGCTGCTGCCGATCAGGACCAGAGTGTTGCCAAAGCCCCATTGGACATTGATGCTGCTGCTGCCGGCCACGAAGGCGTCGTAGAACTTGATGCGGTAGATCATGTAGGCAGTAAATAGCCCGCCAAACATCATGATTTCCGTCAGCAGGAAGACCCACATGCCAAAGGAAGAGGCTTCCTTTTGCTGTTGCATGTTTTCGAACTGGTGGGCCCACGCCGGGTGATGCCCGGTGGCTGGGGCGGTCGTCTGGTTAGTGGACACCGGCGGCCTCCTCGTCATCTCCGTAGTTGTACGGCCCTTCGGTGACGACCGGGATCACGTCAAAATTATGAGTGGGCGGCGGCGACGATGTAGTCCACTCCAGGCCCTTCGCGCTCCAGGGATTGGGGCCCGCGATCTCGCCATAGCGCAGTGACCACAGAAGATAAATCAGCGGAAGAATGAAACCGACGGCCAGAATTGAGGCGCCGGCGCTCGAAAGCACGTTAAGCACCTGGAACTCTTCCGGGTACGAATGGTAGCGGCGGGGCATGCCCAGGTAACCGAGAATGAACTGCGGGAAGAACGTCAGATTAAAGCCGATAAAGGTGATGAGCGCCGCCAGCTTGGCCCAAAACTCAGGATAGATCCTGCCGGTAATTTTGGGCCACCAGAAATGGAGCCCTCCCAGGTAGGCCATGACCATGCCGCCCACCATCACGTAGTGGAAGTGGGCAATCACGAAATAGGTATCGTGAATGTGGACATCGAGTCCCAGAGCGGCCAGGAACAGGCCGGTCAAGCCGCCGATGGTAAACAGTCCGATAAAACCGAAGGCATACAGCATGGGCGTGTCATAGCTGACCGAGCCCTTATACATGGTGGCGATCCAGTTGAAGACCTTGACCGCGGAAGGAATGGCGACCGCGTAGCTCAGCAGCGAGAAGACCATGGCGGAGTAGGTCGAGATGCCGGCCACGAACATGTGGTGGGCCCAGACGACGAAACCGAAGACCGCAATTGCGATACTGGAGAACGCGATGAAGGTGTATCCGAAGACGCGTTTGCGCGAGAAGCAGGTAATGATCTCGCTGATCACGCCCATGCCCGGCAGAATCATGATGTAGACCGCGGGATGGGAGTAGAACCAGAACATATGCTGGAACAGCACCGGGTCGCCGCCCAGCTTGGGATCGAAAATACCGATATGAAAACCGCGCTCCAGCACTAGGAGTATCAGGGTAATGGCCAGCACAGGGGTGCCCAGGACCATAATCAGGCTGGCGGCATAATTGGCCCACACGAAAAGAGGTAGCCTTCCCCAGGTCATGCCAGGGGCCCTCATGCGGTGTACGGTCACGATGAAATTCAAGCCGGTAAAGATCGAGGCAAAGCCGGCAATCAGAATGCCGACACCCATCACGATGACCGGGGTCCTCAAGTAGCCGGAGCTGAGCGGCGTATAGAAGGTCCAACCGGTATCGACGCCTCCGTAGAGCAACGCGGTGAGCGCGAAGGCGGCGCCGGCGATGAAGATATACCAGCTCAGCAGGTTGATCTTAGGAAAGGCCAGGTCCCTGGCGCCCACCATGATGGGGACAAGGAAATTCCCCAGCACCGCGGGCACCGATGGTATGAGGAAAAAGAAAATCATGTTCACCCCATGCATGGTGAACAGCTTGTTATAGGTATCGGATTGGAACAGGTCGCCGGCGGGGGTGAGCAGCTCCAGGCGAATCAGCGACGCGAACAGGCCTCCCAGGAAAAAGAAGAAACTGATGGTGAGCAGATACAGGATGGCAATCCGCTTGTGGTCTTTGGTCAGAAGCCACGATCGGATTCCGAAGAATTCATTCAGGTAATGCTTTTCAGGCATTACAGTCTGGGTCGCAGTGCTCATGGTTGTTTTCCCGATGGCTTCGAGGCGGCTTTGTCTTGATTCTCCTGCCGCATCTGTTTCTGGATATTGGTCACTTCACTGTCACGGATCATGCCCGGCGATGTCCGGTTGTTCAGAGGACCGGCGTCTTCCGGCGGCAATGACTTGATGTAGGCAATCAACTGCACCAAGTCATCTTCTTTCACCACACCCTGGAAAGTGGGCATGATCGGCTGGAAGCCGGAGACGATTTTGGCGTTGGGAAGCAAAATTGATTCGCGAATGTAATTGTCGTCGGCGACCACCGTGCGGTCATCCGTGAGCCGGACGCTGCGTCCGTAGAGTCCGGGGAGGTTCGGTCCGCGCGCGCCCGAATCGCCGCGATGGCAGGTGGCGCAGCCCAGTTGTTGAAACAATTTTTCGCCGCTGGAGGCCAGCGAGCCTTCCGCCTTGCCGCTGGCCAGCCACGCCTCATAATCTTCCGGCGTCATTACGACCACGTCACCGATCATGGCCGAATGCTTGGTGCCGCAGTATTGCGAACAGAAGAGATGGTAGGTGCCGGGCTTGGTGGCCTCGAACCACGTATAGGTGTAGCGGTTGGGCAGAACGTCTTGCTTGACGCGAAACGCAGGCACGAAAAAGTCGTGGATCACATCCTGGGAGATCAGCGTAACCTTGACCGGGCGGCCGGTGGGCACGTGCAGAGAATTGATCTCGCGCTGCCCACCCTGGTGTTCAAACTTCCACATCCACTGCTTGCCGACACCGTAGATTTCCATGGCGTTGGCGGGCGGGCGCTGCATATGGTAAAAAATGGCCGCAGCCCATACGAAGATCACCATGGAAATGCCGAGCGGTATGCTGGTCCAGACGATCTCTAACAGCGTGGAGCCGTGGATCTGCTCGGCTGGGCGGCCCGGTTTTCTCTTGTACTTGACCGCGAAGAAGAGGATCAGTGCGCCGATGAGCAGGGAGAAAAAGGCGGTAATCAGCACCAGGAAAATGTAGAGAGAGTCCACCTGGCCCGCGATGGTTGAGGCCTGCTCAGGAAATAATGGGAGTTTAGGTTGCATCGATTCAGCTCGCCTTGTTCATCCTTCTTCGCCCGCCCAGAGTGGTGTCGCGGCGAAGCATGATTAGCATGAATCCGCCGAGCACCAGCACCGTAGCCAGCGCGCTGATTCTCAAAATGTTCAGGACCGTCGCGCCATACCTGCCCTGGCGAGGGTCATAGTGGTAGCAATAGAGCAACACCTGGTCCACGACGCTGCCCACCCGGCCCTGCGAAGCTTCGACGATGCCCAGTTGAAGGTCGCGAGGGGAATATTCAATTCCGTAGTAGTACTGGGCAATATGACCGTCAGGGGTCAATATCATGATGGCGCTGGAGTGGGCATACTGCTGGATAGACGGGTCCCAGGCATAGTGGAAGCCCAACGCGGAAGCCAAAGCGTCGATCTGTTCTTTCTTGCCGGTGAGGAAATGCCAGCCCTGCTCGGAGCCCGCGCGGTGATAGCGCTGGTCAAATTTCTTCTTTTCCGCCAGGGCGGCTTCCGCCGTATCGCGCGGATCGAAGCTCACCGAAACAATATTGAAATCCCGCCCGCCATTCAACCGGGCGATGCCGTTGAGGCTTCCACTCAGCCCATTCAGCACCTGCGAACAGAGCATGGGGCATGTGTAGTACACCATGGTGATGATGACCGGCTTCTGCCCAAAGTACTGGCGCAGTTGCGCCGGCCGCCCGTTCTCGTCGATGAAGGTCAGGTCCAGCGGTATCTCTCCGTTGATGTGCGGCTCAATGCCTGCCCGGTCGAGAATCGCGGGCTTCTGGTTCGGTATCGCACCCAGATCACCCCGAGGAGCGGCCTGGGCCACCGCCAGCGCCGTACACACCGGAAACACCAGGCCGGCGATTGCGCTTCGAAGTTGCTTACCAGCGATCATGGCTGTTTTACTCCTGCACCAGATTTGGCCGGCGGATGATCCAAAATCACCGGGCCGAAGACCGACGTGGGTGTCGTATCGACGGGTGTAAACGTTCCGGTCACAGGCGGCAATCCACGCTTCGACAGTATGTCGATGGCTTGATCAATCGAGATATGGATGTTGCCCTGGCCATCTTTGCCCGAGGAATCGAGCCTCCCGTGTTCGCCGGTGAGCATGGCCTTCATTTCGCTCACCTCGTCATATTGCAGCCTTGGGTTTGGGAAAGAGCGCACATGCATTTCTTCCGCAATACGTTTCTTCTCTGCATCCGTCGGCTGTAGGTCTTCTTTTTGCATGGCATCGGCCGTGGCCTTTTTCTCGCCGGCTGTTCCCAGGCTTCGCTGATGTTGCTCCGACATGCTCAAGGGCTTATCGGATTGGACTTCCAGGAACTCAAAGCCCCGCATCAAACCCTGGGCGGCCACAAACGTAAGAATGCCCAGAGACACCAGGATTACGGCAGCTTTGATGATTCCACCGACGCTCAGATCGTCGGCTTCTGGCGACACACCGGATTTTGGATTCAGGTTATCCATGTTGTTTCAGTTCCAGCATTTTGGGAAAGTTCGGATCGTTGACGGGCATCAGGGAGCGCCGTCCCAGGTTCCAGAAGAACAGTGCCAGCCACAGTCCGCCCATGGCCAGCGCGCTGGCCAGGGTCATCAAGATGCTCATGCTATTGAGGGGCTCAACCTCGCCGGAAATGTGGAATTTCGGCTGCACCAGCCAGAACAGGTCCACGTAGCGCATGACCAAGATCAAGGTGGCAATCCACACCAGGCGGCCAATATTCCGTTTCAGATTGCGCGACAGCATAATGAAGAAAGGAAAGGCAAAGTGCAGCAGCATAAGGCTGACGGCCACGACCTGCCACCGGCCGTGAATGCGGTCGAGGTACCATTTGATTTCTTCGGTCAGGTTGCCCGACCAGATGATGATCCACTGCGAGAATGAGAGGTAGGCCCACAACACTACGAAGGCAAACATCAGCTTGCCAAAGTCGTGCAGGCGCTCAGGGTTGATCACGCGAGAAACCGGCGCGATGGGCGCAAGCCTGGCCAGCAGCCAGATGGTAAAAGCAAATGTGGTCAGCACCTGGCCGACGATAAACAGCATGCCCCACACGCTTGAAAACCAGTAGGGGTTCAGAGAGCTGACCCAATCGGTGGCAGCGAAGGTGACGGTCAGTGCATAGACCATGATGCCCACGCCGCTGACATGCTGCACGGTGATGAATTTCACCCCGTCGGTGCGGCCTTCTTCTTCCTGCTTCGACCAGCGGCGCAGATACCAGCCCAGCAGGAACCATAGGCCGAAGAAAATGATTCCCTTCCACCAGAAGCCTTCAGGCCGCAGATACCACGATCCCTTGAAACCCAGCTCGTGGATGGCCTGCTCTCGTGACCAAGACGCCCAGGGATAGATCAGCTTCATACCCAGCGCAATGGGCAGCCAGAATAAAAATGTCAGCGGCAGGCAGCGGGTGGCGGCCTCCCAGAATCGGCGGCCGATCCTTCCCCAGTTGCCTCCGGTCACGTATTGCAGCATCAAGAGCGCCAGCGGACCAAGGGTCATGCCCAGCCAAAACATGAAGGCCACCAGCCACGACCGGAGAAACGGCTCCCGGTAATTGGGGTCGAGTGCGAAATAGGCTGCAGCCGCCAGACCCACGATGCCCGCAATCAGCGCGCGGGTGCGCATGGTGGCGACTGTAGCCGGAGCGGCAAAATCGGCGGGAGATACGGTCACGGCGGCGCTCATGGCTGGCCGCCTTCCCGCGCTGGCTGTGAGAGTGACATGGTCTTTGGTTTTTCCTTGGATTCTGTGGCCACACGGTCATTCGCAGGAGCAGCGGCCTTCAGATCGTCTTCCGCCGGATGCTGGCTCAGTTGCAATGCACGGATATAAGCGGCGATGGCCCAGCGATCCGCGGGCTTGATCTGCGCTGAATAGTCGGGCATGGCGCCGAAGCCGTTGCTGGCCACATCGAAGAAGTGTCCCAGGGGCGCATTTCTCAGGCGCTCGTCATGGAAGGACGGCGGCTGCTGATAGCCGCGCTGCACGATCATGCCCCGGCCTTCGCCCAGTTCTGAATGGCAGGGCGTGCAGTAGATCCGGTAGCGCTCCTGACCACGCCGCAACAGGTCTTTGCTGAACGTAATGCCGGCCGGCAGATCGTTGCCCAGAATCACGCCTCGCTTGCCGGTATAGAAATACGTATCTTCCTTTAACTGGCCGCGAGCTATGGCGCCGGGCACCGGGTCGCGGCTAGCGCGCTGGTCGGCATAGAAATCATTCTGCCGCAGCGGGATGAACTTGGGCTGGTTGTGCATGTCCTGGCGGCAGCCACTCAGGGCCAGGCTGCAAACGCCACCCACAAAGATTGCAGCGAAGAGCTGCAGCCGTAGACGGGGTTGTGCCGGAGTGTTAATGCGGCACCTCCGTGACTTCATGCGGGTGCAGGCCTTCAAGAAAGCGCCTAGTTTCATCCAGCCGGAACATAGGGTCGGCAGCCTCAATACAAAGGAAGAAGCGGTCGCGGCTGGCGCGCACAAAATTCGGCGAATTGAACACTGGGTGGTAAGGCTGGGGTAGTCCGTTGAGGGCCAGCATACCAAGCACCGCCGAAACTGCCGCTCCCAGAATCGCGCACTCGAATGTCACTGGAATGAATGCCGGCCAGGAATGAAATGGCTTGCCGCCCACATTGATGGGGTAGGCAATGGCTGACACCCAATACTGCAACCCGTATCCACCGGCCATGCCACACAGGGCGCCAATCAGCACGATGAGCGGCACTTTGTTGTGGTGGACTCCGATGGCTTCCGCCGCCTCTTCCAGCGGATAGGGCGTGTAGGTATCGAGGCTGCGGTAGCCGGCGGAATAGGCGCTCTTGGCCGCATGCACCAGGTCGGTGGGGTTCTCGAATTCCGCCATCACCCCATAGACCGTGGACGGGTTCTCATGGATGGAGGCGCTCATTCTTTCACCTTGGCCTGCGGCAGCAGAGTACGAATCTCAAAGATTGAAATCGATGGCATAACCCGAATAAAGAGGAAGAACAGGAGCGTAAATAGCCCCATGGTCCCGATGAAGATCATCAGGTCCCACTTGGTGTACCAGTACATGCCCCAGGAACTCGGCAGGTAGTCGCGCTGCAGGCTGGTCACGACGATTACGAAGCGCTCCAGCCACATGCCGGTATTCACCACGATGGCCACCAGGAAGAGCTTCCAGGGAGTGGAGCGGACCTTGTTCAACCACAGCGCCTGGGGAATGATGATGTTGCACAGCACCAGCATCCAGTAATAGAACCTGTAGGGGCCGCTGAAACGGTTCATCATCATCGCCCATTCATATTTGTTGTTGCTGTACCAGGCGATGAAGACTTCCATGCCGTAGCTATAGGCCACGATCAGGCCGGTGGCCAACATGACCTTGGCTGAATTCTGAAGGTGGCGCAGGGTGATGAAATCCTGCATCTTGTAGAGATAACGGAAAGGGATGGCCAGGATCAGCACCATGGCAAAACCGGAGTAGATGGCGCCGGCCACGAAGTAGGGCGGAAAGAAAGTCGTGTGCCAGCCAGGGATCACAGATACCGCGAAGTCGAGGCTGACCACGCTGTGTACGGAGAGCACCAGCGGAGTCGCCAGGCCGGCCAGCAGCAGGTAAGCGGTTTCATAGCGGTTCCAGTGGCGGGCGGAGCCGCGCCAGCCCATGGCCAGCATCCCATAGATGCGGCGGACAATCAGCGTTTTGGCCTGATCTCGCAGGGTGGCGAAATCGGGAATCAGTCCGATACCCCAGAACAGAAACGACACGGTAAAGTATGTGGAGACCGCGAACACGTCCCAGATCAGCGGACTGCGGAACTGCGGCCAGATGTTCATCGTGTTGGGGATGGGAAACAGCCAGTAGGCCGCCAGCCAGGGGCGCCCGGTATGGATCAGCGGGAACAAGCCCGCCTGCATGACCGCGAAAATTGTCATGGCTTCCGCGAAACGGTTGATCGAGGTCCGCCATGTCTGTTTGAACAGCAGCAGAATCGCGGAAATCAATGTGCCGGCATGGCCGATACCGATCCACCAGACGAAGTTCACGATGGCGAATCCCCAACCCACGGGGATGTTGATGCCCCAGATGCCAGTGCCTTTGAGCAGCAGGTACACGACGGCAGCGCTCAGCATGCCGGCCAGCGCCGCCGCCAACGCCACCACCGCGAGCCAGAACATCGGCGTGTTCCGGTTGAGCACCGGGCCGCCAATGCGGTCGGTCACCGACCCCAGATCGTGGCCAGGACCAATAAGCGGCGGTTTGATCGCCCGGCTTGATGGCTGCACGTCGATATCGTCAGTTACAGACATTCGTTTATGCCTTCTCCCCAGGACCAAGGTCAGGATTCGGGTTCAACACCGCCCCAATGTAGGTGGTGCGCGGCCGCGTATTCAGCTCCGCCAGAAGCGAGTAGTTGCGTGGATCGGCTTTAAGTTTTGCAACGCGGCTTTCTTTGTCGTTGATGTTGCCGAAGACGATGGCCCCGGTCGGGCATGCCTGCTGGCAGGCGGTCAGAATTTCACCGTCTTGGATGAGGACTTCCTCGCCATTGGGCCCGACTTTCTTCTCGGCGGTGATGCGCGCTTCGTTGATGCGCTGCACACAGTAGGTACATTTTTCCATCACGCCGCGGCTGCGCACCGAGACATCCGGATTGCGCATCATCTTGAGACTGGGAGTGTCCCAGTCGGCATATAGAAGGAAGTTGAAGCGCCGGACCTTATAAGGACAGTTATTGGAGCAATACCTGGTGCCCACGCAGCGGTTGTAGACCATTTCGTTCAGGCCTTCGGTGCTGTGTAGCGTGGCGCCCACCGGGCACACCGGCTCGCAGGGTGCGTTCTCGCATTGCATGCAGGGCACCGGCTGAAAGTGGGCGCGTGGATTGGCGGGACTGCCTTCGTAGTAGGCATCCACGCGAATCCACTGCATCTCGCGGCCGCGCTGCACCTGGTCTTTGCCTACGATGGAAATACTGTTTTCCGCCTGGCAGGCCACCGCGCAGGTCTGGCATCCGATGCAGGAATTCAGGTCGATGGCCATGCCCCAGGCATATTTCTCGTAATAGTGCTGGCTCTCGCGGTAGTCCGGATAGAGAGATTCGTCTTTGCCCGGCCCGGTGATTTTGCCGGATTCCTTTTCTTTCACGGCATAGAGCGGATCCTTCCGGAATTCAGCCAGGGTCACGGCCTTCACCGGATCGCGGTTTTCCATGCTGAAGTGGCCCTGGGTTACGGCCACATCCCAGTGCTCGCCAGGACGGTCGGAAACTTTCGCGCCCTGCGCCGTATATTGCGCCGCAGTGGTGCGCAGGGCGTTCGCGTTGTAACCATGATTGCTGCCGATGCGTCCGGCATTCTTCTGCCCGTAACCGAGGAACAACGTGACGGTGTTGTCGGGATGGCCCGGCTGCGGCCAGAAGGGCGCTTTCACCTTTCTTCCCTGCAACTCAATCTCGATTACGTTCTGGGCATCGGACTGGTGATCGCCATAATCTTCCAACTGTTTCAGACCCATGCGCGCGGCCATGGCCGGCGAAATCATGGCGACGTTGTCCCAGGTGACGCGGGTCAGGGGTTTGGGCGTTTCTTGCAGCCAGCCGTTATTCACAAAGCGGCCGTCGTAGATACAGGGGTCGGGACGGAAGGCAATTTCCACGTCACCCGCCGGGGCCGCTGGCGGCAGAACACCTAGCTTCACGGTGACTGCGCGCGCGGGAGAGGCGCTGTCTTTCATGAATCCGTCATGCACGGAACGCCGCCACCATTCTTCGAAATCCGGTCCGGTGTGCTGCGTCTGCCAGTACGACCGTACAGTGTCGTAACCGGAGGCGCCCGGCTGCCCGGTGAAGATGGCCAGAATCTCATGCGCCGACTTGCCGTCATACAACGGCAGAAGCAGCGGCTGAACGATGCTGATAGCGCCGTCGTGGGCGCGGACATCGCTCCAGGCTTCAAGATAATGCGTTTCCGGAATGTGCCAGTGCGCGTATTCGCTGGTATCGTCGAGCCGCTGAGAAACATGCACGATCAGCCTAGGGGACTGGTTGTCTTCCAGCAGCTTCTTCAATGCGTCTTTGAAATTTAGATCGGCAGGGGCATCGTAGACCGGGTTGACGCCGATCATCACCAGCGTGTCCACGTGGCCGGCGTTGATGTCGGCCACCAGTTCGCGGATGGAAGCGGTGTGCTCCACCGGCTCGACTTCCACCGGATCGATATAGACCACCGTCTGGCCTACGTTGCCCAGGGCGGAGTTCATCGCATGGGCCAGGGCATGCACAGCGGGCGACTGGAAATCTCCGGGGACAAGCAGGCACTTGCCGTGGCGGTCCTTCAAGTCGGCGGACACGGCCTCCACCCACCTCTGCATTTCGGCAGAGAGCTGTGGGGCAGTGACGCCGCTTACTCCGGCTTTCGCAGCCAGGGCGCGAGCGATCTTCTCAACTTCCGACGGCCTCACGGAGAGGCGATGGTCAGCCTTCATGCCGGTTGTACTGGGCGAACTCTCGGCCACGTAGAGGCGGTTCATTTCCTCGCCGGGCGTCATCTTGCGGCGGCCCATGAAGTCGCGCGCATATCCCACGAACCCTGGGAACCACGCTCCGGAGAGGAAATCCGCATCCAGAGAAACGACCACGTCAGCGGCTGCAAATTTGTAAATGGAGTCGTAGACCGCGCCGAAGGCCAGCTTCGAGCCGGCCCGTGCGCTATCCCGATGCACCGCTTCATAACGGTGCCATTTGGCCTGCGGGAACTGGCGCAGCACTTCTTTCATCTGCCAGCCCATGGTTGGCGAACTGGTTGCGCCGGTCAGGAAACGCAGCCCCGCGCCCTTCAGCTTGCGCTGAATACCTTCCGGGACGCCTTCCGGATCCCCCACGTGCAAGCCCATGACTTTCAGGAACTCGCCCCACGGCTTGGAATCGCCCATGTGGGTGATGGTGGCAGCGCGGTCCGGATCATATAGATTCAAGATTGAAGCCTGGGAGAAAATTTCGCTAGCGCCCAGACTCGCAGGGTGCTCTCTGTTACCTTCAATCTTCGTGGGCCGGAACTCATGGCTCTCGACCAGCAGCGGAATTCCATAGCCGGCAAAAGGCATGGCAGTGGCGTAAAACATCGGCTTGCCGGGGACCAGATCTTCCGGCTGCCGCACGTAGGGCACAATAGGTTCCAGCGGCTGCTTAGTGCAGCCGGCCAGACCGGCCATGGCCAGCGATGCTCCCGCAAGCTTCAGAAAGTTGCGGCGCGTAACCGGATCGACCCATTCCGAGGCTTGCCGTGGAAATTCCCGATGCAACAGTTCGCCGAAGGCCTTTTCATCGGCCAGCTCTTCCAGAGTACGCCAATACTTCGGGCCTTTGGCTTCCGCCAGCCTACGCCGCACCATTTCAATATCGGGACTCGCCGGCTTTATATCGCTGGCGGAAATCAGGTTCAGATTTGAATCACTCGTTTTCGACATTCGTTTCCGTTTTGTCTTTTCACCTTACCGGTGACAGGTCGAGCAACCGGTGATGTCCTGCGTCGTGCGCAGGTGATATTCACTCGCCAGGACCTTGCCCAGCTCTTCTTGGTCGTAGAAGTCCTTGCCATTCCACGTAACTTTGTGCTGCCGGTCGGGCGGCTGGTAGCCCATATCGAAGACCTTTTCTTTGGGCCGCAGGAACTTCTCCGGCTGGCGGTGACAGCTCAGGCACCATTCCATTTGCAGCGTATTTTCGGTGTACATCAACGGCATCTCGTTGACCGGGCCGTGACAGCTCTTGCACCCCACCCCTTTGTTCACATGAATGCTGTGATTGAAGTAAACGAAGTCCGGAAGGTCATGGACCCGCGTCCATTGCAGCGGCTTGCCGGTGCGGAAGCTGCTGCGCACCGGCTCCAGCAGGGCGGCGCTGGTCCAGATCTGTGCATGGCAGTTCATGCAGGTCTTGGTCGGAGGGATTCCGGCGAAGCTCGATTCTTCAACTGAAGTGTGGCAATAGCGGCAATCGATCCCCAGCCCGGCGGTGTGATGCTGATGACTGAAGGGCACAGGCTGCTCGGGCGCGATGTGCTGCCCGGTCACAAAAGGGGAACGCTGCAGTTGCAGCAAGGCCGCCCCCACCGAAGAAAGAAGAAGGATGATGCCGAGGATGCTGGCGCGAGCCAGCGAATTAGCACTAGGATGAAAGATTTGAGACATTATATTTTTAGGGGACAGTCGCGCGGTAAGTGGGAAAACGCGACAGCATCCCTATTATTTATCGACGAAAAATTTTGTTTATTTAGACAATTCTGGGCACAGCAACAGCAAATAATTTTTAATTATAGCAAAGAGACTTGGGTTGGTGAAGCTCTTTGCTGTGGAAAATCATGAGTTTCTCATAAACCCTACCTCACTTCTTGGGAAGGACCAAGTCCAGCCAATTTTCGATCAGGGAATTGACCTTGGCACTCTCATCCTTTGATGGCTGGCCGCTTACCTGCATGATTTTGAGTTCGAAGATTGCCCATATCAGCATTTCCGTGCTCAGCCCAGGGCCGTCTTTGGCCTTGAGCAATGATTGGAGCTGACCGGACACGATGGCAACGATCTCGCTGATCGGCCCATAGGCCAAGTCCCTGTATTTCCTGTCGTAGGGATGGACCTGCTTCAACACTTGCTGCAGTACCCTGGCATCGGCCCGAAGAAGAGAGGTATGCCAGCCGCGCACTGTGTCTGCGATCTGCTTGCGCGGCCCGCCCGGCCCACCGCGGGCGATTGACAGCAGCACCTGCCCCATCGACCCCTGTGCCCGTTTGCCCACGTCTTTGATCGCGACTTCATAAAGCCTCTCTTTGGATTTATACAGCCGGTAGATGGAACTCTCAGTTGTTTTGGCGGCCCTGGCCAGGTCGCGGGTGGAGACGCCATCATACCCGCCGTCACCGAACAGCAGGATGGCGTGTTGAAGGATAATCGGCTCGATCAATGAACCTTTTTTTGGCATCCGTCATGTTCCTCTGATAGAGAGCGTTCCGGTGCATAAGAGAATACCCCAAAAGGGCCTTGTTTGCGACTTCTCGCGTAAGCACAGAATTCGAGTAGCGGGAGGACAAAATTCCCTGCAGAACGGGGCAGGGGAATCAGCGCCCTCCCTCACGCATTGGATAAGCATACATATCACTTGCGTGATAGATAGCACTATACACTATAACGGACGAACGGCCAAAAAGTTTTGGCGAAGCACAGATACAAGGTTTTTCGGTAAGCTGTAAACGGCAACTGACGGAGGTTTTACTGTTCCCTCAACAACTCAGCGGGAGATGCTTTAGCGGCCATAGAGGCTGGGAAAAGAGAAATAATCGCGGCTGTTGCCACGCATATTAAAGAGACATTGACCGCCGACTGCCATGATAATCTTACCGTACCTAACCATGCACTTGCTGCAAGCGTCATTATCGGTTTCCACGCCAACAGGGAGATCGCAACCGCGAACGCGGAGCATTGCAGAGCTTGCCGGATAACGATCTTGCGCAGGCTGCCGGCCGATGCGCCAAAGCACGCGCGCAAGGCCATCTCTTTTCGTTTTGAATTCACGGAATGTACAAGCACACCGTAAAGGCCAAGGTAAGCAATGATGGCGATTAACGCCGCCCCGCCCGCGGACAACCAAACCCGCATCTGTTGTTCCATGAAGTCTCCCCGAAGCCGTTCATCGACCCGGTAGGAAGTACTGACCCCTAAGGACGGCATAGAGCTTGCCGCTTGCTGCCGAATGAATCCTTCAAGGGAGTGAGACGATTCCGTTCCTCTCGCCAGAAAATACAGCGGGAAGGACACAGTGAATACATTCCCTCTTAGGGGCAGAAATACGGTTGCATCAGGAGTTCTTGTTAGCCCCGAAAAGCGCAGGTCCCAGGCGGGCACTTCAACGCGAACGGTGCGGTGCAGAGCCTCCTCTCCTGGCCACAGCTCGCTGGCAAGTTGACGATTGATCACCACCTCGGAGACTTCGCCGGTAAAACTGGCGTCCGAAAAACTACGCCCTGCAAGAATCGGGTTTCCCATGGCCTGGAAGAATCCCTGGGATACGCCACAGAATTGAATGGAGCGGGGCGGCGAGTCGCGATCCATTGGCTGAATGCCGATGGTTTTCATCGGTTGAGCGAGCGGGGCACAGGATGCGGCGCTCATGTACTTAACGCCGGACATTCCATCACGAGAGCCTTCAACCGCCAGGCGGGTAAACGTAGCCAGAGGAAAATTGCCGGTTCCTGCCGTTGAAAACTCAATCTGCACATCTTTTGAGGCTGGACCGACCTCAACGGCGGTAAGCTGATCGCCGCTAAAGCCAAGCGTCTCCCGGGAGACGGCACGGACGGCGTTGATGATCATTACCGCTATCAGGCAAGTGAGAATGCAGGAGGCGATTTGGCCCGATACAATCCCGTGCAGCGCTAAGTTCGCTTTTCTGCTGGCCGTGCTTGTATATCCCATGCGTGGCGCGCCGCTGTCGCGAAGCAGACGCAGTGAGGGAACCAGGGCTATGAGGATTGCCAAGACGCAAGCAATCGCCAGGCCCATACCCAGGATGCTCAACGCCGTTTGCCATGAGACACCACCGGGCGGCAAGAAACGGGTCCCCTGCTTGCCCATCGCCCAAAATCCGGCGATAACGCCGAATGCCGCCATGAGAAAACCCGCCAGCACGGTGATAGCGGGGCCACACATGCTTTCCAGCACAATTCGCAGCACCCCCGCGCCAAGAACTCTCTTCAGTCGCACCTCTTGCGCATATCGTGGCGCCTGCGCCAGCAGCAGACCGCAGTAGTTCAATGCCGCCGCAAGGATGAGAGCTGTCGAAAGCAGGAACGCCAGCCGCGCCCAGGAGCGAATTTTTCTGTCCCAAACCGGGTCCTTGGTCAATCCAGCGCTGACATTCAGATGGTCCGGCAGATTGTCTGGCGATCGAACCAACCTCTCCAGTTTCCGCTGTAACCCGTCGAGCGAAAGCTTTGCAGAGCCTGCGAGAACATAAAAGAAGGGGAGCTTCTGCCATGCTGCTGGGTTGTCACGAATGGGTGAATACTGTTCGCCGGCGCGGCGGGCCTCTCTTTGAAATGCGCCAAACACCAGCGAAGGTATTTGATCGGGCGTCACCCAGGCGTCAGTCGGCGACCATAGTCCGGAAAAGCTCTTCGGCGCAACTCCAACCACCCGAAACGCCCGGTTGTTGAGCACGATATTGCGGTCCAACGCGCCACCGGGGCCGGTAAACAGTCTCTCTGCCAAAGCGCTGCTGACAATGACTTCCGTGCCGCCATGTTCGCCTTGCCAGGCGGAAGAAAAATCCTGGCCTGCAGCCAAGCCTTGAGTAAAAGTAGCAAAAAAACCGTTGGACGCACCGGCAACCGATATCTCCCGTTCGTTCTGTTGATAGCTCAGGTGAGCCCGGATTGAATCGGCATACGCAATCATGACGGGGTCAGACCAGCCGGCAGTTTCACGCAAATGTTCGAAGTTTTTCCAGGGGATGGACTGCGAGCTTCCGCCACCGATCTCTTCGGCGACCGTTGCATACGCCATGGAACGGAGTCCGCTTGATCTTGGGGCCAGCCTTGCGAGCATAACCGTATAGGTCAGCGCCGATCCGCCAAATCCTGCGGCTAAAACAACGCCGGCCAGCAAAGTCACAAGCGGACTCTGCCTGAGAAACCGGCGATACTGCCTTATAATTGTGCGCAGCATTATGATTTAAGACCGCGGGCTCAAGGACGAGCTACATTAATTTCTAGAATAACGACCGATGATTGTTGCAGCAGACGTTCCCTGAGATCTTCCAAGGCACGCTCCTGGATCGCGCATCCCTCACAGCTCTCCAGGGCAATGGAAAGAATAACTGGTTTCTTTTGTCCCACAATTTCCCGCTCCCTTACCTTGAAGTCCGGAATTTCCTGAAGGATTTTTGTTAGGCGAGAAGCATCCTCTCGTGGCGGTAAATTCTGAACACTACCGGGAAACTTCTTCAAGATTTGAGCATTTGCCATTGACTCATTACCGCGATAGACAAGAACTCCGGTATCGTTGTATATCTCCAGCATTGGGAAATAGTATGAAGTTGATGACGGCCCGCTGGAATAGGTGCGCTGCCGGGCCTGGACATAGGAGGACATGGACAGGCTCGTGGCAATCAGCCCGGCATCTTTCTTGCTCGGTCTGCACCCGTTGAACGAAACCAACGTGAGGATTGCGCACAGCAGCATCGTGAGCGCACTCTTGACTCGCTGCTGCCGGCCGACTCGTGATTGTCGATAGGTCATCGGTGAAGCCTCACTTCAAGGACCCGAATATTGGTCTGCGCCCCGCGGGCCCGCAGTTTCGCAACCGCCTCATTCTGTTCTTTGCAATGGTCCCAATCCGGGTAGGTAACGGCAAAAACCGTATAGCGCTTGTCCGCGAGCAGCGCTTCCTCTTGCGCCTTGAATTCCGAAAACATCTCGATCGCTTCCTTGAGCGATGGCCGCACCTCAGTTGTCTTGGAGCCGTGAATGCCCCGCGCCAGAGTGTCGAGAAAAACGGCGTTCCTGGCCGAATCCGCGCCATAGTAGATCAAGCTGCCCGAGGGAGAATATAGATCGATAGTGGGCATGAGCTGTCTCCTGTTCCCATCGGGATGTTGTCTGAGCCATAGCCCGCGGCTTTTTGAGAAATCTTCCACTGAAACATTGATGATACTGGGCGGGATCGAAGGCGCGATAGCTGGCGCCCAGGCAAACCAAGCCAGCAAGACGTATAGGGTAGACATTTACAGCTCCTTGCATAATTCGAACACATGAAGTCTCTTCAGGGTGTTTCGAGTATACGACCAATGACATTAAGGCCCGGCCCGCGCCCAGCAATTCATTGGATGCGTTGTAACTGTAGGAAGTACCGCCAACGGCGCTCAGCCGGTTGCCCACGGCATCATACGTATAGGACTCCATCGCGCTGGTTCCCTGGGTGACGCCGGTGAGCTGGTACAAATTGTCGTAAACAAGATTCGAGGTCACGTTATTCAGCTTATTGGTCTTCGCTGTCCGGTTTCCTGCAGGATCATAGACATAGAGCGCCCCATCGAGTGTGGCCGTCCCGTTCTGATGCAGGACGGAAAGCAGATTGGAGACCGCGTCATATTGATAGGTGCTGCTCACCCCGTTGGGCCTGCCGAGTGTCGTAGTCCTGCCCAGGGCGTCATAACTGAAGGTAAAGCTGTTGCGCTTGAAGTCCTTCAGGGACGCGAGACGGTTGAGGCCGTCAAAGATATAGCTGGTGCTGCTGCCGTTGGGGTCGGTCAAGCCGATCCGGTTGGAGCCTGCGTCATAGCTGTAGGAAACCGCGAATGTTTTTCCGGCCAGGAATGAATAGACCGTGGATGCCTGGGTCAGCCTGCTCAAATTATCGTACATCAGGCTGTATGTGCCGGTTGGGTCTTGCACCTGCGTCAGACGGCTCGCCGCATCATATGTGTAAACCACGGATGTCGCATCCGGGTACTGCTGTTTTGTCAGACGGCCCAACTCGTCCTTCCTAAACGCATTGGATAAGAATACACTCCACTAGCGCACTAGAAAGCATTATATAGTACTTTGAAACAATCGCCAAGGTACGCTCAGACCTCCGTCCCGCCCCGCGGCCTGTGGAGGGGGTCAATTCTTCGTGATCATAAAGGGGTCAGTTTTACATTAACGCGGGCATTAACTTCGATACATCGACCCCATCCAGAACCATCGCCAACTCACTGGCCCGCAGCTCCACCGAGATCGCTCCTTCGCCCGCCCGCGGCAGCTTGAACAGCCCCCTCCTCCAGCGTCAGATGGTCAAAGCAGGTTCATGCCGAAAGGCATATTTCAGAAGCCGGCACGAGAGATACAAAACCAGGATCGTCGCTCCCAAGAATACAGCGTACCCCACGAAGTCCTGCCAACGGGTCGGCATGATGTAGCCCTCTTTGGTCTTCGGGTAAAAGTAATAGTCGTAATAAATCCGCTCACCTGTGCTGTACACCGTGGCGAGTGTTTCCAGAAGAAGCGTACCGCCCACAAGTGCTGCCGTAATGCGTCGCACCCGAACCTTTGGGCCCCGCAGAGAAATGTCTGCCACTAACGCTCTCAGAATCAATGTACCGATGGCGATGCTTGTGGAGATTTTCAAAGACGAATCGCTCGTCCGTCCCGACACCGAAACGATGGCCGCGACCGGTACATTTAGACTAATCACCCGCCACATCTCGGGCCGGAAACTCGACGCGATCACCGCCTCTGTAGCCACAGCGGTCAACACATACAGAGCAACAAGCATGACCTGTGCGAACGGTAGGAGCCTCTGATCTCCCAAGTAAACATGCGCCAGTCCCAGGAGCGCGAGGGCTGTGATGATCTCATACAAGCAAATTTTGAATGTTCGCATCCGTTCCCCCCTTTACGGTATGACCGTGAGGAAATTCCCGCCGACTTCTGTCTGAAGCAGAGCCCGCATGTTTTGATATTGCGCTACCACTCCCGGATTAGTTTTGTCGGCATTGATGCATCCGAAGGTAATTGAACCGACATGAAGCTCGAAGCCCCCTCTTATCCAGCCACGGTTATAAAAGAACCCATCCCAGAAGTGGTGCGGCCAAGGCTCGAGTCGATACTGTCCGCCAGCCGCGTGGTCCCAAATAGTCCCATCAGGGCGCTTTTCCACTCTGGTATCCAAGTTCATTTTGTAGTTGCCGGGCTCAATCGGGCCTTTGTCTTTCGTGTTCGTACACTTATCTTGATCTTGGCAGTCCTTTGCACCGGAATGAAGACCTCCTGGCCCCACCAACACAGCGCCAGGCAAGTTCGGCCCAATTAATGCTGGAATCCCATTCGCGTTTGGTCCGCAGACCAGTGTGTGCATTGCAACTGAATACACACATTGCGCCAGCCCGGAAGGATCGACTGCATTTGTGGGACTGTTGCCAACGTAAGCGTAGAAGTTGGGGCTACCTGCGTCAAATCTAACCGGATCCTCGCCCAGGAATCTCCCGATGGCTGCGTCATAGTATCTGGCCCGGTAGTAGTAGAGTCCGGTTTCAGCATCCCATTCCCGTCCGGTATATCGAAACGGCTGTACAAAGGCGCCCGTGGTGGAGAAAGTATTTCCGAAAGAGTCGAAACTGTAGCTCTGATTGACGGCCCCGGAAGTGGTTGTTAGGGAAGTGATTGACCCCAGCCCATCGGCTTCATAAAACTCCGAGGCGGCACCGCGGTATGCGGCCAGCGGCTGGTCGATTCCCGGCCCCTGGATGTAGTGTGCGACCAGATTCCCGGCCTGGTCAGACTCCTGGATCAGATTGGCGCCGTCGTACACAAAGATACTGCCACCCTTCTGAATTCTTCGCCCCAGGGGGTCATATCTAAAGGTTACGGAGGTGTCGCCGGGCAGGGTTACCGATTTCAAGCGGTTTTCAAAGTCCCACGCGTACGCGGTTGTGCCGCTCGCATCCGTCTTCGTCAGGGTGTTGCCATTATCGTCGTAGGTGTAAGATGCCGGACCAGCGCCGAGAAGGTCATTGGACGCATTGCAACTGTAGGAAGTACCGCCAACTGCGCTCAGCCGGTTCCCAACGGCATCATACGTATAGGACTCGGTTGTGCTGGTTCCCTGGGTGACCCCGGTAAGCTGGTACAAATTGTCGTGAACAAAATTCGAGGTCACATTATTCAGCTTGTTGGTCTTGGCTGTTCCGGTTTCCTGCGGGATCATAGGCATAGAGCGCCCCATCGAGTGTGGCCGTCGCGGAAAAATCGGCATACTGCCTCAGAATCGTGTGGGTAAGCATACACTTCACTCGCTCTATGAAAAGCACTATAATTCATAATGAACGAATTGCCAAGAAGTTTGCTGAAGCATATTTGGACATCCGCATGGGCCGTACACAACACCTTTCCCCTCAGTAACCTGCCGATCACAAACGGTCCTTGCCGGAGCCGGCGGTAACTATGTCAAACGGCATCCTCTTTGCGTGATCCGCCTGTTCAACATCTGCCTTATCAGAACGCCTCCAGGATTTTGATCTTCAGCAACAGCGTTCCATCTGCCCGCCTGGGGTCGGGAAAAATGCATCTGGCCATCGCGCTGGGGGCACTCACTGCCGAGATGGGCCACCGCATCTACTTCACCTCCGCCATCGAACTCGTCCGCCGCATCGTCATGGACATCGAGGCGGGCGTTATGCCTGCGCGAAAAAGAGTCCGGTGCCCGGATCCGGCGGGCGTCGGCAAGCTGCCTCCAGAGCTTCATCAGCATATGTTCAGTGCTACCATTGGATGCTATAAATGGCGTGCGTGCGGTTGAACGCCGCGGGGGCGAAACGGAGATCCGAGCCTAGAGAAGACCTAAGTTATCCTTGAGTTAGTTAGACGGTTAAGGGGCAGTTTCGAATGATCGAAACCGTCGAAGCTCGTGATCCCAAATCCAAGTGCGGACACGCGACAAAACCAATCTCTTTCTCTTGACCGACAGATGTTCAACAAGCTTCTTAACGCCTTGTACCTCACTGGGAGCGACGTCGAATGTGCTTTGTTGTTCAATTTGGTAGTAGCTCTGAACCCCGCGCTTGTCAGTTATGGGTGCTGAGAGATGCACTACTTCAGGCTCATCGAAAGTCACCTCGAAATGATCGCTTATCCATTTATATAGCGTCATGTTTTTTTGTTCGACTCCCGTTCCCCAATCAACAACCTGATGTTGCACCATCAGGTCTTGAACACCTGGCTCAGTGAGCTCCAGGAATTTGACTTCTGGTTGTTCACCGTAGTGCGTTGACAATCGTAAATCTGCAACCTGAATCCACTTCTCACCCTGGCTCTCGAAAAAGACAATTTGTCTGTAGGCACAGTCGTCCCCAAAACTTTGAAGTGCAGCGTGGTGGCGTCCCTTAATCAACGAAACATATGTCAAAGTGGTTTGGCCCTGGCACTCAAGCTTCAAGGAAATCTTGTATTTTGCCTCCAAAGTACCTTTTTCAATCGACTGCCGAAGCGATTCGAGATCCTTGACGTCATTCGCTTGACTGAAGGCATAGACGCTCATGAGTAATAGCACCTGGATAGGTAGAAATCCATATCTCATCTTCATCATCGATCCAGTCCATAAAACACGTTGTTAGAGCCAGTAATTTGCGAAGGGAAAGTAAAGAAATCGTCAGTAATTCCTTCGTGTCCTTTGGTTCGCATTCCAAAGACGCCTCCGAAGGCGTTGAAAGGATCTGCAGATGGATTCATCAACGCTTTGTTTGTTGCATCAATTGCTCGTCTCAAGAAGTCACAGTTGCCCTGTCCTAGCATCGACGGGATCTTGGCATTGCGGAATCGAGAGCCCTTGACGCTGCCATATTGATCGGGAACTATTACACCTGATATAGACGCCTTGCTGTGTACTCCAAAAACATGCCTATCTTTGGGATGGGTTGCTAAATAATCGGCTCGGTTGATAGCGGAGAAAGCAATCGCCAGCATTTCTTTGTTACTGTTGTCCTCATCAATGCTGTGCCCAAGAGTTGCTTCTGCATAAATCAACCGAGCTAAAATCGCGGCGTCTGGATCATTCGGCAGTGTCACAGTGCAGCAGAACTTCTTCTTTCGTTCCCTGCCTGCTGGATCGATAAAGTTGGCCGGTGCGTTCCCAACGTAAGTATAGAAATTGAACCCGTGGTCATTGCCGATTTGATCTTCGTTCAGGAATCTGCCAATGGCGGGATCATAGTATCTGGCCCGGTAAAAATACAGCCCTGTCTCAGCATCCCATTCCCGCCCCGTGTATTGAAACGGCTGGATAAAGGTTCCGGTGGTGGAAGAAGTATTTCCAAAAGCGTCGAAAATGTAGCTCTGATTGACGGCCCCGGAAGTGGTAGTTAGGGAAGTGATTGAGCCAAGGCCGTCGGCGTCATAAAACTCAGAGGCGGCGCCACGATACACGGCCAGTGGCTGGTCGATTCCCGGGCCCTGGATGTAGCGTGCGACCAGATTTCCGGCCTGGTCAGATTCCTGGATCAGATTGGCGCCGTCGTACACAAAGATACTGCCACCCTTCTGAATTCTTCTCCCCAGAGGGTCGTACTTAAAGGTTACGGAGGCGCCGCCGGGCGGAGTGACCGATTTCAAGCGGTTTTCGAAGTCCCACGCGTAAGCCGTTGTGCCGCTCGCATCCATCTTGGTTAGGGTGTTGCCATTGTCGTCGTAGGTGTAAGACTCCGGGCCGACGCCGAGCAATTCATTGGATGCGTTGTAACTGTAGGAAGTACCGCCAACGGCGCTCAACCGGTTGCCCACGGCATCATACGTATAGGACTCCACCGCGCTGGTTCCCTGGGTGAGGCCGGTAAGCTGGTACAAATTGTCATAAGCAACATTCGAGACCACGTTATTCAGATCGTTGATGTTAGATGTCCAGCTTCGTGCAGGGTCGGTGATAGCACCAGCCAGGGAGGGCAAAACTCCCTGCGTAACGATGCACTCCACTTGCGCCATACGAAGCAGTATACGTCATCCGTGTAAAAACTGCCAAGAGGTTTGATGAGGCAGTCGTTATCGTCGCTTGTAACCCTGCATTCCTTCCAGCTCTTCGGATTCCGGTTCGTAGAAGAGTCTGGAGCAAAGGAACTCAGTGCCTGAATATTTGGCAGATCCGATGTGTAGAAAGACACCCAACCCGTCAGGAAGCGATCAACAACCACCGCAATTGATGCGAGGGCGAGAAGAACCCTGACTGCGATCCGTGAAATACCATTGGGCACAGCAGTGATTTTAAGTATATTTCAGCTTTGTCCAGCGATGACTTAGGACACGTTCACCTAAGGCTGGCCCGGCTCCAGAAAAACGCCTCAGAAGATCTGAACCGCTGCTGCAAAAATAAATCCGCAGCATGCGCTCCACTCCCACGGCTGTTCGCACGTTCCAAGGCTTGGGATAATGCGGCTCCACCAGCGCACACAGCTCACCCCACAGCACCACCTGCTCCATCTCCTCCAGAAATTACCGCCCGCCGTGTCTTCCTCGTGTACTGCCCAAAGCCGGTCATCATGGCCAGGGGGTTTCTGTTTCATTCTCGGGATTCCACTTCTCACCTGCACTCCAGCTTCGATCACAGTGGAAATCAGAGAGCTTAATCAGAGTCGCCTTAGTAAGCGTAAACTGAACAGCTTATTGCGGTTCTTGCACTGCGTAGAGCCCGTCCTTAGTTAAGATCAGTAGCCGTTGGTCATAACTTGCCATATCCTCCGCTTGTCCTAACCCGAGATCCCTCCATGACCGGCCCCCGTCATTTGTTCTGAATATCCGCCCATAGCTAAGTACGAAGCCTACATTCCGCGTGAGAAAAGTCAGTCGCTCGATTCCATGGTGCTGGTTGGTGTCGATGTAAGATAGCGTTTTCCACTTCTGACCTCCATCTTCGCTGTGTTGGATCGCCCCATCTGTTGTGCCGCACCAGAATTCACTCTCAATACCGGACAACACGGCCGGTGTTTCATCTTGACAATCTGGATTGAACCGCGAAGAGCAGGAACTCGCTTTCCAAACGCGGCCCCCATCATTGCTCCAATACAGATGCCACGGATCAGCAAATAAAATATGATCGTGGCCAAAATATAGCGTCTTCGCCGGGCCTTGTATGTTCTGCACCGCGAATGTTTTCCAGGAATTGTGGCCATCCCGGACCTTAAACGTTGGGATTAGGGCGACCACCGTACCATTTGCCAATTCTTCGGTTGTGTACTTAGGAGAGTCAAGCGCTTCGCGTTTTGTGAGAACGCGACCCCTTCGAGCACCAAAAGCCCACACCTGTCCACCCGGCGCGACGGAAAATCCTTCGATCTGGAAATCACGAGAGAACTGCACTTCACTCCAAGCGCTGCCACGATTTTCGGTATAGTACAAGCGCTCTCCGACTAGAATCCAGCCTTCCTTCGCGTTGAGGAAGTGAAACTGGACGTCTATATCGTGATGTGGCAATGGCTTTGACGACCAGGCCAAATCCGGTAGCCGGGCATACCACAGAGTCTTCCCATCTGAGATCCAAACGTCATCTTTGAGTACGTCGATCCGGCCCGTGTTACCGTGACTGGGCACGCTGCCGACCAAATTTTGCCCATAGAGAGCAGCCGCCCCGATCGCAACAATCATGACAATAGGCAGCACCCGTCGATTCACCATGTCGCCCCCGTATATTGGAAATCCGTCCCAGCAACTCTTCTTGCTCCTTTCCTAAGCCTGACAAACTTCCCCTGCACCACAGCTTTGAAGTCCGTTAGGCCTGGCTCGGGATTGTGGGAAGCTTGGTTCAGAGCCGTGAGCGCCCGCAGGAGCTGTGTGCATAGGTCGCTGCCATTATCGCTTCCCATTGCTTCTATCAGGTGTTTGCCAGTTCGTGAATATCCTGCATATTGCTTTGGTCTGGTCACCTCATTCGTCCAACTGGCTTGTCTCGCATTCGCTCGATTTATTATGGTGCTTGCTATTAGATAAGCTTCGAGGTTCAAAACGTCCTCTGTGATGACCTCGCCTTCCTGATTACCGACCACATGCCCGTGCTGATCGTCGCCGTACTGGTTTGTCCCAATGGCCGTGTTTCTGGATGTCTCCCCTAACATCGTGTCCACAACTTTACGAAGTTCCGAATCGAGTGGAACACCAACTGAACACGGCGTCCTGCTGCACAGCCCGCTAGGATCAGAAAAATTGACTGGATTATTACCAGCGTAGGAATACACGTTAATCCCATCTTCAAATCCGATTGGGTCTTCGCTTAGGAACCGTGCGGCAGCAGGATCGTAGTATCTGGCTCGGTAGTAGTAGAGTCCTGTCTCAGCATCCCATTCCCGCCCCGTGTATTGAAACGGCTGGATAAAGGTTCCGGTGGTGGAAGAAGTATTTCCAAAAGCGTCGAAAATGTAGCTCTGGTTGACGGAGCCGGAAGTGGTAGTTAGGGAAGTGATTGAGCCAAGGCCGTCGGCGTCATAAAACTCAGAGGCGGCGCCACGATACACGGCCAGTGGCTGGTCGAGTCCCGGGCCCTGGATGTAGCGCGCGACCAGATTCCCGGCCTGGTCAGACTCCTGGATCAGATTGGCGCCGTCGTACACAAAGATACTTCCACCCTTCTGAATTCTTCGCCCCAGGGGGTCATACTTAAAGGTTACGGAGGTGCCGCTGGGCAGGGTGACCGATTTCAAGCGGTTCTCGAAGTCCCAGGCGTAAGCGGTTGTACCACTCGAATCCGTCTTCGTCAGGGTGTTGCCATTGTCGTCGTAGGTGTAAGACGCCGGGCCGGCGGCCAGCAACTCATTGGATGCGTTATAACTGTAGGAAAGGCCACCAATGGCGCTCAACCGGTTGCCCACGGCATCATACGTATAGGACTCCATCGCGCTGGTTCCCTGGGTGACGCCGGTGAGCTGGTACAAATTGTCGTAAACAAGATTCGAGGTCACGTTATTCAGCTTGTTGGTCTTCGCTATCCGGTTTCCTGCAGGATCATAGGCATAGAGCGCCCCATCGAGTGTGGCCGTCCCGTTCTGATGCAGGACGGAAAGCAGATTGGAGACCGCGTCATATTGATAGGTGCTGCTCACCCCGTTGGGTCTGGCGAGTGTCGTAGTTCGACCCAGGGCGTCATAACTGAAGGTAAAGCTGTTGCGCTTGAAGTCCTTCAGGGACGCGAGACGGTTGAGGCCGTCAAAGGTATAGCTGGTGCTGCTGCCGTTGGGGTCGGTCAAGCCGAGCCGGTTGGAACCTGCATCGTAGCTGTAGGAGACCGCGAATGTTTTCCCCGCCAGGAATGAATAGATCGTGGATGCCTGGGTCAGCCTGCTCAAATTATCGTACATCAGGCTGTAGGTGCCGGTTGGGTCTTGCATCTGCGTCAGACGGCTCGCCGCATCATATGTGTAAACCACGGAGGTCGCGTCCGGGTACTGCTGTTTTGTCAGACGGCCCAACTCGTCATAGCTGTAGTTGATGACCTGCCCCTTCCGGTCGGTCTTGCTCGTGAGGTTGCTGGCCGCATCGTAGGCGTAAGTCTCCGCTTTTGTTGAAGGAAAGGTGGTCTGCGTGAGACGCCGCTGGGAGTCGTAAGAAAAACTGGTGGTGTGCAGACGCGGGTCCTTAATGCCCGTCAGGTTGCCTTCATTGTCGTAAGCGTATTGGGTGACTGCGCCGTTGGCATCGGTTACCGAAACAAGGCGGTCGGCATCATCGTACGCATATTGAGTGGTCTTGGAGTTTTCGTCAGTCACCGATACCCGGCGGCCCCGCGCATCGTAGACATAGCTGACAATGCCTTGATCCGGCTTGGTGATCTTGATAAGCCGGTTGCGCGAATCATACTGGAAGGTGGTCTGATGGTTCAGGGCGTCGGTGACCGCGGTGCGGTTTCCGCGAGCGTCATACTGAAAGGAAGTGACGTTGTTCAACGGATCGGTGATGGCACCCACCAGTCCGGCGGCCGTGTAAGTGAGTTTTGTGATGTGCCCGAGCGGGTCGATGACCTGCGTAAGCTCGCCCTTGCTGTCATACGCGAAACTGGTGCTACTGCCCGCCGTCTTGCCGCCTGGTGAAGGGGTGGTCGTGGTCAACAGGTTCCCGTTTACATCGTAGGTATTGGTGGTCACATTCCCGAGGGGGTCCGTGGCCGTCAACACCTCACCGAAGCTGTTATAGGTGTAACTCCAATTGACCGGGACGCCGCCCACGTTCAGCGAAGTCGATGTCACATTTGCGTTCCCATCATAGGTATAGGTGGTGGCGTGGCCCAGCGCGTCGGTCGAAGAAGTCCGGTTGGCATTTGTATCGTAAGCGTAGGACGCTCCGGGGACAGCGCCGCAGCTCGCGCAACCGGGGCCGGCCACCGAACTCACGTAGTGCTTCCCCTTGATGAATGCAGGAGAGTAGCTGGTCGTGTTTCCGTTGGAGTCAGTCAGCACGCTAGCATTTACCCCGTTGTACTGCATGCTTACATGGTCCACGCCATTGGCCCGGTCTGAGGTCAATCCCCGGCGAAAACTGTCATAGGTGTGGGTTTCGATGGTCTTCCCATTTACGTCGGTCACGCCGGTGATCAGAGCGGAGGCATCGCTGGTGAAGTTAAAGCCGGAACCGTCGGCGTAGCGTACCGAAGAAAGGACCGCGCCCGGCGAGTAGACATAATTGGCGACCGTTCCTGCCGCATCTACAATTGCGGTGACCTGATTCACATTATTTGGATCGGAATATGAAAAGGTCAGGCTCCTGCCGGTCGCATCTGTCACCGTGGAGGGCCGACCGGACCCGTCATAGGCGAGGGCCGTCTTATTTCCGTTGCGGTCCAGCAGATTCAGCAGGCGACCGTTGGCGTCGAAGACCCTCTTGCCGCCATCCTTCATCGTTAGCGTGTACTGGTTGAGTACAGCGTCGAACGTGAGGGCGGCCCGGACATCGGCGGGAACCGTCAGCGTGTAAACCCCGGTGGATGAATTGAATGAAAATACCCAGGCGGCGCCAGAAGACGACCAGTATTTGAATCCGCCACCCGTCTGCGATTGCAACCGCTCTTCGTAGGTACTGGTCCATCCGTCACCGAAGATCCCAGCCTTGATGGGCGGCGCATTGCTGTCCCATGTGCTGTTCCAAATGCGGGCAAGTTGAAGTCCTCCGCCTAGTCCAGGCAGCGAATCGTCCCGCTGCGCAATCCAGACGTTCCCAGTCATCACATTGATAGGGGCCCCCGCCTGGGCCTCACACTGGGTGCATGGCCCCAAATCGGCCGACTGGTCGGGCGTATACGATACGTCAAAAAGCGGGATCACCGACAGGATGCTGGGATCGCAAGAGTTGAGACCATTATCCACACAAAAATGAATGATTTGCGGAACCTGCATGGCAAAGGCCGCGGTATTGACCTGCAACTGGAAGTTGACCGTATCCCTGCCGGAGCTGCCGCTAAGACTCAGGCCTAGGTTGCCCGAACAGGCCGTTGGGAAAGGTGTGCCCGGCAAAGGGTCGTTGCTGGCGCCACAAAAGAAGTCTACGCCGTAGACGATATTGGTTTGATCGGACGGTGTCGCTGGACAGGCATCCAGCCAGCCATCGTGCCAACTGCCGTTCATGATGCCGCTGCCAAAAAGTGTGGCATGGTCGACCGACCATGTTTCACTGAAGCTGTTAATGCAGACGCCCGAGCAGGTCCTGCAGGAGGTTGGAGTGCTGTTGAATGTGACGGTTTTGGTTTGCGTCTGCGCAAATAACGCCATGGGAGCAACAAGGTAAAAATAAGATCCACAAAAAAGGGCCATCAAAAGCCTTGCAATCTTCATCTTTCGATCTCTCTTGCAATTATGTTGTTTGGATCTCTGGCGGGATCTCGATGCCGCACTACTCCGAATCGGAGTGAAGGCAGGATTGATCCGTTCTCTTGCGCTTACGTTGGGTGAAACTCTGGAGGATCTTGCGCTGAGAAAGCTAAGGATAACCGAGGATAAAGGCCACCCCAGCGGCGATTGAAGAACCGGCAGTTACTTTAGTAATCGAAGCGTTCTAAAATGGAACGGCGGAAAGGTTTTGATTTGGGCGGATTACACCGGGTGAAAACGCAAGCCCCAGCGCCGCATGGACCGCCGCAGGTCCTCAAGGCGGCGGGTTGCAAGCTCCAGGAATCGTCCGACGTTTTCCATATCGGGGCGGCGCCGGTCGCTCTCCGGCTCCAGCGGCAAGAAAATGCTAATCCAGATCAGGGTGGCGCACACGAATGAGAAGAAGGGAACATAGCGAAACACGTCAGTGAATCTGGTCCCAAACTCGATCCGCACGATAAAAACGATCAGCGTGGCGAGTCCGATAAGCCCCAGCCCTGCAATCACGCTGAGGCTGCGGCGGTCCCATATCCGGTACCGCGGACCAAGCCAGAGACTCAGGACGCAGATGCCGGCCTCCAGCAAGGAAATTCCTAAGCCGAACGAATAGATGATGCTGACGGTGAAGCCTTGCCAACTGCGGCCGTAAAAATGATGCCGGTGCAAGCTGCCCCAGAAAAGAACAGTAATCAGTCCAAAGATTACCATCGGCAGGAGAAAGCCGAGTACACCAAGTTTGCTATAGACCAACTGGAGGGCGTCACGGAAAAGATCGATGATTACAGCGAGAGCCACAGCGCTGTTGATGGCATTGATGACCCAATAGAGGATGAAATAGGTTCTCGGGCTTACTGTCAGCGAAAACAACAAGAGATCGCCACTCATCGTGCAGATAATGAAGGCCACAAAGAGGCGGAAGGTGCGCTGCAGCCTACGATAGAGCAGAATCGCGATCAACGCCCCTTCGAGCGAGAATGAGATGAGCGTCAGCAGGTGATCGAGGGTCAGCATAATCGATGAGTGACCAGAATAAACCAGCCACTCATCATTGGCCAAACTTTGAGCTCTTAAAGATCTATGTGCAGTGTTCCGTTGGCGGGCAAGCATCTGGGGCGGGTGTTGCATACAGATAGTCCGATTGCCTGGGATGCGATGAAGCAAAGGCCGTCAGGACCAATAGGACGCAGAGGCCGCGGAAAAACATGGTTTTCATGGAAGTGCTCCTTTGGTGAGAGCCCCGGTTGGACCGGGGATCAACGCTCACCAAAGGATACCGACTTGCGGCGGAGCACGTTCGGTGCGGCGGGGTCGGCTATGAGTTCCAGAATAATCGAAGATCAGCCGCCGGAGGCGACAACAGAAAATAGCCCTAAAATAGCTCGGATGTCCCGATCCGGCGCGTTTTTTGCGCCGGATCGGGTAATTGCCGGGTCAGCAGAAGAAAGTGATGGAAGAGTCGCCAAAGGCGACGACAGCCGCCGGGCCAGAATCTGGCTGGTTGAACCCAGCATTTAGCGGCGACTCGGAATCCGGCTTGCACAACCCATAGATTCCCCAGAACGGCGCGGGACGAACGAAGAGTTCTTCGCCTCCTCTGAAGGCTCAAACATCGGCATCCGTGGCGGGAAGAACCCCTCCCAAGCGGGGCGATAATTTACAGAAACCGAAGTCTTCAGGCCGCGCCTGCTCATGGAGCGGTAAGCCGGCACGTTCGGGAACCGGAACTACATCTGCGACTCTATCTCGTCTCGCAGCACCCCGGCGCAGGGATGCAACAGATCGATGAGTTCCATGCCGGCAGTCTTGACATTCTTGAAGGCTTCCGTCAAATGAATTTCCCCGCTGCGGCCGAACGAAGCCAGCCGGGGTACGGGAACCAGCGGCCACTTTTCATAGGGAACCAGGCTGCAGACCGTGAGCTTCCAGAGCGGCCAGCGCATCGCGGACAAGAGCCAGCCGGAAAGCGCGATAAAGTTCTTCAGCGCCTCCAGGTGGCGCAAAGTCATTTCGCGATGCTCGATTTCCACCAGAATGGCTTGCTCAAGCTCGATAAGCTGTTCCGGCGTCGCATCCGGGCCGGCCGCCCAATCGCCCTCCGCACCGGCTGGTTGCGGCGCGCGTTGAAGCTCGCGTTGCATTTGCCGCTGCTCCGCCCGCATCTGTTGGAGGCCAGCGGCAGCAGCACGCGCCAAGCGTAGCGTGTCAGAGTGTTCCGTCCGCGCATATTCGTTCAAGACCAGCACGTTCTGCCGCTCTCGTCCAACCATCTCTTTCAGGAAGCGGATGGCCCTGTGGACCGCGTCACGATACCCGGGTCCTGATGGCCCACCCAACTCCCTCTGCCACCTTGGGTCGAGGCGCAGCTCAATCTCATCCGCATAGTCATTGACCATCGTGAGGAAGGGGCCGATTTCCTCAACCGACCTTTCCATGAATCGCGCCCAGCGCGCCAGGAACAACCGCACGGAAAGCGCCAGGGCAGAAACCAGCACCACAGCTATCGCTAAGATCATATCTTTCAACGAACCTCGAACTTTGGCGGTCGCCGACGCGAACCTCGCGGGACAGAATTTTGCGCGGCCCAATATCAATAAACGAATTTAGCTTAGGAACGTCTTCTCAATATTGGAAATTCGAATTCCTGAAAACCGGAAAAGTGCTGGTAAAAACGGGCCGTTTAAACCCAGCATCCGATGCAGCCGGATGCCCTGGTAGCGTGTCTAATTTGACACTATTATATATCATAGCACTGTATACTTTGTGCCATAGATGGTCCGGGAAGGCAGTTCGCGCTCGATGCGGATTGGCTATGGCTGCAGGATGGCCCGAGGATCGGTCCTGGCAGCGCGCATGGCCGGCGCCAGGGCCGCGCAAAGCGCAGTTGCCGACAGCAATCCCAGCACCCCGGCATAAATGACAGGGTCGCTGGGGCGCACGCCAAAAAGGTAGGCCGCCAGGACACGCTGCAAGGCCAGGGAAGCCACAATTCCTCCGAGAAGACCCAGCGCGACTATTTTGAAGCTGTATCGGAGCATCAACCACAAGACGTTATTTCTGCTCGCGCCCAGGGCAAACCTGATGCCGAATTCATACATCCGCCCGGCCACGGCGTGGCTCATCGTTCCATAAAGTCCCAGAGCGGCCAGCAGGAACGCCACCAGTCCGAATGCGGAGACCAGCACGGTTTGGGCCTTTTCCTGTTCGATGCCCTCGCTTACCACTTCCTGGAGCGAACGGGGATTATCCACCACCAGGGAAGGCTCTGCTTTAAGAATCTCTTCCCGGACTGTGCGGCCCAGTGCCAGGGGATCTCCAACCGTCCGGATGACCCAAGTCATCGTCCTGGTGCTGTTGAGCCTCGCCATGATTCGATCGGGAAGCTGGGCCAAGGGAGTGAAGACCGAGGGACGGCCTTCTCCTCGCATCCGGCGGAGCTCGCCCCGGGTATCGGCGACCACACCCACGATTTCCCTTGGCTGGTCGATGAAGTTTGGCCCCATAGCGCGCCCCAGGGCCAGGTGCAGGCCAACAGGGTCCACGCCGGGAAGGAACTTGCGGAGAAATGTTTCGTTGACAATGGCCACCTGGGCAGAGCGCTGGGTGTCGTGTTCCGTAAATGCGCGGCCCGAGCGCATGGGCATGCGCATCACTTCAAAGAACTGGGGTGTAATCTGCCTGGGTTCTTCCGACATTGGCCCTGGGGAAGCCCTATGCAGCGGATCGGGCAGCAGCGTAACGTCATACAACCCGGAGAACTGCGTGGGGAGCACGTTGACAAGGGCCGCGGACCGCACCCCTGGAATGGCGTTCAATCTTTCCTCAATGCGTCGAATGCCAACCATGGAGGACGCGGTCGTTTGGAATTCCGGGCCGGTCATGGCGACGTCGACGGCCATGACGCCTTGCGGTGTGAACCCCAGGTCATACGTTCTTAGTCTTTCAAAGCTGGTCAGCAACAACCCCGCAGCCAGCAGCATCGCCGCAGAAAGGGCAATCTGGGCGCATACGAGTCCTGCCTGGATGCGGCTTGCTCCACGGCTGTTTGCCAGCCTTCCGGCATCACGCAGAAGTTGAGCAAAGTTCAGGCGTGTCAACTGGAGCGCCGGAGCAAGGCCGAAAACGATGCCGGTCAAGACGGAAACGGCCACAGCGAAGCCCAGCACCCGAAAATCAATGGCGATTTCCTCGCCTCGCGTCAACTGGACAGCAAGCCAATGCTTGAGCGCGCGGGTGAGAGCTACGGCCAATGCAAAACCCGCCGCGCCGCTTACCACCGACAGGAGCGCGCTCTCCGTCAGCAGTTGGCGAACCAGGCGGCCGCGGCCGGCGCCTATCGCAATGCGGACCGCAACTTCTTTTCGCCGCGCCACCGCCCGGGCCAAGAGAAGGTTGGCGACATTGACGCACGCGATGAGCAGAATGCAAGCCGCTGCCCCGCTGAGCAGCAGCATCGGCTTCCGGTAGCCACCAACGACCGTATCGAGATATGGGGTGACCGAGCCGCCCAGTTCTCTGCGGTCCACCGCATCCGGCCGTTCCCTTCGGAGCCTGTTCCACACAAGATTGAGATCGGTCTGCGCGCCTTCCAAGGTGACGCCCCGCCGCAAACGGCCGGTCACCCAATAGGCGACCGCCCTCTCCGTCCAGTCTTCTTCTTTGCGGAGCGGTATCCACACGTCGGTTTCCAAGTTTTCGGCAAAGCTAGCAGGCATGACCCCGACAATCGTGTAGCTCTCTCCGTTCATGTCAAGGGCGCGGCCGATGATCTTGGGATCTCTCCCAAAAGCTCCAGCCCAGAGGGTCTTGCTGATTACGGCCACAGGCGCGGCCCCTGGCTGGTCATCCTGCCGGTTGAAATCGCGTCCGATAACCGGCTGAATGCCGAACACACGGAAAAAATCGGCGCTGACCCTATAGCTTTGGATCAACTGCGCCGAACCACCCAGAGAAAGATTCGCGCGAGGCCCCCCTGCCCAAGCCGCAAGATATTCGAAAGCCTGGTTCGTGCGCTCGGCAAAGCGAAACCAGGGATAACTCAATACACGCGAAGGCCCGGCCGGCACGAGCTCATATACCTCCACAATGCGCTCCGGTTCAGCACATGGCAGCGGACGAAGGAGCACAGCGTTCACAACCGTAAAGAGCGCCGTGGTCGCGCCGCTGCCGATTGCCAGCGCCAAACCCGCCATGAGCGTGAAGGTTTTGCTCTTGAAATAGACGCGGACTGCATATCGCAGGTCTTGCCAAAGACTTATCACGGCCAACTATTATAAGGGGGAAAAGACAATGCCGGCAGGCCACGGAACCGCCGAAAACTCACCGCTGCTAAGCGCGGCCAGAGTATGCGACACTCCTCGGGTGGCTACGCGTCCGATGTCTACAAGATGCACTTCATATCGATATTGACAATGATAGCGATATGTTGTATAAACTTTTATACATCCTTGCTTTCCGTCGAGCACGGACTGTAAATCCTTCTTCTGTCCTCGTGTCAATGAGGTGGTACGGAGTTCCGCCGAAGAAATACGGCTCGATCCCGGTTCCCGACCGTTGATTCCCCCGGTGAAGAAGGTCTGCGGGCTGCATGTTGTTTGATGTCATCTGACAGCCCGCCGTCAAGGAGAAGGAGCGGGCCGACCTGGGATCGGCCCGCCTGTTCTTTGTCGATTACGCCGGTGAGGCGTCATCTTGCAGGACAGGGCTGTATCGGTTGGAGCGGACGGAAATACAGAGACGATGACACTCCTTCGGGCATTCATTGAGAAACATCCCTTCATGTTCGCGTGTGTGCCCATTGACCAGCGCCCAGATCGTCCTGATTTCACCGACCCGGCTGTCCGCCATTTCAGATGCGCAATTGCCCACGGCCGGAACCACTTATCGATGTACTTCAGTCAAAGCGTGGCGTACGCAGAACCCCCAACGCTTGAAATGGTCCTCGCCTGTCTGGGTGATGATCTATCTGATCAATCTTATGATGAGCCGTTCGAGCAGTGGTGCGAGAAGAATGGGTGCAATCCTGATAGCCGCAAGGCTGAGGCCGACTACAAAAGGAAGAAGACCCAGGTTTGGTACCTGCGAGCGGTTTGGTTTCAATCTCTTATCATTGAATTTCTCAAACATGCCCGATGAGGAGTTGAAATACCTAACCGGGGGGATAGGCGGAGCACTTCCCCAATTTACGCTATATCCCTGAACAACTGCGAAATGGTGCGGTCGAGTTTGTTGGCGATGACGATGAGCGTGTTCAGCAAGACGTTGGACTCACCCCGTTCAACCTGCCCCATGCGCGAACGATGGATTCCACACATGCCGGCGAGGGCCCTTTGAGAAAGGCCTTGGCTCTTTCGCCACTCGATAATTCTTTTCCCCAGTGCCTTCTGGACAGCCGCCCGCCTGCTCTCGCTCGGCGAGTTCTGAATTGGCGTTGCAGTTGATTTTTGCCCAGCCACATGTCTCCCAAATGGATGCGCTATCCTCGCCAACATGAAACACCCCTGATGTTCCTATCGGCGTGAGCCTTTTCAAGTTTGATGCCGGTTGGGGCCGAGAGTGCAATGGCTTTTCACTACTGGCCACGCCCATCGTCTTTGCTTGGTCTAGTGATTTTTTATGATAGCATTATGTTGTATAAATGCAAGCGTTATAATTATTAACAACTATGCGCATTCGCCGTGGCGGGAGACATCGGCGCAACGATGGTGGAGTGATGCAGCGTTTGATGTCCAATTTACCGCAGATTCAACACTAAAAGCTTCCTTTCCGTCATTTCCTCAATGGCATAACGGAGACCCTCGCGGCCCGTGCCGGAATCTTTCACTCCACCGTAAGGCATGGGATCGATGCGGAAGGTCGGCACGTCGTTGGCGATCACGGCCCCGGTTTCAATTTCTTCGAAGGCGCGGAAGATCAATCCCATATCGCGGGAGAACACGCCGGCCTGCAATCCATAAGGTGAGTCGTTGACTCGCGCGATGGCCTCGTCGAAGGTGCGGTAGGGCTCCAGGGTCTTCATCGGGGCGAAGACTTCCATGCAGTTCACCTTCATTTGCGGCTGGGTGCGGGTAAGAATCGCCGGCGACAACATCGGTCCATTTCTCTGGCCGCCGCAATGGAGCTTCGCGCCGGCGGCGACTGCCTCCTCGATCCAGCTTTCCGCGCGCACCGCATCCGCCTCCCGGATCAACGGCCCAATATCGGTGTCCTCTTCCAACGGATCGCCCATCTTTAATTTCTGCACACGCGGCAACAACAGCGACAAGAAACGGTCGAAGGCCGATTCATGCACCAGAATGCGCTGCACCGCGATGCAGCTTTGACCGGAGTAGCCGAACCCGGCGGTTACGCAACGGCCCGCTGCATATTCAAGATCGGCATCGCTGTGGATAATAGCGGCAGCGTTGCCGCCCAGCTCCAGCGTCACGCGTTTCTTTCCCGCGCGCTTTTTCAGCTCCCACCCGGCGGCCGAGCTGCCGGTAAAGGTGAACATCTTCAAGCGCTCATCTTCAATTAGCGGCGCGGCATCGGCGTTAGAGAGCGGCAGCACGCTGAACGCGCCGGCCGGCCATCCGGCTTCGTGTACCAGCCGGGCCAGCAGCAACGCAGAAACGGGCGTCTGCGGGGCGGGTTTAAGGACCATCGTGCATCCGGCGGCAATGGCCGGAGCAACCTTGTGGGCCACCAGGTTCACCGGAAAATTAAATGGAGTAATGGCCGAGATCGGCCCCAGAGGGAAACGCCGCACGATGCCCCAGCGTCCTTGGGCGGCTTCAGCGGCATCGAGCGGAAGATATTCGCCGGCGATGCGTGTGCTTTCTTCCGCCGCCACTGAGAAGGTTAGCGCTGCACGCGCCACTTCCGCGCGCGCTTGCCTGATCGGCTTCCCGGCTTCCAGCGCCATGGTGCGGGCAAACTCTTCCGTGCGCGTAGCAATCTGTTCGGCCACCTTGCGCAGTATCCGCTGGCGCTCGTATGCGGGCATCTTGCGAGTCACGGCAAACGCCTCGACTGCGCCTGCAATCGCTTCATCGGCCTGCTGCCTACCGGCTTGCACAACCTGTGCCACCGTCTCGCCCGTATATGGCGAATGCACCGGCATCACCGGGCCGTCTTCAATCCAACGGCCGTTCAATAGAAATCCATAGGTGGAAATGGCGGTCTTCACGCTTGGCATGGAATTATCGTTTCACCATTACAGAGACTCTCTCGCGGCGGCCACTGTCTTCTCGATATCTTGGCCGGAATGCGCTACGCCCAGGAAGATGGCTTCGTATTGAGAGGGCGGCAGATAGATGCCTCGGTCCAGCATGGCGCGGTGGAACCGGCCGAAGGCCTCGGTATCGCAGCGCGCAGCGGTTTCCCAGCCATGGACTTCACCTGCCTGGAAGAACCATGTAAACATCGATCCCACATGGTTGGCGGTCAAGGCTACACCTTTTTCTTTTGCGATGGCCAGTACCGCATTTACGAGCTTCGCCGTGCGCTCTTCGAGCTGCTGGTAGATTTCCGGATTGGCGTTCAGATGGCGCACGGTAGCCAGGCCGGCGGCCATGGCCAACGGATTTCCCGAGAGCGTCCCCGCCTGATAGACAGGGCCGAGTGGGGCGATCATTTCCATGATCTCGGCGCGCCCGCCGTAGGCGCCCACCGGCAGGCCTCCACCGATGATCTTGCCCAACGTGGTCATGTCGGGCTGGATGCCGTAGAGCTGCTGGGCTCCGCCCAGGGCGAGGCGGAAGCCGGTCATGACCTCATCGAAGATCAGCACCGTGTGATTGCGGAAGGTGATCTCCCGCAGGAATTCCAGATACCCGGCGCGCGGAGGCACGCAGCCCATGTTGCCGACCACCGGCTCCACGATCACGCAGGCAATCTTAGTGCGGAATTTCTCGAAAGCGTCGACCACCGCTTGGCGATCGTTGAAGGGCAGCGCCAGCGTGAATTGCGCCTGTTCTTCCAGCACGCCCGCGGAGCCGGGAATGCCGAGCGTGGCCACGCCCGAACCGGCCTTGACCAGCAGGGAATCGGCATGCCCGTGATAGCAGCCTTCAAACTTCACGATGTACTTGCGTTTGGTAAACGCCCGCGCCACACGGATGGCCGACATGGTGGCCTCGGTGCCGGAACTCACAAAGCGGACTTTCCCCATCGAAGGAAAAGCTTCAATCACGGCCTCCGCCAGCTCCGCTTCCACCGGGGTACAGGCGCCAAAACTCGAACCATCGCGGTTGGCTTTTTCCACGGCCTCTACGATTAGCGGATGGGCGTGGCCCAGGATGAGCGGCCCCCAGGAGCCGATGTAATCGATGTATTCGTTGCCGTCAGCGTCCCATAGATGGGAGCCCTGGCCTTTGACCATGTACGGTGGATCACCGCCCACCGACTTGAATGCCCGCACCGGCGAATTGACGCCGCCGGGGATCACCCGCAAGGCGCGGGCATGAAGCTCTCTTGATTTCTTGTATCGATCCATGCGCCATCCAATATACAGGAAGACATGGGCCCGCTATGCCTTCTACCGTGACCACAGCATAAAAAGTAATCCTGGCAAATCGGGACATCTGGACATCGGTTAATCGGGACATCGGAAATGCGGGCCCTGCTTTTTTACCAGCATTACCAAATCGCCCGGTCACCGCACTAAGTGGACGGCCGCGGATACAACTGGGTCCAACACAGTTCGAAGGCCGGAAACATGACCTTCTCACACCACTCATGCAGCGGCAGAGCTCCGGGCAAATATGCCCGACAATGCCGCACCTTGCCGCTCGCGGACTTCTGATTCGACTGCCATACTCTGCTGGAGATCAGGAGGTCTTCATGCATAAGAAACTAATCGTAATCCTATTTGCCCTGTGCATCCTGCCCGGCTTGGCCCAGGACCAGAGTAAGACCAGCGCCAAAGCGCCAACCAACACCGAACTACTGGCGAAAGGCAAAGTATTCTTTGTGAAATCCAACACTTTTTTCGTGAAGAAGGAGGAGTTGGAGAGAGGGCTGCTCAACAATAAAGAGCTTGACCGCTGGGGACTGCAATTGACCCAAAACGAAAACGAAGCCGACTTCGTGCTCCGGGTCAAACGCGCCGCCTTCCAGAATAACTTCCCATACACCGTCACTGATCGCGACACCGGCAGGATTCTGATCGCCGGTGAACCCAATTCCCTGGGCGGCACGGTGCCCGGCAAGATCGCGGCGGACATTGCTAGGAAGATCAAGGAGAAATAGGGTGAGTGGGAGATCGGAACATCGGGACATTTGGTCATCGGGACATCGGAAAATCGGTCCAGAACCACGAGGGCACTGGGGAAGCAACTTATCTTCCGATTTCCCGATGTCCCGATGACCAGATGTCCCGATCTCTTCCATTCCTCCGGCTCTGCGATAGAATGAAACAGTGATCTTGCCCTTCGTCCGCGAAGTCCTGGCGGACGTGGAAAAGAGCCAAGGCTTCAAGCAGGCGGCTCTATACCTCAAGCAGCGCAGGGGGGAGTCAACTCTCTCCGCGGGGCGTATTCGTCTGTCCGGACTTGTACCTGCGGCCAAAGCCCTGCTGGTCCCATTTCTGCAACGCGCCGCCGGCGTTCCCCTGATTCTGATCGTCCCCGATAACCGCGTGGCCGAAACGCTGCTGCCGGTGTTAGAAAGCTTCTGCGAACTTACCGGAGCCTGCAACCCAGACGCGGTAGTCATGCTGCCGGCGCACGATGTGCTGGCCTTCGAAAACCTCTCACCCCATCCGGAGATTCAGGAAGAGCGGGCGACCGCCCTGTGGAAGATTGTCACCGGCACGGCCTCGATTGTGATCGCTCCGGTTGAGGCCACCGCTATGCGCCTGCGGCCCGCCGCCCACTATGCGGGCCTCGCCCGCGTGGTGCATCGCTCGGACACCATTGATGTCGAAGACCTGGTCGACCATCTGAATACCGTGGGCTACACCGCCGTGGATGTCGTCGAGATGCCAGGGGAGTACGCCCTGCGTGGCGGCTTGCTCGATGCCTATCCGCCACAGGCCGGCAGGCCGTTGCGCATCGAGCTGTTCGGTGACGAGGTGGAATCGATCCGCAAGTTCGATCCCGGCACCCAACGCTCGGCCGCGGCGGTCGACGAAGTGGTGCTGCTGCCGCTGAGCGAGACGCCGGTACGCGAAGAGTTGCTGGCGGAAATCCATGCGCGCCTTTCCGGATCGCGCATCCAGGGCGAGGGCGACACCGTGCGCGACGCCCTGGCCTCGACCGGCTTGACGGTCTTCCCCGGCTGGGAATTCTACGCCAGCGCCGGCGCACAGCAGACCTTGTTTGATCTCCTGCCCGGCGCGGTAGTCTTCATCGACGAACCCCTGGACGTGGAAGCCGAGCAGCAGCGTTGGTGGGAAAAATTGACCCAACGCCACGAAGCCAGCCTCGTAGGCAAGCTGGCGACTCCGGAAGACATCTACCTCTCACCAGAAGAGTGGAGTACGCGTGTCGAGAGTCTCGCGGGCGGAACGCTGCAAAGGCTCGATCTAGAACATCGAGGAATTGGAGCCTTGGAAGATCGGGACATCGGGACATCGGAACATCGGGACATCGGTTTGCCGACTGCGCCTTCCGATCATCAGATCACCCGATCACCAGATCACCAGATCGGCGAAGCGCCGAACCAACCGATCCTTCAGACAACCCGATTCCCCGATCTCATAGATTTCCGCTCCCACCCAACCGCCCGATTCCATGGCTCGATCCCTGGGCTCTTCGAAGAGATCAAGAAGCTCACCAGCGCCGGACAGCGCGTGCTCTTTTGCGCCGCCAACACTGGAGAGATGGAGCGGCTGGCCGGCATCTTCAACGAATACCAGACGCCCTACCGGCTGGGCAGCCGCAATCCGCAGCCCGGCGGCGAAACCTATCTGGAAGAGACCGCCTATTTTTCCGGCGACCTGACGACGACCACCATCGTCCGCGCCTCGGTACCTGACGGTGTGGCGCTGCCGGAATCGCATCTGGTGGTGTTCGGCGCACGCGATCTGTTTGATGACTCTGAAGCCGGCGTTTCCCGGCCGCTACGGCAGAAATCGAAGACTGCCGCTTTTCTCTCCGATTTCCGCGACCTGGCTATCGGCGACTATGTGGTACACATCGAGCACGGTGTCTCCATCTACCAGGGACTCAAAGAGATCGTGCAGGGCGACATCACCGGCGAATATATGGTGCTGGAGTTTGCCGATGCCGCCAAGCTCTATGTGCCACTCACGCGCCTCGATCTGATCCAGAAGTATCGATCAAGCGAAGGGGTGCGCCCGGCGCTGGCGCGTCTGGGGGGCGCAGCCTGGGCCAAGACCAAAGCGCGGGTCAAACGGGCCATGCGCGACATGGCCGACGAACTGTTAAAGCTTTATTCCGAGCGCCAGGCCGTCACCGGTCACGCCTTTCCGCCAGACACACAGTGGCAGCATGAATTCGAGGACTCCTTCGAGTTCAACGAGACCGAGGACCAGCTCACCGCCACCGCCGACATCAAGCGCGATATGGAGTCTTCCCGCCCCATGGACCGCCTGCTGTGCGGCGACGTAGGCTACGGCAAGACCGAGGTTTCCATGCGCGCCGCCTTCAAGGCCGTGCAGGATGGCCGCCAGGTGGTAGTGCTAGCGCCCACCACGGTGCTGGTCTTCCAGCATTATGAGAACTTCAAGCGGCGCTTTGCGGCCTTCCCTATCACCGTGGAGATGATGAGCCGCTTCCGCACCGCCAAACAGCAAAAGGAAACCGCCGAGCGCATCGAGCAAGGCAAGGTCGATATCGTGGTTGGCACCCACCGCATCCTGTCGAAGGACATCAAGTTCCAGGACCTGGGGCTGGTCATTGTCGATGAAGAACAGCGTTTCGGTGTCCGCCACAAAGAGCGGCTCAAGCAGCTCCGGCGCGAAGTGGACGTGCTCACCATGTCGGCCACGCCTATCCCGCGCACCTTGCACATGTCGATGGTTGGTCTGCGCGACATGAGCCTGATCGAGACGCCGCCCAAAGACCGCATGGCCATCCAGACGGTAGTGGCCGCTTATGACGAAAAGCTGGTGAAGTCGGCGCTGGAACACGAGCTGGAACGCGGTGGGCAGGCTTATTTCGTCCACAATCGCGTGGAAAGCATTTATGAAATAGCAGCCAAGCTGAAAGAAATGCTGCCTCAAGTCCGCGTGATCGTCGGCCACGGACAGATGTCGGAAGGTGAACTTGAAAAAGTGATGTTTGCCTTCGTGCGCCATCAGGCTGACGTGCTGGTGGCCACCACCATCATCGAAAACGGATTGGATATTCCTCTCTGCAACACCATCATCATTAACCGCGCCGACCGCCACGGCCTCTCTGAGCTTTACCAATTGCGCGGACGCGTAGGCCGGTCGAACCGGCGGGCCTATGCATATCTTCTAGTCCCTGCCGAGCAGGAACTGACGCCGGTCGCCCGCCGCCGGCTGGCCGCCTTGAAGGAGTTTTCCGATCTAGGCGCCGGCTTCAAGATCGCCGCGCTCGACCTCGAGCTGCGCGGCGCCGGCAACCTGCTGGGCGGTGAGCAGAGCGGACATATCGACGCCGTAGGCTTTGAGATGTACACGGCCATGATGGAGCGCACCATCCGCGAGCTGAAAGGCGAAGACTTTACGGAAAAAATCAGCACCCATCTCAATCTAGGCATCGACCTGCGTATTCCTACCCAATACATCGCGGAAGAAAATCAGCGCCTGCGCATGTACAAACGCGCCGCCGGAGTCGAAGACCAAGCCGGCCTCGACGATGTAAGAAAAGAACTCGAAGACCGCTACGGCCCCATTCCTCCGCCCGTCCGCAATCTGCTGTCGGCCGCCGCCCTGAAACTGCAATGCGAGCAGGCAGGCGTGCTCAACATCGACCGCAAGCGCGACGGAATCACCATCAAATTCACCGAACAGGCGCAGATTGATCCGGAAAAGCTGGCCCAGTTTGTGGCCCGGACCAAAGGCGCGCAGTTTTCCCCCGGCGGGGTGCTGAAGTTTAGTTTGAATTCGACCCAGCCGGAGGCCGTGATGGAACAGGTGGGGGAGTTGTTGCGAGGGATGGGCGGGTAGCGGCGGCGCTCATCATGATGGTAGAGATGGTGCTCCGCACCGTCTCTGGGTCTTCGCGGCAGCGAAGGCCCAAGCGCGCGGCAGCGCGTGCGTGACGCATCCCAACAGTTATCGGAATCCACGGAAATTGGAATGCCCAATTGATTTCAAGGACACAACGAGAATAATCACCAGCGGATTGGCTATCCCAGCCTTGACGGTCGCAAAATTCCGGTGCCTGTCAAAACCGATGCGCCAGAGCTTGGTTGTTCCAACAGAGACGGTGCGGAGCACCGTCTCTACGGCCACGGTTTTTATACAAGCCACGGTTTTGGTGTAAGGCGCTGACTGCAAAAAGCAGTACAATAATCCTTCCCGCCAAGGAGGAACCTATGAAGAAAACGATTTTGCGCTTCGTTCTCCTTATGACCCTGGTGGCCGCCGCGCTCGCGGCCCGTATCGGCGAACCGGCGCCGGATTTCACTGCTACCGATAGCAATGGCAAGACCCACCGCCTTTCCGGGTACAAGGGCAAGTATGTGGTGCTCGAGTGGCACAATCAGGGTTGTCCTTACACGAAAAAACATTATGAGAGCGGCAATATGCAGCGGCTACAGAAGGAATGGACCGCCAGGGGCGTCGTCTGGCTCTCGGTCATTTCGTCGGCGCCAGGCACTCAAGGTTATGTAAGCGCGGCGGAAGAGAACGACTATCTAAAGAGGATGAGCGCCAGTCCCACGGCGGTATTGCTTGATTCCACCGGCGAAGTGGGCCACCTCTATGCCGCCAAGACCACGCCTCACATGTTCATCATCGATCCAGGCGGGGCGTTGGTCTACAACGGGGCCATCGACGATCATCCAACCTCCGACGCGTCCGATATTCCCGGTTCCAAGAATTACGTGGCCTCGGCTTTGCGGGAAGCAATGGCGGGCCAAAAAATCAGCGAACCGGCCACGCGTCCGTATGGTTGCTCGGTCAAGTACAAGGAATAACTGGGGCCTGCATGCGATTGCCTGAAGATCTCTCGCAAGCCATCGAGCGGGAGATTGAGGGCATAGACCATGCGCGCCTTAAACAGGCCGTCGCGCAACTCACGGCCCGATACCAGGACGCCTCTTTCACTGGCACTCGCACCGGCACCGGGCCGGCGATCGCATCCGAGGCTCTACGGGCCGCTTATCTGGCTGTCCGCCTGCCAGCTACCTATGCAACCATCACGCGTGTTCTTGGCGAAGTTGCGCGCCTGGCTCCGCAGGTGGAAGTCGGCAGCCTGCTCGATCTCGGCTCCGGGCCGGGGACCGCTTTGCATGCGGTGGCTGCGGCCTTTCCATCGGTCCGTCAGATAACCGCGATTGAATCCAACGCAGACCTGACAGCGCTCGCTAAGCGCCTTGGCGCGCACAGCACGCATGAGGCGGTCCGCGATGCCCGCTGGATTCCAACAGACCTACGATCGGGCGTGAACATCGAATCGCATGATCTGGTGGTCCTGTCGTATGTCCTCGGCGAGCTGCCATCTGTGGCGGTGAACAAAGTGCTGGCGGATGCATGGGCCGCCGCCCGTGAATTTCTGGTCATCATCGAGCCCGGGACGAAGCGAGGCTTCGGAACCGTGCATGCAGTCCGGTCATGGTTGATAGCGGCGGGCGTTCCCATCCTGGCGCCGTGCCCGCATTCCGGCGAATGTCCGATGGCCGCGGCCGGTGACTGGTGCCATTTTCCCGCACGGGTGGAACGGACCTCCATGCATCGCCGGCTGAAGAGCGGAGCGCTGGGCCACGAAGACGAAAAATTCTCTTATATCGTAGCCAGCCGCAGACCATGGATTCCGGCGGCGGCCCGCATCGTCCGCCATCCACAGAAAAACAGGGGCTTTGTCCGTCTTCAGTTATGCACGCCGCAGGGGCTCGAGATCCGCACGGTGACCAGGTCGCAAAAAGACCTATATAAACCAGCGCGCAATTCGGAATGGGGCGGTGGATGGGAAGGCCAGTACAGTGACCAGGGAAAAAGTAATTCTGGTAGATCGGGACATCTGGACATTGGGTAATCGTGACATCGGAAATGCAGAACTGTTTCTTTGCCGACTTTTTTCTTTGCCGACTCTCAGGAGCGTCTTCTATCCTAAGACCTCTCGCAGCTTTGCGGAAAGTATCCTGATGGTGAACGGCTTCGCGAGGAATACCGGCCCCTGGGCTGTCACTCCGAGGGCGGAAACAATGTCATCCGGGTAGCCGGAAACATAAATGACCTTCATGGCCGGCTTGTCCTTGAGCATTTTGGCCGCCAGTTCCGGCCCGGTCATTTCCGGCATGCGCACATCGGTAAGCAGCAAATCAATGCCGCCGGCATGGGCTGCCGCCATCGAAAGGGCCTCTTCTCCGCTGGCAGCGGTCAGTACCTGATAGCCAAGCTGGCTCAGGCAATCGGACACCACGTTACGCAACACGGTCTCATCCTCCACGTAGAGAATGGTTTCCGCGCCGGATTCATGTTCGGGCAGCACTGGCAAACTCTAATCCTGGTAGCCGAAAGAGGCCTTCAAATTCGCCACCTCGAGGACGTCACCCTCTTTGAGCTCGTGCTGTCCGGCGATTTCCGCGCCGTTGATCCGCACTTTTACTTTTTCGCCCGAGGCGGCTACGAAATATTTGTTGTCACGGCGGCTGATCAGGGCCGCGGTCCGGGGCGCAAAAAAGCCCTTGAGTTTGATGGTGGCCATGTCCGACTTGCCGATCATGGTCATTTTACCGGTCAGTACGTATTGCTCATGTTCCGCTTTGCCTTCAAGTACGGCCAGGATGCCCATCCGCTCGCGCACATGGCTGGTGGGGGCTGCTGGCCGGGAAAGTCCAAGCGGGCCGGTTGCTGCGGGGGGCGCGCTGGAAGAGATCATCTCCTGCGCCTTCTTGGTGTCGAGCGTGACCGTCGCCTCCAGGTTGGGAGTGGCCGGACCGAGCTTGGTGAAAGATTGTTCGGTTGGCACCTTCTGACCATCGTCTTTGAACTGCAGCAGGTGCTTGCCGATGACGATTTGGTCGCCTTCCTTCAAGGCCGCTTTGCCGACCCGTTGGTTATTGACGTATGTCCCGTTAAGAGAACCTAGGTCTTCCAGTGTGTAATGGTTCTGTTCCCAATAAATCTTGGCATGGTGGCCGGAAACCGCCAGATTGTCAATCTGAAGCACGTTGTCGGGCAGCCGGCCGATGGTCAATACGCCCTGCGAGAGGCCTACTTCCTTCAGCATAGCCTGTTCAAACTTCAGATAGAGTTTCGCCATTTTCGACCTCCGGGGGCCATCCCCCTCAAGATACGTTTGTACCACGGCGGGTTCACAGCCTTCATCAGCAGGCAGGTAATATTGTCGTCACCCCCCCGCTGTTTGGCGGCTGCAATCAGGAGATCGCAGACCCGTTCCAGCGATGCTGTTGAGGCGACGATCGTGAGGAGATCGTCATCCCTTAGATACTTGGTCAATCCATCGGAACTCATGAGCAGCAGATCGCCCGGCAGCAGCACCAGGTCCTCAACATCGGCCTCCACCGTATCTTCCGAACCCAGGGCCCGCAGGATGATGTTCTGCATCTCCGATTTGGCCGCCTGCTCCAGCGTGATGTAGCCGCGCCTCACCTGCTCCATCACCAGGGAGTGGTCCTGGGTAAGCTGTTGGATCGATCCGTGGCGCACCATGTAAATGCGGCTGTCGCCCACATTGGCGATGGAAAGAACCTGATCGCGAATGAGCACCGCCACCATGGTTGAGCCCATGCCCGCCCGGGATGCCTGCTCCTGGCCAGTCTCATGAATGGTGCGGTTCGCGAGGCGTATGGCGCTGGCCAGCGCCTGTCCGCCCTCGGAGAGGCCTTCCAGCGGTTCGCCCACCTGCGCATAACCGCCCGATTCGGCGGCTTCGCGGAAGTAGTTCAGAACCACATCCACGCCCAGCTTGCTGGCGACTTCGCCCGCGGCCTGTCCGCCCATGCCATCGCACACCACGTAGATTCCGCAACGTGAATCGTAGCCGAAGTTGTCTTCGTTGTTGGCGCGGACACAACCGACGTCAGTTTTTCCTGCAACTTCCACAAGAAGCGTCATTCGGGTCTCGTTGAAATCCTAACAAACCAGCCGGTGCGCAAAAATACGCATCCGTCGACCACGGGGCTTCATGGTACACCAGGGGGTAGAGAGATTGTACTGAGAGGATTCCCCGCGCGGCAATCAAAATCAACCGCCGATATGTACCATGCTGCGGGAAGGCTTGACGAACCCCGGCTCACCGATATGGTGGCGGGCCTCTTTCTGTTCCACCACCGAGTGGATATAGGCCGCCAGTTCGCCATCGTCCGCTCCGGCGTGCATTCGTCCGGCCAGGTCGTGGTCGAGAATGGAAAACAGGCAGGTCCTGATTTTGCCGTCGGAAGTCAGCCGGATACGCGAACAGTGTCCACAGAACGGATGCGAAACCGGGGCAATGATGCCGATTTCACCAATGCCGTCATCGAAGGTGTAACGCCTTGCGGTTTCACTGAGAGCGTTGGGAAGCTGGCGTACCGGACGAAAACTGTTCAGTTTTTCCAGGATTTCATCCATGGTGACCACCACCTGCGGCGACCATACACGGTCCTCTTCCAAAGGCATGAATTCGATGAAGCGGACCACCACGCCTTCCTCGCGCGAGAAGCGCGCGAATTCCACGATCTGGTCTTCGTTGAAGCCCCGTAGCAAAACGCAGTTGACCTTCACCGGCGCGAGACCGATGCGCCGGGCCTCCCTGATTCCGGCCAGCACATTGTCGAAGCCGTTGGCCACGCGGGTGATGCGCGCGAACTTTTCACGGTCCACGGCATCCATGCTCACGGTGATGCGCTTCAGGCCGGCATCCTTTAGGGGCTGTGCGAGTTCCGGCAGCAAGTGGCCGTTGGTGGTGACCGCCAAGTCCAGGCCATGGCCATCGAGAGTCCGCAGCTTGGCAAGCTCTTGCACGAACTCCACCACGCCTTTACGCAACAGCGGTTCACCGCCGGTGATGCGCACCTTTTCGACGCCCTGCTCGACCAGAATGCGCGTCATGCGCAGATAATCCGCAATCGGCAGGTCGGAATACAACGCGCCTTCATTTCCGGTGCGGCAGTAGACGCAACGGTAATTGCAGCGGTCGGTGATGCTTACCCGCAAATCGGTAATATAGCGGCCGTGTTTGTCGCGCAAACGCATAAATTTTGAGCAGATGGAAGTCGCCGAAGGACAGGAATGGAGAGAAATAGCCACTGGCCGGTTCCTTTCCAAACACGGGAGGCCGGAGCGTTTCCGCCGCGACCCTTGTCCTTGCAACCTTTCGCAAGGAGCCGCCGCCTCAGCCGGGGTATACCCCTAGGGCTGAAGGCGGTCGAAACCTGGAGCAATTATAGACCTGGCGAATCGCTTTGTGCGAACCGGGTTCTGAGGCAGCGGAGGCGACAAAAGAAATGGCCCGGCATGGTGAGGACAGGCACAGCAACCTGCCTGATAAGATAACTGCTGATGACTGACCAGGAACTAGAGACGTTGCTGGCTGATCTGGAGTCAGACAGAGTTGAAAGAACGACCAGCACAACCGATACGGACAAGTTTGGAGAAGCCATTTGCGCTTTTGCGAATGATATGCCCGGCAATCGTCTGCCCGGCGTCCTCTTCATCGGTGCGAACGACAATGGCTCTTGTGGAAATATCCAGATCACTGACGGAAAAGCGGAGGTCGCGCGATATCCCCTTTGATCTCATGCCAATGAGAACGGCTACGCTCGAAGACTTGGATCTGGATCTATTTCTCAAACTGTATTTGCCATCCGCCGTCGCCGCCGAGATTCTTGCGCGCAATAATCGGACCACGGAAGAACAGCTTCTTTCTTTGCGGTTCTTGTTTCGTGACCAGGAAACGCGACAGGTTTTTCCAACGATCACAGGACTGATGGCTGTCGGAAAAGATCCTCGAAACCACTTACCCGGTGCTTACGTCCAGTTCATCAGATTTGCGGGGCGGGAGTTGACCGACCCTATCAAGGACCAGAAAGAGATTAGTGGATCGCTCCACGACATGATGCGTGGACTGGATGAGATATTCAAGGCGCATATGAGTATAGAAACTGATTTTCAGTCTGGTACAGTTGAGAAGCAACGGCCCGACTATCCGCTGGTGGCGCTCCAACAGATTGCAAGGAATGCGGTCCTTCACCGGAATTATGAGGGCACTAATGCGCCTGTGAGAATCAGTTGGTTCGAAGATAGGATCGAAATCCTCAGCCCCGGTGGCCCTTTTGGGATGGTGAGCATTGAGAATTTTGGCCAACCGGGTATTACGGACTACCGCAACGCCCATATTGCCGAAGCCATGAAAGTGCTCGGATATGTACAAAGATTCGGTGTTGGAATCGCTACGGCGAAGAACGCACTGCAGACGAATGGAAATCCAGATTTGAGTTTTGATCCCAAACCTAATTATGTGCTGGCCGTGATCAAGAGAAAATGAGCATCCCTGTCATTACGTTCTTCAATAACAAAGGCGGCGTGGGTAAAACGTCTTTGGTGTATCACGTTTCCTGGATGTTTGCGGAGCTTGGGGTCAGTGTCCTGGCCGTCGATCTGGATCCGCAGGCAAACCTGACCGCTGCCTTTCTCCCCGATGATCAACTCGAGGAACTCTGGCCTGACGGCCCTCATCGGCATACCATTGCTGGCGTCCTGGATCCGCTCCAAAAGGGAACTGGGGACATCGACGCCCATAAAATGTCGACTCATGACATTTCCGATGCCTCATGGGTTCGTGGCAATCTCTCGCTGATAGCGGGTGATTTGCAACTTTCCAATTTTGAAGACAATCTTTCTGAAGTTTGGCCGAAATGCCTGGGCGGGGACGAACGGGCTTTTCGCGTGACTTCAGCGTTTTGGAGAATCATGCAGGCGGGCGCCGAAAGAGATGGCCGCGATCTCATTCTGGTTGATGTAGGTCCGAACCTTGGTGCAATCAACCGGGCTGCGTTGATCAGCTCCGATTATGTCGTAGTTCCGTTGTCCCCGGACCTCTTTTCGTTACAGGGCCTGCGTAACCTTGGACCGAGACTCAGGGACTGGAGATCAGGATGGAAGAAGCGATTGTCTGAAAATCCGGAACCCAGTTTGGAGCTTCCGGCTGGCGAGATGCGCCCCATCGGCTACTGTATCCAGCAGCACTCGGTGCGTTTGGACCGGCCGGTACAGGCCTATGAGAAATGGATTCGCCAAATCCCGGGGGTCTATAGACGTTCCGTATTGGGCATTGAGGATAGCGATTCGGGCTTAACGGTTGATTCAGATCCGAATTGTGTGGCGATGGTTAAGCATTACCGGAGCCTCATGCCGATGGCCCAGCAGGCAAGGAAGCCGATGTTCAGCTTGAAACCTGCCGATGGCGCACTGGGAGCGCACTTTCAGGCGGCGCAACAAGCCCACAAAGCTTTTGCCGGAATCGCCCAGGCAATCGGCCTTAAGGCTGGAATCAAGGTTCCTGCACCTACACTATTTGAGCTGTAAGATAGCGGGATACATTACTAATTCCGGCAAGCACGGTAGCAATTATTAAAGATCGGATTCCATATCATGACCGATACAATCGCCCATCGCATCTGTCCCTTTTGTGAAGCCAGTTGCGGTCTGGAACTGACCCTTTCCGGAGGCCAGGTGAAGACCATTCGCGGCCATGCCGATGACGTATTCAGCGCCGGCTTTATCTGCCCTAAGGGCGTAGCGCTCAAAGATCTGCATGAAGACCCCGACCGCCTGCGTACGCCGCTGATCAAACGTGACGGACGGTTCGTCGAAACTACATGGGACGAAGCCTTTGCCGAGATCGAGCGCCGGTTGCCGCCGCTGCTGGCGCAACATGGCAGAAACTCCGTGGCCGTAACGCTGGGCAATCCCGTGGCCCACAGGGCCGGTCTGTCTCTCTATGCGATGCGGTTCAACCGCGCACTGCGCACCCGGAATATTTTTTCCGCTTCCACGCTCGACCAGATCCCCAAGCATCTCTCTTCGGGGCTGATGTTTGGCGAGTGGATGACGATTGCGGTTCCCGACATCGAGCGGACTGATTTTCTATTGATACTGGGCGCCAATCCCATGGTCTCGAACGGCAGCCTGTGGACGGTGCCCAACTTCCGCGATAAAGCCAAAGCCCTGCGCGCCCGCGGCGGGAAGCTCGTGGTCGTTGATCCACGGCGCACCGATACCGCCAAGGCCGCCGATGAACACATCTTTATCCGTCCCGGCGCGGATGTCTTTTTCCTGCTGGGCATGACGCACACGCTATTTGAGGAAAAGCTAGTCAAGCTGGGGCGTCTGGCGGAGCACGTTACGGGCGTGGAATCGGTGGAAGCGGCAGTCGCCGGTTTTTCCGCCGAGAAAATGTCGGCACGTTGCGGAATTCCGGCAGCCACCATCCGCGGTCTTGCCCGCCGGCTGGCCGCCACTCCGCGCGCCCTGGTCTACGGACGCATCGGCACCTGCACCCAGGAATACGGCAGCTTGTCCAGTTGGCTGGTTGACGTGCTGAACATTCTTACCGGCCATCTCGACGAGCCAGGCGGGGCCATGTTCCCCAAGGCCGCAGCCTTCGCCGCCAACACCATGGGCAAATCTGGAACGGGCCGGGGCATCGTCACTGGGCGCCGCCACGGCCGTGTCTCCGGGCTGCCGGAAGTCATGGGCGAGCTTCCGATGACATGCCTGGCGGAAGAAATTGAAACGCCGGGCGCGGAACAGGTGCGGGCGCTGATCACCGTGGCCAGCAATCCTGTGCTGTCATCACCCAATGGACCGCGTCTGTCGGCCGCGTTCGAGAAGCTCGACTTCATGGTGAGTCTGGATGTCTACCTGAACGCAACTACGCGCCATGCTGACGTCATCCTGCCCGATCCGTCGCCGCTCGAAGAGATGCATTATGACATCGCATTCTCGCAGCTTTCGTATCGCAACCATGCGCGCTTCAGCCGGCCGGTGCTGCCGCCCCAGCCCGGTCACCCGGCGGAATGGCAGATCCTGCTGCGGCTGCTGGCGATTATCGAAGGTAAAGGCGCACAGGTTGACGTCAATCGGTTCGACGACGAACTGGTCGCCGAAGATGTCCGCAGGATGGCTGGGCCGCAGGCCGAGGCAATTCTCAAAGCGCTCGAAGGCCATCGCGGCCCGGAACGCCTGATCGATCTAGCGTTGCGCAGCGGGCCCTATGGCGATCAGTTCGGCATGAAACCGGAAGGGATCAACCTCGATAAAGTGATGGCCACCGAAGGCGGCATCGACCTCGGCCCGCTTGCCCCACGTATCCCAGAGATTTTGCGGACGCCATCGGGAAAAATCGAGCTGGCGCCCGCCATGCTGCTCGAAGACCTGAAACGTCCGGCCGCCGATCTTGCGCGCCCTGCGCCCGATATGGTCATTGTCGGCCGCCGCCAGTTGCATTCCAACAATAGCTGGATGCACAACCTGCCGGTGCTGGCCAAAAGCGCCGCTCGCTGTACCGCCCTGGTGAATCCTGAAGACGCCCAGCGGCTTGGATTACGGCATGGTGGCAAGGCGCGCATTGCCCGCAATGGTTCCTCCGTCGAGGTGCAGGTGGAAGTCACCGATGAGATGATGCCCGGCGTCGTCAGCCTGCCGCACGGCTGGGGGCACAACCTTTCCGGAACGAAACTCAACGTGGCCGCCGTTCACCCCGGCGCCAACCTCAACGCGCTGTTGGATGACAACCTGCGCGATCCACTGTCGGGAAATGCGGTGCTGAGTGGTGTGGCAGTGAAGATGGAAGCGGTGGGCTAAATGCCCACTGCTGTCGGCTGTTGTTTCTTGTCCTTCTCTTTGGACTTGGCGTGTGCCAGCGGCACGAACAGGCTGACTAGTGAAAGCAGCGTTACTGTCGCCGTCCAGAATTGACTTCTAACACGATGATGGTTCATTGGGTTTATTCCTTTTTTCGCGCGAGCTCGAGCCCGCTGATTGGCCGACGACTTGACGCTTGCTTTCGGCCTTGCTGAGTTAACTGAATCAACGCGCGGTTATTCCACGAAATGAGAAAAGTTGGAATCAGGAGCGGTTTGCGTCCAGGAACAAAACCGCTGTCCTGGAGGCGGCTCACGTTCCTCCCTAAGCTACAACTGCCCGCCCCGTATTTTATTCCCGGCCGGGCATGGGGTGGCTCGCACCTCGGCGTTTGGGGGAATAATGTCCGGCCAACATGGTTCTATCGGTAGCGCAATGAGAAACGAATAATTGTGGTGCAGTAGGCGGAGGCCCCAGATGACTCCTTTCGACATTAAATCCGTGCTGCTGGCCAGGCATGCACAACACGTGGTCCTGGTCCACTTTCCCATCGCACTCTTCATCATCGGGGTGGCTTTTGACTTCGTCGCGCAATGGAAGAGGAAGAACACCCTGGCAGTGGCCGCATATTACAACCTGCTGGTTGCTGCCGCGTCGACGCTGCCTGTGGTGGCCACGGGAATCCTAGCTTGGCGCTGGCAGCTCGAGGGCGCCAAGCTGAGAGGGAATTTGCTTCTTCACCTAGTCCTGGGAATCGTCAGCGCATTCCTGATCTGGCTGGTGTGGTGGGTCCACTACCGGGTGCGCCGCCGGCCGGACCGCCCTTTGCCGTTCTATTGCCTGCTGGTCGAGCTGATAGGGGTGTTTTTCGTCGCTCTCACTGGACACTTAGGCGGGTTCCTAAGCGGTGTCAACGGCTAGACCAGCCCTTTGCCCAGACACAAGTTGTAGCCTAGCCCTCAGGGCAAACTTTGACCACGAACATACCGCGATTGCCGGCGTTAAGATACAGTCAAATCCACAAAATGCTCGGATCCGGAGGGCCAGCCGAGTGGGACATTCTGAATTTTGATCTTTTTTGTGTTCTTCTGAGGCCACCCTGGGGCGCTCCAGCGACTCTAATAATGTAACCACCACTCAAGACCGGAGCCGGTAGGCTCACAGGATGTCGGATCGGGTGGCGCATATTTATTTAAAGGATGGATGCTTGTGAAGCAACTCAAGACTATTCTGATTGGCGTGGCCCTGGTGGCAGCCATCTCCACCCTGGTTTCGGCGCAGCCCCGTGATGGTGGCCGTCGCGGAAGAGGGCATGAGGGACGGGGCGATGGGCGCTTCGAGAACCGTCGTTTCGATAGTCGTCATTTCGAAGGCCGGCGCTTCGACGATCGCCGTTTCGATGATCGCCGCTTTGACGACCATCGATTCCATGAACGAGGCTTTGTGCGCTTTCATGATCGTGACGATTTCCGCTTCCGCAACCACGGCTTCGTGCGGTTCCATGATGATGACTTCCGCTTCCATGAACACGGCTTTGTCCGTTTCCACGATCATGACGACCAGTTCTTTTTCCACCATGATCACCCATACTTTGTCGGCGAGCGTTATTGGTATGACGGTTATTACTGGACGTGGGACGGCTACGGCTGGCGCCGCTGGGACCGTGGCATAGCAATCTTCCTCAGGTTCTAAGGGATTGCCAGGATCGCCGGTATTGCCAGAATTGAAAAGCAGCATTCAGCAATTAGCACTCAGCATTCAGCCCTGAAGCCGTTTTGCCATTTATTAATAGTACTCAGCAAAATCAACCCCACCGCACACAGCTTGCGTTCTTGCGAAGGAACGAAACGGTTTCGGAGCTGAATGCTGAGTGCTAATTGCTGAGTGCTGCTCTTCAATTCTGGCAATCCTTTGTCTTTCTTTGCAAATCTAAATCTTGCTTTTGCGACTAATCAATCTCCTCCGTGTTTCCACTACTGAACACGCTCAAGACCCGGACCAGTTCAAGAGCAGCAATACTGATCGGGCCTGGCGAAACGGAGGAATGTTATGAATCGAATCAAGACCATACTGATTGGCGCGGCCCTGGTTGCAGCCAGCTCCGCTTTGGCCTCGGCCCAGCCCAACAACGATCGTCACGAAGGGCGATATGAGGACCGGGACGACTACCGCGGCCGGGACCATCGCGACCGGGACAATGATCGCCGCTTTGACCGTGACAGGGACCGCGACTACCACCGGGATTACCGTGACCGCGATGACCGCAGATTTGATCGCGATGACCGGCGCTTCCATGACCGGGACGATTACCGCTACCGCGTCGGCGAACGTCGTTACTTCAACGGCTACTACTGGGATTGGGACGGCAACCGCTGGTGCCGGAGAGATCAAGGCCTGCGGATTTATTTGAGGTTCTAATTTCCTCATCCAGGGTGGGCAGAAGGGAAAGCGGAACATGCGCTGCATGTTCCGCCTTTTGAATTATGATTGTCCCGCCGCAGGGCCAAGCGCTGTTTTGCCGTTATAGTTCCGTAACCAGGATGTTCCGCTGCCCCTGCATGAAGGAACCGACCTATGGCAAGCCTAAGTTATGCACAACCGGGACTTACCCTGAAGCCCGGCGCCGCCCCATCAACTCTGGTCCAGGACCTGCAACGCGATTTGCGCAGCCTGGGATACCTTAGGAGCACAATTGACGGGGTTTTCGGCACGGGCACTGCGCGTGCCGTTCGCGCATTGCAATTCGACCTGCTGGTCAACACCGGCAGCAGCCGTTCCGGCGATGGATCGGCCCCGGTTGCGATCAAGAATTACAACAAGGGCCGCGTCAGCGCCTCCACCGGCGAGGTCGACCAGAATCTTACCGGTTGTATCGCAGATATGCTCGATGATCCCTTGTTCCCCAAGCTGCCGTTTTCCAGTTCGCCGGCGAACGACAATCAGAAGGCATTACAGGCGATTGCCAGTCTCTGCAAAGACCAAGTCCCGTTCCCTTTTCTCTTTGGGATCCTGGTGCAGGAAAGTGGAGCCAAGCACTATTACGAACCCAAGGCCCCAGACGCCGACAGTTTTGTCGTGATCGGGATGGACACAAATGATGCCGCCAACAAAGACATCATCACCTCTCGCGGATATGGGATCGGTCAATACACTCTGTTCCATCATCCGCCTACGCAGCAGGAGATGAATTCGTTTATCGCCGACCCCGTGAAAAATGTGACCAAAGGGATTCAAGACCTGCAAGACAAGTTCAAGAACTTTGTGGTTGGCAAGTCTTCCGGCGGTTCAGCCGATGACCGTATCCATGATTTCGGCGACGGCCCATTGCGCTTGTGCCAGTTCCCGGCGGACGATCCACGATACCTGCGCGACTGCGTGACTTGCATGAAGCACGCCGGCACGCAAAATATTGTCGCTGGCGAAACTCCGGTCTATGCGGGCGCCAGCCAGAATTTCGAGAAGACGCAGTATCACGTAGGTAGCTACACTGGCGTTCCCACCCGGAGCAAGATTCCCTGCGATTGGCCGTACGCGGTGCGGCGGTATAACGGCTCAGGGCCCAACTCTTACGACTATCAGGCTGAAGTGCTGCTCAGGGTGCTCAACGATCCGCGGGCCGCCAGCCCCGCGGATGGAAGCTGATTTCAAGCCCACGCTTCGCAAAAGACACGAAGCGTGGGCGATCACTGGTGAACATTCGGTAACCTTCTCGCGCACCCGACTTGACAGTCCGATGCCGTCGTGAATGTCAGTGTTCTGAATCATGTGATATCCCACAGCCATTCCCGATTCGACCGAAATTACTTTCTCTTGTTTCTAGCACCCCGATCAGAATGGTCTCGGTCCACCGATCCTGTTCCGATTACTGGAAAGTCAGCATCATTCTCGTCGATTTCTTCAACTCTGCGAAAATGGATGGAACTCTTGAAAATGCCGAGATCCAGCATCGGCTTGAAATTTGAACCGCCGGGCTCATGAATTGCAGGAACTAGCATGTATGTCTTGAAATGGCGGTAAGCTTCTTTGAATATTTCAAGAAACTTTGATTCGGCAGAGGGGTTCATTCTTTGAATTCTGCTAATCGTCATGAATATATCACGATCTGCATTGACGCTAAGACCTGCTGCTTTGTAGCGTTTAATCGTATTTTCGACATCGGGGCCGATATGAACAGAGTACCCTGGTTCCTCCCCCTTTATGTCTCCCTCAATTATCGCAACCCGCAACTCTTCGAAGCTGTCCCGCGCCCCATATCTTTTGCGCCATTGGTCGAATATTTTGCGCGCTGGCTGCTCTGTTAGAAATCCTAGAGCGAGAAACGGCGGCTTATCTTTGTAGATCAAAAAGCCCGCTGATCTCCATTCCGCCTCATCCCAAAGCTCAAGGTCGATTGGCGTTGTGAGATACATCGAGATGTCTGTTTTTATTTCCTTCTTAGGCAGAGATGGACTTGGGAAATCGCGGACGGAGCCGAGCTTAGGTTTTTTAATCCACGCCTTATTCAGCAATCTAAAACAAAGCCTTCCATAGCCCTCAGGGGTATCGACTTTGTAGCGGGTTGCACCCTGCAGAGGTGTCGGAATGAACTTTTGATCATTGGGCTGTAGCAGAACAGGTAAAAACTTCGTGTTTGTTGCGCCGGCATTATAAATGTGCTGATATATGAGGTTTCCCTCCCATCGAACGCCCAAGCCAGCATCTGGCGATTCGTCCCCCATTACGCGCCTATAATAAGTTTCTGTGCATACCATCAACACAAAGTGAGAATCTCTTATCTTGCGATCCATCCACCGAGGCCATCCCTCGGCTGGCGACGATTCGTATTGATCTAATACGCAGTCAACTCCGTCTGATCGAAGGCGGTCAGACAGATCCAGCACGCTTTTTATGTGCTCTTCACTGTCCCAGCTATAACTAAGAAAAACCTCCCCGAGAGGTTCTGTCACTTTCGATTCTCCCTCGCCCTCCCACAATCTTTTCACCTTCACATCCCGTCGTAATTCGGTCCGCCGCCGCCCTCGGGCGGCACCCAGGTAATGATCTGGTAGGGGTCCATGATGTCGCAGGTCTTGCAGTGCACGCAGTTGGCGAAGTTGATGTGCAGCTCCTTCTGCGGAGCCGCGCCGTCCGTCGCTCCGATCTCGACCATCTCGTACACTGCTGCCGGGCAGAAGTACTGGCACGGGTTACCGAATTCTTTTGTGCATCGATTGTTACAAATATCCAGGTCGCCGATCACCAGGTGCGTCGGCTGGTCGTCGTCGTGCCGCGTGCCGGAGTGGTAGACATCGGTGAGCCGGTCAAACGTCAGCTTGCCGTCGCCGCGCGCATTGCCCAGAAAAACCTCGCGTCCGTCGCCGTAGACGCTCAGCTCATCCTGGTGCTTCATGTTCAGGTAACCGGCGTGGTTCTTGTAGTCGGGTCCCAGGTTTCGCCCATGCAGCAACTGCTGCACCCCGGCGCGGATCATTCCGTCGAAGAGCCCGTGTTCAAAGCCCTGGTGGAAGTTGCGCACCGCGTACAACTCTTCGCGAATCCAGCTCTCATCCACGCGCCGC
>DATMNZ010000149.1:0-110099 GCA_035568495.1 Saccharimonadales bacterium (SeqCode) | reverse complement strand
AAAAGAATCCACCGCAAAGTACGCCAAGGCCGCAAAGGAAGATCAAAAAATTGAACCGCAGAGAGCGCGGAGAAAACATGGGGCTGGAATGATTTTGACAATGGAGAAGACCAATGGGATTTGATATGACCAATATGGCAGGCCGTGGAGCGATGGACCTCAACACGGGGGTAAAGACCGGCGTCGATCAGGGCGCCGGGGGCATAGCTCCAATGCCTCCAGACCGCAATGATGCGCAATATAAGATGGGCATCGGTCACCGGTTGCTGGGGATTGCCAACAACTTCCTGCAAGGAATGGCGCACCGGGGGCCGGTAACGTACACGGGCCGGGGAGCGACGAACGGGAAATACGATCACGCGATGGAAGACTATCGAAACATGCGGGACAGGGTGGTTGCCAAACCAATGACGACAACAGATCCGGCAAGCGGAGGCGGCGGGGCGACGGTCCAGCCGGAAGTCTGGCGACAGGACGATGGGATCCTGCGATATCCTGGCAGCATGGGCGGGCCGCAGCAAAATCTCAGGGCCTTCCGGCAACAGCCCCGGCAGTTTGGCGTGGCTGCAACTAGAACCAGTTAGCCGCGAATTGACGCGAATGAACGTGAATTGTCTGGACTGAGATGGTCAGGAATTTAAAACCAAATTGATTGAACTTTTAACAGGCTCGCCACGGATGTGGCGGGCCTGTTTGGCGCATGGGGGGAATTCACCACAAAAGCGCTGGGGCACGAAAGAAGCCGAAGGTGTGGAAGGGTAAATGTCCGCTTGATTGGACAGTTCTTTCTTGGAGGAAGCAACAGATTATGGGATTCGACGATCAGGAAGCAGATCAGGAATCAAGCCTCAATCAGGGGGCTACGGACGCCGGGTACAGCTATCCGTTGTTTAATCAGGCGTTACATTCGGGTTTTGTGCCGGAGGCGACTGGTTTAGAGGAAGGACGTACGGCAGCGCAGGGCGGGGGGCCGCCGTCGATCGGTGAGCGGATTGTCGACATGAAAGCACAGCAGACAGCACCATCGGTGATTCCCCGATCAGCGAAGGAGCCGGACGTTGTTGCCCCGCTACTGCGCGTGGTTGATCTGCGGCGGCCCTTAGCGGGACTGGATGGATTGATGCAGGACTCGAAGAAAACCACGATGCCGACGTCTGCGCCGGCGAACGCGGTTTCAGGCGCCGAACAAAAGTCGTCGAACCGTGATGGTGTGGCGGCAGCCAAGCCGGTTGCGCCAAGCGGACGACCGTCCACTGCGGACCAGTCCGGCCGGCCAGCGGCTGCAACTCCAGCTTTGCCGGCGAATCACAAAATTACACCAGCAAGTAAGCCTGCGCCTCGTGCGAGTACAGTCGACCCAGATCGGGGTCTCTTGAATCGTTCGCGCAAGACTGATTATTCCGACTACACATTCCAGGGCGGCCACCGAAGTTTCCGCAACAACAATCCCAGCAACATCAAGATGGGGCCGATTGCGCGCCAACACGGAGCCATCGGGAGAGATTCTGATGGTTTTGCTATCTTCCCAGACTGGCAAACTGGTTTAAAGGCACAAAGCGATCTTTGGAAGGACAAGAGGTATCAGGATAAGAGCCTGGATGCCGCCGTACGATTGTGGACGTCAGGGGACCCAAAAGCGGTTCAAGATAAATATATTGCTGATATCGCCAAGGCTGCTGGAGTTACCGCTGATAAGAAAATATCAGGATTCACGCCGTCCCAAATGGAAGCGCTGTATAGAGTCCAACAGAAGCACGAAAGCGGAATCGGAGGCAAGATCATCTACAAGCCGGATCGCACTTTGGCCCAAGTCGCCGGCAGTTGGACCGCAGGGATGGATTCCGCGCAACAGAAGGCATATGTTGCCGATCTGGCCAGGAGATTGAGCATCACAGAAAGCGCTAAAATGGGAGACTTGACCGAGGCACAAAGGCAATTGGTAGAAGATGCCCATGTGGGCTACATGGGTCTTCACCTACGTAGTAGGCCATCGACCGCAAAACCACAAGCCAGGCACACGGCGAAACCCAAAGCCATAAAACATGCACGGCCAGCTACAGGTGCATCCCGAACGTAAGAGGCTTCTTGCGTCAGTTTTGACACGCTCGACTGTCTGAAATTGGAGACTAGCCTTCATTGCGAGACATGCGGTCTGATTTGTAACAATGGCCTGACTGCCGCACAACCAAGCAACAACCATGAATGCAGCGATTGGCGCACACACCGAAGAAAATGGCCCTCAAGTTGCACTACGGCAGAAGTCAAGTTCAATCGAAAATGAAGGGATGAGTTGTCCGCATCTATGAAGTTTACTCAAACAGCAAACTGGGTGTTGACGGTCGCCATCGGTGTGATGGGAATGAGCGCCGGAGGCAGCGCATGGGCTGCGGATGCAGCGAGGATGGGGAAGCCCAACCTTCCATTTGCGATGGAAGTGAAGAACATGGTGGGTGCGTCCGGAGTGGTAACGATTGAAGTTACCCCTGGTAGCGAGAGCGGCCCTGAGAGTGAGATTGCGACGGCTAGTAGAGCATGCCTGGTGGGCGCCCCAGCCTCTTCATGCTTCGAAACTGTAGCTGATCGCAAATTCGGCCAGCCCACGACGGCCGAAGTACTGGATATCGGAGACAGGAGATCCGGCGTGCTGTTGATGGCAACTGTCAACGGAGTGACCGGCTCCATGCGGATGGTGGCCGTGCTGGGGCTCAGTGCGGGCGGTCAGCTTGTGAACCTTCTGCCGTTTGTCTATGTGAGCGATGAAGACCAGTTTCTCTATTGGCGTGGCACCGCAAACTCGAGGATTGGGGCCCTGACAGTCGCCAATACGGTCTGGGATTTGGACCATGAGACCCGGTTTGACGATCATCGTTACCAGATCAGCAGTTATGAGCTTTGTCCAGGGAGCAAGGGATTTGTGCTGGCGGACAGGTTCAATACCAGGCGCAAGTATGCGATGGAAACTGATGGGCACCCTGGGAATCTGGTGTTGAAGGCCATCATGCCGCGGGTGAAAGCGCGACTCGGGAGCAAACGGATGGTGGGGAATTGCGGAAAACCATAAAACGGAAGTGCATCGCAGATTGCTGTTCGTGTCTAACTCGACTCGTTGTGGGTCTGGTTTGACACAGGGGTGCCATCCCGATTCTTCCGGATAACTCGGTAAAAGACGACAGAACCGATTGGCATGCGGATTGCCATTCTAGGTTCGACGTTAGCAGGAGACTGCCGTGAAGTTATCGAGATGTCTTAGCTGATTTATAGCAATTGCCGTGGTGAGTGGCATTTTTCTCTGTCCTCCGATGGCAGCCGGGCACTTCCCTGCGGCCCAAAAGCGGCAGATGTCACCTGCGCAGGCACTGCGTACATTACAGGCCGAACAGGATTTCGTGGCGGGAGCTATACCCGAGGAGCGGCGGCCATTGATCACCAGGGTGAATCACGACATTCGCGACCTGATTGTAGCGACGCTGAAGGAGGTCAAAGCCCCGGGAAGGAATCCGGTCGCGATACGCGCTGCGATTTTGCGGCGGTTCAAGAGGGCGGGACTTAAGCAGGTAAAAGACGACTATGCTGCTATGCCCGTTTTTTCAGGGATGAGGTGAAGGCGCCAGCACGAATACGACGCTCTGCGGCAGTTTCACGATCTTCTTACCAGGCATCTTACTCACTCTCGGATAAGTTATTGTCATTATATGGTAATGGCAGGTAATGGCTATGGAGAAGACGATCTCCATTCCTGGATTTGCGATGAGCTCAAGTTATACGAAGCCTGTTGGCAGTGCGCAACTGGCTACTCACCGAGGAGGTACGGAAGATCGCGATTCCATAAATCGAGATGGTCTGAGCATTGCCATCTGGTTTAGAATGTTAGCCGGAGGAACGTTATGTCACAGAAGGGCGATGAACCGAAGGGACCAAGGGAAAAACCAGAGCAAGAACGAGAGAAACCGCCTAAGCCCGAACATCCGCCAGGCCCGCATAAGCCACCGAAGCCGCCTGGCCGGGAAGTTGGTTGATGGAACCATGGTGGAAGGTGTTTCCAGAGCGCTTTGACTACGAGATTGAAGCGCTTCGTTCCGCCGGGTATAAGCCCGTTGTAAGATCGCAAAATGTTCGCCGAGGCGTACTCGAAATAGAGCTGAGCGTGGAAATCTTTGGCTCACCACAAAAATTACAGGGCCGCTATTCGCCATTCTTCCCATACACAAGAATAGAGGTATTTGCGCCAGATCTGGCGCTCAAAAGGCACCAGCACCCTTTCTCAAAGAATCTATGTCTCATTGGCCGGGCGAGTGTTGCATGGCATGTTGATGATACGTTAGCCGGTCTCCTTCGAGAGCAGTTGCCGAATCTGCTGGCCGCAGCCGGCGAGGAAGGAATTGATGCACCAGATGGCATTGAGGAGCCCCAGGGCGAGCCAGTTAGTGCGTATCTTCCTTATGCGCCGGAATCTCTGATTCTGATCGATGGTGAGTGGAAGGTGGACGCAGGTATAAAATGCGGTTTCCTGTCCATTGGAATTGACGCTGATACGGGAGGTGCCATTCGCGGTGCGGTGTTGGAAGTGTGCGACGAGTCGGGAAGAGTCTTGACGCGCTGTGCCGATGCCATTAGGTCACGCTTTGAAAAGCGTATCGTCAGAGGCCGGTGGGTGCGGACTGATGAGCCGATCATAGAGCAGAGCGCGCGCGAGTTTTTTCGGGTTGCGCGAAGCCTTTACGCTAGATCAACCATGGGCGGGGCTATGCGGCCAAGTCTTGAGCAACTTGAAATTGTGGCCAGCATCTCTCCAGAAGAAATTGAGTATCGAAAAGCGGGTGATGGCTGGTCATTTGTGGCGAGTTCTCAAATCGACGTTAAGGGTTTCCGTAGAGGTAGGTACTTTGTGATGAATTACCAACGCACTGCGCGAGCTGGCCTGAAAGATATGGTCGTGCGGTCACCAGAACTGGAATCGCTTCATGCACGCACGGTCGCGATTATTGGTCTGGGCTGTGTCGGCATGCCGAGTGCCCTTGAGTTTGTTCGGGCTGGTGTTGGGAATATTCGGGTCATGGATGAGGACATAGTTGAACCCGCGACGACGATGAGATGGCCTCTCGGGCTTAGCGTGGCGGGTAAACAAAAAGCAACGGTGCTGAAGGAGTTCGTCCGCGACAATTACCCATATACAGATGTAGAAACATTCGTTTGTAAATTTGGCGGAGTTCCCGGTCTCGGTGGAACCGACCTGGAAGAGGCCAATAGGTTTTTACACGGTGTCGATCTCGTTTATGATGCCACCGCGGAGGACGGCATACATTATTTAGTGTCTGAGCTGTGCCGAAAAGAGAAAATCCCTTACGTGGCCGCCGCGGCAACGCATGGAGGTTGGGGCGGGCGTGTGGTGCGTGCAGTTCCGGGGCGCACTGATGGCTGTTGGACGTGTCTTCTTCATGCTCGCGCTGACGGGTTGATTCCAGAGCCGCCGGAAGATCCTGTGGGGGAGATTCGGCCAGCGGGCTGCAGTGACCCTACTTTCACCGGTGCAGGCTTTGATCTCTTGAACGTTCCCCTTTTTGGCGTCCGTGCCTCGATAGGCGTACTGGCCGCTGGCCAACAAGGTGGTTACCCGGATATGGCTTTCGATGTAGCCATACTTCGGCTGCGCGACGAAAAAGGCCAGGTGGTGGCCCCTACTTGGGAAATCCGTGCCCTGAAGAGACATCCAAAATGTACCAATCATTAGACCTAGTTTGGATTCCGAGCCAGCGGATCGATGACATGCGATGTGAGGCTGAACGCATGGCGCCTTACGAGACGGGAGGCGTTCTAATGGGCTATTTCAGCCAGGGAGAGTCTGAGTTAGTGATTACCGATGTGATTGGGCCAGGGCCGAATGCAAAGCACACCACAACCGCCTTCTCGCCCGACCTGGAATTTCAGCACGCTGAAATCGCGAGGTGCTATCAACAATCGAATCGGCTTCATACGTATGTGGCTGACTGGCACACTCATCCTGATGGTCCCCCAGCCCTTTCTAATAAGGACAAACGGGTTCTCATGAAAATTGCCCGTTGCGCTGACGCCCGATTGCCGAAGCCTGCGATGGTATTGTTGGCTGGCGGTTTCGACCACTGGAATTTGGGATCATTCCAGTTAATACCGAGCCGTTTGCCGGGATGCGCACGGTTGCGGCCGGTTCGGACGAAGATAATTGAGCAAGAGTCAATCTCTTAGGGTACCCGACGCAGTGGATAAGGCGCTGTGGGCGTCCTTGCGGCGTTCATCTTTATCATTTCTCTAGAGAAGGACGAAGGATAACTTTGTGGGCCTCTGAGAGTACATGGCGGAAGGTGAAAGCGTTAAGACAGCAGTCGGAGTTAGCGCGGCGGCAAGGGAGAGGGCACTGAAATGCTGGCAGCGGCTGACGCCGGTGCGGGAATGATACCTGGTTCGATCGAGGCTGCGATCGCGGGGTTGAAAAGTACAGGGGTGTTTCGGTTCGCCCGCGTTGCGGGCTCACCTCAACATGACAATCGGGTTGAGATTATCTCACCATGACAAGAATTTTAATTTTTCCGCGAGGTTGCATGGTGGCAGCCTCGCGGTTTGCTTTTGGGGGTCGGGTTTTATTCGGGTGCTGAAGAAATACAGCGAGGAGTACAAGCTGACGGTGGTGCGGGAGATTGAGCGGTGCGGGAGCGTGACCGCGGTCGAACGTACGATTGGGATCCAGCGTAGCCTGCTTTATCGGTGGTACAAGAAGCTGCGCGGCCCGGCGTGGGGACCGGCACAGAGAAGCGGGGAGGCGAGGAGCGGCGGTGGTGAAGGGGTGGCGGCGGGGAGTGTCCTCAGGCCGTGGAAGAGGTTTGACGATGAGTTCAAGATCGCGGCTGTCCGGGAGGTGGAAAGCGGGAAGAGCGTGGCGGAGGTGGCGCGATTGCTGGAGCTGGACAAGGCGACGGTTTACAACTGGCACAAGCAGTTTTCGAGCAGAGTGAAGCAGACATCGGCGGCGGAGACAGAGACGGTGGAGGAACTGCAGGCACGGCTGCTGGAACAGGAACAAACCAGGAAGCGCGAGGCGGAGCAGAGAGGGAACGAGGAACGGGAAGAGAGGGCACGGATCGCGGGGATAATCGCCGATCCACTGATTTGGCTTCAGAATCACACCCAGACTCGGGACAGCCACTGGCGAGAGGCGAAGGCCAAGTCCCCCTATCGCCCGTTTCCTGACAAGCCATATTTCCGCCCGCTGATGGAGGCCCTTCAGCGGGAGCCCACACTGTTCATCGAGAAATCGCGGGACATGATGATCTCATGGCTCTTTGCCGGCCTCTTTACTCACACGGCCATGACCACCGAGGGCATCGAAATACTATTTCAGTCCCAGAAGGAAGACAAAGCCTTCGAACTGGTGGGCTATGCCAAGACCCTTTATGAACGCCAGGCGCCTGAGTTGCGGAAAGCCTATCCGCTGGCCAAGAGTCTGCGGCAGATGGCGGATGGGGAGCTGGAATTTGCCAATGGCAGCCGAATTATCGGTATCCCTGGTGGTGGAGACCAGATCCGGTCGTATCATCCGTGGGGGCTGTTCATGGATGAGGCGGCCTTCATGCCTGAGGCGGGGGAAGCTTATGACCATGCCGTGCCGGTGTGCCAGAAGATCGTAGTTGTGTCGTCGGCGGGGCCGGGATGGTTTGCGGATTTTGTGGGAAGCTAGCAGATAGCAAATAGCAATTGGCAGTTAGCTAAGAACTTTTATCGCAAAGGGCGCTATGGTCGCAAAGGGAAACGAAGAATGGGGTGAGTGGGGATGTAGGTCATCGTGGGCTCTCAGACACAATCGCTCTGTGTAACCAGCTTTAGAAGGCCGACTGACTCCGCAGTTCTCCCGCTTCCTCTGCGGCGCCACCAGCGCTGAAGCGCTGTTCTTATCGAGCCGTATTTTTACCGTGGGCTAGAAAGCCCACTCCCCCGGACCGAAGTCCGGGGCTTCCACCTTGGTGGCGGATTCATGCGCTCATGCGATGGAAACGGCTGGTCCGGCCAGGTGTGCAATGATAAAAAACTGGAGATCGGGCGCCACCAGGCAATGCCGGCATCTTGTATCATCGATGACCATGAAACCTATACAATGCATGACGGTTTTGACCGTTGCCGCCCTAGTTTTCGCTTCCAGCTTTGCTATCACCGCGGAGGCGATGCAGGCGGGCGGGGGTGCGCGGAAGCAAGGAAATCCTTCGGACAGAACTGATGTCAGCGGGGCGCTTTACAGCGGCATGCTGGGCTCGCAGGCGATTGTCCTGGAGGTCGTGCAGGGCGGTAACACCTTTGAAGGCCGCTACTTTTATAAACGCATCGGCAAAGCGATTCGACTCAAGGGCACACGATTGCCCGATGGTGAGTTTCGGGTGCGGGAGTATTTGGGCGCGAAGCCGAGCGGGGCGGAGTGGAGGTTGGCGGCCAGCCAGGACGAGGCCAGCGGCTTTTTCTGCAAGTGCGACGCGCGGGCCGTGGCGGCGCCGGGGGCCAAGCCTCCGCTGAGCATCACTATGGCGGGCCTCGGCGGGGGCAGCCTATGACGACCTGCTGCTCGACTATCCGCTGAAGAGCGCCCCCGAAGCGCGCGTCAGTGAGGAAGTGGGCTGGGCCATGCAGACTGATACCCGCTTCAAGGTGTCGATGCCGATACTCACGCGGTTTCCCGACAAGAAGGTCATGGAGAAGGTCAACGCCGAGCTCGCGGAAAAGATGAAAGCGGGCCGGTTGGCTGTAGCTGCGCAGTTTCAGCTTAGCGATTCTGAAGGCGATGACGCCTCAAGCAGCGATTTTTCCCACTCGGTGTTTGTAGGGATGGTATCGCGTGAGATATTGAGCATGACCGTGAATGAAGATTGGTATACGGCGGGGACGCCCCATCCCAACCAGACGACCGAGGTGTTTAATTATGATTTGGTAGAGCGGGCAAAAAACGAAAGCTATTAGCCGCGAATCAACGCGAATGCCGAAGAATTGAGAGGAAACCGGCTGCCGGGGCGGCCGGTTTTTCTTTGCGCGCTTTCAGCTTCTCACGGGGAGATTGAATATGGAATTTGAAGGCCAGGAACAGAATCAAGAGCCTGGGACGGAGCAGCCGTCTCAAGGTGGATACGATTATCCGATATTGAACCGGGCGCTTTTGGAGGGCTTCGCGTCGCGTGGGGCTGCGATGGGAGATCGCGGCACAGCGGGACCGGATGGGAACAGGCCGACGATCGGCGAGCGCATTGTCGATATGACTGCGCAGCAGAGCGGGGTCTCGCGCATTCCTCGACCGGAAAGAGAGCCGGATGTGGCCGCGCCTCAGCTTCGGGTGGTGGACATGCAGAAGCCACTCGCGGGATTGAGCGGATTGATGACAGCGCCGAACCAGTTCGTTGCGCCGTCGCCGGCGGGGGAGAAGGCTGTGGGCGAAGTGAGGGATACAGGCAACAGCAACGCATCGGGGCAGCCGGCGGGCAAAGCATCGCCTGCAACGGCGATGCCGGCGCCGGCGAATGGAGTTCCGGTGGCCAATCCGTTGTCACCGGTGGCGCCCGGCAGTGCGGCGCTTAAACCGGTCAAGCCGGGCAGTCAGCCGGATGCAGTCCATGGCAATCAAGGTCAGTCCCTACCTGCGGCCAGGCCTGTGCAACCGGGGGTAGAGCAGACACCGGCGGGCGGTTCACCCGTGAAGAGTACGAGCCCGGTCAACGGAAAACCGGAGTCCATAGAACCTAAGACGGGCGTACCGGGAGCGGACAAGGTGGGGCAGCCGTTGGCTAACAGTGCGTTGGAGGAGGTCGCTAGAAGAACACTTCCGGGTGCGATCGATGGAAAGACATCGAAGGGGAAGCCGGTACTGAATCCACAAAACCGCATCCAGCAAAACCTTCCCGCAGTCGCGACGGCGATGCAGAAGAACGGGCTGACGGACCCGGCGATGATGGCTTATGCTCTGGCGACGATCCGGGCGGAGACATCGAGTTTCCGCCCGTTGCGGGAGGGAGCGAACCCATCGAACACTACCAAGGGAGGCAAGCCGTTCGACAAGTACGATCACTCGGCGGGCAATCTGGGGCCTCCGGATGGCGCCACCTACCGCGGGCGCGGCTATATACAACTGACAGGCCGGGGCAATTACGAGAGGATGCAAAAGGACACCGGGCTGCCGTTGCTGGAACATCCGGAGCTGGCGGAAAAGCCGGAGAACGCGGCGATCATCTTCGCGCAATATCTTAAGTGGCATGAGGGTGAGTTGAAGAACGCTCTGAACAAGGGCGATCTGGTGGCGGCGCGGGCCGTGGTCAACGGCCGGAAGTTGAAGAGCGATTTTCTGCCCAACGGACTGGAGAACTTTCTTCCCGGGATGCAGATGGCGCAGCGGCAGAGCGCGGTTGCGAACGCCGTGGCGTCGAATCCCAATCTGACCGTGGGTGAGGTGGCGAGAACATGGACGCAGAATGATCCGGCGAAGGATTCCGCGGCCTATCAGCAAGGGTTGCAACAGCGGCTGAAGATCGATCCGGCTACGAAGCTCTCGGAACTGACCCCGCAACAGAGGCAACAACTGGAAGCGGACCAGGCCGCGCATGTAGGTCAGATGGTAAAGAACGATATGCCAAGGATAAGAGCTGAAGCCAAGGTGCAGCAGGAAGCATGGAGGAAGCGGCAGGCAGAGAAAGCCGCAGCCGCGGCGGCGAGGAAGGCGAAAGGGGCTGCGGCCGACGGCGCAAAGCCCGGCCAGGCGAAGGCGGCGCGGGGTGCGGCTACGGCGAAACGGTAGGAATTGCTCGTTCCGTGACCGCGTGATTATTGCACATTCAAATCGGGGAGCATCGCGTCCCACCCTTCGCAAAAAGCGCGAAGGGTGGGGCACCCATCGTTGAGTGGGGCACCCATCGTTGGAAGGCGTTAGCGTCCTGGTTACTGACGGAGCTTATGAGTCTGCGGTATGATCTAGGGCCATGAGGTTTATTCGGTCTACAACGGTTTTAGCCGTCATCGTTTTAGTTTTCGGATGCGCTCTGCCTGGGGCGGCGTGGCAGTTGGGTGGGGGCGCGCGGAAGCAGGGGAATCCGCCGGACGGAAAAGAGGCGAGCGGGCTTTACATCGGTACGCTTGGCCCGCAGCAGGTTGTCCTGGAGATCCGACAGGGTGGTGCGGCTTTTGCGGGGCGCTATTTTTACAGCCGAATCGGCAAGGCGATCCCGCTCAAGGGCACGCGGTTGCCGAGCGGGGAATTCCGCGCGCGGGAGATGCCGGGCGGGAAGGCGAACGGGGCGGAGTGGCTGCTGGCGACCAGCGGCAATGATGCCAGCGGTTACTTCTGCAAGTGCGATGTGCGCGCGCCGGCGGCGCCGGGCGCGAAGGCTCCGTTGAGCATCACTATGGCGCGGGCGGCGAAGGGCCTGACTTATAAGGACCTGCTGCTGGACTTCCCGCTGAAACTTGACCCTGAAGTGCAAGTCAGCAATGAAGTGGCATGGGTGATGCAGACGGACACGCGCTTCAAGGCGTCGATGCCCCGGCTTACGCGGTTTCCCGACAAGAAGATCATGGAGAAGGTGAACGCCGATCTGGATGCGAAGCTCAAAGAGAGCCGTCTGCACAGCGCGGTCCAATTCCAGGGAGATGCCCCGGAGGAAGGCGAGTGGAATGAAGAGATCAAGGTGGGCCTGGTCTCGCGCGATGTGCTCAGCCTAAGAATCGTAGATTTCTATAGCGTGCCGGATACTGCGTATCCCGATGCTTCCGTTAGCACGCGGATTTACGATCTGCATACGGGTGGGGAGTTCGATTTTGAGAAGTTCTTCATAAAGTCCGAAGAACTTCCTAAGGTAAAGGTTGAAGATCCAGAAGATGCTGCCGAGGCGCCCGGCGAGAGGCTGAACAACCGGCTGGCGGCACTCTATCTGAAACACTATGGCAAGCCGCCGGAAGGATGCGAGGACAAGGAAGATGAGATCCTGAACGGTGCGGGGAATCCGCATCTTTATTTTGAGAAGGAAGGCCTGTCAGTGGAATATGAACTTGCCCACGCGATACGCGGCTGCGGGGAAGCCAGAATTATTCCTTATCGCGAGCTGGAACCGCTGGTGAGGAAAGATGGCCGGATGCATTATCTGACTGATCAACAGTGATGGAAAGAAAGAAGCCTACCGCGGATCTGCGCGGATGAACGCGGATTGGGCTGGGATTTGCGCAAGATGCTGGGATTTTTGTGCAAGATCAAGATAAAGAGCAAAAGGCTATTAGCCGCGAATTAGCGCGAATACACGCGAATTTGAATACGAATATTATTTAACTGGTATAAAAATAACTATTAACGTTGATTTAGTTATTAAACGGTAATAATATACCGTTATGGCCAGATCCACATTTAGCGCTCTCAAGGATTCTCAGATTGACCTGGGGCAGCGCATACGCCGGTTGCGGCTTACGCGCAACATGGATCAGCAGTCCACTGCCGATAAGGCCGGGGTCTCCGAGAAAGCGTTACGTAACCTGGAAGCCGGGCGGGGATCGACGGTTGAGACCCTGCTCAGAATCCTCAAGGCGCTGGATTATCTGCAGGGGATCGAGATGCTGGCGCCGGAGGCGACGGTGGATCCGCTGGCGTTGTTGCACAGCACCAAGCCGCAGCAGCGTGTTCGACGTCCGCACAAGCCGCGAAGGGACGATGTATGAAACACGTTCCGGTGCTGGAGGTGCGAATCTGGGAACAGCGGGTCGGTGCTGTGGCGCCTGATCCGCGGCTGGGTGGTTACGTCTTCGCGTACGCGCCGGCGTGGCGGCGCACCGGAATTGAACTGGCCCCACTGACGATGCCGCTGGGTGGTTCCGGCGAAAGTTTCGTCTTTCTCAATCTGGCTGAAGCGACCTTCCACAGGTTGCCGGGTATGCTCGCGGATGCGCTGCCCGATGAATTTGGCAACAACCTGATCAATGCCTGGATGGCGCAACGGGGCATCGCGAAAAGCGAAGTTACGGAATTGGACCGGTTGTCGTATATGGGAAGACGAGGAACCGGAGCACTGGAGTTCCGTCCGGCCCAGGGCTCCCGCAGTGAGAGCGCAGATCCCCTGGAGATGAAATCTCTGGTAGAAGGCGCGCGGCGGCTGGCGGGTGGCGACCTTTCGACCGATGCACATGCGCAGGCCGCGCTGGCCAGCATTATCCGGGTGGGGACTTCGGCGGGCGGCGCGCGGGCCAAGGCGGTGGTGGCATGGAATCCGAAGACGGATGAGTTACGCAGCGGGCAGTTCGATGCCGCCCCGGGCTTCGAACACTGGCTGGTGAAATTCGACGGCATCGGCAGAGACGATGAACTGGGTACGGGGGCAGACTACGGGCGCATCGAATACGCCTACTACCGGATGGCGCTGCAGGCCGGCATTGAGATGAGCGATTGCCGGCTGCTTGAAGAGAATGGCCGGGCCCACTTCATGACCCGGCGCTTCGATCGCGCAATGGTCAACGGCCAGACCGTCAAGCACCATATGCAGACATTGTGCGCCATGGACCACATGGATTTCAGGCAACGGGGCACGAACAGCTACGGCCAGCTCTTCATGGCGGCCGCGCGGCTCAAGCTGGGCGATGCCGCATTGGACCAGATCTTCCGGCGCATGGCCTTCAACGCGATGGCGCGCAACTGCGATGACCATACGAAGAATTTCTCTTTTCGCCTGAAGCAGGGCGGAAGTTGGGAGCTGGCGCCCGCCTACGACGTCACACACGCCTACAACCCTAAAGGCGAATGGACCTATCAGCACCTGATGAGCGTGAATGGAAAGTTCCGGGACATTACGCGTGACGACCTGCTGGAGGATGCGGATCGATTCGGAGTGCGGCGTCCGAAGGACCTGCTCAAGGATGTTCGGGAGGCACTGGAGAGTTGGCCGCGGTGCGCTCGACTGGCGGGGTTGGGGGAGGCTGCGGTTGAGCGGGTGGCTGGGGATTTCTGTTTGGTTTGAAAGGCATTTCACCGCAAAGGGCGCTAAGGGCGCAAAGGAAGAACAAAGGCTATTAGCCGCGAATTAACGCGAATCAACACGAATTGCTTCTCTGAGACCCAAGTTACTCTTCACGATCTCTCTTCAAGTTCTCTTCACTCCACATCAAAGGAAACTACTGTGAAAACTCAATCATTGCAGCGCCGCAAGGGCGGCGTAGAGGCGCGGAAGTCTGGCGATTCCGGGGTACGTGTCGGGCAGGCTGTAACGCTCAGGAACGGGCAGCAGGGCAAGGTGCAGTTTGTTTCTGCCACCATGCAATGCGCTCGGGTTTCGATGGGCGATGGCAAGACGGTGCGCACAGTGAAGCTGACGGAAATCGCGCCCGCTGACGATGGTCTGGATATGGCGCTGCCCAGCCGGTCGCGGCGGGCCTTGCAGGACATTGATCCGGAAGAGGGATTTGATGAGCAGGAGGAGTTTGCCTGCGAGCCGGAGGAAGATTGCGCCACCGGCGGGCACGGAGACGGAGAGGTGGAATATGTCCCTCCAGATGACGAGCACGACGAGATGGAAGAGTATGCCGATGGTCAGGGTGGGCGTGGTGATGATCTTCACGGCCACTCGCACGATGGCGACCATGACGGCCATTTGAAAGCGGGAGATTTTAGCGACCGTGGAGATGAACACGAAACGGCGGAGGAAGAGCGCAAGCCAGAAATCCGGAGGACCATGGAGCGGGCGCGGCCGGTGGCGGGACAAAGGCCGATGGTTTCCGACCGGGTGACGGCGCGGGCGGAGCGGAGCCTTGAGGGTCCGCCGAAGCCGGTGATGAGGAAAGACCTCGAGAAGGTGGGCAAGAAGGACCGGGAGTCGGGCAGACCGATCATGCAGCCCTCGGATTCGATCCGCGAGAATGAGCGGCGGGCGGCGCAGGCGGCGCCGGAGCTGGAGACACGGCTGTCACGGGTGGCGGCGGGCGTACCGGGAGCGAAGTTTGTACGGCTGCGGCCGCAGAAGAATCCGGAGCGGTTGCGGGAGAAAGTCCGTGGCGAAGACAAGCCACCGGAGACGATTTCCGACTACCTCGCTTCGCAGATCTCGGCCGGCTCAGTGGAGGCCAAAGACCAGGTGATCGCCGGACTGAAGAAATGTTTCAAGGTTGTAGAGATCGAAGATAGCTTTCTCAAGGGACGGAAGGAGAAGGCGGGGTATCCGTCGGCGAATGTGCAGGTGATGCTCTTGAATGGAGCGACGGCCGAGGTGCAGATTGTTCCGCGCGAGGTGCAGCAGATGACAGAGCAATCCCACCACTTCTACAAGATGGGACGCAATGCTCGCGATGCAGGCAAGACGGCGCTTAGCCGGCATTACTTCGACCAGGCACAGGCGATCAATGAAAGGGCGCTGGCGCGGTTCCGGTTGAGGAATGGAATTAAAGGCAGTTAGCCGCGAATTAACGCGAATGAACGCGAATTGGATTTGGCCACGAATTGACACGAATGAACACGAATTGGGAATGAGAAATGGGAATAGGAGGAATGCTGGGAATGGAAGATCTAGATGTGACGCCGGGGATGGAAGACCACGCGATGGAAGACCAGGGGATGTTCTCGACGCCGGGGATGACCGGGCAGCGATATGACTATCCGTTATTCAATCGTGCGTTGAGTGGCGGGTTTGTGCCGGGCGCATCCGGAGGGAATGATACCGGGATGGGGCCGCAGAATGGCGACCCTTTAGGAACTGGCAATCGCATTGTTCAGCAAAGCGCCGCATTGACGCCGAAGCCAGAGATGGATCGGACGTCTCAGCCTGCGGGGCAGGCGGCCGGACTTCCTCAGCCGGTAGCGGCACAGCAGGGAACAGCGGCACGGCCGGCGGCATCAGTACAACCAGCGGCAACGGTTCAACCTGGTGGAACGGCGCAGCCTGGTGCAACGCAGGCCGATGGTTTCCAGTTGAAAGGTTCGTTGCCGGTGTTGCCGGGGGAGCAATTCCGGAAGATGACGGAGTATGCTTCGCGGAAGCCTGGGCCCGCGCCGAATGTATCCCGTCCGCCACGGGTGGAGCCGGAGGTTCATTCAATGACGCGCATGATGGTCCCCGGGGGAACTGGGCGCGATGCGGGCGATCCTGCAGGGCAAGACCGTATTGGCAAATATGTGCCGCGGATTCTCGACGAAATGGAAAGTAAGGGCATCGCCGATCCGGACATGATTCGATACGCGCTGGCGACCATCGGCGCGGAGACCGGCTCGTTCAAGCCGCTGACGGAAGGCGCCGGGGCGAGTAACTCGATCAATGCGCCGTTCGACAAATACGAACCGGGCACAAAGCTGGGCGACGGCCTCGGCAACAAACAGGCGGGCGATGGGGCGCGGTACCGGGGGCGGGGATTCATTCAGTTGACCGGCCGTGGAAACTACATCACATATGGGAAAGCGATCGGGCATCCGGAGTTGGTGGATCATCCTGAGCTGGCCAATGACCCGGACATTGCAGTGAAGCTGCTGGTGCAGTACATCAAGGAGAAACAGGGAGCGATCCAGGAGCAACTGGAGAAAGCGAACGCCGATCCACAGCAGGCGGAGAAGACCTTCGATACATATAAGAAGTATCTGGCGGATGTCGACAACAAAGACCCCGCGCTCCGGCAGACCTTGAAAGACGACAGTCTGCTCGGGGCGCGCAGGCCCGTCAATGGGGCGGCTGCCATTCCGAATGGTTTGGAACGCTATCTGCCTGCGTATGTGTTTTCAGGGCGGGATGCGGAGGTCAGAAAGCAGTCGGCGCAGAACCAGGGGATGACGATTGGCGACCTCACGCAGATATGGACCAGAGGCGACGCGGCCGGGCAGGCAGCGTTTCTCGGAAGCCTGCAGAAACAACTGGGCGTCCGGGAAGATGCGCAGCTTGCGAGCCTGACGCCGCAGCAAAGAGCGGCGCTCGAAAAGGCACAGGCGAACTACGTTGGGCAGGTGATCAACAGCACCGAGCAGGCATCGAAGGCCAGAGCGTTGAAAGAGGAACAGCGCAGGAAGGCGAAAGCAGCACAACAGGCGGCGCAAAAGGGTGCTACGGGGCAGTCACCGGCGCAGCAACCGCAGCCGCTGGTCCGGGGCGGGTAGCAACCCGCGCCTCAACCGAGATCAGCCCCGCCGCGCTGATGGCAATGTAGCCTGAGAAATAATCCCCTGCGTATGCAAGAGAACCGTGTTGCCTCGTTCTTTCAGATAGTCCGCGAGATCGCCGTCCGGAAGAGGTGGCAGATTTTGGGCCCCCGTAGGCACTTTCGCAGTATAATGAAGATTCAAATGATTATATTGGCGATGTTGCAGTTTTCCCCAGAAGTGTTGGCGGCCTGCCCGCAGTATCTGGCATCTAAATTGCCCGGGACCCGCAGGACCAAGACCCATTGAGCGTCGAACCGTTAGGGTAAGCTGTTGACAGAAAAGGGGCTTTGCCACAATAATTTATGCGGATTTTGTTAGTATTTGTCGATAAAACGATAAGAAGGATTCTGCTGCGCTCAATGGTGTGCGCGGGACTTGTACGATGAAATGAAAGGAGGGGTTATGGAGATTTTGCTCACTCTCGGGGATGTCAATGCGATGCTCGGGCGGCTTGAGGACAAATATGGATTCTCAACCGATCAATTCCTACGGAGTCCGACGTGTCAGCTCCAAGTTAGCCCTGACGAAGTTTTTGACTGGCGGGCACTGATCGACCACAGGCAAGGTCTACTGGAGGAAGACGCCGATCGGAACTATCTCGATCGGATTAGCGGTGGCGCTAGTTGTTTGGAGAAGACCGGAGCGGAGCAAGTGGAACTGGCCGCTTAAGCCCCGGTGACATACGAAGCTTTTAAGGACTGGTTCTTCGTCAAAAAAGCGGCTCTTGCGATCCCGGGCGACTGCTCACCGCAAGAGCCAGTCTTTTTTAGGACCCCTAGAAACTGGACTCTAAACTGGGTTTTGTTATTTGACGACAGCGCTTATATCCGGATTCATGAGCATTACTCGGCACCACACGCACGCGCTGGTCGCCGGATTCAGTTTGCGATGCACTACGGTCCGATTGTTAAGCGTGGTGAGACTGGTGCCATTGAGTATGATCGTGGGGACCCAGTCATTATCAGGATTGACACGTTCCCTGAACCGGTACATTTGCACCTGCGTTCCGATCAGCCGCATTTGAGCCAGGAGACAATAGAAGGCCTCGATCTGGTGAGCATTGGTGTATTTGATTTCGTGGCACGAATTTTCGATCACCGCCAGAGCGCGCGGTCGATCGAAGACTTATTTGGTTTTAGAATCACTTAACTCCATGGCCAATCATTTTACTGCTGAAACTGTCTACTTCCTACAAGAAGGAAAGACGAACCTCTCTGAATGTTTGGAAGTTGCATTTCGATCTGCTGTTCACTACAAGATCAAGAAACTCGTTATTTTTACCTCTGAAGGGCTCGGTGTTCGTAAGAGCGTAGAGGAGTTCCTACCACTGGAGAAATTCAGAGAGATCAAAATCATTGCAGTAACATTTCCAGCAGGAAAGAAATTTAAAGACAAAGACAATAGGATTTTTGCGGCGGGAATTAGCGACTCGGATCGAGCTCTTTTTCAATCGCAGAATATTCCTGTTTTGCGGGCACACTTGCCATTCGATTCCGTTCAGGCCACTTGGAAGCACCATGGGGTTTTGGGGCAAGATTTAAGCTTGGTGGGTGATGCGCTCTGTATGTTTGGCGGGAGCATGAGTCTCTGCGTTCAAGCTGTCGCAATAGCTTGTGATTCGGGTGAAGTTGCAGAAGGTGAGCATGTGATCGCATTAACTTCGGATACAGCCATCCTTGCACAATCAGCCCCTACGACAAGGATTCTTTGCGATCTTGTCATTCGTGAGATTCTTTGCAAGCCGGCAATTTATTCAATTGGCCGTGGCGAAAGCGCTTCTCAGCTAAAGATGGAGCTGGACACAAAGAAGTTGGACGGATCGACCGCCGATGCTCTACCACCAGGTCCAGCCCCTGTGATCGTTGAGCCCAAATAATTATGGCCCGAACGCAAGGACGTCCGGGCCGTGACGCAAGACCCATTCGGGTCTCGTGAGTTTTGTCCCACAATCCTCAGTTGGTCTGAGGCGCGTTTCTAGCAGTTCTTATTCTAAACTGCTATCCGCTAATTTGAAACAAGAAAGTTGCAAAAAAGTTCGCGGCCGGTGGGACTCGAACCCACGACCTTGATTTTCGCTAGAAACACGCTCTATCCAACTGAGCTACGGCCGCATGATTTGATTGTAACCCAGATGCCTATTGATCGCGAATCGCAGACAATGGCCACCGAAATTCAGAAATTCAAGCGACGCGACCAGAATGAAAAACCTGTCGGTTATAATCCACAATCCACGCCAGGGCAGGAGTTGTTGCAGCGACCTCGCCAATTACTAGAAAACCTGTCGTCACCTGTTGGTCATGGTCTCGAGCTGGCCGTCTCTTGACTGCCTTCCGTGACCTCGAATACGATGCAGCGCAAAGCGGCCTAAAGAAAATTCTCCAGCGGATGCAAGAGAACGGCGCTACACCGTTCTTACAGGTAAATCCTCGGTGACGGATCACCGTGCGGAAAATTGAAGAAAGAGCTTAGTATTCTTGCAGCTATGAAGATCAAGGAAGCATTACGGACATTTCAGCAGTTCACCATCATTCTGCTGTTGGCCTTTGCGCCGGGGCTGGCTCAGACGGAGAACCCCGTCGCGGCTGCGCCGGCCTTCCAGGGTATCTATACCGGAACTCTGGGCGATCAGCGGATCGTGCTGGAGATCGGCGCGGCCGGGCCGAACCGCGATCAAGAGCAGCGGGCGGAATATATCGAGAAGCTGCCCATCGAAGGCCGTTACTTCTACCGCCGGCACGGGGTTGGCATCCTGCTGGAAGGCCAAAGGTTGAGCGACGGCAGGGTGTGGTTGAAGGAGTATCGGCAACGCAAGGTCAGCGGGGCGGAGTGGAAGATCAGCTTCAGCCCGGGCGGGGCTTCAGGGTTTTTCTGCAAGTGTGACGCGAGCCAATCGACCGGGAGCGGCGAGCTGAAGATCGCGCTGACTCGCGTTTCGCGTGCGTTCGATCCCGCGCTGGTGTGGCCCGATAGCCTTGAGGCGCAGCCCGACCAGGCTTACTACGATCTGCTGCTGGATTTTCCTGTTAAGAGCGGCCCGGCCGTGCGCGTGAACGACCAGATCGAATATGTGGTGCGGTCCGATCCTCGTTTCGACGTGAAAGTTCCGCGGCTTACCCGCTTTCCTGACGGGGCGGCGATGGAGAAGATCAACCAGCTTCTGGACTCACACTTCCTCTACTACCGCTTGAGGTGCGCTCTGGGCGCACAGGGAGAGGATTTCGGCGGCGGCGATACGAGCGGGGGCGAATCGGTGGAGCTTCTCTCACGGGATTTTTTGAGTTTGCTCTCTGTAATATCGAGTTATTCCGCGGGCGCGTTGCATCCGAATGGGGAGGTCGATGCGCGGGTCTACAACATGCGCACCGGGGAACGGTTTGACTTCGAGAAATTCTTTCTTCCACCTGAAGAGATAGAAGCGCCCGAGGAAAAAGATCCGGATCCGCCTTCTACCTCTGACCGGTTGCAGCGGGCGCTGGGCGGTCTGTATCTGAAATTTAATAAGCAAGAGCCGGATGCGTGTGATGAAAACCTGATGCGGTCGAACCCCGCCATCGATGTGTATTTTACGCGTACGGGAATGGCGCTTCTGAGTGGAAATGTGCGCGAGTGCGGCGGTGCTGTGATTGTCCCCTACAGCGCGATTCTGCCGTTGGTGAGGAAGGACAGTCCGTTCCGGGCGGTGGTGGAGAGGATGGGGGCTAGCAAGGGCATTTAGCCACGAATTAACATGAATGAACACGAATTAAGAACAGGAAACAAGAGCGATTGGCCGCGAATGAACGCGAATGAACGCGAATTAAAACCAAGAGCCGGTATGACAACTCGCCGTGCGGGCCTTCAGTGGTTATCTGCGCCTGCTGTTTTGCGATGGGTGAGTCCTCATGCAGTGTTTATTCATTCGTCTTTTAGGCGTAACAAGTTACGTCTCTATGCTGTATTTGTTCTTCATGGTTACCAAAACTAGCGGCCACCAATTACCAACCACCAATTACCAAACACCAACTGCCAATTACGAACTAATTCCCCAATTATCTCTCTTATGCCACGCAAAACTCTGATCGATACCAAAAACAAATCGAAAGCTGCGACGTCCGGGAAACCCCCGGGCAAGGTGGCGGGGCGCAAGGCGTCCGTCACCCGGGAAGAAGTGCTGGAGCGGCTGTGGCAACTGGCGGCCCTGCCGGCTTCGGAAACCAAAGACAACATCAGCGGACAGGTGCGCGCCGCTTCGGCCCTGGCCGATGTCCTGGGCATGAAGCTTACACGCGTGGCCAGCCTGGCCAGGGAGTTTGAGGGCAGAAGCAGTGAAGAGCAGGAGTTTTTTGCAGTCCATGGATACTGGCCGGAGCAGCCAGTGGAGTCCGCGGAATCCGGCGCCGCTGGAATTCCGGCTGGTGGCGCGCAAACGGGTCCAACTCAGTAAGGCGGAACGCGGGCAACGCGAACGGGTGGCGGACATGGTGCGCGATCCGCTGATGTGGCTGCAACAGCATACGCAGACGAAGGATTCGCACTGGCGCGAGGCGGGCGCGAGTTCTCCGTATCGTCCTTTTCCTAACAAGCCGTATTTCCGTCCGGTGGTGGAGGCTTTTCAGCGCGAGCCCGTGCTGCTCGTAGAAAAGTCGCGCGACCTGATGCTCTCGTGGCTGTGCGTGGGCCTGTTCACACATGCGGCCATGACCACTGACGGCATTGAAGTCCTGTTTCAGTCGCAGAAGGAATCGAAGGCCTTCGAGCTGGTGGCCTACGCGAAAACACTCTATGAGCGGCAGAGGCCGGAGATCATGGCGGCGTATCCGCTGGCGCGCAAGCTGAGCGAACAGGCGGACAGCATACTGGAGTTCGCCAACGGCAGCCGCATCGTAGGCATTCCCGGAGGCGCGGACCAGATACGGTCGTTTCATCCGTGGGGACTGTTTCAGGATGAGGCCGCCTTCATGCCGGAAGCCGGCAAAGCCTATGACCACGCCGTGCCTGTATGCCAGAAGATCGTCGTGGTGTCTTCGGCGGGGCCGGGATGGTTTGCGGAGTTTGTAAAGGACTGCGAGTGAAAGCGTTCACCGCAACGGACGCTAAGGGCGCAAAGGGAAGAAAGATATTTGCCGCTGATTTGCGCAGATAGACGCTGATGTGAGGAAGGACGAGGGCACATGATTGGTGAAGATGTAAGCACGATGTATCCGGATGAAACAACATTGAACGATTACGACCCGGCGCAGGAGGAAGGTGGCGAGCCCTCGATCGGGGCGCGCATTCTCGAAATTCCCGGGCCGGCAGACGCCGCGCCGCCGCCCGACATGGCACAGGCACAGGATTCCGGCGATCCGCCTTCGAGCTCGTGGCGGATGGTGGATGCGCAACGGCAACAGCAGATGATGGCTGCGCCGGCCAAAACGCCGGAAGCCGCGATGCTGGCCCAGGCCGCGCCACCGGCTCGGGATGCCGCGCCAGCTCAGTCCTCTCCACCTCAACAGGGCCGATCAGACCGCCCGTCGGCGCCCGCCAATAGCTCCGACATCCGTATGATCGACCGCCAGGGGAACATCACCACTGTACCGAGAGCTTCCGTCAATGACGCGAGAAGCAACGGAAAGATGGTGACACCCGACAATGGCGTGAGGATGATTACGCCCGACGGCCAGATTACCTACGCGCTGCCTGAAGAGGTCAATCAGTTCCGGGCCGCAGGGCATGTGCTGCTGAACGACAACGGCTATTTCAAGGTCGAGCCCCTGCCGGGCGAGAACATGGTGGAGACCATGGCCCGGGCCGCGAGGATCGCAAAGAACCTGCCGCCGGATGTGATGAATCAAGCGCTTGCGGCGGAGAAGAAGACATTCACGGCCAAGAGAATCGCGGGAACACTGGCTGCGGCGCCGTTGATCGGCGCGGCCGGCACCGGGGCGCTGGTGGGAGCCGGCGAGTTGATTGGCCCAGTCGGAGTTGCCGACACGGTCGGAACCGGGCTTTACGACGCTGCAGGCAGGGAGATCATGCGGGACGCGGTGCGCTACGGGCCGGGTCTGTTGCAGAGAGTTGCCGCCACGAAGGCCGCGAAATGGGCGGGAGGCATAATTGCTACAGGAGCCGCCAAAGCATATTTCGATCATCTGCTGGACAAATGGAAAGGAAAAAAATAGATGCCCATGGACAACGATCGTGACGCCATTCTGAAAGCATTCATGCAGAAATCGGACCCGAAACAGATCGCCCTGGTTGGCGTGCAGGCACTGACGGTGCTCGCCGGAGAACTTACGGCGAAGGAATTGTCGGCATTCCTGCAGGACGCTTCAGCCGCCGCCGACCGGGCGCAGTTGAGCCGCCGGCCGCCGGCCGGACAGCGAAGGGCCAGCGGCCCGGACGCTCTTCCGCTTCGGCGGAGCGGGCCTATTCGGTGAGGATGATCTTCTTTTCTTCTTTCTGTGGGGCTTCCTCGAGGCTGACGTTCAGTTTTTTCGCCAGGGTTTCAAGCTTTTTGTCCATCTTGTCGAGTTTGCGACCCAGGTCAGCTACAAATACGTAAGCCAAGATGACGAGCGGAAAGAAGCGGTCGTTGGCGTTCATCCGCTCCAGAACTATCAATACCACTACGACGATGGCCATTTCGCCGCAGTACCGCAAGATGCCACGCCACATGTTGGGGCCTCCACAAAACGCCATCTATCATATCGCAGCCAAGGAAAAGCGTGAATCAGAGATCACGATGGCGGTGGGGAACAACATCCATGGTTTAAGGACAACGCATTCGGTCACTCGCTGTCACTTCGGCTATACTGCCGAAACGCCAAAATGCTTTTTGGAGAGAAGTCATCCTCGAGGAGGAATCTTGAGAGTTCTTGTGATGTGGCTGCTGCTGGCCGTCGTGCCCGCGGCGCAAGCGCAGAAGCCAGCGGAGGCGGCGGGAACTGCGAAGCCGCAGGCCGAAATCCGGTCCGACGGAAACTGGTGGAAGCAGGCCGATAATGATGCGCAAGATGGCATGATTTCAGGCCTGGTGGATTGTCTACACTGGGAAAAGCATCAGAATCTGCCGAATCTCTCCAGGCCGGACTTCATCCTGAAAGTGAGCCGCTACTATGGACAGCATCCGGCCAGCATTACTCTGGATGCTGCCTTGCTGGCGCTGCCGAAGACCGCTCCCCCGTCACAGCCGGGAGGAGAACACTATGGCGAGAAGCATGGATACTTCGACGGCATGTATTGGGTCGAGGTGTCAACGGAGCAGAGGGAAGCCTTTGTTTTGGGTTACCTGTTCTGCAAAACCGGGTCTGCCCAGGCAATGGGAGCAATAGCCCACGCGGTCGAGAAGGTGGATCAGTGGTACGAGAGCAATCCGAAGAAGGACGACACCAAGATCGCCGACGTGCTGGATAAGGTGGGCGATCTGCCGCACAAGGCCAAGGAAAACCACTGAATCGCCGGCATACCCGGAGGCGCGGACCAGATCCGCTCGTTTCATCCGTGGGTCGTCGGCAGGGCCGGGATGGTTTGCGGAGTTTGTCGGGGATTGTTCATGACAAAGGTAATGGACCTTATGGTCCTCTGCCAAAGAACACGATTGAGGAAGTGATATGGCAGCCTGATGATCCGATGATGAGAGGGGTAAAGCGGCGGTCCGGCATCGCGTTCATCCACTCAAGGAAATAAAGCAATACCACCAAGAGGGCGATTTCGCCGCCGTACCGCAAGATGCCACGCCACATGTTTCAGCCTCCACAGAACGGCATTTATGATATAGCAATTGGCAATTAGCAGTTGGCAATTAGCTAAAGCAGGTGTTTGGGCCGCGAGTTTTTAGATGAAACTGCAGTTCGCCCGCACTACTTGGGCACGGGGTGACTCAGTATCTTTTTGGGCGGTCCGTCATTCATTGTTTTCTGCGTGGGAACCAACCTCTTTAGCATAGCAATGAACCTTTCGGTGAAGATTGTGCTGTGGTCGGGGATAATCTCTGATGGCACCTCCATGATCCAGTACGGCGTGTCGTTCCAGACACCTTTCTTTTCTTTCTCTTCTTTCTTTTCTTTAATCTCAAAACACTCTGTTGTGTCGGGTAGGCTAAAATAACGCCAAGTACCTGGACTCTCGTTCCTATCGCCATGTGCGGCTTCCGTATGTTCTTCTTCAGCCTCTTTACACAGTTTGGAGTCGGCGGAAACGACCTCGTGGCTCTGCAAGATGCTCATGTGCGCAGCGGAACTTGAGTAGAAAGAGGACTGCGAGGGAGTCTTCGGGCAATTCGGGTCCGGTGAAGGCGGGGAGCAATGGGCCAGCGGATCTTCGCTACGGAAGCTTCCTTTGGATTTATAGCGCATCGATGGAATGAAGTGACCGATGGGCAAAGCCAGTTTAACAGCCGAATCACTCACCGAAGCGATAGAGATAAATAGCGCAGTGTCAGGAGGGCGCGGCTCGATGCCGCGCGAGTTACAGGACTTGTAGTCCTTGAGGACGTCGAGCAACTGCTTGGCTTCGGTGGCGGCAGCCGCAGAGTTTACGAATACGGCAAGGTCAGGAACGATCAATCTTCGTTTTGCTGGTGAATCATTCTTTTCTGAAGGTTTCTCTTCTGGACAGTCACCTGACGGAATCTCCTGGAGTAGACTGATGGTTGCCTGGGTAAGGGCCCGCTCCATCACCAATCCCCCGAATGAGTGCCCCACGAGGACTGCGTAACCATTTGCCTCGTGAGCGGCCTTTACAATGCTGGCCAAGGCATTGGTCATGCGCGCACCGGGAATGCGAATGGCAGCCTCTTCACGATTGAAATAGCTGAACTGGCGCCGGAGTGGCCAATACTTGCTCACCAGTTCTCCTCGCCAGGAGACGTATACGCCGATCACCGGCGTGTTCTTGTAGTGACAGGCCAGGTCGTTCAGCGCCCGGCTGAATCCGAAGGCGTTGCCATCGCGCCGCTGGTCCCGCTTGGGATCGGCGTTGTTCTTCCAGCCGTGGAAAAACGTAACCACTAGCGGTGGGGGCGCTGCCGCTTCGATGAGATCGGTCGCCGCCTTCAATTGCGCCGGCTCCCACATCTCACCAAATTCGTCGAACTCAAGAAATGCCATTTGGGGAGCGTAGCGTGGACCATCTTCGCAGCCTTTTTGTTTCGGAAGATCGGACACCAAGACCTTGATAGGGACAATGGAAGCCGGTGTTTTCCGGTACTGCTTGTTGGGAACCAGACAGCCCGATAGCAATAACAACGCGGGCAGCATCAGCAGTGACTTTTTCATAAGAAACCTTCGCTTTCTTCGACTATTTCTTCTTGGTGCGGCCGCGCTTGAACACGGCGCCCATCGCCCTTCCTACTTCCGGTTTGAATTCGGTATAAAAACTGGACAGCAACTCGGTGCCCAGGGACCCGGTCGCCCGCAAGGTCGCCTTTTTAAATGTGTTCTCCGGCCCGCGATACCACGCGTAGCCGCCGTAGGCGCCGCCATAGTCTGCGGCGAAACGGGAGAATGCCGGCAACCGGCGACCGTGGCCATTTTCGCTGGATTGCCGGACCGTAATTGAGTCAAAGACGGCATGCCAGGTACGGTGCCAAGGGGCATGACGGTCGAATTTGACCGAATTAGCTTGCTGCTTTATGTATCCGGGTTCGTCATAGTACCGGATATGCCGGGGATCGTCATGCAGGATCCGACCCACCAGAAACTGTGCCGATCCTTTGGCTACTGCCTGGTTGTAGCGGACGCCGACCCGCCGGCCGTAGCCATCCCATGTGCGCTTCAGCTCACCGGGCGTCTGCAGGCCTTGCGCCACGAGGCCGAAGAAAGCAGCGCTGGCAATCGACTGGTCGGTGAGTGAGCCGTTGACAAAGTTTTCAAATCTCTTTCCGATCTTGAACCGGCAGTCGGTTACTGTCAGGTCTGTGGGGAAACTTCCAGGACATGAAGGACGCAGATTCGGATCGGGATTCGGCGTCGGATTTTGCGCCGGGGCTTGCGTCTGCGGTTGTTCTCCGCCAGGTTTCGCTTCCTGCGCGAGTGCTGCCGGCAGGGACGCGCCGAGGGCAACGATACAAACGATCAAAGCATTCCAGGTCTTCATTGGTGATCTCACTTTACTCCGCGAATAACTGTCTAAAGTAGTCGTTCAGCAATCGGCCGCCGGGGTCGTAGGTCTTTCGTATTTCGCCCATGGCTTTCAGCCGGTCACCAAAGGCCTTTTGGGCGATCTCACGGGTCACCCCAAATGTCTGATTGAGAAGTGGGAGGCCGTTACGCGTACTGCAGAACTGGTTGTAGTCGGTCAAGAATTCCTTCCAGCCAGGGTTGGCGGTTGAAACCGGGTCAATGGTCATGACCGGGCCATCCCAGGAATACGATAGCAAGGCTTGCTGGTCTTGCAGGATACGATAGCCGACATAAAGCAAATTCGACCGGTATTCCTTCTGCTCATAGTAGTCTTTGCAGAACTGGAAGAACTCCGATAACGTCTGCGGGAATTGGTCTTCCGGAAACGCAAACAAGCTGAAGGTGTAGCGACTGTTGTCAGAAACCGCGGGGTAACGGATGATCTGGTCCGACGGGACGGTATTATCGCTGACCACCATGTTCTCAAGTTGAAAACGCCACAGCGCATTGAACCGATCGATGATGCCGTAGCGGATAGACTTAATCGAAACGTGCTTCTCAACGTCATGGCCGAGCCGGGGACCGCTGGTCCCCCAGGTGTGATTGCGAAGGGCCCAGGCCGTGCGGTTCGGCTCGCCGGAAGCGCCGGGATTATATTTACGAAATTCAACCGTAATTTTGTCATCGAAAGGGAACATGTAGTACATGAGCGAGTAGTTCAGGGCCTTCAGATCGGGCAAGGCGTCAATGAATTCGGCGAGGCCGAACGTCTTGTGATGAACATCGAGGGGCGTCAGCGCGCGGATGCGATAGGTGACCTCATAAATTACGCCAAACAGGCCGTAACTGGAACGGACCTTCTGCATAAGCTCCGGCTGGTCTGCTTCTTTGACTTCCAGAAGGTCTCCGCTGGGGAGCACCAGTTTCGCGCCGATGACGTAGGAACCTACCTGGCCGTATTCGCCGGGCATGGAAGCGTCCTTTGTTCCGGCGCAGGCGGCGCTGCCGGCGCTCAGGCTGCCGATTTCAGTGTTGACGTAAAACTGCAGGTTGCGTTTTTCCAGTTCCTGCGCCATGTCGATATGGGTGGCGCCGGCCTCAACGGTGAGGGTATCGGCGCCGATGTTCAGCACACGATTCATCTTCATGCGGATGAGGGTGCCGCCCTCGGCGACCCCGCAGGGCGCGGTTGAATGGTTGGAACCTACAGCGCGCACCGGTGCGGGATACTTTGCCGGGTTCCGCAGGACATCGACGATATCCTGGACGCTATTCGCATCGACGATGACTTGCGGATGCGAAACCAAGTCTCCGAACCAGTTGGTGACCGTATTTTCAGGCATCTCGACCTCCTCGGCCTACGATTGTTTCGCGGACATACGCCCAGGGCGGCTCACTGCTTGCGGCATCCGCCGGCATTGGTTCCCATAAATGATTCGTCGGATTCAGCGCCCGTCCGCGCCTTCCAGACGAGGCTGTAATACTCGCAGCGGTCTCTGGCCCAGGGATCAAAGGCGTTGATGACGGGGCCGAGTTCCGCGCTTAACTCGGGCACATTCCGCAGCAAGACACGCTTGAGCGGAGAAACGAGCTGCGCGTGCCCGTTCGACTGCCCCTTTTCCATCATGATCGGCCCCGGGCCGTTGTGGTTGACCCAATCGACGCCCAGGCGCGTGTAGAACTCTGGCCTGAAGCTGGATGTGAAAAAACGATCGCTAAACAGCCGGCGCGATGCATTCAAAAGGAACACGGCAAACTGGGTTTCAGAGATGGCGAAACCATGGGGGCGCACTGGCTCTGCCAGATAACCAACCACTATATCGACGTCTTCAATGTTGTCGATCAGCGATCCGTTGGGATGGCCGAGGCAGTCGTTAATGACACTGCCATCCTGATTGAGCTGTGCGTCAGTGATTTGTTTGGATTTGTCGCACACATGCTGGCCGTAGATCTCGCGTATCGTCTGGGCGGATTCTTCCTGTTCCTTGCGCCGGGGCGAATCGGCAGGCAGCGAATGGTCGATGAAATCGTCGAAGCTGGTGAGTTGGCGCAGCCCGTATTGACGGCGAAATTCGTTGAAGCGGGGAACGCCATGCTCACGGTCGCGAATGATATCGAGGCCGACCACGTCGATTTCTCCGCTCCCGGCGCTGAGACGGGGGAGCTTAATGTTCTGCAGGAAGGCCGGCGTGTTGTGCAGCTCAAGAAGGCCGAGGCGCTGCCGGCCTAAGGTAACGCCCCAATTGGCCATGCCGCGCGTGCGCATGAATCCAGTGGCGCGGCCCTGGAAAGTGTCGATCACCGGGACCTTGGCCACGACCTTGTTGGGATCGCGGTCTAACTCGCGGTATTCGAGCAGATCGGGCACCAGTTGATGCAGGCGGTAAACGCTGACGAACTCTTCCGGGAAGTTAAAGGGCGAACCGAAGTGATTGACTCCCCCGTTGGTGTGTTCCGGTTTGGTAATGTCGTAGCCGTGGACTTTGCTGCCCAGGCCAAAGATGCCCGGGCCACCGGCAAAGACGGAATATAGCTGCGTGGCCTTTTTTGTGTCCGTCGATTTACCGAGAGTGTTCGCAATGAGGTTGCTCAGCGCCTTAGAAACTTCAGGCTGGCTTTGGCCGAGGAGACCATTCCAATTGGCGTTCATGCCTTTGTAGAGGGCCTCGTTGTAGAGGAGCTGAGGAGTCCATTCCGTTGTGTGAATCTTGGCGATTTCGGCGGCGACCACCAGGCGCGCCGCCTGAAAGAGCTCTTCATCGGTAACGTCTTTGTAGTGGATGACCTTCTTAGGATCGGCGGGGTTGCGCAGACCGCAGTCTTTGTTGGGCGTCTGGGCGGCTATCCGCCGGAATTCGGAAACAAAGGCGTTGTGTTCGCGTACGAAGAGGTTGTGAAGAAAGCTGAGGCCGACAGTCCAGTTATCGGGAAAGGCGGCGGCTTCCTGACCGGCCCACTGCGGATTCATTGGATCCCCCGCCGCCAACACGGGCAGATAGCCAGGGCCGGGTTGGCCGGGAACGGGCTCCAGTTGAAGTTTTGCCAGATCGCCTGGATCACGCTTGACCCGGCGAACCGACACTGCATCGTAGCCGTAGATCTGAGATGCATCCCACCAGGCAGTGTTGGTGTTGCTCGTGGTCTTCGGGGCGCGATCCAGGTACTGCCTGCCATTGGCCGAGAACGTTCCGGGCGCGGAATCCTGGGCCACATAGCCACGGTCGATCTGGTCATCGGGACGGCATCCAAGTTCCTTGATCTGCTGTGGTGTCAAAGGCACACGCACGTTGTTGACGAGCTGGGTTTCGCAGCCGACCTTCATGTATCCGGCTGCATTGTGGCCTTCTTCCATGTGGGAAAACCAGTCGTGGGTCATGAACTGAATCCAAAAGGCGGCAAGAACATTCATGAACGGCGCCTTTTTGTAGTCACAATTGGCCTCATTGGAGTAGCCGGGCAGGCCCTGACCGTTCTGGCAGGTGGCGGAATTGGATTGAATCCGTGTAAGGAGGCGGCGGCTGATCACCTGGGGATCAGGTTGAAGCAGGCCCAGCCGATCACCGTGGCGATTGCGCGTGAATATGCTTTGGTTCGATTCAGGGAAGGTAGTCTCAAATTCCACGTTGCGGGCGAAGAGCTGGCCCTTCGAGCCCATGGCCGGGTTGAGAACGTCGTTGCAAATTCCATCCACGGTGCGCCACCGCAAGAGATCGCCTTGGCAGACTTGAGTTCCGTCACCGCCGACTTCTTTGTACTTGGAATGGCCAGGATTGAGGCGCATCTCGGGCCAGACTTTCAGGGCCGGCCCCCCGACGCCATCGCGACCCTCAATGAACTGGCGGTAGGTCCCGGTGTTTTCAAAGAGATTGAATTTGATGAGTTCGACCCGCTGGAACTCGAGATCGAGAAGGGCGCCGAGTACGCCCCGCCGCGCGACCGTCTTGTTCAATAGAAGACCGGAAGGCAACGAGGCAAGGTCGCCCGTACCCCAGTAACTCGACCAGTCGACCCAAGGAGTATTCCGGAATTGTAGAGACCGTTGACCGCCGTTACAGAGAGCCTGGGCCTCGGTCACCTTACCTTGAAAACGCATGTCACGCATGTCTGCGATCGGGCGAAGATCTTTGAGGACGGCATGGGCACAGCCTTTGAGCGCCTGGACTTCCTGCTTCACAGGGGAAGGTTGGGAGGTCTGCGCCGTTCCCGGAGGCGCGGGAACCGACTTGGCTGGCCGGGATTTACAGCCTAGGACCAGCGTCAGCGCCAACAATGATGCGCAGGCGCCCAGCTTTACTGCGAAGTTTGAATAGCTCTGCCATCTACGGGAGAGCGAGGGATATCTCAAAAGCACTTGATTTGACCCTTTCATTTTCAACACCTCTAGAAACGGTTCTATCTGACTCTAGTAGAAACAAGCAAATTGCTTTCCGCCGTCGTGGGGATTGCCGGCCAGGCATGTTGAGACGCGGAGGGCACCCTCCGAAGCCGGCGTTTCAACATGCAGGCCGATAGCTTTCCTTACAGCTAAGAACGGAAAATCTGGGGAAATCCCTGTCTCCAAAATTTATTTCCTGGGCCTATGCATGGCCCGAATCCTACAACTACCCAACACCCTTAAACAAGGGAGAAAAGAGCACAAGTCATGTCATTTGGATTTTCCAGCATTGGGCATTTCTTCGCGCGCCTTGGCCGCGAAGCAGTCCATGTCACGAAGGCAGCCGGGCCGATCCTGGCCAAGATCGATGTCGCCGCCGAGTCGGCCAAACCGCTGGTGGAAGGCATCACGAATGTGATCCTGCCGGGTGGCGTAGCCGTGGCCATTGAGGATGCAGCCTACAACCTCTTTGGACAGGTTGCCCACGTGGTAAGCGAAGCGGGAGACGTAGCCACGGCGAAAGGAGCAAATATTTCGCTGGACCAGCAGTTCGTCAAAGACTTTAAAGAGCTGCTGCCCTACATCAAGAACTTCGCCCTTAATAAAGGCATCGTGCCGCCACCTGTTGAGGAGAAAGCGAAGAGTTCCTAGTGAGGTGATCGGGAGGATGCGGACATCAATCGTAGATCTGGACATCGGAAATGCCAGCCGGTGTTTTTGCCAGCATTACCGATATTGCCGGTCGCGGTACTAGGGAAGCGGCCTTCAGTTAAAGGCGCTGCCGCTATGGATCAAGCATTGCGGCAGCGCTTTGTCTTAGCGCCAATACAGTTCACTTGAGGAAACGGCGAACCTGAACGGGCTGAGGGCGGCAAGGGAGTGGCACGCACCGGGCGCAATTTGGTTTAGCGCGAACGGGGCGCGAACCGGCTCCGCTGCGCTTGGGGGTTGACGATGCAGGTGGCGGTCGACTCATAGCGGGTCGTCTTGGGTGATTTGGTGGCCCTCAAGCCGCGGCGGAGCCGGTTCCTCGGGCCTGCGCAAAAGGCGCGCAGGCCCCTTTGAATCTTAACCAGCCTGCTCCTACGACAGATTGTTTCATGGGAGGAAGAACGATGTACGAAAAATTAGGACGAGATGGCGGGCCGGGAATGTATCCGGAAGGTACGGAGCTACCGGAAGACAACCGGACAGAAGAAGCCGGTGCGCAGCCGGGGATTGGTGCGCGGATTGTTGCGATTCCTGCGGAGATGAATCGTCTATCGATGATTCGGCCGCCGGCAGCGAGCCCAGAACCTGCGGGTCGGGAACCAGGGGCCTCAGCACCTGATTTTCAGCGGTTGGTGGATATCCAGCGGCAACAGCAGTTGTTGGGAGAGCTGACACGGCCGACGGGAAGACCACCGGTATTGCAGCAGCCGTCGGCGTCGAATAGCTATGGGCGGGACACTTCCGTGGCGATGCTGGGTGGTGGAGGCGGCAATGCGTTTGCACCGGCGCCGGCTTCCAGAACAGCACAGCCACCAGCTCCTGTAGACACTTCCCGTCAGCCATTGCAAGCAGCGGCAGCGGTAAACACCGCAGGCAAGTCTCCGGCACCCGGCAGGACGGCTGCGACGGCACAGACTCAACCACCAGTACAGGGCGCAGGCCCAGCGGAGAAACGGGGCTCGGTCGGGAGCACGGCCCCGCAAGGAAGTCCGGGATTCGTGGACCGCACCAAAGGGCACTTGCCAGATGAGGAGACAGGTAGCGAAGACAGCTTACTTTCCTTGTGGCAACATGTTCGAGGAGATAAGCAGGGAAGCCCGGCTACTCTGGACCAGGGCAGCAAGAATGCGCAAAGGCAGCCGGGAGCGGCTGAGAAAGGCGGCAGTCCAGCGCAGCGCATCGAACTGCCAAAGAAAGAGGACGGCAACTTCGGGCCGAGATCATCCAAAGGGGCAGAGCGCCACGACGTTCCGCTGAGAAAATCCTCCGACAATGGAAACAATGTTTATGTTCCACCGAAAGGTCAACAGATCATGGACCTGATAACCGGCAAAGACGGCGGTTATATATTGGATGGCAGAGGCGGAACGGACGGTAAGGGGACGGCGCAGTGTGTGCAACTGATTAAAACGCTAGTAGGCGCTCCGCCGACCTCTGAGTGGCGAGAAGGTCAAAAGGTCACGAAAGACGCTAATATCGCACCTGGCACCGTAATCGCAACATTTGAGAATGGGAGATATCCGCAGCTCCATGGCGAGAAGGCCACACGCAACCAGCATGCCGCGATTTATCTTGGACAAACCGAAGAGGGTATTTGGGTTGTGGAGCAAGCGAGCGTCAGAGACAAGAACGACAAGAGGCCGGTAATCCAGGCACGGCTGATTCGATGGGACCGAACAGACCGGGGAAGAAGCAACAATGGCAACGCATTTTCCGCGATCACATGGGGCCCGCAGGGTAAGGCCGGAACTCCGCGCAGATAACGAAGACGCCCATGGTCCTCCACGGGCTGAAGGCCGAGCACGCCTATCTGCTGTATGATATTTCCGTTATGAAAAACTGTCTGACTGCAGTCATCCTGGTTGCGCTGTTGGTGTGTGTGTCGTTTTTGAGGGCGGATTCACCGGCAGAGGTGATCCCCGCGCCGGTGGTGGGCAGGATTATGTGCCCTGCGACCATTGCGATTCGGGAAAGCTTGATCGAGCCGGTGAAGGGCTGGGAGGTGTACAAGGAAGCTTCAGGCCCAGTTGCCAGCATTGATTTCTATTCCTGGGACCCTAACAAAGGAGCGCTCATCTTATCCGACGACGACGGTTTGATTTTCGAAGGACCGCATGTTGCGAATGACGATACCTGGATCCTTTGTGAGTTTGCAGGGACCAAGGTCGCGCTGGCCCGGCCGTTAGGATTGCTCACCAAAAGCTGCAAGTATATATGGGGCGAAAAGAACAAGGATGGTAAGCAACATGAAACGGGGGGTTTCTGCGAATGAAAGGCCACGCCGCGGTCAATTATGTTTCCAGCGCAATTCCGGTGGGCCGTCCGATGGTCACAGCCAAAACAGGCCGGTGGCGTCTGTGGCTGGCGGTCCCGCTTGTGGTGGCTTCATTCCCACTGGCCGGATGTCACAAAACCGAAATACAACACGCGGGAGTTTGCGATTGCCCAACCAAGATCAAGTCAGACCAGAACCTCGCCCGGAGTGAACCAGGCTGGCTACAACGATACACGCACGATTCCGACGTTGGCTGGCTGACGGACATCAGCTTCTTCGAGGGTGACCCCAGGAAGGGTGGGGTGGAGCTAAGTCCGAAGAAATTTAAGACGACAAAAGACGTGAGTAACTGGGGGCAAAGCTGGTATTTCGACCGGAAAGGCAAAGACATCTGGCTGGCTTGCCGCTATCGCCTCTCGACCATCCGGCTGCTGCGCAAGCTGGCGGATGAAGTTACGGAATGCACTGGAAACTTTACCGAATACTCGCCAGGATATCCTTCCGTGAGCTGTAAATAAGCAGTTAGCAATTAGCCGTTAGCCTGGACGATCAATTCACCAATCGACCTGCCCCCGCGGCAGGTCTTTTTCATTGAAAAAGGACGTCATACCAAGAGCTATGATCCTACCTAAAGGCATTTCTGCCCGCCGTACACGTACGGGAAATCTGGTGATGCGTGTCCACTATTCGGCCGATCCTGAGCGGGGGCCGGAGTGGGCCAAGGCCGAGCGCCGCAAGTACAGCTCTCAGGGCGCATGGGACCGTGAACAGGAGATCATCCACGAAGCCGGCGGCGGCGAGCGTGTGTTTTCCGAGACGCTGGACCGCTGGGAAGACCGTATCCTTATTGATCCTTATACTTCCGGCTTTCAGCCTTCGCCGCACTGGCGTATCATCGGCGGCTTCGATCATGGCAAGGCCAATCCCACGGCGGCGCTGGTGGCGGCCGTGGACTTCGATGGCGTCATTTATATTCTGGGCGAATACTATCAGCCGGGGTTGAGTCCCAGGCAACACGTGCCGGCGCTGCGCGAGATGAACGGATTCATGCACGCCGAAGTATTTGCCGATCCTTCCATCTTCTACAAGACGCAGGCCCAGTCGGATGGCCGATTTAAGGCGATTTCGGAACTCTACGGTGAAGAGGGAATCGCGCACCTGCAGCCGGCGGCGGAAAATAACGAGTTGTTGGGCATGGAGCGCATCCTCGCCCATTGGACGGACATTGAAAACCGGGAGCCCACGCTGAAGATTGTCTGCGCACGGGGCAAGCGCGACCTGCAGCGGCCGGTGTATGGCATGCACAATGACGGATGCCCGAACCTGCTGTGGGAGCTGCGGCGCACACGGCGCGAAGAACTTTCGGCCACGCAATTGGTCAACCGCAATCCCACGGAAAAGATTGTGGACAAAGACAATCACCTGCGTGACGCACTCAAGTACCTGGTGCTGTCGCTTCCGGAACCGCAGGAAAAACCGGCGGTGATGAAAGCCATGGAAGCCATGCAGGGCATCCCGGAAGATGATGTGACCAGCCGGATGATCCGCTATCAGGCGGCGATGGAGCGGGCCAAAGTCGAAGACGGGCCGATCGCGCTAGGGAGACGCGGGCAGATGCTGCGGGAGCGGGGAAGAAGGTAGGATGGCAGTTACTTGGCTTCACGCAAAGTTGCCGCTGATTTTCGCAGATGAACGCTGATGAAAGTCAACGGCGGCCGGTCGCGCAAATGGTCACCCAGTGGCTAAAGTGTGGAACAGTTGGAAAAGGAAGTTCAAACCGTGTGGAACGATAATGCACGAACGCCAGCCTGGTTGCCAGGGCTGGCGTTTTTTTGTTGCTGCAATTCCGGGGGCATTGACAGCTCAACGGCCCGACTTTTATTCGTGTTCATTCGCGTTCATTCCGGACGTGCCCCTGTCATGGCGGCTTCGTGTTGCTTCTCAGTGAAAGCTGCCGGTTTTCCCGAGCGAAGCTGTTCGGCTGGCCGCAGCCATGGTGGCCTTCATCGCCGAGGGGCCAACGGCGCAAGTCTCCGCGTGAAATTCAACAACTCTTAACATTGTGTGAACCAGACTGCAACAATTCTCCCCTAGCCTTGCTTTGCAACATCCAAGATCCAAAGACTCTCTTTGAATTCTCGCAACGCCCCACCTTACAAACAGGAGGAAGTTGAATGTCGTTTCACATCCATACCCCCGGACGGCTGGTCAAAATTCTGGTCTCCGCAATATTTCCCGCATTGCTTTCCGTCACTCCGGTATTTGCGCAGGAAGCGCGCACGACCAGCACGCCGATCAAGCACGTCGTTGTCATCTTTCAGGAAAATGTTTCCTTTGATCATTATTTCGCTACCTATCCGAAGGCATTGAATCGGGCGGGCGAACCCCGGTTTGTGGCGCGGCGCGGCACCCCCACGGTCAACGGACTCTCGGGCGCACTGCTCACCACCAATCCGAATAAAATCAATCCGTTCCGTATTGACCGGAACCGGGCGGCCACCTGCGACCAGGACCACGACTACAAAGACGAGCAGGCGGCCATGAATCACGGCGCGCTCGACAAGTTCGTAGAAACCGTGGGCACCGGCCCGGGCGTCGATGGGACGCTGGTCTGCAAGGCCACCGACGTGATGGGATATTTTGACGGCAACACCGTGACTGCGATCTGGAACTACGCCCAGCACTTTGCCATGAACGACAACTCGTTTGGCACGACCTATGGCCCTTCTACGCCCGGCGTGCTCAACTTGATTTCCGGCCAGACCCACGGTTCCACCCCGACCGACATTCCCGGCGACAACGCAATCGCCGGCAGCATCGTCGGCGATCCTCGTCCGGTACTCGATGATTGCTCTCCCGGCGGTGGCGGACGCGCCAACCAGGTGCTGATGTCCGGTAGAAACATTGGCGATCTTCTGAACGCCAAAGGCATCACATGGGGCTTCTTCCAAGGTGGATTCAAACCCACTGCTACCGTTGGGGGCAAAGCCATCTGCGGCGCCACCCACACCGGTTCCGATGGGCGGCCCCGGACCGATTACATCCCGCACCACCAGGGGTTCCAGTACTATCGCTCGACCGCTAACCCGCACCATCTGCCGCCTTCTTCGGTGGCCAATATCGGCAAGACCGACCAGGCGAACCATCAGTACGACATTGCCGATTTCTTTGAGGCCATCGACGCCGGTAACTTTCCGGAAGTTGTCTACCTGAAGGCGCCGGGCTTCCAGGATGGTCACGCCGGCTACTCTGATCCGTTGGCCGAACAGGAATTTCTGGTTACCACCATCAACCGCCTGCAGCAGTTGCGGGCATGGAGAGATACGGCCGTCATTCTCGCTTATGACGATTCCGATGGCTGGTACGACCACGTGATGCCGCCGCTGGTGACGCCTTCCAACACTGCGGCTGACGTTCTCACCGCCCCTGGAAGCTGTGGGACATCCGCCACAGGCACGGTGCAGGGCAAGTGCGGATTCGGTCCGCGTCTGCCTTTGGTAGTGATCTCGCCGTTTGCGAAACACAATTTCGTCGACAGTACGCTGACCGACCAGTCTTCCATTCTTCGCTTCATCGAAGACAACTTCAAGACCGGACGCATCGGTGGCGATGCGGCCGACCAGCGCGCCGGCACGCTGCTCAACATGTTCGACTTCCGCCGCGACCGTGAACGGGACCGCAAGCTGGTGCTCGATCCCAACACGGGCCAGGTGGTAAGCGGCCATTCTGATGATGGCGACGACGACTAATCAACGATTGATTCAAATAGATTGAAATAAGGGCGGCAGGGGCCGCCCTTATTTTGCATTTTGCGATCAGCCCAATGGGCCGGCAGGAACCGGCATTTGCGCCCAGAACTTCCGAATCTCGCCGCGCGGATCATTTTCAACCCGTGTATCGTTATCGAAGACCATCGTCGCACGGGCCGTTGCATCGTAGGCCGGCCACTTTGGAAGATTCGTAGTGTTCGGATCGCCGGTCTTCGCGAAAGCGACCCAGGCGGAAGCGAAGTTGGTCCACAGCTTCCTCTGTTGGGGCGAGCCGCCTCCTCCGATGGAATTCTGGTAGCCGTTGAGCGACGCCGAAACGTCGGTGCCGTGAACCGCGCCGAATTTACCTCCAAACGCCGGGCACTCGTAGGCCCACAGATACATATAGGCCGGCGCTTTGCCCAATGCAGCTTTGCGTTCCGCTTGGGTAATCGCGCTGCGGCGGAACCCGCTATCGGTGAGGACCTGTGCCTGCACCAGGAAAGGCGATTTCTTCGCATTCCAACTGGACTGGCGATACAGCGCATGGATCTGGTCAGCCTTGTCCTTAAAGCGCGTGTTCAAGATCGCCTTCAGCCCGGCGTCATCGAGATCGAAGTTGGTCAGTCCCAGGGCTGCGTCTTCCAGCGTGGTCGAGACGATGACCGGCACATCGGCGGATTCAGGCGGCGCCACCGGATCGAAAGGATGATGGGGAAGCACAGCGCCTTCCACTACCGGGGAGAGTCCGCCGGGACCGCCGATGCCGAGTGAGTGCTGGGCATCGAGAATCTGCTGCCATGAGATTTTCTGCAGGTCGCCGAAATTGTTCTTGGCGATTCCCAGCTTTCCGAGCAGGGCCTCGGCGCGTTTGGTGGCCGCCTCGCGGGTGCTGAGGCGCAACGCCGAACCACTCTGCACGGCTGCGCAGCGGAACAACCCTTTGGCCGAGGGCATGGCGAGCACCGCAGTCGTCTTGGCGCCGCCGCCTGATTGTCCAAAGATCATCACCTTGGCGGGATCGCCGCCAAACTTTTCAATGTTCTCGCGCACCCATTGCAGGGAGGCGACCAGGTCCATGACGCCGGTGACACCGGCCTCGGCGAATTCCGGTGGCGCTCCCAGGTCGGCGAGGTGCAGGTAGCCGAAGCTGGCCAGGCGATGATTGACCGTTACCACCACCACGTCGCCGAAGCGGGCCAGTTGGGCGCCGTCAAAACCGGGCGCGTTGCCGGAGCCGGTCGCGAAGCCGCCGCCATGAAACATCACCATCACCGCGCGCTTTTGGCCATCGTTCACACCTGGGGTCCAGACATTCAGCGTCAGGCAATCTTCGCCCATGCCACCCGGCTGTTGGTCCCATTGGATCATCATGCCGTAGTCGCTGCGCAAATCCGCCGGCGTTTGCGGACATATCTGGCCATGCCCGAAGCACTCACGCACTGAAACCCAGGGCGCGGGCTTCTTGGGCGGCAGGAAGCGGTTCTTGCCACCCGTAGGCGCGCCATACGGAATGCCCTTGAACTCTTTGATGCCGGTATTGGCGATGCCTTGCACCTTGCCGGAAGCCGTCTCTACCACCCAGAAGAGACCACTTTCCACACGACTGCTTGATTGAGAGGCGGAGAGCTGTGGAAATGGTGCATTCTGGGCCGCTGCAACTTTCGATCCCAGGGCCGCGCCCGCGACCGCGAGAGACGATTGCTTGAGGAAACCGCGCCGGCTGAATGTGAAAGAATCTTTGGCGTTTGCCAATCCCGATTTCTTAAGATTCATGTGCTTTAGCTCCTTCAACGGACGCATACTACCGAATTTTGTGGGTTTTGTATATCTATACCCGGCCTCCATACGCGGCAGCGATCAATCTTAAGGCGCAGCATATTTTTGCCGATATATTTCAGAGACTTCACTCGGCAACGCGGGAGGAACATGCTTCCGGAAAAAGGCATGGACATGGCGGCAACGACCCACGTTAACTCCGTGCCGCTTCTTCCCGGCCCAGAGAGCGAAGATGGGCAGGCACGCGGCCTTCTGGATATGGCCTTTCATGCGTTTGTGGAGGTGCGCCCCGGAGGTTTCCTTACCGAATGGAACGCACAGGCAGAGATTACGTTTGGGTGGCCACGGGCGGAAGCTGTGGGAAAGGACCTGGCTTCCTTGATCGTTTCTTTGCCCGGCCGCGGCCTCTTTCAAAAAAGCCTGCAAGAGTTCCTAGACCCAGGAATGGGGCCCGCCCAAACCAAGCAGGTTGAAATCACCGCTCTGCACCGTGAAGGCCACGAGTTTCCCGTTGAACTGACCATCTTTGTCTCGGCCTGTAATGAAACTCCTCGCCTGGGCATTTTTGTCCGCGATCTGAGGCCATCCACTTCCATGGAAGAAGAGATTGAGAAAAGGCGGCGGTTTCTTGCAGACCAGCTTGCTGAGGCATATCACGAAGTCGATCTGCGCGGAAGCTTCACTTTCATCAACAAACAATGCCAAGCTCTGAACATCTGGGACGGTTCCCACACAGGTGTCAACTACAAACAGATATTTGTCTCCGAGGAAGCTGCCGGCGTACGCGATCTCTATCATGAAATCTATCGGACGGGAAAGCCGGCAAGGATCGAATATCCAAGAACGCAAGACGGGCAGACCCGCTTTCACGAAGAGTCCGTGTCGCTCCTAAGAGACGCCGCTGGGAATGCCATCGGGTTCGCCGTGCTTACCCGCGATTGCACTAAGCGTAAGCGCAATGAAATGGAGATGGCCAAGGCGAGAGAGGCGGCCGAAGCCGCCAACCGGGCCAAGAGTGAATTCCTGGCCAATATGAGCCACGAACTCCGGACCCCTCTCAACGGAGTCATGGGCATGCTGGAGCTGGTCAGCCTGACGAAGATCACAGCAGAGCAGCGCGAACTGCTGAAAATGGCCAAAACCGCCGCCAATAGCCTGCTGACGGTCATCAATGACATCCTGGATTTCTCTAAGATTGAAGCGGGCAGGCTGAAGTTAGATTGCACCGGATTTGACTTGGCCGGAACTGTGGTTGACGTCATGCAGGCCCAGTCCGTGAGCGCAGGCCACAAAGGACTGGAACTAGTGTATGAAATCGCGCCGGATGTCCCGCGCTCTCTCTCCGGCGATTGTGTGCGGCTGAAACAGGTACTCACGAATCTGCTCGGGAATGCCGTCAAGTTTGCCGAACGCGGAGAGGTGGCGCTGCGAATCGAACGTGCTGAAGAGCAACCCTCAGATCCAAGCCAGATGAAACTTAGATTTTCTATCTCCGATACCGGCATCGGCATTGCCGATGACAAGCAGCGGCTTATTTTTGAGGCTTTTTCGCAGGCGGATGGCTCGGCTACCCGGAAACACGGGGGAACGGGGCTGGGATTGGCGATCTGCTGGCCCATCGTCAAACTGATGGGCGGCAATCTTTGGGTAAAAAGCAAGTTGCACGAGGGGTCAACGTTTTATTTTACCGCCGACTTTGCGATTGGCCATCCAGTGGTGGCCAATGGGCCAGAACGGCCTTTGCCCGTGTTGCCTCATCCGGTTTCAGACGCGGAAGGATTTTCTGGCCAGCGTCCGGAGGCTTAGAGGTTGACAAACCCAAATGCGGGCGGCACGGAGGAAGTCCACAACCAGCAAGAGTCGCCGGTCGTTCAACAAGACCGGGAACAGGGCCGGGAATACGGCAGGGAACACAATACCCAACGGCGACTGGCGATCGTGGACCATGCTCCGGATGTCTTCGTCGAGGTGGATTCCCAAGGGCTGATTACCGGCTGGAATTCCCGGGCCGAAGTCCTTTTCGGCTGGCCTCGTTCCGAGGTACTGGGCCGGAAATTCTCTCAGTCGATGGTTGCTCCCGGCAGTAATGAAATCTACGACCGGGCCTTGGAAAAATTCTTTACCTCCCGCGCCGCGCCGGCGCGTAACCGCTGGCTGGAAACCATCGCCCTGCACCGCGATGGGCGTGAGTTTCCCATCGAACTGGCGGCTGTTCCGGCGCACGAAGGGGACGCCCTGCGCATGGCTGCCTTTGTCCGCGACCAGACTCGGGAAAAGCACATCGATCAAGAAGCTGCAGAGAGGCATCGGGCCATCATGGACCAGCTCGGAGAGCCCTACATTGAGATCGATCTGCACGGGAAGTTTGTTTTTGTGGGCAAGGGCTATAACGAAATGTTTGGCGTTCCTGCCATGACCGACCGCACGGGGGAGCATTATAAAAACATTTTCACGCCTCAGGTCATCCAGTTACTGGGAGAAGTCTATCAACGCATCTATCGGACCGGAGAACCTGCCAGGGTGGAATATGAGTCCCTCACCCAGCACGGGTCTTCATATTTTGTTGAGATCTCTGCTTCCTTGAGAAGAGATTCCAAGGGCAGGCCGGTCGGGTTCATGAGTATCAGCAATAATTGCACCCGGCGCAAGCAGGCAGAAATGGGCCTGGTCAAGGCCAAAGAGGCGGCGGAAACCGCCAACAAGATCAAGAGCGAATTCCTCGCCAATATGAGTCATGAAATCAGGACCCCCCTCAACGGAGTGTTCGGCATGCTGGAACTGACGGGCCACACCGATCTTACCGCGGCGCAAAGGGAATTGGTGGACATGGCCCAAAGCTCGGCCAGCAGCTTGCTAACAGTGATCAATGACATCATGGATTTCTCTAAGATTGAAGCGGGCGAGTTGGAGTTCGATCTTGCTGAATTTGACTTACGCGAGGCCGTGGTCCAGGCTGTCAGTACGGTCGCTCTTTACGCCCGGAACAAGGGGCTGGAACTCAGCTACACCATCGCGCCCGATGTTCCAAAGTTTTTCCTGGGCGATCCCCGGCGATTGAAGCAGGTGCTGATCAATTTATTAGGGAATGCGGTCAAGTTCACGGAGAAGGGCGCAATCGCCTTGCGCGTCCAAGTCCGGAAATCGAACGGCCCCCAGGTGGAGCTGCAGTTCTCGGTCTCCGACAGCGGTATCGGCATTCCACCTGAAAAGCAGACCTTGATCTTTGAGGCATTCTCGCAGGCCGACAACTCCACCACCCGCAAATTCGGAGGCACAGGTCTCGGCCTGGCAATCTGCTCCCGCATCGTGCGTCTCATGGGCGGAAGTATCTGGGTTGAAAGTGAGGCAGGCCAAGGGGCAATTTTCCATTTCACGGCCCTCTTGGAAACCGTGTCCCATCCAGAGGCCCTGCCGAAAATGCCTGACGCCACAGATGCCAATCAGGAAAGCCATGAGAGATTCAATATCCTGGTGGCGGAAGACAATCTGCTAAATCAGAAATTAGCAGTGAAGCTATTGGAAAATCTTGGCCATCGGGTCGTAGTAGCGAATGACGGACAAGAAGCGCTGCTGAAACTGGAAGTAGAAGACTTCGACCTGGCGCTGATGGATATACAGATGCCCCAGATGGACGGCCTCACCGCTACTATTGCCATTCGCAGCCAGGAACAGAAAACCCAGGCCCATCTGCCCATCGTGGCCCTGACCGCCCATGCCATGAAAGGAGACCGGGAGCGCTGCCTGGAAGTAGGGATGGATGGCTATATCTCCAAGCCCGTCAATACCAACGAGCTCAAGGAAATCATCGCCAGGATGAGGCCGCTTCATGTCCGCCGGGGATAGGTTGTTTTGGGTTGCATAGGCCGAGCCACTAGGCCCAGGAAAGATCGTTTCCGATCAGCAACTCAGTCATGGTGGCGTGATGTGTGTTTTTCATTGAGATGGTACGAGTTTTGAATCCGTGCTGCTTTGCCATTTCGACGATCTCTGGGGCATTGTCGTAGGTCATAAGAAAACTGCCCTCAATCTTCTCGCATTCTTTGAAAAGCATTTCATGATCTAGCTCATTATGCGCATAAAGCCTTGACCCTGCTTTCTTACCTGCGGCTGTATACGGCGGGTCAATAAAAAAAAAGGTGCTCTTCGAGGCCCGGCTCTCTCGAATTGTTTCCAGCCCGTCGCCCTCGGCGAAGGTAATCTTTTCACGCACGAGCTGGATGTTCTCCATTCTTTTTTTAAGGGTATTAGGATACCAGCGCGAACGGATACCCTTACCGCTCTCCCCATGTTTAACAACACCGCTGCCCGGAGCTAGTATTCCACCGTGATTTGTGCGGTTGCGGATCAACGTGTGAAATGCGAGATCTCGTTCTGTGGTGGGAGAATGTGCAAGTTCGGCCCGGAGGCTATCCAAGGTCATGTCGAATTCGATGACCCGCTGGCACAGCCAGGGGTTGTTTTCGGGGGAGAGTATGGTCTTCCAAAGAGCGGCGACCTGGCGATCAAGCTCAATCATCATTACACGATTGGCGAGATCCTCGAAGGCGACAGTGAGGCTTACAATACCACCGCCGGTAAAGGGTTCAATGAAAACGTCCGGTTTCGCAAGACTTCGAAGCCATGCCCGAAGCTGTGGAACGAGCCACGTCTTGCCGCCTGGATAGCGCAGCGGGCTTCGCTGCGGGATCTGCGCCACGTTGACCACAGAAGCGTCGTGGTCTGTTTCAGCGTTCCAAAATGCTAATTGGCCCATGAGAGTCTATTTTAATAGTTCGTCGATCATATGCGTATCTGGTGGCGCTTCGTTCAGTTTTTCCTGTAATTTTTCCTGAAGCACATCTACAAAATCTTTCATGTCGCCAGCTTCAGATTTCGTGATCTGATCGAGCGCGCTCGTGAACTCACTGTAAACTGTCTTCTTCTTTTTTAGGGCATAGAAATTATTCGCCTTATCAAATTCGAGATCGTAGACGAGCCACGCAATTTCTGCTTTGTCCTGCGGTACTTCTCTGAGCTTGGGAAGGGTGCTAAAAAATCCTGCGTCAAGTGCGACGGCGGTCTTCTTCTTCCAGGTGTGGAGAATACCGCCTTTGAAAATAAGCTGCGGAGCAAGCCGCTTCCTAGACGATGAGAGATAGTCTGGTCCCGGCCAGTACTTTTCGTTCTTCCAATTCATCGCTGCGCGGTGCTCGGGATCTTGCATATAGTATTCAAAAGGCTTTCGGACATTGCCGGAAATATAGACCGCTTGGATCTCAAGCGCGCCGAAATCGGTGATTGCGCCATGATCGTCGTAGGAGACAAGCACGAGATCAATGTTGCCGGCGGATTTGTCGCTCTTGTCCCTGAGTCTGACTTCGGTGAGTGAAGTCCATTTTGTGCCTTTGCGAAAGAAGAACTCGGCAGCGTGGTCCGCGATGATCCAGTCTTGGCGGAACCGGACTGGGCAAGTGATCGCGAGAGTGTCCTTCTCGAAGATGCTGCACACGCCAAGTGGATCGGCTGCTTTGTCCTTGGTGCAATTCGGGACTTTGTTATTGAACGGACAAAGCTTCTTTTCGCGATGGCGGGTAGCATCGTCAGAAAGATTGTCGACCGGAAAGCCAAACACTTCAGCGAGCGGATGCGTTCTTGGTGGCATTTCGACCGAGTGTACCACATCGCTTACCCCGTAAACTTATATCCCAACCCCGGCACCGTCACGATGAGCCGCGGTTGTTTTGAATCCTGTTCCAGCTTGTGGCGCAGGCTGCCGACATGGACATCCACGGTGCGTGTGAAGGTTGCTTCGTTGTAGCCCCAGACTTCCTTGAGCAGCACTTCGCGGGAGAGGGTCGTGCCGGAATGGAGCACGAAGTAGCGGAGCAGTTGGAACTCACGGGCCGAGAGTTGCACCGGCGTCCCATCGCGGGAGACCGTGGTGCCGCGCAGATCGACGCGGATGTTTCCGAATTCGCGGACCTCAGCGGGCGCGGCGGGTTGCGCCAGTCCGCGCCGCAACTGCGCTTCCACGCGCGCCAGCAGCTCCAGCATCTCGAAAGGTTTGACCAGGTAATCATCGGCCCCGATTTTGAGACCCAGGACTTTATCCACGAGCTGGCTGCGGGCCGTGAGCATAATGATCGGAGTCATCATGCCCGCTTTGCGAAGGTCACGGCAGATATCAAAACCATTCTTGTGGGGCAGCATGAGGTCGAGAATGATGAGGTCGTAGCCGCCGTGCAGGGCCATCTGCAGGCCCTGATGGCCGTCGGCGGCGAATTCCGGCTGATAGCCTTCACTCTTCAGCCGATCGCTGAGCGTCATGCGCAGGTCTTCTTCGTCTTCCACCACTAGAATGCGGTTGCTCATGAGGTAACGTTGACGGTGGACTTGGCAGGTTCGCTTTCAGTGGCCGTCAATTTCGCCGCTTGCGCGGTGTCGGCCACCGGAAGATGGATGATGAACGAACTGCCCCGCCCGAGTTCGCTTTCCGCCGTCAGCCGGCCGCCCATGGCTTCGATCAGGGTGCGGGCCAGAGGCAGGCCGAGTCCGGTGCCGTGAATCTGGGCATCGAGGGCGGCAGCGCCACGGAAGAACGGCTCGAAGATCCGGCGGATTTCATCGCGTCCGATCCCCAGCCCATGGTCTTCCACGGCCAGCAGCACTTCACGTTCACCGCTGGCGCCCACTGCCGATGCCGTACGTATCCCCAGCCACCGGCTTTCTCCGCCGTATTTTACGGCATTGGTGATGAGGTTTTGCAGGCACTGCACCAGCGCGTTCAAGTCGGCGCGCACCGCAGGCATATCCGGCTCAAATTGGCGATCAACCGTGAAACGGAAGCCCTTCACCATCTCTGCCGTGCCTTCCAGCGCCGCTTCCACCGCCGGGGCCACTTCCACCGCGCGGATATCCAGCCGCCGCTGAGCATTTTCGTTCGACGCATACAGCAGCACCTGCTCCACCAGTTGCGTGAGCTGGCGGCTCTGTTTCAGGATCGACTGACCATACTGTACGACCCGCTGACGGTCTTCAATTACGCCGTCGGCGATGTTCTCGGCCGCCGACGAGATGACCGCCAGCGGCGTGCGCAGTTCGTGCGAGACGCCAGCGACGAATTCCATTTGCATGCGCGCCAGCCGGCGGGCGCGCTGCGCCCCAATCACAATCAAAGTCATGGTGACGCCCAGCAGCAGCAGCACACCGAAGCTCAGCATCAGGCCGCTGCGGCGATGCTCAGCGACCGCCGCTTCCAGAGAACCATGCTGATGTTGCACCACGATTTCGTATCCGGAAGAATCCGGCGAAAGGCGCAGAGGTTCGAAGTGTACCTGGCGATCAAGAGGGCGCCGGGTTTCCGGTTGCGCGCCCGGCGGACCGAAGAATCCGGGGTCGGGCATGGGTGCGCCACTTCGCCGCGATGGAGCGCCAAACATGGGCATGATGGCATCCATGGGGCGCACGTTGGCGTCACCAAAGCCCGCGGTCGAAGCGTAGACAATCCGCTGGTGAGCGGTAGTGCGTTCGAGCACCGCTACTTCATATTCCTGCTCCTGTTGGCCGAGAAAATATTTCTGCGCCAGCTCCGGGAAGATCTCTCGTTCCAACACATTCCGATTGAGTTGGATGATGATCCATGTGACCGCCATCGTGTGACTTCCTATAGAAGCGGTCAGGACGCGGTGGGCCGGAGAAGCCAGAGCCAGAGTGGATTCATCGATCGCCCATGGAAGAAAGTCATCGACTACCTGGATTCCCATCCCGCTGTGGTGGCCATGGCGATGGGCATGCATTCCCGCCGGCCCTGGCCCCTCGAAATTCTGGGGCGAAAAGACCATCTGCAGATGGTGGCGCAGGTGGTCGAAGTCTGGAGGCCAGGGAACGGATACCGGAGACTTATCAGTGGGGTCCAGGCGCAGCAGATTGTCATTCTTGTTGCTCTGCCATAGATAAACATGCTCCAGCAGCGACGGATGTGCGGCCGTCTGTTGCCAGTGCGCTACCTGCTGGCTGAGCTGCGCGGGGTCGCCGGCATCGGCATCATTGAGGGCTGCCCTGATCTCGATGCACAGCGCTCCCAGTTCGTGCGTGAAATCCTGGCGGAAGCCGATGAGCGAGGTTTGCAGGCCGGCCTTCATCCGCGCTCGCGTGGCATTGCTGACGGCCAGGCTCCAGTGATACTGCATCACCGCCAGCGTCACCAGCACCACGGCCAGCAGCGGCACTGCCGCCCAGGTCATCCAGCGCTCTTTGTTCATCGATCTCATGGATGGGTCAAGGTCATCTGACTATCATTATTATAAGGACGCGGATGCGGATCGGGACATCTGGACACCGGGTAATCGGAACATCGGAAATGCGAGTTTGCTTTGCTTGCCTGCATTTCCGATGTCCCGATTACCCGACTGTCTCGATGTCCCGATCTTCGATGAAGATTTTTATCCTGGCTTCTCGGCCAGCGGCCCGCTGCTTCTCCTATTTCTCGTGCTTCATCTCGTCGTGATGCATGGCCTCACCATGTTCCATATGTCCGTGCATTCCCGGACCAAACTCATGGCCGTGGCTTTCCATCATCTCTTTCATCTTGGCCTGCTGCTCGGGCGTCAAGGATTGCAGCATAGCTGCATGAGACTTGGCTTGAGCGGCGGTCATTTGGCCGGTGAGGTTGCCGATGGTGTTGGCGGCCTGGTCGATGCCCGCGGTATCGTTTTTCTGCACCGCAACTTCCAGGCCCTTGTGGGCAGCGCGTAATTGCTCATGGAAATTCTTTTCGGTTTCCGCGGCGCTGGTCAGCATGGCAATGGCTTGCTGCTGCTGGGCTTCCGTCAGCCCCAGCATCTTGGCCATGTGTTCCACATGGCGCTGGATGTGCGTGGCCTGATCGGGCGCCGCATTGTGATGCTGGGCATAAACGATGGACGCCGTCAACGCCAGCACTGCGAGTATCGAGATAATGGATTTCTTCATAACTGTTCCTTGCTCCCTAGTGACTTGATTTCCTTCCACTCCATAAGACCACAGTTTGACGAAGAGGTGAGTAAAGTGTCAGGCACGCAGGTGTAAAGAGGATGTAAAAACATACGGGAGGGAATTTGTGGGAGACCAAAACTGCACCACCGTCGTTCCGTGAGAAGTTTTTTAATTATTACAAAATATGTAATAATAATAAACATGACCGGTCACGATCTACGTGAAGGCAGAAAGCGACGGGGTTGGACCCAGCAGGAGGCCGCCCGTCGCCTAAGAGTTTCTCAGGGATACCTCTCCATGCTCGAGCGCGAACGGCGAAGCCTTCCCGGAAACATGGCAGGCGCCGTACTCAAGACGTTCGAAGTCTCTCCTTTGGCGTTGCCTTTTCATGGCGAGAGTGCATGGGCGGGCGTCAAACTGGTGGAGGAGTTGTCGGCGCTCGGGTATCCGGGTTTTGCCCGCTCAAGGCGCAGGGCGAACTGGAATCCAGCCGAACTTCTTCTTGCTGCGTTGAGTTGGCCAAATCTGGAGCGGCGCGTGGCCGAAGCCCTGCCCTGGCTCGCGCTCACTTATTACAAAATGGAATGGCGGCTCGTTATACGGAAAGCCAAACTGCACGATCTGCAGAACCGCCTGGGTCTGGTCGTTACGCTGGCACGCAGGCTCACAGAAAGGCAAACGGGTGATTCGTCTGCTCAGTTGATATTGGTCGAAGGCCGTTTGCGTCCATCGATGCTGGCGAAGACCGGGACATTCTGCCATGAAAACATGACACAGGCTGAACGTCGCTGGCTCGTAGAGAACAGCAGTGTTCCAGCGAAGCAATGGAACCTGCTGTCAGACCTTTCGCCGGAGCACTTGCCGCATGCTGAATGGAAATATTGAGCGCGACCGTGAGGATGTCAGATACCTCTGCCGATCAATTCCGTTCGATCTCGCGGTGTTGCGTCGCCGATATCATGCCGAACTTAGGCCCTATATAATCGGGGACCCGAAACGACATGATCTGACTCTGGATCTATGGATTGAAATGCTGGAAGAGGACCGAAAAAGGGCCACCTGAGCATAGCTTTTCTGGCCTTAATCGTTATTCAACTTCCACGGCCCCCTGCACACCATCGATCTTGCTATCATGGTAGCGAGGCTGCCGATCTTGTCTTTTATCAATTCATTCTGTGCGCGGTGCTCGCAGGAGCTGCCCGCGGGCGCGCTTGAATGTGGCCAGTGCCACGCCCTGGTGCATTCCGACACCGTGGATAAGATCGCCGCCCGCGCCCGCGCCTACGAATCCAATGGCGGCTTGCCCATGGCGCGCGAGGAGTGGCTGGGCGCCTTGCGATATCTGCCACCGGAATCCGAACACGCCCGCTGGATCGTCGCCCACGTCCGAGAACTGGGCGCCAGCATTGACTCGGCCCACGGACACACCGGCGCCAGCGCCGGCACATGGGCCAAAAGGCTCGCGCCGCTCGGTCCGCTGGCCCTGCTGGCGGCCAAGTTTAAGGGTTTCTTTTTGCTGCTGGTTAAGTTCAAATCACTCTTCAGCCTGCTGGCTTTTATCGGCTTCTACTGGACAGCCTTCGGATGGAAGTTCGGCGTGGGTTTTGCCGCGCTCATCTTCATTCATGAAATGGGCCATTACGCCGACATCAAACGCCGCGGACTGCCCGCAGAGATGCCGGTCTTCCTGCCCGGTCTGGGCGCCTACGTGAAATGGCAGGCGCTGGGCGTGTCCCTGGAAACCCGGAGCGCCATCAGTCTCGCCGGTCCCATGGCGGGCTTGCTGGCCGCCGGCGCCTGCATGCTGTGGTGGCGAGCCACCGGCAGCGGCGTCGCCATGGCCTTGGGCCACGCCAGCGCCCTGCTCAATGCCCTCAATCTGATTCCCGTCTGGATACTCGATGGCGGCCAGGCCGTCCTCGCGCTCAACCGCTCCGAACGCTTTGTGCTGGTGCTCACTGGAATCAGCCTCTGGTACTTCAGCGGATCCATGATCTTTCTACTGGTTTCCGCCGGCGCCGCCTTCCGCCTGTTCACCAGAGACAATCCGGAACAGCCCAGCATCGCCATCACCGGCTACTTCGTCATGGTGCTCGCCGGGTTGGCCTGGATACTGCTGGCCCTACCGGGCAAAGGTCTGCTGGGCCGGTAAGAGCGATTTGCCACGAATGAACACGAATTAAAAACGGGAAGAGCAAGAGCGATTGGCCGCGAATTCACGCGAATGAACGCGAATTAAAAGCAAAAGAAAGGCAAGAAAGCAAAGAATAAAGACAAGAAGAACAAAGACAAGAAGAACAAAGACAAGACTGGAACCTCCAACGCAGCCCTTCAATTACCCGATTACCAATTACCCGATTACCAATCTCCTATCTTCCTCCCTCCGTGTAGTGAAGCTTCTACTCTGTGCCGGTTGGCTTTTCCGTTTTCGCCCCGTCCAAAAATAATGGAAGAAGTCCTCTCTGCCGGGCAATGGAAGATAGGAGCACGGGCCACTACACCCAGCAGACGAATGGCTGAATCGCCAATTGACGAACAAGAGCTGCTGCGGCAACTTGCCCAGGGCCAAGAGTGGGCTTTTGAGCAGTTTTACCAGCGATTTCAGGGGCCGATTTACCGTTTTACCCTGCACATGAGCGGGAACGCGGCCACCGCTGAAGAGGTCACGCAGGAAGTGTTTATGGTGCTGATCGACAATCCGCGAGGCTACGATCCCGGCAAGGGTAAATTGATCTCGTATCTTTTCGGAGTGGCCCGCAATTTGACCCGGCGCAGTCTGGAACGCATCCGGCTCGACCTGCCGCTGATGGATGAAATCCTGGGAGAAGAAGAAGTAGAAGCGGGAGCAGAAGCGGAAAACGGCTACGCAGGCAATGAGCGCGACGTGCTGACCGAGCTAAGCCGCTCGGAGATGCTCGAGTCTCTGCGCAAGGCGGTCGTCACTCTTCCCGAGCTATACCGTGAAGCCGTGGTCTTGTGTGATCTCGAAGAGATGAGCTATCTACAGGCGGCCGGCGTTCTCGGGTGTTCCCCGGGGACGGTGGCGTCGCGGCTGCACCGGGGCCGCAACCTGCTCAAGGTAAAGCTACAGACCGTATTCAAAGGACAGCCATGCGCGAAGTAAGACAATCCGAAAGCAAGCAAGCCGAAGGCAGACAAGCAGAAGACAAGCAAGCAGAAGACTGGCTGCCGGAAGCCCTGCGCGAACTAGGCGCGACTTCCGCCCGTCAGGCGCCGCTGCACGTGGGCGTGGCCTTGAAAAGCGCTTTTGCGCGCCACCATGCCGCGCGCCAGCGCACCCAGCGGCTGCGCGTCAGCATGGCCGGGGCAGCGATGGCAGCGATGTTGCTGCTGTCCGCCGGAATCGCTCTGTTCATGCGTGGCCCGCAGACGGGCCGTCCGATTGCCAGGCAGCCGGTTGCGCCCGTGCATCCAGCCGCTGCCATCCGGCTGGGTACAGCGCTGGCGACCACGGCATCTAAGGACGCCGTAATTACTTTCTCCCGGCCGCATCCAAGGCTTTCCCGTGCGGACGTGGCCAGCCGGAGTTTCACGGCCATGCCTTCGTATGATCCGCACATGACCAATCATGAAGATCTGCGCGTAGTGCGGCTGCAACTCTCAAGCGAAGCCTTGCGCCGCGTCGGGATCCGCGTCCAGGAAGAGAACGCCGAGCGCCTGATGTTGGCCGATTTCGTTGTAGGCCAGGATGGAACACCGTACGCCTTCCGCCTGGTCGCCACTCAAGTCTCCCAATGAAGTATCCCGTGAAGTACGGCAATGATTTTTATCGTCTAAGGAGAACCTTTATGTTCAAACGCCTCATTCTTTCGGGAGCTGCGCTCTTGCTGGCTTCCGCCATGTTCGCCCAGGTTACGATTGCCGCTCCCCAGTCCGAGGGCAAGAAGTTCATATCGTTTACCGGTGACAAAAGGACCATGTCGTACGACGAACTTCCCGGGCCCGACGCAAATCTCTTCTTCATGGAGATGTCAGGCAGCGACGAATTGGTCATCGGCGCTCCGTATGCCGCCACCGCCGTTACGGAAACGGTCCAGACGCTGGGCGACGGCAACCGCATCGTCCACAAGAACATAACGTCGCTGGCCCGTGACGGCCAGGGACGCACCCGGCGTGAAGAGTCCTTCAGCAACGTCGGCCCACTTTCCGTCGAAGGCCCGAAGACCATCATCATTCGCGACCCGGTGAAGGAAACCACTTTCATTCTGCATCCCGACCGCGGGACCGCCAGGACCCTCAAAATCCGCCAGGCCAGGATCCTGAGCCTGCACGGCCCGGGAGCGGAAGGCGACGCCGTTCGGGACGGCATTTTTTCTTCCAATGTTGTGATCCTGGGAAACAAAATTGCTAAAGCCGAGGCCGAAGCCACAGCCGGAAGCATTGCCCGCCACACGGTGTCCCTGCACGGCAGGGAAGAGGTGGGTGGCGAAGTGAAGCACGAATCCTTGGGCACACAAACGATTGAAGGCGTTTCCTGCGAAGGCAAACGCGAAACCCGCACCATTCCGGCGGGCGCCATCGGCAACGATCGTCCGATTGAAATTGTCTCGGAAACCTGGACCTCGCCCGAACTGCACGCGCTGGTATTGAGAAAACGCAACGACCCGCGCTCGGGCGTCACCACGTACCGCCTCACCAATATCAAGCGCGGTGAACCCGATGCCTCGCTGTTCCAAGCGCCCGAAGGCCCGAAGAGTATCGGGACCGAAAAACCGGGCAAGGACTAATTCCAGAAAGCGACATCGGCCCCGCACGCTGAGTTCGCGCGCGGAAATCCCATCAAAATCCTTGGGGCATCGGCATGGGCCGATGCCCTTTTCGTCAGTGTACTTTCGTCAGTCCCATAGGCGTTGCAGCGATTTAAGGGACTTTGCTAGAGTGCCCCTAGGGCCGATCAGGAGGTGCAATGATGCGATCACGTAAGCTGCAATGGATGTTACGGACCATGCTTTTCATTGCGATCGCGCTTCCATTCCCACTGCGAGCGCAACAGCCACCCGCGGAAAAGCCTAAAGCGGAAGCCTCCAGCGCCCTCGCCAGCAGTGGAAATAATAATAACAATAATGACGCCGCGGCCAAGTCCGCCGGTTCCGCCAAGAACAACACTGCTCTCAAGCCCGAACCGATCTCAGCAGCGGCCCGTCTGGCCGCGGCGCACACGGTTTTCGTAAAGCGCGGCAGCGGCAGTGATATTCCTTACACGGTCATTGGAGAGAGCATTCAGGGCTGGGGACGTTTGATGGTGGTCAATGTACCGGAAAAAGCAGACCTCATTATGGATGTAGAGTCCCCCGAAGACACCAGCGGACTCACCTTCGGCAGTTCGACCCCACCCGTCGGAGCGGCCAAGAAAGTCACACCCACCGGCGAACCCGACCGTGCCAGCTCCACTTGGCTCACCAAGCAGACCGCCGGCGGCGATGTGAAGCTCACCGTACATGACGCGAAATCCGGCAGTGTACTGTGGCGCGCGGTGGAACAGGTAAAGTCGTCAATCCGCAAAACCAGCCGCGAAAACAGCTTGGTGGAAGCTGCGGAGCGCCTGTTTGTAAAATTCCATGATCGCTTGGAACCGCCGCCGGTCTTGGCGCGCTGAGATCCAACGCGACGTTGCGCTCCCCCTGATGTCATTCCGAAGGGCCTGCGCGCATTTTGCGCAGGACCGAGGAACCGGCTCCGCCACGGCGTGAGGTCCACCAAATCATTCCTCGAACCCCATGCATCGTTGACCTCAAAACGCGGCGCATCTGGTTCCTCGGCCCCGGTCGCGCTAAAACCGCACAACCGCGCCCTTCGGAATGACAAAATTGAGAATGTGACGCGAGAAAAGCAGGCCGTTCCGCCAATCTTGTATCCCGCCAACCCTGTTCGCACAGCCTGAACTTCCCCCATCTCTCTCCCCCGATGTTGCTTGCCAGCGTCGTTCTTCGTTCATTGTTAGAATAATCAAGTGACGATGGAACCTATTTCTCACTTCTTCTACTCTGATCGGCTCAAGCTGCAGTTCTGGGACTACGGTATGGACGGCAAGCCCGCCCTGATGCTGGTGCATGGCGGCCTTGACCATGCCCGCAACTGGGACTGGGTGGCCCGCTCGCTGCGGGAGCATTACCACGTCTACGCCCTCGACTTGCGTGGCCACGGCAACAGCGCTTGGGCGCCGGGCGCCCAGTACAACGTGATCGAGCACGTACTCGATCTTTCAGCGCTGCTGGATATCATCCATGAGTTCCCGCTGCGCCTTGTCGGACACTCCCTGGGCGGCATCATCGTGCTGCATTACGCCGGTATTTATCCCGACCGGGTGAGTAAGGCAGTGTCCGTGGAAGGCATCGGATTCCCGGCCCAGCACCGCCTGGTCAATGGCCCCGCTTCGGAGCGCATGCGCTCATGGATCGAGCAGGTGCGCGGCCTGGAAAAACGGCAGCAGAAGAGCTATCCCAACCTGGATACGGCCGTGGCCCGCATGAAAGAAGCGAACCCGCATCTTTCCGACGATGTCGCGCGCCACCTCACCCGGCACGGCACCAACTTCGATGCTGACGGTTCCATGGTCTGGAAATTCGACAACTACGCCCGCGCCATCTCGCCCCACGGACATCACCTGGAAGACGCCGTGGAACTCTACGGCAGAATTACCTCACCAACAATGCTTTTCTGGGGCATGGAGAGCTTCGCACCCGCTCCGGAAAACGATCTGCGGGTCAAAGCCATCAAGAACTGCCGCCTGGTGAAAGTCCCCAAGGCCGGACACTGGCTGCACCATGACCAGTTGGAAGTCTTTTTGAAGGATGTGACGGCGTTTTTGGCGGAGTGAATCCAGCGTTACTTACATGTCCCACGATTTTGAGATTCCCGCAAGTTTGCCGTTTGACTGGCCATCGCTGATGGCCTTTCTGCAGTTGCGCGCTACACCGGGTGTGGAAGCCGTACGCGATGGCGTTTATGTGCGGACCTTCGGAACCGTGGCCCATCCGGGAACGCTTTCGGTGAGCTTTGATCCAGGGAGCTCGTGCCTGCGGGTTGAGCACCCCGGCAGTTCGCTGAATGAAGACGATGAAGAGATTGCCAGGCGCCTCCGTCAGCTTTTCCGTACCACCATCGACACTACTTCCATCGAACGGTTTCTGGGGAAGGACCGCTGGCTGCGTGAATACGTAAAGCGGCATCCGGGGTTACGCGTTCCCGGCGGCTGGAATGCCTTTGAGATTGCTGTGCGGGCGGTGATGGGCCAGCAGGTTTCGGTTGCCGCTGCCACCACTCTGATGGGAAGACTCATGCGCATGAGCGCCACATGGCTCAGCGACTCAGCTTGCATTTTTCCGTCGCCAGAGCAAATCTTGCAGGCCGACATCCGGGACCTGGGCATGCCACGCAAGCGGATTGAGACCTTGCGCGGGCTGGCGCGGTTCTTTGTTGAAAGTAAGAGCGGGAGTCCTCTGACCATGGAGGGGTTGCTGGCCATTCCCGGCATTGGCCGCTGGACTGCCGGCTACATTCTGATGCGTGCCCATCCGGAAGGGCAGAACGAACATGACCACTGGCCCGAAGGCGATCTGGTCTTACGCAAGGCGCTCAGTCCACAGAAGGAGTTGATTTCGCATGTCCACATGGCCCAGATATTCGAACGGTGGAAGCCATGGAGGAGTTACGCCACCCTTCATATCTGGAAGGGATACGACGGGACAAATTCCAGGCCAGAGTAAAGTCAGTTGGCCTTAACGCGAATGGGAAAAAAATTCCGGCAGGAGGGAATTTACTACCTGCCAGAGAATCTCTACATCATGAGTAACTTCTTTGTTTTCAATGAAGAGAGAATGGCATACGGGATGCATTAGGAAAGGTCAGACGAAGTGGCGCGTAACGGGGCGTTTTCGAAATGGGTCTAACGGCCAGAGATCCTTCGAAAGTGCCCTGTTACATTTTATACGAGCTTGACCTTTATACGAGCTGCACCTTTTCCCTGAGATCGATGCCGGCGCGGCGCAGAATTCCGGCAATCTCGTTATCATTCAAGCGGGTGGCGTCGTATTCGACCCGCACCGTCTGCTCCTGCTCGTTGAACTTGATCTTGCGGACTCCATAGACCTCGAAGGCGCTGGTGAGCGCCCCCATCTGTTTTTCTCCCGGCGGCTTGCCGTATTTGAACACCACGTCGAGCAGAGTCATTCGGAATTCCTCTCAGGATAAATCGAGTACTCTTACTACTATAGACCAAGATAAGATACAACTGAACACCATGTCCTCTCACGATTCCCATGCCCCCGATTCCCACGCCCCCGATTCCCATGAGCCCGATTCCCATGACCCCATGGAAGGCGCGCGTCAGGCGCAGCCCGATACGGTCCGCGACCCGGTGTGCGGCATGTATGTTGATCCGCAAAAGGCCCGAGGAACGGCCGAACACCAGGGCAAGACATACCATTTCTGCAGCGCGGGGTGTGCGTCTAAGTTTCTGGGTGACCCGGAAAAGTATCTGGCCCCGAAGCCGCCGGCCTCGCAAATGGTCCAACTGGGGGCCATAGCGCCGGCGCGGCCGAAGGCGGCGCCGATTGCTCTCGGCGCGGCGCATTCCCCTTCCGATGCACGGCCTGCCCCGCCATCCTCTGCAATCCCAGGTAAGGGAAGCGTGGTGTACGTGTGCCCGATGTGCCCGGAAGTGAAGGAGACAAAGCCGGTGCCGTGTCCGTCATGCGGCATGGCGCTGGAAGCACAGACGGTGGAATACACCTGTCCGATGCATCCTGAAGTGGTGCAGAGCGGGCCGGGGACATGCTCGATCTGCGGCATGGCGCTGGAGCCACGAGTGGCTGCAGGCCTTGCTGAAGAAGACGATTCGGAGCTGCGCTCGATGTCGCGGCGATTCTGGGTGGGCGTGGCCCTGAGCGTTCCGCTGCTGGCAATCTCGATGGGCAGCATGATTCCGCATAATCCGCTCATGCGTCTGCCCATGGGGTGGATCGAGTGGATACAGTTCACGCTGGCCACGCCGGTGGTGCTGTGGGGCGGGTGGCCGTTCCTGGTGCGCGGCGCAAAGTCTCTGGTCCACCGCCTGAACATGTTTACGCTCATCGCGCTGGGAACAGGCGTGGCCTACGTCTACAGCGTGGTGGCCACATGCAGGCCCGGAATTTTTCCGGTGGCCTTTCGCGACGCGCATGGAAGGCCGGAAGTCTATTTTGAAGTAAGCGCCTTCATCGTGACCCTGGTGCTTCTGGGGCAGGTGATGGAGCTGCGTGCGCGGCGCCATACCAGCGGGGCGCTCCGCTCGCTGCTCGATCTCACCCCCAAGACTGCGCGGCGTGTACAGCAGGAGCTTGGCGTGGAGGACGAAACGATTCCGCTCGCGCAGATCGTGAAAGGCGACCGCCTGCGCGTGCTGCCGGGTAGCCGCGTTCCAGTCGATGGCGTGGTTGAAGCAGGCAGCAGCTCAGTCGATGAATCGATGCTGACCGGGGAGTCGGTGGCGGTGTCGAAAAAGAAGGGCGACAAGGTGATCGGCGGCACCGTCAATCAACGCGGGTCCCTGGTGATGGTTGCCGAGAAACTCGGCTCGGAAACCCTGTTGGCGCAGATCGTGCGCATGGTGGCCGAAGCCCAACGCAGCCGCGCACCTATTCAATCGTTGGCAGATAAAGTCTCGTCCTATTTCGTTCCCGCAGTGGTGCTGGTGGCGGTGTGTACGTTCTTTGCATGGGCGCACTGGGGGCCGGAGCCGCGACTGGCGCACGCCCTGGTCAACGCCGTAGCCGTGCTGATCATCGCCTGCCCGTGCGCTCTGGGACTGGCCACCCCCATGGCCATCATGGTGGGTATGGGACGCGGCGCCGGCGCCGGCGTGCTCATTCGCGACGCCGAAGTTTTAGAGAAACTGGAGAAAGTCGACGTGCTGGTCGTCGATAAAACCGGGACGCTTACCGAAGGCCGGCCCAAAGTAACGGACGTGTCAGCGCTGCGCCAATTCGGAGAGGTTGGCGTACTGCGTTTTGCGGCGGCCCTGGAGAGGTCCAGTGAGCATCCGCTGGCAAGCGCCATTCTGGCGGAATCCGTCCGGCGCAACGTATGGAACGAGGAGACCACGGAGTTTGAATCCATCCCCGGACGAGGCCTGACCGGGAAGGTCGGCGACAAGCAGATCACCGTTGGCAGCGTGGCCTTCATGGAAGAACGGAAAATTGACATGGGGGCGATGGCGGCGCAGGCGAAAGTTTTTGCCGGGCAGGGCAAATCAGTGATCGTAGTAGGCTGCGACGGCGCGGCAGCCGGAGTGATTGCGGTGGCCGATCCGGTCAAGCGGCACACCCAGCGCGCCATACGGGAGCTGAACAACTGCGGTCTTCACATCATCATGCTCACGGGAGACAACCAAGAGACGGCCGAAGCGGTGGCCAAGGGCCTCAAGATCGACGAGTTTGAGGCAGAAGTGCTGCCCGAACGCAAGCTGGAAGTCGTCAGAAAGCTGCAAGCCCAAGGACACATCGTAGCTATGGCAGGCGACGGCGTGAATGACGCCCCCGCTCTGGCGCTGGCAGACGTAGGCATCGCCATGGGCACCGGGACAGAAGTCGCCATGGAAAGCGGCGGCGTCACCCTGGTGAAAGGCGACCTGCGCGGCATCGCCCGCGCCCGCCACCTGAGCGAGGCGACCATGGCGAACATCCGCCAGAACTTGTTCTTCGCGTTTATCTATAACCTGGTAGGAGTACCGATTGCGGCGGGGTTGTTGTATCCGTTCTCAGGAATATTGCTGCAGCCGGTCTACGCGGCGGCGGCCATGAGTTTCAGTTCGGTGTCGGTGATCGTGAATGCGTTAAGGCTGAGGCGAGAGAAGATCTAAGAAATGACAACACCCTCAACGGTAGAGACGGCGCCGAGCACCGTCTCTACGGCCGGGGATGCGCGGTCGATGGCATGCGGTTTACAAATCCCTTCCAATACGAGAAGATAACAAGTCTCCACCAAAGAGTCAGGTTGCGTGCGGCGAAATCTTCACGGTCTCTTACGGCTCTAGGACTTGGTGACAGTCCGTATTTCCCAAGGAACCATACCAATTTATCGAAGGACGGTCTTATCAATGGCAGTAACCTCTGAAACTCAGAGCAAGAAGGCAAGTGACATCGCCCCCGCCGCAGGCAAACTCGGGATCATGATTCCGGGGATGGGCGCCGTGGCCACCACATTTATGGCTGGTGTCGAGGTGGTGCGCAAAGGCATTGCCGACCCCGTCGGGTCGCTGACCCAAATGGGCACCATTCGCCTGGGCAAGCGCACCGATGGCCGTTCGCCGAAGATCAAGGATTTTGTGCCCCTGGCGGCGCTCGAAGATATGGTGTTTACCGGTTGGGACATCTTTGAAGAGAACTCCTACGAAGCGGCCATGCACGCCGGCGTCCTGGAAAAGGACCTGCTGCGCCAGATACAGCCGTTCATGGAGAGCATCAAGCCCATGCCCGCCGTGTTTGACCGCCATTACGTGAAGAAACTCGAAGGCCGGCACGTGAAGACCGGTAAAAACAAAATGGACCTGGCCGAACAGTTGCGTGACGACATCCGCAACTTCAAGAAGAGTTCAGGCGCCAGCCGTCTGGTGATGGTGTGGTGCGGATCGACCGAAATCTTCCTCACCCCGACTGCCGTGCATTCATCGCTCAATGCCTTCGAGGAAGGCATGCAGAAGAACGACGAGAACATCGCGCCTTCGATGATCTATGCCTATGCGGCCCTCTCGGAAGGCGTGCCCTTCGCCAACGGCGCGCCCAACCTCACGGTCGACCTGCCGGTGATGCACGAACTCTCAAAGCGGAACCATGCGCCCATTGCCGGCAAAGATTTCAAGACCGGCCAGACGCTGATCAAGACCATTCTGGCCCCTGGGTTCAAGGCGCGAATGCTCGGCGTGAACGGCTGGTTCTCGACCAACATCCTGGGCAACCGCGATGGCGAGGTGCTCGACGATCCTGGCTCCTTCAAGACGAAAGAGGAATCGAAACTCTCGGTGCTGGAACAGATCCTGCAACCGGAGCTTTACCCCAAACTGTACGGTAATATTTACCACAAGGTTCGTATTAACTATTATCCGCCGCGTGGCGATAACAAAGAGGGTTGGGACAACATCGACATCTTCGGCTGGCTCGGATACCCGATGCAGATCAAGGTCGATTTCCTGTGCCGCGACTCGATTCTGGCTGCGCCCATCGTGCTCGATCTGGTCCTGTTCCTTGACTTGGCCAAGCGCTGTCCCGAACTTGCTGGCCTGGGCATCCAGGAATGGTTAAGCTTCTATCTGAAGTCGCCCATGACTGCGCCCGGCTTGTATCCGGAGCACGATCTGTTCATTCAATCGATGAAGCTCAAGAACACCCTGCGCCATCTGCGCGGGGAAGACATGATCACGCACCTGGGGCTGGAGTACTACGACTGAGGGCGGCGGCCGATCTCCACCATACGCACGGCGTAGAGACGTAACTCTGTTACGTCTAAAGGCCGGCGAAATTAAATACCCACGCGGGCGTTCGAGACCCCGTGCATCGCGTTCCTGACGGTGTATAAAAAACATCCAGCCCTGAGACGGTGCGGAGCACCGTCTCTACGGTCAATGTTATCGTCAGGGCTTTGCGTGCTGGATTACAACCTCGCGCGTCCGTCCCAGGACGCGTTGTAGTGAGCTCCTCGGGACCGACGTGACCAGCGGACGCAGCAGCCAGCCGAGCCCGGCGGGAATATCGCGCGTCAGGGAGACGGCTTCACATTGCAGATAGACGCCGCCATCTTTCTCCTGGAACCGCCAATAGGTATTCAGCCGCCACAGGTAACCATGGTCTTTACCCACGGGAAGCTCTTCTCCATCGGGTTTGCTGCTGTCTTTTAACTCGGCGACCCGGCTGCTGATCGAGTCGGAGGAATACCTGTTTCCGTCGAACTGCCGCCAGTGAATGTCATATTCGGTGTTAAAGACCACGGTGGTGAATTTCTTCTGATAGAGACGCAGGAAGATCTTGTAGTCGTCGCCCTGGTGCGCGATGGTGCGCGAAACCGTGACTTCCGGCGCGTAGAGCTCGGCGCGGTGATCATAGTCCTTGACCACCGGCAGCGTCTGGGCCAGGGTCACACCCGGAATAAAGACGGTGCCGACCCAGTGATGGACGATGCCGTCGGGAACGTCCATCGCCTTGCCTTGCGATTGGGTCTCCAGCTTATAGACAAGTATCCCGCCGCGCTTCAGCTCGTCGTAAGCGCCCATCTTCTCTTTGTCAGGCAGGCCATCCACGTAAAGAAAAGGCCCGCCGGGCTTGAACTCATTGGTAAAGCGGGCCTGCGTGGCGGATACGTAGCGGTCAAAAGCTGAAGCTGTTTTCGGCTTCAGGTCGGCAGCCATGGCCAGGCCGCTCAGGCCAAGTATGAGTAGGGCCATGGCGCCGGCCCTGAAGCAGAAAAAGTATTTACGCATTCCTTTATTTATTGCCCAAAGCTTCAACCCCGGCTTTTGAACACTGCCCGTCATGCTCGCTGCTATCGCCCGACACGCCAATGGCTCCGATGATCTTGTCACCCACGATAATCGGGATGCCGCCTTCCACGGGCACTACACCTTCCAGACCTAGGACCCGCAGGCCTGCGCCGCCCGCAGCCAGTGCATCCTGGAACGCCTTGGTGGGCCGCTTGAACAGGGCCGCTGAACGGGCCTTGGCGATGGAAACGTTGGCGCTTCCAATCTGGGTATTCTCCATCTTCTCGTAATAGACCAACACCCCGGTGGGGTCGACAATGGCCACGGCCATGGTCCAGTTGTTCTTGTGCGCTTCAGCCATGGCGGCTGCTGCGGCTTTCTTGGCGTTTTCCAGGCTGATGGGTGGTCCGTAGGGTGTCATGATCTGGGCTCCGGCACTCAGTGCGAACGTTACGAGTAGTACAGCAGTTGCATATTTTAACAGCAGTCGCCGCATTGGGGGATTGTCCTCCTTGATCGTTGCCTTGGCAACGAGGCAACGGAGTCTATTCTGCCCCGTCGTGACTGTCAAGACTCGCAGAGCCTATTGATCGGACCGACGAAACGTCGTACTCACGCTGCTCTCAAACCTTCATTTCCTGCCAACTGGCGGTGCAGGGCGAGGTGGTTCGTACCTTCTTCAGATCGATATCTCCGGAGACTGGCTGCGGCTTACGAAACGAGGCAAATCGAGACATGGTTCTCCCCGCAGACGACTGACTCTATGAGAACGCGCGAATGTTGGAATCTTGCAGGAAAAAGTGCAGGCGAGAATTGCCGGTCAAGAATTCTGACTTTTGAACTTTAAAGCGCTGCCCCATTCATATACAAAATAATCCATTTATTGTCGGTTTATGAATATAATTGGGGAGTGGCGTCCCTTGACAGATACCTCGACGACCTACTCTCCCGTGGCCGGGCCTACTTCTCAAAGAAAGACGGGCTGGAGGCGCTCGGACGGTCCGCTAATGCGTTCTCCACCGCCGCAAGGCGATTGGTAAAGAAGCGCCGCTTAACGAGGCCTAGGCTGGGTTTCTACCTTATAGTCAGGCCCGAAGAACGAGCGATGGGGGCGCCAGACCCCGCGCGCTGGATTGATCCGTTCATGAAATATTTGGTTCTCGACTATCGGATATCCCTGCTGCGGGCGGCCGCCTTTCACGGTTCCTCGCACCAAGCTGCGATGGTCTTTCAGGTAGTCGTGCCGAAACAGCTTCGGTCATTCGATATTGGCCGCCACAAAATCCAGTTCGTTTACCAATCGCCCATGGCATTCGCAAAGACGAATCAGACCGACTTGCTATGCCAGTTAAAAACCGATGCCGGATTCGCAAAAGCCGCCGGCATCGAGCTGACACTGCTGGATTCCGTCCGCTATTTCCACAAAGCTGCCGGCATCAGTGGCGCGGCGCAAATTGTCCACGATCTGGGCCGGGGGGCCAATCCGCACAAACTCTCTAAAGCGGCGGCCGAGTATGAAAACTCGGCGGTTCGGCGACTAGGCTATCTGCTGGAACACTTTGGCCACGAGCGCCAAGCGAACGCCCTAGTATCATACGCAAAGAAGGCCAAGTCTATGAAACCCCTGGATCCCTCGGTTAAGTCCCTGGTCGAAACCTTGAATGAGCCACGGGAGAACAATTCCAAATGGATGCTCATCATTAACGACACTGTGGAGATCGATTCTTGATTCCGGTCGCTTATATTCAAGAGTGGAGCACTAGGGCCCCTTGGCCGGATTCGAGGCAAGTGGAGCAGGACCTCATTATCTGCCGTGCTTTGTGCGATCTTTTCAACGATCCGTTCCTTGCACAGAAGATCGCTTTCCGCGGCGGCACTGCCATCAATAAGCTGCTCTTCCGGCAGCCCTTGCGTTATTCTGAAGACATCGACTTGATCCAGACGCAAGCTGAACCCATTGGTCCCACCGTGAAGGCGATAGGAAATGCGCTCTCATGGCTGGGCAAATTCAATTGGAGCAAGGCAGAGCACTCGATTCATCTCGTGTTTAAGTTTGTGCCGGAGGCAGATGCGGCCACGACGCTTAAACTAAAAGTCGAAATCAATACCCGTGAGCACGCAAGTCTGTACGGTGTCAAAAAATGTCCCTTCGCCGTGGATAGCGGATGGTACAAGTCTGAGACGAAAATTACCTCCTTCGAGCCCGAGGAGCTTTTTGGAACAAAGTTGCGCGCATTGCTGCAACGACGTAAGAACCGCGATCTCTTCGACTTGAACCAGGGGCTAGGCCAACTGGCGATGGAACCTGCCAAGATAATCGCGTGTTTTGAGCACTACCTTGCCATGCAAGGAATTTCCATCAATCGAGCGGCCGCTGAACAGCGCATGCTGCAAAAGCTTAACAAGAGCCTGACCGAAGACATCTCTCTCTTGTTGCCAGTTGGCATTACCTTCACGGAAGACGAAGCAATTGCTGCGTTCGAAAAGCTTTGGTTTGAGCTCATCGTTCGCATCAAGGGCGAACCCTGGAAGCTTTCAGAGAAGGCCATCGAAGACATTCGCAAGGAGAAGAAGCCGACATTTCTTCACAAACCTGCGGGATGAAAACAACTTTATGCGAGCAGACTGGCAAAGGCCGTCCTGGGAGGACCTCTTTTTCTGCCGAACAGCCAAGTCAGGATGAACCACACTGAGCCTGATCCTGACCACGAGATGCTTGGAAGAGAATCGGGTGCATCCCCTGGCGCGCAGATAAGCTACCTCTTGACCGTGCGGTTCTTTTTTGTGTCTGCCAAAGAGCTAATGATAGGCTGGGTGCTGCAAATCCCTTCGGGGAAGGCAGGTGAGCATCATGCCCGAACGCCAATACGACGTAATCCTCTACGGCGCCAGCGGATTTACCGGCCGCCAGACGGTGCAGTATTTCGCCCGTAACACGCGGCCCGGCGAAGTGCGTTGGGCCATCGCCGGACGCAATCCCCAACAACTCTCCCTGGCTAAGCAACTGGCCGGTGAAGGCGCAGCCGCGGCCGAGATCATCATTGCCGATGCTCGCGACCAGAAGGCCATCGATGCCATGGTGGCCAAGACGCGCATCCTGCTCAGCACCGCCGGCCCGTTCTCGCTCTACGGTAGCGGCATCGTGGATGCCTGCGTCCGCCTCAAGACCCATTATGTCGATATCACCGGCGAGACCCCCTGGGTGCGCGACCTGATCGACCGCCACCACCAGCAGGCGGCCTCCGATGGCACCCGCATTATTCCTTGCTGCGGCTTCGATTCCATTCCCTCCGATCTGGGCGCCTACCTTATTGTCCGGCACATGCAGAAAGAGATGGGTGTAGACTGCCGCCTGGTGAAGGGCTACTACCAGATGTCGGGCGGGTTGAATGGCGGCACCTTCGCTTCTGCCCACAACATGAGCCAGTCCGGCAACGGCGCGCGTATGAGTGAGATGTTTTTGCTCAATCCTCCGAAAGAACATACGGCGGAAGAAAAAAGCAACAACCACGATCCGCGCGGCGCCCAATTTGATCCGGATATAGGCGCGTGGTCGGCCCCCTTCATTATGGGAATGACCAATTCACGGATTGTCCGCCGTAGCGCGGCCCTCTTCGAACAGTGGCAGGCGCCCTATGGCCCGGAATTCGGCTATCAGGAATTCCAGAAGCTCGATGGCTCGATGGCCGGAATGCGCTCTCGCGGATTGCTGCTCTCGCTGGGCCTCTTGCAACTCACCATGAGCACCGGCCTGGGGCGCCGTTTTCTGAAAGCGTTGGCCCCCAGTCCCGGGAGCGGGCCTTCGGAAAAGACCATGAACAATGGTTTCTTCAAATGCGACCTGGCCGGCATCGCGACCGATGGACGCAAGATCCGGGGCGTAATCTCCGATAAGGGCGATCCCGGCAACCGCGCTACCGTAAAGTTCCTCTGTGAGTCGGCGCTGGCTCTGGCCTTGAACTTCGACACCCTGCCCGGCGGCCCCCAACGCGGCGGCATCCTCACCCCAGCCACCGCCTTAGGAGACGTGCTCGCCGGCCGCCTGCGCAAAGCCGGAATGAAAATCGAAGTTGGAACGTAAAAACCCGAATCCACCGCGGAGACACGGAGAAGAACAAAGAATTTGAATTTAGAATTTATAAATTTCAATTCTTGTGCTCCTCTCATTCGCGTGTATTCGCGTTCATTCGCGGCCCAATGCCGTTGCCGGCCTGCGTAGCCCCAATTCCAATGAGTGTTCATTTGTGGCCAATGCCTTTACCTGATCGTCTGTGTACCTCAGTAACGTCCGAATAGGAATACGTACATTGCCCACGTGGGCTATCATTTTTTTGATCCCTCCCCAAGGGCGGCTCGCTAGAGAGAAATTTGCAATATTATGCCGGAACCCACTGGACCTATTACCACCCCTGACGCTACCGTTGCGACCGCGCCTGCGGCTGAGGCCGGCTCCCGTTCTGACAAGATGGAGCTGATCCAGCAGATGCCTGCCGGCAGCGTTGGCATTGTGTACCAGTCCAGAAATCCTAAGCTCAATCGCGTCGTTGCCTTGCGGCAGATACAGGTCCCTGACTGGCTCGATGAGGCGGAAAACCTGATCAAGCTGGTTCTCTCCGAGGCCCGCTCCGCCAGCGGTTTGTCTCACGTCAACATCGCGTCGATGCTCACGGGCGGCTTTAAAGGCTTCACGGTGTTTCTGAGCGCCGAGTTCGTGGAAGGCAAATTCCTCAGAGATCACGTGAACAGCGCCAACCCCGGCTTGCAGGATGTCATGGTCCTTGCCCGCCAACTGTGCGCCGCCATCGACTACGCCCACAGCAAACAGGCGCTGCATTATGCGCTGAATTTCGGCAACATCAAACTGCTGCCGGATGGCACGCTCAAAATCCTCGATTTCGGCGTGCTGCGCGACAAGAACATCTATGCGCCGCCGCCCGCCAAGCGCCTTGAGAACGAACATTATCTTTCACCCGAACAAGTCAAGGCCCGTCCGTTGGATCGCGCCTCCAACATGTTCACCGTAGGCGCGATGGTTTACGAGCTGTTTACCACCAGAAATCCATTTGCCGGAAGACATCTGGGCGAGGTCGATCGCAACATCACCGACGTTGATACCATTCCGGCCTCCTCTGCCCATTCACGTGTTTCTGAGCCGGTTTCACGGGTGCTTTCTAAATCTCTCTCCAAGAACCCGGCTGACAGGTTCTCTTCCGGGCAACAGTTGATCGATGCGCTCGAAGAAGCGATGAAGGCCCCGGCCATCTCCAAACCCGCGGTGGCCCCACCCAAGCCGGTGACTGGAGCGAAGCCTGTGGCCGCGCCTGCTGCCAGCCCCTTGCCTCAGGCCTCGGGGACAAAAGTTGAAGGCACAGTATTTGGCGGGGGCATGCCCGGCAAGGCCCCGGCTGCCGCGCCTGGCCGTAGTGGCGGCCCCACGACTGTGGCGCTCAGACCCGCAGGTAAGTCCGCCGATAAATCTCTCCAGTGGAAGATCGTTGCTGGGATTGTGGCGGCCCTCTTTGTAGTAGCCGCCATCGCTATCTCTCTCGGGAACCGCACCGAAATCCCTGTGGCCCCGCCTGAAGAAAAGCCTGTAGCGCGGCCGGTACCCAGTGCGCCGAAAGACGACCAAGGCCCGATTGCTGCCGCCCCGGAGGATGCCCAATCTGAAGCGCCCCATGATGACACACCGCGCCGTGCCAGCCGCCAGCGGATGGCGACACAGGAAGCTTCCCCGGCGCCCATTGTGCCGACGGAAGGCCGGCTCAGCGTCTCCTCCACGCCTGATGGCGCCACCATCGAAGTCGGTGGCCGGACCACAGATTCCTGGAAGACTCCGCAAACCATTGCATCCGTGGCGCCGGGTATTTATTCGGTTAGGGTCAGCAAAGCCGGATATTCGACCGAGACGCGTACCGTTCAGGTCTCCGGTGGCGCAATTGCCTCTCTGGATTTCAGATTGACCCCTCTCCGGGCCATACTGAGTATCGGTGGATCTCCCGGCGCCAGCATTGCCATCGACGGCAAGCCCACCGGCAAGTTCACCCCGACGGATTTCTCTCTCGATGCTGCACCCCATTCGGTCACGCTGCGCAAAGAGGGATACTTTGATTTCTCCAGCGATGTAAAGCTCGTCGCCGGACAGACCACCAGCATCACTCCCAACCTGACAATCGCCGGACGCACCGATAACATGAAGGTAGTAAGCGGCGGCGGACTGAAATTCTTCGGCGGCGGCAGCCACGGCAAGAGCCACTTGGTGATCAAGAGTGATCCCAAAGGCGCACAGGTAATCATCAACGGCAATCCAATACCGAAGACCACGCCCTTAGAGCTGGAAGTAGATCCCGGCGAATTTCAAGTAGTCCTTCAGAAAGATGGCTACCAGACGGTAAGGAAAACGGTGGTGGTAGAAGCCAACGCCAAGGCCACCGTCGATGAACAACTTCCGCACTAAGCGTAAAAGTTCCCGCCAGCGGACGACCAACCCAGCATAACGCGGTGCAACGAAAACCTTTGCAACACAGCATGACGTAGCCACAACCAAAAACAATCCACCGCAAAGGGCGCTAAGGGCGCAAAGGAAAACCAAAACCTTTGAAACACAGAGGAACAGAGGAGCGGAGGTTTTTTGGGTTTGTGAGCCGGCGGAAGAGTGGCCGCAAGCCGCGGGGAGTGCAGTGGGCCCCTTGAACTTTCTCCGGTTGCCCTGGCCTTCCTCGCAATCTTTCGCGGTGGTCCTGGCCCAGTCTCACAACCCCAAAATCCTCTGCTGCCTCAGTTCCTCTGTGTTTCAAAGGTTTTGGTTTTCCTTTGCGGTGGATTGTTTTTGGTTGTGGCTACGTCATGCTGTGTTGCAAAGGTTTTGCCGGCAGCCGCGTCATACCGTCATTTCCAGATACAATGATAGAAGCCTGCTTTCACGAAAAGAGTTTTCTTGAATTCATCCATCCGCAATATAGCCATCATCGCCCACGTCGATCACGGCAAGACCACCCTGGTCGACGCCATGCTGCGCCAGAGCGGCGCGTTTCGCGCCAATGAGACCATGGTCGAGCGCGTGATGGATTCCAACGAACTGGAACGCGAACGTGGCATCACCATTCTCGCCAAGAACACCGCCATCTGGTATCACGACGTGAAGATCAATATCGTCGATACCCCCGGCCACAGCGATTTCGGCGGAGAAGTCGAACGCGCCCTCAAAATGGTCGATGGTGTCATGCTCCTGGTCGATGCCAGCGAAGGCCCGCTGCCGCAGACCCGTTACGTGCTCAGCAAGGCCCTGGAAGCCGGCCTGCCGCCGGTGGTGGTGATTAACAAGATCGACCGTCCTGACGCCCGGGCCCAGGAAGTGCTGAACGAGATCTACGATCTGTTCATCGACCTTGACGCCCACGAAGACCAGCTTGATTTCCCGGTGCTCTATACCAACGCCAAAGCCGGTACCGCGTCGGCCAAGGCCGATCAGCCGGGTGAAGACCTGCGTCCGCTGTTCGACGCGATTCTGGCGACCATTCCTCCACCGAAGGGTGACGCCGCCAACGCGCTGCAGATTCTGGTCGCCAACCTCGACTACAGCGACTACCTTGGACGCCTCGCCATTGCCCGGGTCTTCAACGGCACCCTGCGCAACGGGGAAGAAGTGGGCATTTCCAAACTCGACGGCGCCCTGCAGAAAGTCAAGATCACCAAGCTGTTTTCCTTCAGCGGCCTGAAGCGCGTGGATATCGACCGCACCGAACTGGGAGACATCGTGTCCATTGCCGGTGTGGAAGGCATTGCCATTGGCGAGACCATCACCAGCTTCGAAAATCCCGCGCCGCTGCCACATATCCTGATCGATGAACCGACGATCGCGATGCAGTTCACGGTCAATACCTCGCCCTTCTCCGGACGCGATGGGACCTACGTGACCTCCCGCAACCTGCGCGACCGCCTGAACAAAGAGTTGCTGACCAACGTCTCACTGCGCGTCCTCGAAACCGAAAGCACCGATTCCTTCAAAGTCCTGGGACGCGGCGAGCTGCAGCTCTCGATCCTCATCGAGACCATGCGCCGTGAAGGTTTTGAGCTGTCGGTAGGCAAGCCCGAAATTGTCACCAAGCGCGTTGATGGCAAGCTCATGGAGCCGATGGAAAAGCTGATGGTCGATATTCCCGAGGCCTTCGTAGGGGTGGTGATCGAGAAGCTGGGCCAGCGCAAAGGCCAGATGGCGCGGATGCACAACCACGGCTCCGGCCGCGTGCGCATCGAGTTCCTTATCCCCAGCCGGGGCATGATCGGCCTGCGCTCCGAACTGCTCACTGATACCCGTGGTACGGTGGTGCTGAATTCGCTCTTTGGCGGCTACACGGAATGGCTGGGCGAAATCCCCCACCGCATGACCGGCGCGCTGGTAGCTGACCGCAATGGGCCTTCCACCGCCTATGCGCTGTGGAGCCTGCAGGAACGCGGCATTCTTTTTATAGGGCCGGGCGTGGAGCTTTACGAAGGCATGATCGTAGGCGAAAACGCCCGCGAGGTCGATCTGGACGTAAATGCCGTCCGCGAAAAGAAGCTCACCAACATGCGCGCCTCCTCAGCCGACGACGCCATCCGCCTGGTGCCGTTCAAGAACCTGACGCTGGAGCAGGCCATCGAATTCGTGGCCGACGATGAACTCGTGGAAGTCACCCCTCACAGCCTGCGCCTACGCAAGAAAATCCTGCAAGCCAACCGCAGGCCGAAGAAGAACGCCGCCCAGCCGGCGGAAGCGATGAAGTAGCTGCTGGAAGGCGCTTCATGGAAGATCACCCAGAAGATCACCCAGACGTTGCGGCGTGATCACGCACGCCTCCCATCCTGTCTGCTCACAAATCTTTCTCATTTAGGGAATCTCCCCCATCTTGCGTTTATACGTGATGAGCATCCGCTTCCCCCGAAATCAGAAGGAGAAGGTCATGAAGCGCACCCGGAGAGATACCCAAAAAGGCCGCAGCCACACCGCCGTTAACGAACAGGGCAGGGGCATCGATAACCTGTCACCGGCCCACCATAAACGCATTCTCCGGTACCTCAACGATGCCGCCAGCCCCTTCGATTTGATGCATGCTCCCATTCCGCCGATGTCCTCAGAGCAGATGGCGGATATGGGCCAAGCAGACATGCATGGGCCCGTGGAGCTGATGAAGGCCGCGTCGGCCCATGCGATCTTCAGCTTGCGTCAGCGCGAGTTTCCTCTCGGCTTTACCCACATCAGCCAGCTTGCGCAGATCGAAATCAACATCGCCTGGTTGATCGAGTGGTTGAGCGATATGACGTTTGGCAGTTGGCAAACTCTGCCGTACACGATTCCCAGGCAGGGAGGCGGTAGCGTAAGCATCGTCCATGCGGCCCTGCTTCATACCGGCAAAGTCCTGTTTCTGGACGATGGTCCAACGCCCATCTGGGACCCCTCCGACGAAGTGAATCCCCATTTCGAATTTCCTGTCAACAACCCTGATTACTCTTTGACCTGCAGCGGACACAGCTTTCTTTCCAACGGCAACCTGCTCGTGGTCGGCGGCGGCGGCTTCGGTCCACGGGCCGGCGCCAACAAGGGATTCAAATTTGATCCGGTGGCCAAAACCTGGACCAAAACTTTCGGCGACATGAGCAAGGTCCGGTGGTATCCTACCGCGGTAACTACCGGCGATAACCGCATGTTAGTGGTGGGCGGCTGGAATGAGAATGCAGCCCTGCAGAACGATATCGAAGTCTATGACGAGGCTTCTGATTCCTTCGTCACCATCAGCGGCGCCACCCTGGGATTTCCAAATCTCTATCCCGGCCTACACCTTCTTCCCAACAATACGCTCTTCTATTCGCGGACTGGCTGGGGACACGCCGGTGGCTCCCCGCCCGCATCCCTTGACAGCTCTTCGTATTTTCATTTTACCGGGCCGACGATGGGAAGCTGGGCGCCGATTGCACCTTCCGTCCTCAATCGCTGCAAGGGAATGTCGGTGATGATCTACCGGAACACGTGCCCGCACACGCGCATTCTGGCCGTTGGCGGGTGCAATTCATCGGGTGGCGGCCTCAGCTCCGCCGCGGAAATCATCGACGCTTCCTTCCTCTCGCCCACGAGTGCATGGTCATTGACTGCGCCCTTGCCGGATACAAATCCCCGCAGACAATGCGACGCGGTGCTGTTGCCCGACAATACTGTCTTCGTCGCCGGAGGAGTGAATACGCCCAATTCTCCCTGCATGCTCTTCGATCCGGTCGCTAACGCCTGGTCGCCCATGGCCGACCTGGCGTCGGTAAGAATGTATCACTCGGTCATGATTCTTCTGCCCAGTGGGAAGGTGATGATGTCAGGTTGGGCGAATGACGCGGCCAGCGCCACCATCGAGTTGTTCAGTCCGCCCTATTTGTTTAAAGGAGCGAGGCCCACGATTTCCAGCGCTCCGGCGACGGTGAATTTCGGTGCAACGTTTACCGTGGGTTCGCCCGATGCTGCTTCCATCGCGCGGATGACCATAGTGCGACCCATGGCGGTGACTCACCAGACGGAATCAAACCAGCGCGTGATCGAGCTGTCGTTCCTTCATGATCACGTCCATCCCAACAATCTGATCGCCATTGCGCCCGATGGCGGAAGTCCTCATGCATTCGCGCCCAAGGGATACTACATGCTTTTCATTCTGAACGGCGCCGGAGTTCCATCCGTGGCCAAATGGATTCACCTGCAGTAAGGGCCGGCCCCATAGGGTCAAAGAAGTCATAGGAGGCTACTCTCATGAGCACACTGAATGGACCGTACGCAAATACGGGCGCGTCCCCCTTGGAACTTACCGGCGTACTGCCTGCGCCAGTATTGGAAACACACCTGATTGCCTCTCGGCAAACGATCAACATCGGCGGCGGAGTCATGGCGAATGCCGAAGTGTTGAACGGAGAGATTCCGGGCCCCACCTTCCGGCTCACGGTCGGTCAAACAGTAGTCGTCCGCCTGGTAAACCTTCTGTCGTATGAACTCGGCATTCACTGGCACGGCGTCGAACTGGAGAACTATTCGGACGGGACCGAGGTGACCCAGGACGGAGCGGTGCCCGCCCCGATTCTAAACGGGGCCGTAGCCGGCGGTACATTCCTCTATAAATTCAAGGTGCCGCGCGCCGGTATCTTTTGGTATCACCCGCACCACGGCAACTCCATCAATAGGGTCTTCCGCGGGTTGTACGGGATGATCGTTGTCACCGATCCAGCGGAAGCGGCCATCGTCGCCCCGGCTGCCGGGGCGGTGCTGCCCGCCAACACAGACACCATGGAGCTCGTATTGAGCGATATTACCGTCTGCAAAGCCCCGGCCATGGGCATAACCCCCAGCCAGAACGACACCGCTACCTATATGAATGCCGACCCCACGGCGGAATGGCTTAGCGGCGTTACCGCGCAGTTCGCGACATTATCGCTTTCACCGAAGGACTTCTGCGAAATCAGCCCCAAGAACGATGATGGCGGTGCGGCCGCAGTCTATCTGGCGGGCGATATACCGAGCATTGCGACAACAGCCGCCGGCCCGCGCGTGGAGGGGCAAACGGTGCTCACCAACGGCGTGAACGTCGGCGGCCGTGCCGGAACTCCGGCGCTGCCTGGCGCCCTGGCGGCCGGTGCTGTGACCAAGAGTGTCGTGTCCGGACAGGGACTCCGTATCCGGATCGTGAATTGCGCCCATCTCCGTTATTTCCGTCTCCGCCTCACTACCCAAGCTGGCGCACAGGTGGATTTACTGCGAATCGGCGGCGAAGGCGGTCTGCTCGACAACGTATTGCGGGAAGGGGGCACACTGGGCACGGTTCCCGATCCGAGTGCCGGGGCCTTCTTCACGGCAGGAGAATTGCTATTGCCTCCCGCCGGACGCGCCGACGTGGTCGCCGCAATCCCTGGCGGATTGCCAGTTGGAAGCGTGCTGACCCTTTGGACTCGGGATTGTCAACGGACTGGGGGCGGAGTGCCAGCCAGCAATAACTGGGCGGAAGTTCCAACAGTGCCCGTGATGCATTTACAGGTGGTGGCTGGCGCGGCAGCCTACACGATCGCCATCGGCGACTCGTTGCGAAGTCTAGCGGGTATGCCCGCCGTGGAAATTCTTCCGGCCCCAGGCGTCAGCGACCATCTTCTCAACCCGGCCACATTTGGCAAGCCCGGCCTTGCGAGCGAAGAAATCAAATTCCAAGCGGGAGGGAACCCCACAATCGATGGTGTGTCGGGCGTGGACCTCATGATGAATCCCGTGACCATGATGCCCTACGCTCCCTACACGAACTCGCCGCACATTGGCTCGACGCGCTATGCAGAGAATGGGAGATTGCTGGAACTCACGATTACCAACACCACCAACGCCCATCATCCGTTTCACCTCCATGGCTTTTCCTTTCAGCCGAAGAGCATCCATCCTGAGCTTGGCGGTGCGGCCCTCTATACGTGGCCGTACAATGAGTTTCGCGACACCATTGATTTGCTGCCCCACACCCGGCTCATCATCCGGGCGCGGCTGGATGATCGCCCGCTGGCCAACGGAACCACGACCGGCGGCGCATTCGGACGCTGGCTGTTTCACTGCCATATCTTCTTCCACCACACGCACGGCATGATCAGCGAGCTGGTGGTCACGTCCGCAACTGGGGCGGAAAAGCCGAACGTCAATGTCGGTGGCTCCTTCGCCTACGCACCGACCGGTTTGCCCGCCACCCGGCATGGCACATTTCACCACCCCGATCCGGCGGTCAACATCACGTCGCTGACAGTCACCAGGGGAGCGGTCGTTCCCAGTCCGGCGCTTCCCGCAAACGCCGGGTCCTGGACTTGGTCCTACACTCCCGTAGCTGGCGATCCACCATTCGACTATGTGTACATAGAGGCCACCGACGCGGCCGGACGTAAGGACCAGGCTGTTTTCCGTCTACAAATGGGCGGACTGGACACGAGTTCCGATCTCGGCGATCCGCACATCCGGACGGTACTCGGGCCGAAGTACGACTTCCAGGCTGCCGGCGAGTTCACGCTCCTCCGCGACGATCATGGCATGGAGATCCAGGTCCGGCAGACACCGGCTGCGACGCCTCCTCCCGTCACGGACGACTACACCCAACTCACCGAATGCGTGAGCTTAAACAGCGCCGTTGCAGTGCGCGTAGGTTCGCACCGTATCTCCTATCAACCCTGGAGGGAATCGATCCGGCTTCTGTTCTTTCTCGATGGAAAACCGGCGAACCTGCCGCAGGCGGGCCTGGACCTGGACGCCCACCGCGTGACAACCTTCAATGCAGGCGGCGAAACCGGCATCCGAATCGACTACGCGCATGGGCCTATCGTCAGGATCACGCCGAACCTCTGGGGCGACTATGGCATCTACTACCTGAACGTGGAGGTCACCAACACCGATGCCCAAGGCGGTCTTATGGGCCGTATCCCGAACGGAACATGGTTGCCGGCTTTACCGAGCGGGGCGACCCTCGGCCCTATGCCTGTGGACCTCAATGACCGCTATGTCGCGCTCTACAGGACTTTCGCAGACGCCTGGCGCTTGACCGACGCATCGAGCTTGTTCGAGTACCTGCCCGGGAGATCGACGGCGACCTTCACCGCCCGCGACTGGCCACCCCAGAAGCCTCCATGCACAACAGTGCCGCGTGGGTTCCCGAAGCCGGTAAAACCGGTCCGCGAAAACATCCCTGTCAACCGGGCCAAGCAGATATGCAAAGGCGTCACTCTGCATGATCTGAACGCCGCCTGCGTGTTCGACGTCGCATCGACCGGCGATGAGACCTTCGCCAAGGCTTACTTGGTCGCTCAGGAGCTCAGGCTCTGCGCTACCGCAGTCCACATTGCCGGCAATAAGCCGCAGACCAAGCCTCGCGAACCGCTGTTGGTCACGGCCGTGGTGTTGCCGCTGACTCCAGGGAGACCTGCTCCCTTGGGCAACGTTACGTTTATCGTTGACGGTGTGCCCATGAAGCCAAGCGCCAAACTCGATAAGCATGGTCGGGCAAGAACGAAAGTAGTGCTGGTGAAGGAAGGGGTCCACAAGGTCCGGGCGGAGTACGTCCCCGGCAGAGAAAACAAAATCTGCCATTCCAGCAGCAGCCCAAACCTTCTTCATACGGTGTCGACCGGACGGGTTCCGAATCGCGGAAACGGTCCGAATACGGGCCACCCGCACACAGGCGGGAACGAGAAAAACCCGGTTCCGCCAATGGGTGCGCCAATGGATCACGGCCCTATGCACGAGCGGGTTTCAGGTGACCGCGTTCGCAAAGGCGCGAAAAAGAAAAAGGCGCCAGCCGGTCGAAAACAAACCGGTCGAAAGCAAACGAAGAAGCGCTAGTACCATGACCGGCAATCTTGGTGATGTTTGGCGAAGATGCGAGATCGCATTTCCGATCTCCAGATCAACCGATCACCAGACCAACCGATCTTCGATGATTATCGAGTCTTCCGTTCACAGTAGTTAGGAGTGATAAGTATGGCTTTACCAAAAATCGCAACCATCAAAATTCATCCTTCCATCGGCATCGCCCGGCTGGGCAACAGTCCCAGCGGGTTCTTCATCGGGCCGGAGAAGCCGGGCGTCCATCAGCGGCTGCGGGGCGGATACCGCGACTCCAAGGGCCGGGTCAAGCGCCAGGCTGCGCGCTTCCGGCTCTACGCCTACGACAGCAAAGGTAAGCTGCTCTGCGAGATTACCTCGCGCGAAGCGCACATCGAATGGACCGTCCATCTGGCCAATACCAAGGCCGAGTGGAAGCAGTTCAATGGATTGAGCACCACGACTCCACGCCGCAATCTGGGCGTTGCCGATCGCGGATCTTTGATGATCGACCCCGGCGCGCGCACCATCATTGGACGCAACCGGACCGCCTTGTTCAATTCCGGAAAGTTTCTCGGGCATACGGTCAAGCTGGGCGAAATCCGATCGGATAGCAAGGCCCGTCTGCTCGTCCTGGGCGGCTTCGGCAACTCGTCGTCGCCCACCGGCAAGGCCCTGACTACCTTCGCGAATAATGACGGGTGGCATGACGATGTTTCCGACGGCCCCGTCAAGGCCAGGGTAAGGCTCAAGAAGGGAGGCAAGACAATCGAGGCCGCCGGGGCCTGGGTGATTGCAGCGCCACCCAGTTTTGCGCCGGCCATCGACCATGTCGTTACCCTCTACGATGTTTTGTTGCAGGTCGCAGTCGACAAGCTGGGCCTGAAGCTGCCGGCCAAACCCTCGTTCGTCAAAGACATTCTCCCGATTCTCCAGCGGGCCATTCGTATGCGATGGGTCAGCGGAATGATCACCCATCCCCCCAGCGGTGGCGGGGAAACGCACACCACTCCGCCCTTGGTGATTCCCCCGCCCGGTACTGCGGCTCATCGGAAGATCATCTTCGACCGCCTGCGTGATCCCGCTACCCCGGGCAAGGACGTTAGCGAAGGCTCCGACATGCCCATGATTCACTCCGATTTTTACCCGGCAAAGTCGAATCAACCCGTGACCCGTCTTCAGTACGAGGCCATGCGGAAATGGAAAGACGGCAAGTTCATCGACGATTGGAAGAAACGGAATGCGCGGGCTCCCATTACTCCGGAAGGACTCGATCGTGCCGGTCTCGATACTTGTGTGGGCGGGGCTTTTTATCCTGGAATTGAAGCCAGTTGGATGATGCGCGACGTGTACACCTACAAGGAACCCTTTCGCTTGGATCCGGCCAGTCTCAAGCCCGGCGACATAACCAAGCAAATGGCTGTTCCGTGGCAGGCGGATTTCACCGACTGCGCCCAGGATGGCGAGCTCGCCTGGTGGCCGGCGGCGCGGCCCGACGATGTCTTCCCCGAAGCCGGTGGTCCGCAAGCGCCCTGGATCAGAGATATCGTGAACAACGCCGAAGACATGGTCAAGAGCTGGTATCGTCTCGGCTTTATCGTCGAGAAAGGCAAGCAGTTCCTAGAGACCGAGCGCCGTGCGTGACGACCTTTGACGACCTTTGACGTTATGGTCTTGGGCGGCGGTCCGGCTGGCGCGGCCACCGCCCTGACCCTTGCGCGCCATGGATGTTCAGTCGCCGTAGCCGAGCAGTCCGACTACGCCGGTGACCGGCCAGGGGAAGCCCTGCCCCCGGCAATTCAGCCTCTCTTGGTAAAGCTGGGCGTGTGGGAGCGGTTCCTGGAGCAGAAACCGGCGCCTTCCTTCGGCGTCCGGTCAGCGTGGGGAAGCGCGGAGCTTCTCTCCCAGGACTTCATTTTCAGTCCGTATGGTTCCGGCTGGCATGTTGCCCGCAATCGCTTCGACGCACTGCTGGCGCGTTGCGCCGCCGAAGCCGGCGCGCAGTTGTATACTTCCGTCGCAGAAGCGCAGATCGTAGAAAAAAACGGCGCCTGGCAGATCGACCTCTCCACCGATGGAAAGCGCCGGCGTTTTCGAGCAGCCTTGATCGTCGATGCCACAGGACGCAGGGCAACCTTCGCCCGCAAACATGGCGTCCGGCGGATAATGTTCGACTCCCTCATCGGTGCGTCTGTAATCTTTCCCGCGCGCGACTCTACGCCCTCTGGCTTTACGCTGATTGAGGCCGTCGAAAATGGCTGGTGGTATTCGAGCGTCTTACCCGATGGCCGCCTGATCGTGGTTTACATGACCGACGGTGACATCTACGCCAGCGTGCGTAAGGGCGGTTGGCATGAACGGGACGGACGAAATGGCCGCGATGGATGGCGCGCGCAACTTGACCTGACCAGGAACACTCGATCGCGGATCGATCTTCGTGATCTTGTTATTCCCGAAGTGCGTCTGGCGGCCGCCAACACCTCCCGGCTCGACCGGGTATCGGGCCCAAACTGGCTTGCTGTGGGCGACGCAGCCATGGCCTTCGACCCGTTGTCCGGGCAGGGAATATATAAAGCGATTCAATTTGGCATCCAAGCCGCCGAGTCAATCCTCCGCCGTAACGGCCACGGGGACGCGCCATTCCAGCAATACGAGGACTCCATCGCCCGCAGCTACACCGCCTACATGAGTTCGTGGTATCAGTTCTACAGCCGCGAGCGACGATGGCAGAACGCCCCGTTCTGGCAGCGAAGGAACTTAGCCGCTGATTTTCGCAGATGAACGCTGATGAAAACCAATGGGCGCCGGTCGCGCAAATGGTCACCCAGTGGGCGCTGGCTGCCGGCCCTGGGGCGGCTGCAAGGGGTTCACCCCTCATGTTTGGCAACGTGAGAATGAGGGGGGCGTATCAGTGACGGAGACTTTCAAGTTAACGCCGGAGCGCTTGCCCGCGGACGAAGTCCTCACCTACGCTCCCGGCATTTACCAGGAAATGGTAGCCAAGCAGTTTGATATTCGCATGGTGATCATGGGTCACAGGGTCTATTCGTTTGCCCTGCACAATCCCCTGAAGGCCCTCGATTGGCGGCAGGATGCTGGGTTGGGCAACGTCAGTGTGGAGATCATTCCTACGCCGCCCGATATTGAGAAAGGAATATTGGCCTTTGCCCGGAAGGCGCAGATCTGCTTCGGTTCAGTAGACTTTGCTGTAGACAACAATAGGCAATGGTGGTTTCTGGAGATCAATGAGCAAGGACAGTTCCTGTGGCTGGACCCGGTCGAAGGTCGCCATGCCTGTGAACGACAAGCGCCGTTAACATGCCCCGACCCGCGTTGCTCTCTTCCTCGGAGATTTCACCAAGAAAATATGCCAACCTTCTGTCGTTGTGATCAAGTTGAATGGAGGAAATCTGTCGAACAAAATCAGAATAGGGAATCGTCTGTTCCTGTCTGGCTACATCTGCTAGAACACGTTTTCCCTCTGACTTTGCCGCATCCCATTTCGAAGAGTCAAATCCGAATCTGTTCAGCATCGATTGGCTCCCTTCGGTTAGATTATGTTGTATTCCGGGTACTACCGTACCACGCAGAATTCATCAAACAACCGTTCAAGCAAACAGCGCCGTGAATTCGCGCGCGGAAACAATCCGAGTGGTCTTGTGATGGTCGAGGGCCAAGAGGCCGCTCTTGTCGCCCGTCACGAGGTAATCAGCCTTGCCGCCTTCGGACAACGCCAGTAGAAAATCGTCAGTTGGATCGGGAGACCGTTCCACGCGCGGCAGGTGCGCGATATCCTCGGCCAGCGTCTTGATCTGGTTGACCAGGCGGCCTGCCTTGTGGGGTTTGAGGAGTGTGGCCACACGCGGCTTTTGCAGCGTGGAGCGCAGTTCGTCAAGTTGTGCTGCACAGATCAGGAGCGTAAATCTTCCGTCCAGCCAAGCGTTAATGATCGCGGCGGGCTTGCCCGCCGGGGCGATCAGGGCCGAGACGATGATGTTGGTATCGAGCACCACTCGCATCAGGTTTTGTCGGTCTTATGTTTGGTGCGGCGTTCGGAGCGGACTTCGCTGACCGCTTCATCAACGATGCGCTGGATTTCATTGGGGTCGGCATCGGCGTTGCGTGTTCTGATGTCTTGAATGGTGCATTGAAGTACGTGGCGACGGACAGCTTCCTCGATGAACTTCGAGAGGTCGCCCTTTTTGGCGCCCTGGGCGCCAAGGAATGTGCGCAGGGTCAGATCGGTCTCCTTAGAGACCTTAACGCTCCAGCGAACTGCTTCTTCTGGCATGACGACACTTATACCTTTAAACAGATAAGCACTTATACGTTGAGTATAGCCCTGCACAGCTCAGAAAGGGAAGTAAGATCGGGCACCGGTCTTGCGTGGGCTTGAGGAGTGCTGCCACGGTGGGCCGCACAGGTTCAGGAGCGTTAAGTTTCCCGTTCAGTCAGGGCCGTCAGTAATAACCGGCACGCTTCCCATCTGGCGTGACATGATGATTTTTCGTATCGAGCACCTCCAGGCATAGGGAAGATTTCCCCCATAAGATACTCTTTGTCTCTCGGAAAATCGGGAGCTTTGGCAAATGGGAACAATGGGAACTGCCACTTGCATTTTCCGGCTGATGCGATACACTCTTTATCGTCGCTTTAGTACATGGCCTTAAGTAACACGTTTTGAACGCATGACGATGCGGCTGGGGCCAAGGCAAGGAAAAGGTTAGAGTTCGCTATGTTCGATTTTTCGCTGAGTAAGCAAGCACTGCTGAGTAAACAAGCGATAAAGATCGCGTCGGTCTTCCTATTGGTTCTTCCCGTTACCACGCAAGGCCAGGGCTTTGGTGCGTTTCAGAAGAAGATAGTTACAGTGAACCGGCTTCTTCCGCCAACCGTAAACTTAAAAGGAAAAAAAATCCGCGTCGATGCCACCGCGGATGCCGTCCAAAGAGACGGCGAGCAGTTGCGGGCCCTGCTGAAAACGCGGCTGGTGACCCTGATCCAGAAAGATCCACGCTTCATTTTGAATGAGACATCGCCGGAGACCATTCTGAAGTTCTCCATTACCAACTATTATGTGGAGAAATGGACGACAGGGACCGGCAACAACCAGAAGACCAGCAACCGGGGGAAGATTGAGGTGGCGTACCAGGCCATTGATGTCACAACCAACGCTGCCCTTGACTCGGAAAACCTCGAAAACACTGCGGGATACGATCCAACCCAGTCGCACTCTTCGCTTCTCTCCCTGCCTTTCCCTCGCGGCGATAGAAAGAAAGAAGCTGCGGAAGCAAGCGAGAACGAAACGCGAGACCAGTTAGTAAGCGGTATTGTCTCCCTCATGGCCAGAAGAATCGCTCCGCTCGATCAACCCTTCGAGTCGCTTCTGCCCGGGGGCAAGCTGGAGCCGCTCTCAAGCCTTGCGCAGAGCAGCCGCTGGGGCGCGCTGGAAGAGCAGGCGGAAAAAATGGACAAGCTCCAGAACCCCGCCGACGATGCGTATCGCCTCTATCTCTTGGCCCTCGCGAAGGAAGCCCTGGCCTACGACCTCACGCGCGAAGCGAACGAGCGGGATTTGGGCAAACGCACGGACATCTCGCCCGCGCAGGCGGAAGCGCAGTTCCATCGTGCGCAGAAATATTTGGACGAAGCGGGTGCGATCTACAAGCAGATCATTACCGCCAACTCCAAGGAAAAGGCCTTTCGCCCAGGCGATGCCCGCACCGAAGAAGCCTTGGCGATCTATGCGAAGATCGAGCGCTACAAGGCCGAAAACGCCAAAAGCCAGGCGCCTAAGGCGCCGCCGGTTGTTGTTCCCGGCCCAAACGGTGGAACTGGGACGAACCACGATGTGCCTTCCTCCACCGGTCATCTCTCTCCGCTCGATCAGGTCCTGGATTTCTGCAATCGCGGCCTGGCCGCCGAAAGCATTAAAGAATACATCGAGTCGCCGGATTTTTTGGCGGATGCCAAGGCCACCGGATACAAATTCAACTTTGCCAGGGATTCTGTCCGATTGAACGATACCTGCAAGCAGAATGCAGCAGCCTTCCAGCGCGCGATTCGCCAGCGTCTTGGTGGCGGTACGGCTCCTGCCCATAAATAATCCAGGTGACTATCATGCGCCGGCTCCTACTCTTCGTTTCGGCATTCGTATGCTTTTGGCCGTGTTCAGCTTGGGCCCAGGGCGATGGCTGCCGGGGTGCGCTCGACGCGCTCAACCGCGCAAAGGAACAGATCACCCCCAAGCTTGCCATACTCACCGAGTCCAGCACCAGCCAGCTTCAGGTCATGCACTCCGCGCTTGAAAACGGGACCCGTCTTTGCAAAGACTTCCCGGAGTTGTGGTACTACCTGATGATCGTTTCTCAGCGGCTCGGCCTTGAGAAAGACTACGCGTACGCCCGGAAAAAAGTGGATGCGTTCAACTATGACAATCACTTTGACCCTTTCTCCGTGCCCCCGGCTGCCGCTGTTGCGCCGGCTGCGCCGCCTTCGCCCAATACGGCAACGCCCGCCGGGTTCCGCAAGAAATGGGCGTTGATTGTTGGCATCGACCAGTTCCAGGATGAGAGCGTCCCTAAGCTCAACTATGCGGCCAAAGATGCCGACGACTTCGCGGCCTTCCTCAAAGACCCCCAGGGCGGACGCTTCGATCCCGGCAATGTGGTCTATTTAAAGGACCAAGCGGCTACGCTCAAGGGAATACGGGCGGGCCTTGGAAAGCTTCGCATTCAAGCCAAGCCGGGCGATCTCATCGTGCTCTATATTGCGAGCCACGGGTTGCCACGCCATCGCGATCCGAACGGCGTGAGTTATATCATCGCCCACGATACCGACCTTCGGGACGCGGCAACGATCTACGCTTCGTCGCTGCAGATGATTGACCTGGTGCAGCAAATCAACCGCGAACTAAAAGCGCGGCAGATAGTCTTGATCCTCGATACATGCTTCAGCGGCGATGCCTTGACGGCTTATGCGAGTGCTTCCTCTGAAACGCCGGACGCTTCGTCCTTCAGCATGGCCTTTGAGAATCTGAAGATCGGATACGGCAGGGCGGTGCTGACGGCCAGCCGCGCCAATGAGCAATCCTGGGAAGGCCCCAAGCTCGAAAACGGCGGCAACGGTTACTTTATGCATGGCCTCCTGGAAGTCCTGCGAGAGGGCCGTGGAGCAGAACCAATTGAACATGTTTTCGCCAAGGTACAGAAGCGGGTGGCCGCGCGCGTCAAGAGTGATGTCAAGGCGGACCAAACGCCGAGCTTTCAGTTCAGCGAGCAAGCCCATGGCATCGTATTGGGCGCACCCGAGACCGCCGGGAATTGAGACCGAAAGGGCAAGTTGATCGCGTGAGCAAGAAGAACCCGCAATCGAAACAAAGTGCCAAAAAAGCCGCTAAGGCTGCTCGCCAAAGTCAACCTCAAAGTCAACCTAAGGCGGAACGAGGTGGCGGCAATGACGGGAAAGAGACCCAGGAAGGGGCCCGCCACACGGAGGGAAGCACGGTACTCCGCCGGGCCCTCCAGGGCATCGTTGTTGCCGCTGCTCTCATAATCCTCAAGACCCTGTTGGTAGAGCAGTCTCGTCTGGGCAGACAGATAGAACAGGGGACCGTCAATCTCCTGCAGTTCCGCCTGCATGACGCTGCCGTCGGGAAGAAGGAGCGGGTTGCTGTCGTCGATATCGCGTCGTTGCTGCCGGTCCGGAACCGGCGTGCAGGAGAAGAAGAAAAGCTGATCACGCCGCGCCCCGCGCTGCAGCAGGTTGTCGCTTCCGTCGCGGCCTCTAACCCGGAAGCCATTGGCATAGATGTTTTCTTTGAACCCGATGCTTACGGTCAACTTTCCTATGATGACGAGCAGTTTCTGGACTATTGTCTTACCCTGAAGAACAGCGCCACCCAAAAGAAAATTCCGGTATTTGTAGGCGTGTATCGGATGTCCAGGGGCAAAGATCACTGGCTGGGCTACCAGCGGTTTGGCGGCATGGGCGCAGCCATTGTCATTCCTAATCCCGAAAATTCGATTGCTCCGGTAGGCCAGTTGATCACATCGCTCGATCTTGCAGTGGAAGGTGAGACGATTTGGGCCGACTCGCTGAGCTTCGCGCTCAGTAAGGCCGTGCGAGAAAGCGATGTCCAGGGCCGTCGCCTGGGGCGTGTCCTCGCCAGGCACTCTTTCGGCCTTGTCGAAGACAGGACCGCCATGCAGGCCGAGAAGATATCGGCCCGCGCCTTCAGCATCGACTTCGGCTCCCTGGATAAGATCATGCAGGCCAAGGTTGCCGCTGCTGATGTGCCAAGGAAGAGGGAGCTGCTGGAAGGGAAGATCGTCCTGATTGGCAGAGGCACGCCCGGAGAGACCGGGGACATGTTCAGCGTGCCCGACCGGGGGGCGCCGGTGCCGGGCGTCTATATCCATGCGGCGGCCGTGGTTACGCTCCTGGATTCGCCTTTGTACACCTTCAGCAAATACGGACACATTGTTGCGGATTTTCTCGCAGCGCTTTTCCCTTTGTTATGCATCCTCGCGCTTGAGGGGAACAGATTTCGAACACTGTACGGGGTGGCGGCGGGAATTATTCTCATGGTTGGTTATTTGTTCGTGGACCAGATCGGTGTCCTGGTTTCTATCGCGCTCCTGCTGTTATATGTATATATTCTCATCTTTGAGCGAAAGAGGTTCCCCAAAATGTTGTACGTGGTGATGGCTGGGCTTGTTCTGGTGGCTGGCGATTTACTGGTAGATCAGACCGGTATTTATTGGACTGATTTTATATTGGTTGCCCTTACGCTGCTGCTCCATAGACAATTGGAACGGCTCTCCAACTGTGTATCCAACTTTATATCCAAGCGGTGGCAGCGGTATGTCTATCCTAGGCAGGTGGCCCAGTGAAATTTACGCAGCGGTTGCTGAGCAGGATTGCTTTGATCATCGTCGCAGCGGTGATGGCTCACTCCCAGAGTAACGCCCCGATCGGCATCGTGAACAGTGTTTCCGGAGATGTATTTCTCCACCCTGCGCTTGCGCCAGCAGCCAGTAAAGACGTGCGCCTGCAGCCTGGGCGCGCTGCTCTTCTTGCCCTCCATGATGGCGATGTGTTGCACTGCGGGCCGCACTCCAGAGTGGTCGTGACCGTCTCCGGGCGGCGGCGGACCCTAACAGACAAGGATGGCAAAGTTTCCCTGCATCCCGACCGGGTCCTCACCGCGGAAGAAAGAAGAGTGGATGAAGCCATCGCCAAATTCGGAATGCCCGGCGGCTCACGCGCAATCGGTTCGCTCGTCTGGTGGCCTGCGGATGGCGGCGCAGTCCGCGCGGAGAATTTTCATGTGCGGTGGAACCCGCCGCCAACTCCTGAGGCTTTCGCGATAGCAATTTCAACGGCCGCCGGCGACCTGATTTGGGAAGCCGGGAGCATTGATTCTGCGCAGGGCGGGCTACAACCCCAGCAAGAGGAGGCCGTCAGGCGGCTGCTGACTCAGCGCCAAGACGGCGTCGCGGCGCGCGATCTCACGCTGACCCTCACATCAGAAATGCAAGGCTCCATCCGCATCGTTTTCTCGCTTCTATCAAAACAAGAGGCGGCTCGAATCAACGAAGAGTTGCTTCAGTGGGACAAAATAACCAACGATCCGCTGCTGCGCATGATCGGACGTATTGAGGCCCTCAGATCGGCGAACCTCTTTTGTGATCTGGCGGAAGAATTTGAAGGCGCCCTCAAAATCGCCCCAAACAGCGTGGCGCTGCTGCGGGCTGCACAGGTTGCCAACCAGAGAATCGGAAACTCCGTCCGTACGCATGAATTGGCCCAGAGATTACAAATGGTATTATCTGAAGAGGGCTTCACGCCTGCTCCACCGGAATAATACTAATCCCGGTGGTCATATTGATCTGCTGGATCGTCAACATCAAAGCGCGGACAGCGCAGCTTCCCAATGGCCGTTCTGTCTCCGTGGGCTGTGGAATCCGGACTGCAGGTCAGTTCTTAACCTAGTGGTGGTGATCTAAATGGCGCATAGCCAACCGCAAGGTCCCTCCCGCCCTTCGGCAGGCTCTGTCGAAAATCCTCCGTAACCCATTTAGAATCAGCGGCGCGCAGCAATAGGATTTTCACCACCTTGGGTGGGCCGCAGGCCCATGAATACTCAGGGCAGGCTCTACTCGCGCACTGAAGAAAGCGCGCGCTCCTAACGGACGGGATGACAGCGCATGGGGGTTGGCAGACCTGGGTGATGATGCGCGACACACCGCACGAATGGCTAAGTGCTAAGTGCTAAAGGCTAATTGCTATTTGCCAATTGCTATTTGCTAGCTGCCACCACATTAAACCGCTCCAGCAACCACTTAGCGCTCTCTTCGCGCTCGGGTGTTGAAGTAGCAGCCGTGGCATTCAAATACAGAATGTACCGTTCAGCCGCTCCATCCAGATCATTTGCCTGGGCCCGTTTACGCGCCTCAGCGATGATTCCTTCCGGCAAATGGGACACGCGTTCCTGCAATGACTTGATCAGGGATTCTCTTGCCTGAATCTCAACGTCGGTGAGGAACTGGGCTTCGTCGGGGGGCACGTTCTGTAACTTGATTCCTTCCGTGTCTTCGGGCTTCACATTTTCGAGCAGCACAAAAACTTTGTGGTTTTCCTTCTTGATCGGAATCGGAGGGGCGGCCAGCGCTCCGGCGGGGTCGGTGAGACGGAAGGCGAGTTCTGCGACTGCCGTCAGGTCAATGGTCTTGCGCGAGTAGTTATACGGCTCGATGACCGCCTCGGGACGCGTTGCCTCCGTGGTTTCAAGCTTGTGCCGAAGATCGTCAACCGGCTGCTGGGCTGCCTGCACGGCCGCGTTGGCGGCCTCGATCTCTTTCTTGTTGCGGCGGTTCTGCGCCTCCGCTAGAGCCCGCTGGGCATCGTTTAACACCTGCCGGGCCACAGTGAGATCGTGGTCTATCTTGAGCCATGCTTCGCTCTTGACCTCATGCACCCCCGCCCGGTATTTCGACTGGAGTGTAGCCACATCTGTGGTCTTGATGGTGCGGTGTTGCAGAATCTCGCCTACCAGCATGAAATTCGGCTGCACCACATCCGGACGCTCCACCGGTTTGAGGACCACCTTAATGGGAAGTCCTGAACTTTCAAGGCCTCGGGCCACCGCATCGGCGAGTTGGTCGGCAAAGCCGGCGCTGTCGCGGCGTGAAGTCTGGTCGCGGAAAATCACGCCGATGGAAAGCCGTGCCCGCATCTGCCAGTCGCCCGAATACTTCGTCATGTCGTCTTTTACGGCATCGAGGTCGGGATTGTAACGGCGCGCCTCCGCCAGATAAAGCCAGCCCAGCCCAACACCTGAGCCCAGAGGTTTGCCGAGATACCGTAAGGCCTGATCATGGTAATAGGCGCCGATCTTGTCGGAAAGCAGGGCCAGCTTCAGGCGTACGGCGTTGTCGCCACTCAAAGCATTGGCCCGCTGCAGCAGCTCATAGGCACGGCGTATCGCGTCTTCATCCGCGCGCCCGCGGATGGGTAGGTGCGTCTCCTGCAGCTTCTGTGCCCGCTTCAGCGCCGCAGGCACATACTGTGGCTTGAGCGCCGCGATCTCGCTCGAAACCAGGGACTGCTGCTCTTCCGGCAAGGCGGCCAGGGTTTCATAGGCCTCCACCCATTCCTGTCTTTCTGCGTGGCCCTTGCTGGTTTGCAGTGCCTGATCGGCCGCCTGGCGGGCCCGTGCTTTCTTTGCCTCGATCTCCGCATTCTTGAGCGCGTCGGCGGCTTCCTGGCTCCCGCTTTTTGTCTCCAGCGCCAGGCGGAACTCGGCCGCTGCCTGGTCCCATTGTTGCTGGCTGCTCATCCGTTGGCCGCGCTCAAAATGGAAGGTATAGACTTCGTTGACGATGGCTTCGATACGCGGCATTTCCGGAGCAAAGGCGCGATACGGCCCCAGGCCCTTCAGCGCCTCATCGGGACGTCCGCTGGCCAGCAACGCATCCGCGCCCTGCACCGTTAACTCCAGCTTTCTGGCTTCATTGAAGAGCTCCGGCTGCAAAGCGATCGCCGCCTGATAGCGGGCATTGACATCCAGAATCTGTTCAACGTGCTTGCGGGCGTTATGCAAGTGCGCATGGCCGCGGGTCTTCTCCGTGAGGGCCTTCCGGTAAGCCGCCAGTTCGGCGACCGCACTCTCCATCAGGGGCTTCAGTTCGCCGTCGACCTGGGCCAGCACCTTTTGTGCCGCTGGAAATCCCGGCAGAATCTTTTCAACCTGCTCCGCCTGTTGTTGCGTCTGCTTCAGCCGCCCGAAATCGGGAACACGGCTGGCTACCGACTGCTTGTACCCGGCAAAGGCGGTGTTGGCGGCCTCCAGGTACAACGCCGCCAAGGCTTGCCGGGCTTCCGGCGCTCGTGAAGACGGCCCGTAGTGGATCAGAAAATCCTGCCACCCTGAAATTGAATTGCTACGTTGCGCCCGCAGGTACTCCGCCAGTTCGGTATCCAGGGTGCCGACGAAGACCAGCTTTACGCCGGGCTTGAACTCCGGTAGCCCTCCGCTGTATCCGGAGGAGAGGGAGGCTACCGTCCCCTGTAGAGTCGTCTGGCTGGCCGCCTCGGCGAGGGTGAATTCGGCCTGCTTATCGAATTTTAAGTCTGCTGGTACAACGCACACCGGCCCTGCATCGGCCGTAAGCATCAAGACGCCCTCCGCCGAGCGCTCCAGAGAAATGGCCCCTTTGAGCGAGACTTTGGGAAGCGTTCCGTAGGTCTTCTTGTCAATTTTGGGAACGCCCGTGCAGACCCTTAACTCTGTCTTATTATTGACCGTCACCCCGGTAATCTGGACATATGCGGCCCCGTTTGTACCATCAAACAGGGCTATAGCCGACTGCGGAGGGTCTTTTGCCTGGGCGGCAGAGGCCAGCAGAACGCCAAGCAGGGCGGTTGCCACCGCCCGTAGCGGTGAGAGACAGAAATTGCCCTCGTATCTGGAAGCCGTCGGCCTTTGCATATTGAATTCCTCCCGGAATGGCGGGGGAACAAGGATCTCTCCGGGGGTGTAGTTTACGTTAGAATAGGCTTGAATCGAAGTCAAGCGAACGGGGGAACGGCATGTTGACCCGGGGGGTGGGTAGCAGTCTGCTCCCAGGTCCCTTCGTCCTCCCGTCCGGATGCACAGATTGAGTGTCTGAGGTGGCGTTTTCGCGACCCTGGACACGTTTGCAAGGACGCGAATGAATTCCGAGCAACAAATAACAGCCCAAGCGGCCAAAGACGAATCGACCCAATCGACCCCGGCGGTCCAAGAGGGCAATGAGAAAGACAAGAACGGCGAGACCTCGGCCATTGACGCCAACGTTGATAGCGCGGCGGCCATGGGCATCACCATGTCTGTGCGCCTGTGGGCCTACGGTGGAGAGCAGCGCAAGCTGCGCGAGGTCGTCTGGCAGCCGGAAGGGCTGGTGGCGCAATTAGTAGCCTCTCTGGTGCAGGATAGCTTCGGCACAGTCGTCGAAACACGCAAAGACCTGCTGACTCTCTCTTTTGCGCAGCCCCAGCACGCGCTGGCGGCCGCGAAGACTCTGCAACAAAAGCTGCAGGCCGCCGATCAGCCGCCGGATTCCGGACGCACGGTTGCTGCTGTCGCTATCTACGTCCAGCCTCCCAGCAAGCTGTCGAAACGCAGAAGAGACGCCGAGATTGGCGACCTTCGGCGTCCTCTGCGGGAATCTGACATTCCTCAAATCCTGGTCACCGAAGAAATCTACAAGCAGGTCAAAGGCGTGCCCGGCTTCGAGTTCAATGACCGCCCCAGCCGGGGCGTGGGCGGAAGCCGCTCCACCGAAATGATGTACGGATTGCTGTGGGCCGAAGGCCAGGTCTATACGGAAGTCCGGCAGGCAATCCACGAAGCCAGCATGCCGCACTTCAGCCGCTATGAGATTTCCTCAGAGCTGGGGCGTGGCACCATGGGCGTGGTTTACAAGGCCCATGACCAATCCATCGACCGCACGGTCGCGCTCAAAACCATCTCTCTCAACAGCAGCGCCGGCGACCTCGATGAAAGCGTCGAACGCCTTCGCCAGGAAGCCAAAGCCGCCGGAAGCCTCGACCACCCCAACATCATCACCATCTACGACATGGGCCAGGAAGATGGGTTCTTCTACCTGAGCATGCAGTTTGTCGAGGGCACCACCCTCTCCGACCTCATGGCCAGCGGACGCCTCCAGCCCCTCGCGACTGTCCTCTCCTACGTAGATCAGATTTGCGCCGCGGTCGGCTTTGCCCATCAGCGCGGCATTGTCCATCGTGACCTGAAGCCTTCCAACATCATGCTCACCAGCCAGGCCGTAATCAAAGTGCTGGATTTCGGCATCGCCAAGCTCGGCAATGCCAGTCTGACCCAGGCCGGCATGGTGGTCGGAACGCCCTCGTATATGGCGCCCGAACAGGCCATGGGCCGCAAGGTCGACCAGCGCTCAGATATTTTCGCCCTGGGCGCGCTCTTCTATGAATTCTTTACCGGCAAGCGGCCTTTCATCGGCCAGGATGTCACCAGCGTTCTCTATAAGGTTGTCCACGAAGAGCCCGAGCCCCCAGCGGCCGTCGAACCCTTATTGCCTTTAGGCATCGACGCTATCGTCCGGCGGGCACTGGCGAAGGCCCCTCTGGAGCGTTTCCAGAATTGTGAAGAGATGCGCCAGGCGTTTCGAGAGCAGGCCGCCTTGCTCGCTCCGCAGTCCGCGGTGCTGACGCCAGTGGCGCGCACCGTCCCTTCCGTCAGGGTCCCTGTACCGCCTTCCACCACGACCCGGACGAAGGTGATACCGCAGCCGCGTCCGCGGCGCGCCGGCTGGTCTGTCGCTTTTATATGTCTGGCGATCGTCGCCATGGCCGCCGGGTTCTGGGTGGGCCGTGCCCGCTGGAAGGCCAGAATTGCAGCCGAGCAGATCAAGCCCCCGGCGACGTCGAACGGAACATCGGGCGCTCCGTCCCCTGGCGCAATCCTGCCGGAAATCAAAGCGCCGGCCGACGATGGAAAAACTCAGTCTGCATCACCAGCAGGCGATCATGCCGGAACACCGGATCCATCGGCGGGTGCAACTTCTCCCGCGGGTTCGACCACCCAACCTTCCACGGGCATCGCTGCTGATGGAAAGCCCCCGGTAGGTGTGCAGACCAACCCGTCAACTCAGCCTGGAACAACTTCCGCCACCGGTACGGCGACCACCCAAGGTGATTCGTCCACGGATACTTCTGCCGCTTCCGACCCAGCGAAAACTCAGCCGGGGCAAGAAGACCCCAACCCGCCTATTGCGCGCGGGTCGAGACCTGGAACGAAATCCAAGAACGGCAAATCCGGCTCAAGCGGAAACGCCAGTGGCTACAGCAAGAGTGATATCCCTGGTTTGCTGCGCAAGGCCGATGCCGCTGCCGGACGCGCCGAGTACGCATTCGCGCGTTATGCCTACGGCGAAATCTTGCGCATCGATCCGCGCAACCCCGGCGCCCTAGACGGCCTTCGCCGCGTGACCGCCGCGGAAAAAGCAAAGTAGCTCCGGTCGTTCGGGCGATGCGCACTCCCATGGTTGTATCGGCGTTCATCGGCGGAAATCGGCGGCCAATTCCTGATTGCGGCGCATCGCCCTGCATTTCTGCCATTTTTTAGGTGCAATAGTTACTTTCGTCATCGCCTGCACCCTACTCATGATGAGCAACTTAAAAGATAATCGGGGTTATATTCATGAGATATGACCCCGGTTCTGCTGAGCAACACGCCGCTTCAAAACCAAAACAGCTACCGGAATGCTTCAAAATGCCGATGGATTAAAAAAGAATAAAGAAAGAATAAAGTATGATGCCTGGCAGGGAACTGTCGGCGCATCGCCAGGAGGCCGACGGACATGGCAGAAATCAGACCCAACCATCCCGAACTTGCAACCCGGCTACAACAAACCGACGCCGAGCTCGAAGCGCTGCAAGACTGCGTGAAGACCGGCATGATCGAAGCCCGCGTGCTGGTGGAGTTTCGCCTGGCCATGAAACATGCGCGCCAGGCCGCCTCCGCGGTGCAGGATTGGCTCGAAGAACAGAAAGACGGCGGCGATCCCTTTCCCGTCTTAAGCAAGGTCGTAGCCGAGCGCATGAAGATCGCCGTAGACCTGTTGCAAGACGTCACCCATGACATCGAAGGCGGCGACATCGACTTCGATACCCCCGGACTCCCTGAACTGCACGACGCCACGCGCACCCTGCACGAACGCATGAAAAAGTTTTTCCGGGAGTAAGCCGTACGTATTTAGTCGAAACTCGCCGAAGAAAGGCGTCGGTGGCCGTCGAAGAGGCGGCCTCAACCGGCTAACGCCAAGCTCACGTTCCCGGTGGCGCCCAACCCATGTCGATCATTACGACCGAGCGATTGATTCTGCGCCCCTGGCAGGCTTCCGACCGGGAGCCATTTTTCCGCATGAGCGCCGACCCGCGGGTGATGGAATTCATGCCGGCTTTGCTCACCCGCGATGAGAGCGACCGGCTGGTGGACCAAATCGACGCCCACTTCCGCGATCATGGCTTCGGACCGTGCGCCGTGGAACTGCTCAGCGATCGCTCCTTCATTGGTTTTGTAGGGTTGTACATTCCCCGCTTCCAGGCCGCATTCACTCCCTGCATCGAAATAGCATGGCGACTTGCGGCCACGGCTTGGGGACAGGGACTGGCCACGGAAGGCGCGCGGGCGATGGTGTCGTATGCATTCCGAAACCTGCAACTGGAAGAGTTGGTTTCGTTTACCGTCCCCGGCAACCTGAGGTCGCGGCGGGTGATGGAAAAGCTGGGTATGACGCACAATCCCGCGGATGACTTCGACCACCCAATGTTGCCGCCAGGCCATCCTATGCGCCGCCACGTCCTATATCGTATGCAGCGCGCAGAATTTGAATCGATGGCGCATCGGTGAAATATATCTATTAAGGAGTATCATGCTCATATCTCATGAAGTCCAAGAAACGGAGTAGCTGACCCAATGTCTGAGTCCATCGATTGGCCGCGTTTGCCGGGCGGGCGCCGTCGCCGCCGGTTGCTCGTGCTTCTCGCGGCTGTTGTGAGCTTCATTTTCGGCGTTAGTGTGGCGCTTTCCTATTACGTCGATGCGCTCTGGTTTGGGTCACTCGGCTACGGAGATGTGTTCTGGAAAAGACAGGGTGTCCAGTGGGTGGTCTTCGCCGCCTTTGCTGTGACCACTTTTCTGTTCCTGTATGGATCGTTTCTGGCTTTAAAGCGGGTACACCGCACCGATCTGTGGAACAGTCAAACCGTCTTGATTGGCGGGCAGATAGTAACGTTGCCGGTTGAGATGGGCATACGGCTGATTGCGCTGGGCGTCTCGCTCGTCATCGGGATAGGCACGGGCTTCAGCATGATGGCTGAATGGCCGTCCCTTGCGCTCTATTGGCACGCACCGCCTGCTGCCGGAGCGGCTGACCCCATCTTTGGCAAGCCCGTCGACTTCTATCTGTTTACCCTTCCCGTATGGCAGCTCCTCGCCGGCTGGCTGATGACCCTGGCCGTGGTGACCTGCGTGGCTGCGGTTGTCTTCATCTTCATCTCCGCCAGTACCCGCGCCCTCGCCGAGCGCCGTGACAGCTATAGCCTGTTGCCGTGGCGCGGTTTCTCCATCACCTTTGCCTTCCTGCTGCTGGCCATGGCGCTGCGTGTGTATATTGGCCGCTTCGAGCGATTGTTCGACGGTCATACTATCTTCAGCGGTGTGACCTATACCGACGCCCACGTCTGGATTCCCGGTATGCTCGTCATCTGTGTGGCGCTGGTCCTCGGCGCGCTGGCCGCAATCGTCAACGGCCTCTCCGTGGGACGTCTGCGCTGGCTGGTGACCGCGGTCCTTCCGTCCGCAGCCTGTTATCTGGTCTTACAGTTATGCGGCTGGTACGTCGACAGCTTCATCGTCAAGCCCAACGAACTGGCCCGCGAGCGGCCCTACATTGCCCACAACATCGAGTGGACGCGCCAGGCCTATGGCTTGGACCAGTTCGTGCAGCGGGAATTCCAGGCAGAAGGTACCGTCGAGGCCGCCGATCGCGCCAACAATCAAGCCACATTTCAAAACATCCGGCTATGGGACTGGCGCGCGCTGCAAGACACGCTACGCCAGATCCAGGAAATCCGCACCTACTATGATTTCCCCGACATCGATATTGACCGCTATGAGATCAATGGGAGCATTCGCCAGGTCATGCTGGCCACCCGCGAGTTGAATGTCAACAAACTCCCGGAGAGCAGCCGTAACTGGATCAACGAGAAGCTGATCTACACCCACGGCTACGGCATCACCATGAATCCGGTGAATGGCTTCACCCCGGAAGGGCTGCCCGACCTGATCCTGAGCAACATGCCCGTCCACGCCACGCCCGGCGGTCCTACGGTGAATCGCCCCGAGATTTATTTCGGCGAGCTCACCAATACCGACGTTTATGTAAATACCCGGCAGAAAGAGTTTAACTACCCGGAAGGCCAGGCCAACAGCGTCACGTCGTATCAGGGCAAAGGCGGCATCATTCTCGGAGGCTTCCTGCGCCGCCTTGTTCTGGCGTTCGACCGCGGCGATATCACGAAGCTGCCCTTCAGTGATGACGTGAACAGCGAGAGCCGCCTGCTGATGCGCCGTAACCTGCGCGAGCGCATATCGACGTTGGCGCCGTTTCTCAGCTATGAATCGGACCCCTATATCGTGATTGGCAACGATGGCCGGTTGTCATGGATCATGGATGCGTTCACGGTTTCAGATAACTACCCGTATTCGAGCCATTACCGTCCTGACCGTGATCGCGAGCGCGACCGCGACCCCGTCAACTATGTGCGCAACAGCGTTAAGGTCGTGGTCGATGCTTATGATGGAAGCACGACCTTCTACGTGCTCGACGCCCACGACCCGATCATCGCGGCCTGGCGCCGCGTCTTTCCTGGCCTGTTCAAAGACGCGTCGGAAATGCCGCCCGATCTGCGTAAACATTTGCGTTATCCCGAGTTGCTGCTCAAGCTGCAGGCGTCGGTCTACGGTTTGTATCACATGACCGATCCCGACGCGCTTTACAACCGTCAAGACCTGTGGACGGTCGCCAGCAAGACCGCTGCCGACCCGAGTGGTGCGCAGACGGCGCAGCCCATGGACCCCAACTTCGTGTTGATGAAGCTGCCCGGCGAAAGCGGCATGGAGTTCGTTGAGATTCTGCCCTTCACTCCAGCCAACCGCAATAACCTGATCGGCTGGATGGCCGGCCGCAGCGACGGCCCTCACTACGGCACGTCGGTAATCTACAATTTTCCGAAGACCAAGCTGATCGATGGCCCCCAGCAGATCGAGGCCCGCATTGATCAGAATGCGCAGCTCTCCGGACAATTGACGCTGTGGAACCAGCAAGGTTCGCACGTGCGCCGCGGCACGCTGCTGGTCATTCCTTCCGGACGCGCTCTGTTGTATGCCGAACCGATCTACCTGCAGGCGGAGCGCAGCCCCATGCCCGAATTGCGTCTGGTGGTGTTGGCGCTGCAAGACCGGCTCGCCTACGGGCCGACTTTCGAATCCGCGATGGCGGCCCTCTTTGGAGCCGGGGAGTCATCGATCAGTCCCACGGCCGCAGCCGCTCCTGCGCCAACGGAACCGGCGCGAAGCTCGCCCACAGCCGCTGCCGGCCAGCCCGCAGCCGATCTCAACCCACTCATTAAAGAAGCCGCCAAGGCCCTCGCCGACTATCAACGCCTGACGGCGGAAGGCAAACTCGGCGAAGCCGGACAAAAGCTCGAGCAATTGAAGCGCGCTCTCGACAAACTGAATGCCCGTCAAAAATAAAGAGCCCGGTTGTTTTTCTCCATGATTATGAAACACGGCGCAACGAGTTGCAACGAAAACCTTTGAAACACGGAGGAACAGAGGACGCAGAGGATTTGGGGGTTGTGAGGCGGGGTCAGGACTGCCGCGAAAGATAGCGAAGGGGATTGAGGCAACCCAGGAAGTGGGTGTGTCAAGTTCTCTGTGTAAACGACCAGGAAGTAGTCCGACCGGGTAAGTGGCCAAGAAGGAACCCGGCAGTCTCGCCTACGGCGATTTCGGGGCTGTCTCACAACCCCAAAAACCTCCGTTGCCTCTGTTCCTCTGTATTGCAATCCATCAGAATCTTCGCGGCTCGCGACGGATTTCCGGAGCCGCCTCACAACCCCAAAAATCCTCTGCTTCCTCTGTTCCTCTGTGTTTCAAAGGTCTTCGTTGCAACTCGTCACGCTGTGTTTCAAAGGTTCGGATTGAAGCTACGTCGCCGCCCGAGGGAAACGGCAATTCTACCGCCCTTTTCCACAGCTAGAATTAATTCTCCACAAGAAAAAAATACAGTGGCCCTTGTATTGGGCATCCTCAAGAAGATATCCTCCGAGCATAGGTCATTCAGCGGGAATGGGTTGTGTGGGTTTTTGTGGAATTTTCACGGCCCTGCAACATTTGAGCGATAGAATCTAGTACCGCGACCCGGTGGAAAAGCGATCTGGTAGGTCGGGACATCTGGACATCGTGTAATCGGGACATCGGAAATGCCAGCCTGTTTTTTTTTGCGGCATTACCAATTCAACCGGCACGGAAGTAGTCTGTTCCCGCAAAAAACAGAGCGCAAAATTTCGCGCGGACAACCGCAGAGAGTCGAAAGAACTTTCCGCGTATCGCTCAATTAAGGGCCGGCAACCGCCGCTGGCCACGGACTTCCGGGAACGCAGATTTGCAAAGGAAAACGACTTCAGGTTCTGGACGATTTTTCAGGAGATGAAAGAATGATGGTGACGACACTCAATGCTTCAAAAAGAATGCTGATGGTTGCGCTGTTCGCGATCTTGGTAGGCGCGTTGTCATTGGCCCAATCGACCACCGATGGCGCGATCGGCGGCACGGTAGCAGATTCGAACGGCGCACTCGTGGCCGGTGCCACTGTGGTTGTCCATAACAATGGGACCAATGCCGAACAGACGGCGGCCGCCAGCGCCACCGGCAATTTTAGAATCGGCGGCCTGCAGCCCGGCGATTACACCGTGACCGTCAGCGGAAAAGGTTTCGCCTCTTACAAGGCCAGCCATGTGATCGTCCAGGTCGGCAGCATCACTGAGCTTGCGCCGAAGCTGGCGGTCGGCGGAACTTCCGAGATCGTGGATGTGACGGCCGAGGCCCCACAGATCAACTTGAATTCGCCCGAGTTCGCGCCCACGCTCGACCAGACGGCGATTTCCAATCTGCCCATCAATGGCGGCCGGTGGTCGAGCTTCGCGGTACTGACCCCGGGCGTGGTCAGCGATGGCAACGGGTTCGGTCTGCTCAGCTTCCGCGGCATCAGCAGCCTGCTGAATAACAACACTGTGGATGGCGCCGACAACAACCAGGCTTTCTTCTCAGAAGAACGTGGGCGCACCCGCGCCGGTTATTCAACACCCAAAGTCGCCATTCAGGAGTTTCAGGTCAATACGTCCAACTATTCTTCTGAATATGGCCGCTCGGCCGGTGGCGTGATCAACACCGTCACCAAGAGCGGGACCAATGGCATCCACGGGGAAGGCTACTTCTATGATCGCGACAACGTCTGGGGCGCGGCCAACGCATTTACGGCCATCGCCGTGCAGACCTCCCCTGGGGTGTTCACACCTCAGAATTTCAAACCTACCGACTGGCGCAAGATTGCCGGCTTTGGTGTAGGTGGTCCCATCATTAAAGATAAGCTGTTTTTCTTTTTGGCCTATGACTGGTATCACCGCAATTTTCCGGGAGTCGGAGTGGCGAGCAACCCAACTGTGTTCTTTGCTGCTCCCAGTCCGGCGACGATTACTACGCTGTCAACCCGTCTGGGGGTAACTCCGGCAGCGGCCACCAGTATTTACAACACCGACCTCGCGGGACTCAACACCTTGCTGGGCCAGGTACCGCGGACGGGAGTACAAAACATCTTTCTGCCCAAGATTGATTGGGTGATCAACTCCAAGCACCGCGCCTCTTTCGTATTGAATCGCATGCGCTGGTCGTCGCCGGCAGGCATTCAGACCCAGGCTACCGTCACCCGTGGAATCGCCAGCTTCGGCGACGACTTCGTCAAGAACACATGGGGCGTAGCCAAGCTCGATTCGTTGATCACCAACAATCTGGCGAACCAGCTTCGTTTCCAATATGGCCGCGACTTTGAGTTCGAGTTCAGCCAGAAGCCAGCACCCTACGAATTGGCAAACCTGGTCAACGCGCCCTCTTTTACCAACCCCCTGGGGCTGCCGCCGACGGTATCCATTACCAACGGTTTCACCTTCGGCGTTCCGAACTTCCTCAACCGGTCGTTTTTCCCCGACGAGAGCCGCGCACAAATCGCCGACACCGTGAATTGGTCCCATGGGAAACATAGCCTGAAATTCGGCGTGGATTTCAGCCATGTCAACGACAATTCGCAGAACCTTTTCAACGGATTCGGCAGCTATAGCTATAGCAGCCTTTTGAACTATTTCTCTGATTTCAATAAACCCAATACCTGTGGAGGAAAGCCGTGCTATGCCAACTTCACCCAGGGCCTCGGTCTTGCCGGGCTGGAGTTTAGCACCAACGATTATGCGTTCTTCGTCCAGGACGATTGGAAAATCAGGCAACGCTTGAGCCTCTCTTTGGGCTTGCGCTACGAATACCAACAGTTACCTAACCCGGTCCTGGTCAATCCGGCCATTCCGCAGACCGCCACATTGCCCAGTAACAAGGGCAACATCGGCCCCCGCGTCGGTTTTGCCTGGGACATGTTTGGCGACGGCAAGACGGTGTTGCGGGCAGGCTACGGTTTGTACTATGGCCGCATTATCAACTCCACCATCTTCAACGCGCTGATCAACACCGCCGCCCCCGGCAGCCAGGCATCGCTATTCTTCACGCCATCTACGCCCGGTGCGCCGGCCTTCCCGGCTATCTTGACCTCCCTTAGCGGGGCGGGCAGGAATGCGGTCTTTTTTGATCCGAACTTCCGGGCCCCTCAGATACAGCAGAGCGATGTGACCCTGGAGCATGACCTGGGGTGGGGCACAGTTCTCTCGATCAGCTATCTGGGTAGCCTGGGGCGCCGCTTGCCTTCTTTTGTCGATACCAACATCTGTACCGCTGCGGCTGTGCCTTTGCCTTCGTGTACCGCGCCGGGGACCATTACGTACAACATCATTGGCGGCGGTCCAATCACCACTCCCACGATTACTGAGCCACTGTTCACCAAGCGGGCCAATCCTGCGTTCGGCTCTTTAACCGACATTGTTAGCGGGGTCAACAGCAGTTACCAGGCACTGGTGGTCGCGGTGAACCATCGGCTGAGCCGCAACATTCAATTCTCGGCCAATTACACCTGGGCGCACGCCATCGACTTCAACCAGAACCAGACGACCTTCACCAGCAGCAATGATGCTTTCCTTCCGGGTTCGGTGCCCAATGCCCTTGCCGGCGAGAAAGCCAATTCGATTTATAACGTTCCCAATCGCTTTGTGGCCCATGCGGTCATCACTTCGCCCTGGAAAAAGAAGGGAGTGCTGGGGTTATTCACCGATGACTGGCAGATGTCTCCAATCTTCCAGATTCAGAATGGGCTGCCGCTCAACCTGACCACTGCGGGCACACCCCCGGGAGGCCTAGGTTCCAGCATTAACGGTTCGGGCGGGGCCAACCGGATTGACGTTATCGGCCGCAACACTTTCAGGCTGCCGAGTACCTGGATCAGTGACCTGCGCATGTCCAAGTACATCACTTTCAAGGAAAGATATAAGCTGGAATTGCTGGCGGATTTCTTCAACCTTGGCAACAAGCAGAATGTGACCGGCGCCAACAACACCGGGTACATCATCGCCGGCAACAATCTCACTTTCAACGCGCCCTTTGGCGCGCCGAATAATACCAACAGCAACTTCACCTACTCTCCCCGGCAGATCCAATTGGGAGTGCGCGTTAAGTTCTAACGCCTGTAGAATCTCAACGAGTGCGGCAGCTTCGGCTGCCGCATTTTTCTTTTGCAGTGCCCATAACGTGTCATCCCGAGCGGAGCGTCGCGAAGAGTGCGCCCTGGCGGGAATGAACGGGCGCGGAGTCGAGGGACCACGGGGATGCCGAAGTTGATCATGGTGCATCAGGGAATTTCGGAATTTCAATCAGGGTGGCTCGCCCCGAAACCGCATGTCTCATTGGCGCTTACTCAGGGCGCCTTTTTCACCAGCCCTTAACATTTCGCTATGGATAAATACTACCGTAGCTGCTACAACCTTTGGTGCGAAAGCCTCACTATTTCCCCGGGAGCGAGCTGATGATTTTATTTGGATACTCAAGGTCTGGTCTTGTTGGATCTGCGCTGATGCTTGTGGCGCTTGCGCTGGCGGTTGTAATGCCTGTGGCGGCGCAGAAGAAGCCGGCTACCAAGGGCGAACTGCTTCCTACGGGAATGGAAATCACTCCGACAGCCGCCCGCGGCTCGGTATTTCAGCCATTGAATCCCGGACTGCCGGAGATGCCGGGGCTTACCGTCGATCACCCCATCGCCACGGCCATCAGTCCGGATGGCGGCACACTGCTGGTGCTGACCAGCGGATTCAACCGGGTGCTCGATGCCAAGGGACACGGAGTTCCGGTGTTGGCGAGTGAGTATGTGTTTGTCTTTGATATTAGCAAACCGGATATCAGCAAACCGGATATCACCAAGCCGCAGCCGGTGCAGAAGCAGGCGCTGAAGATACCGAATACGCATTCGGGGCTGGCGTGGGCGCCCGATGGCCTGCGCTTCTACGTCTCCGGCGGCTCCGATGACAATATATGGATCTTCGAGCAGGCCGGCGGCAAGTGGGCCAAATCGGGCGAGGCCATTGCTCTTGGCCACAAAGCCGGACTGGGCCGGCCGGCGAACATGGATGGCGTCGTTCTGCCGATCCGTCCCATGACGGCCGAGCTGGCCGTTGCACCTTCCGGCAAGCGGCTGCTGGTGGTCAATTACCAGAACGATTCGGTTTCGTTGATCGATACCACGGCGCGCAAGGTAATCTCGGAGCTTGATTTGCGCCCGGGGCTGAACGATCCGGCAAAGAAAGGCGTACCCGGTGGCGAGTATCCCTTCGGAGTGGCCTTTCTGGGCGAAGACCGTGCCTATGTTTCGAGTTTGCGCGACCGTGAAATTGTAGCGCTCGACCTCAAGTCTACCCCGAAGATTACCGGACGAATCAAGACCGCTGGTCAACCGGGCAGGCTGCTGCTCAACCGGGCAGGCACGCTGCTGTTCGCCGCCGCCGACAATAACGATACAGTGGTGGTTGTCGATACTTCCAAAGACCGCGTGCTGGCGGAAATCAAGACGACGGCGCCCGCCGCGGTATGGCCCAATCGTGCCGGGTTCAAGGGAAGCAATCCCAACAGCCTGGCGCTCTCGCCCGATGAGAAAACGCTTTACGTCACCAATGGCGGGTCGAACTCCGTGGCCGTCATCCGCCTCGACCACGATCCGGATGACAGCCAGGTAATCGGCCTCATTCCTACTGCTTGGTATCCGACGTCGGTCAGCGTCAGCAAAGACGGCAAGCGGTTGTATGTGGCCAACGGTAAATCCAATGCCGGGCCCAACCCGCGCGGCTGCCGCAACACCTTCTCGATCGCCGCCGATGATAGTCCGTGCTCGGCGGCCCAGCAGTACATCTTGCAACTCGAAAAAGGCGGGCTCACCGTGGTTCCCAGACCGTCACCGGCGGAGCTGCATGCCCTGACCCTGCAGGTGGCGCGCAATGACCACTTCAACGTGCCTGCGAGGGCCGCCGACGCCGAAGTCTTTAAATTCCTGCGCTCCAAAATCCATCACGTCATCTACGTCGTGAAAGAAAACCGCTCCTACGATCAGGTGCTGGGCGATCTCAAGAAAGGGAACGGCGACCCGGCATTGACCCTGTTTCCGGAAGCGATGTCGCCCAATCACCATGACTTGGCGCGGCGCTTTGTCACGCTCGACAATTTGTTTGCCAGCGGCGAAGTCAGCGGCGATGGCTGGAACTGGAGCACCGCGGCCCGGGCCACCGACGTGGTGGAACGCTCCATTCCCATGAGCTACGCCCGGCGCGGAATGAACTATGACGTGGAAGGCATGAACCGGGGCATCAATCCGGCGGCCGAATCAGCGTACGACCGCCGCACGGAAGGATTGGTCCACGCCGAAGACCAGTTGCCGGGCAACGCCGACCTCGCCGCTCCCGACAGCGCCGATGGTGAAGCCGGCGCCGGCTATCTGTGGGACGCCGTGTTGCGCTCACGGCTGAGCCTGCGCAATTACGGCTTCTTCCTCGACCTCGGGCGTTACGCTCCTGGCGCCAACTCCAAACCTGATGTCCCGCTGCTTCATGATCCCGCAGCCACTAAGACACAGGTCGCCTTTGCCACCCGGAAGAGTCTGACCGCCGTGACCGACCCTTATTTCCGTGGCTTCGATATGTACCTGGCCGACTTCTGGCGCTATCGCGAATGGGAACGCGAGTTTGACCAATATGTGCGCGACCGCAATCTGCCCGCCATGGAACTGGTGCGCCTGCCGCACGACCACTTCGGCGGATTCAAAGACGCAATTGACAAAGTAAATACCGTCGAAACCCAGATGGCCGACAACGATTACGCGCTGGGCCTGCTGGTCGAGAAGATCGCCCATAGTCCGTTCGCCGCCGATACGCTGATCTTTGTGATCGAAGACGATGCCCAGAACGGCCCCGATCATGTGGACGCTCACCGCACCATCTCCTATGTGATTGGCCCCTACGTCAAGAAAGGCGCTGTGGTGTCAAAGCGTTTCAGCACCCTCTCCATGCTCCGGACCATCGAAGAGGTGCTGGGAATCCAACCGCTGGGGATGAACGACGCCCTGCAGCCGCCGATGACGGAAGTGTTTTCCAAGAGCGAGGCGGCTTGGAGTTACACCGCAAAAGTCCCCGCCGTTCTACGTTCCACCGAACTGCCTCTGCCCCCGGCAGCAGCGAACCCCGGTGAAGCCGCCGCAGCAATCCCGCCCGCTCACAACGCCGGCTACTGGACCGAACAGACCGCCGGCTTCGATTTCAGCTCCGAAGACCGTCTCGATTCCGAACGGTTCAACCAAGTCCTGTGGAAGGGACTGAAAGGCGAGGAAGAACCCTATCCCACGGAACGTAGCGGAGAGGACATGAGCAAGGGAAGAGGCAGATTTTTGCGGGGGAGATAGGCTTTCAAGATCGGGTAATCGGGTAATTTGTAATCGGGTAATTGAAAAGCTTGCAGGTGAAACACTCTCTCAACTGTCACGCCCCATGGGCAAAACTGGCAATTGATGGCTGGAGATAATTGGGTAATCGAAGGACTGTCACCCGCGGCCTTTCAATTACCCGATTACAAATTACCCGATTACCCGATCTCCGGCTATCTCTGTTCCCAATGATAAAATCGCAATTCGGAGGAGTCCTCATGCGCCGCGCCGTTCTTTCCGTTCTGCTGCTGACCGCGTTACTGCTCCCGGCCACCGAACGCCAGAAAAATTCCGACTACCGCGATCGCCGCGTGGCCCTCTCCAGATTGCTTCAAGGCGGTGTCCTGGTGCTGTTTGCGCCCCTGGAAGCCGAAGGGCAGAACGATCTTTACGGCTTCCGCCAGGAAGACACCTTCTACTACCTCACCGGATGGACGGAACCCGGTGCGGCCATTCTGATTGCACCGGCCACCGGCTCGTCTCCTTACACGGAAATCCTCTTTCTCGCCGAGCACAACCTGACGCAGGAAAAATGGACTGGCCCGAAACTTGGCCCGGAGAATCCCGAAGCCCCGAAGATCACAGGCTTCGACCAAGTAAGGTCTCTCGACCAGATACACGCGCTGCTGCTGAAGACTCTGCCCCAGCCGCGGGCCACAGTCGTGACCGATCTCGGGCAGGAGGGTCAAACCGCCCCTTCAAGCACACCCATGGAGTGGCTACGGCGCTCCAATGCTTTTCCCAACTACGTTTCTTTCCGTCCGGCTGCACCCCTGATTGCCCATCTGCGCACCGTCAAAGACGCCGGTGAGATCGCCCTCATTACCCGCGCCACAGAGACTTCAGTAGTGGCCCATCTGGCGGCGCTCAAGGCCATTCATCCGGGGGTGAACGAGCGGGAGATAGCGGCGCTCATGCAATATGAATTTGGCCGCCGCGGATGCGAACGGCCCGCCTATGCGCCCATCGTCGGTTCCGGGTTCTATTCCACGGTGCTGCATTATTCCGATGACTCGCAAATCATGAAGAGCGGCGGCGTAGTGGTCATGGACGTAGGCGGTGAATACTCGATGTATGCCACCGACATCACGCGCACCGCGCCCGTCAATGGCAAGTTCACCCCACGCCAGCGTGAAATCTACGACATCGTGCTGGGCGCGCAGGAAGCGGCGATGAAGGCCTTTCAGGCAGGCAAGTCCACGCTGGGCCGCGATGGGCCGGATTCACTGTACAAAGTCGCCTACGATTACATCGACACCCACGGCAAAGACCTGCACGGGCAGCCGCTGGGCAAATACTTCATCCACGGCCTGGGACATCACGTAGGTCTCAACGTCCACGACGCCAATGATCCCACGCTGCCGCTTGACCGGAACATGGTCTTCACCATCGAACCGGGCATCTATATTCCGGAAGAGAGTCTGGGCGTCCGGATTGAGGACACGTTTACCGTCGATCAGAACGGTAAGCTGGTGCTGATGAGCCATGGGTTGCCACGGACGGCGGAGGAAGTGGAGAGGGCCATGGAGAAGTAACGACGCGCCGGTGTTATTGCGAGATAGCCTCTTCTTCTAGCATCGGTCCTAAGTCCCTTAAATGTTGCAGCGCGTCATCCACGGTCCGCAATTGGGGCGGCGTGGCTTCCGCTCGGAGTGCGGTTTCTCCTCGCATTTTGAGCCGGGCTGCTGTCACAATACTCGTCTGGAACTCACTCAGAGGCAACTGCCGCGCGCGCGGGTCGTTGGTGGCTTCCCAACTCTGTTCCGGAGTTGGAATCTCAGGGTAATCGGTGCGCGGATTGGTGATTGGGCCGACCGGATTTTCCGGCAGTTGCAGAGCCGGGGAAAGATCAGGCGCGGCCTGGTCCCGCGGGGTGAGGCTGTCGGTCGCCGAATTGTAACCCGAGTAGAAGAGTTCCATCACCGTCTTGATGATGGAAGTGTGGTCGAAATTCTGGCCCGCAGGAGCGCGGAATACCTGGCCAACCTGTGTGTAAGGCGAAATGACCAGCGTTGGAACGCGTACGCCCAGCCGGTTAAACAGGAAGCCTTGTTCTCCGGGTCCATCCGGTGGGACGGCCTTGGGCGGTTCCACGTGGTCGTAACACCCACCGTGCTCATCGTAGGTGATCACCAGCATCGTCTCGTTCCACTGCGGGCTGGTGCGGACCGCTTCGTAGACTTTGCGCATAAGCGCTTCGCCTTTGGTGATTTTCTCGGCGAACGTCGGGGGGAACGTAAACCTGCCCGGATGCTGATCATTGTGGTCAAGAATGAACCGTGGTTCGATGAAAGAGTATGCCGGCAATCGGCCGTTCCCGGCATCGTCAATGAACCGGCCCATGCTGAAGAAGTGGCTTCTGAGGCCTTTGAGTCGATCCTGTGCGAGCCATGCGAGCGGGCCGACGATGTCTTCGTGGTCCCAGTAGATCGCCCAGTTGACACCCTTGCTCTCCAGTACATTGAAGACCGTGGTTGTGTCGTTGGGAGTGGGGATCCGCGCGCCCGGCTTGTTGTTGTTGATCATGCCCGAAGAGGTGGCGGCATGTACAAATGAGCGGTTCGGCCAAGTCTGGCTGGGAACGGAACAGAACCAGTGGTCGCAGATGGCGTAGTTGCGCGCCAGCGCACTCAATACCGGCAGGCTTTCCGCGCGAAAACATCCCATAATGGCTGCCGGCTTTGTACATGAACGGAAGATGCGGCCCTGGTTATGCTGCTTGATTGCGCGCGAGTAATCGATGACGAAGCCCTTCATCGGCGCGAGGGGCGAGCCGTAGATTTGATTAGTGACATAATCAAACTCTTCGCCGGGATCTGGCAACGGCGCCTTCACATCCGTTCCGTGAAAAACTGGGACCTGCTTTCCCGATGCGTCAGGGCACGACTCTGTGCCCGTCAGCCCTTCGAAAGGATCGCCGTTGGGCGATTTGTTAGACGGGGCATACAGCCATCCAGCCATCCAGTCGAACGACCGGTTTTCCATCATCAGAACTACTACGTGCTTGATCTTCTTAAAGTTGTCAGGGCGCATTAGATATCCGCCAGCGAATTATAGGGTCTCGAAGACGCAAAGAGTCTATATTAGATTGAGGGGCAGGTCAAAGAACTGAATCATTTATCAATCATTTATCAAATACAAAATGACCCACTTACCAAATCCTATATTTCCTTACCCTTGCATGGTCCCCGTATAGATAGCCATCCCCACCACCGCAATGACCCGCACTCCCTCTTGGTTCTCCTTAGCGTCCTTTGCGCCCTTTGCGGTGAAAAGATTTTCAGCCGCGCGCGTCGCATCGATCTCACCACAAACGTATTTCCTGGTTTTCCTCCGTGCCTCCGTGGTGAGCTTTTAATTTTGGCCGGCAGGCTTGGCATCGATAGCCACGATCACCGCCTGCGACCCAAAGCGTGAGGCAATCTCTCCGATCAATTCCGGGGTGGCAATAGCACAGAGCCTCGATCTTGTGATGGCTCGAGCGTCCGTAGAGCACGCGCAGGTGGACGTTGGCCCTCGCCCCCGGTAAAGCCTTCGAAGAAGTCATAAACCAGTTCGGCTTGCAGGTCGCCGACCTGCCGGGCGGTGACGCGGGTATTGATGACGGCGGCGGTGCGTCCGCTGAAATTGACAGCCGCCAGGCCCAGCGTTTCATCCATGGGCATGAGGAAATACCCGGCCCGCAGAATGCCGCGCTTGTCACCCAAGGCGCTGTGGAATGCCTCGCCCAGGGCGATGCCCGCATCTTCCACGGTGTGGTGCTGATCGACATCGAGATCGCCTTTGGCTTTCAGCTTCAGGTCGAATCCGCCATGCCGTGCAAAGAGGCTCGAGCATGTGGTCGAGGAAGCGGATGCCGGTGGAAACCTCGTAGCGTCCGCGGCCTTCAATGGCCAGCGTGAGTTGAATATCGGTTTCGGTGGTCGAACGGTCGAACGATGGAGCCGCGCTTTTCTCATGGGACAGCCTGCCGCGCTTCCGTTCGTGTTTTCATGAATTGCTGCACGGCAGTGATGACGCGCTGCATCTCCTGCTGCGTTCCGATGGTGATGCGGATGCATCCGGGAAGGTCAGGACGTGGCCGCAACGCGATGCCCTCGCGGGCCATGGCGGCCAGCAACGCTTCGCAGTATCCTCCGAAATCCGCCAGAAGAAAGCTGGTTTCACTCGGCCAGCATTTCACGCCCAAGGCTGTGAGTTCCTGCCGCAGCCATTCCCGTCCATGCCGCGTCTGCGTGACATACGCCGCCACCGTTTCGCGGTCGGCGAGGGCTTCGCTGAGGCATTCAAGCGCAAAGACGTTGAGGTTGAACGGTGACGGGATGCGGCGAATCTCTGAAATCTGCTCCTGCGCTCCCGCCAGAATCCCAATGCGCATTCCGGCCAGGCCATAGGCTTTCGAAAACGTCCGGGCCACAAACAAATTGGGGATGCGTCCGATCTGGTCGATCAGTGTTTGGCCGTAAAAATCGAAGTAGGCTTCATCTACCAGCACCGCGGCGTCGGGCGCGGCTTCGACCACCCGCAGTATGTCGTTGCGGTCGGCCGCCACGCCCGTGGGGTTATTGGGATTGGTAACGATCATCAGCCGGGTGCGCGGCGTGATGGCCTTCAGCAAGCCTTCCACAGGGAAGCGAAACTCCGCGGCCGCCGGCACGCCGACCAACGTGGCGCCGGTGCTCTGGCAGAAGACTTCATACATGTTGAAAGCCGGAGTGACGATCGCCATCTCGCCCTCCGCGTCGAGATAGGCCCGGCACAGCAGGTCGATGCCTTCATCGGCCCCGTTGGTGAGCAGGGTCTCCTCGGGCCGTAGGCCCAGGAAATCGGCGGCCAGCTTTTCTCCCGGCTCCCGTGGGGCATAGAGCGCGATCTTTTTGGCATCGAGGTTGCGCAGCCGCGCCAGCACTCTCGGCGAGCAGCCGCTGGTATTCTCGTTCAAATCAAGGCGCACCGGCAGCGATGGATCGCCGCTCGGTGAAGCATACTCGGGCATTTCCCTGATGCATTGGCGTGTCGTAAGCATTAGGCGCTCCTTACGCGAATGGATTCGGCATGGCCTTCCAGACCCTCGGCTTCCGCCAGGCAGGTGATGGCGGCGCCGATCTGGCCGATGCCCTGGCGTGAGAGTTGCTGTAGCGAAATGGTTTTCAGGAAGTCGGTAACATTCAGCCCACCGCGATAACGGGCCACGCCGCCTGTCGGTAACACGTGGTTGGGTCCCGAGGCGTAGTCTCCGGCGGCCTGTGCCGAGTAATCGCCGACAAAAATTGAGCCGGCATGGCGGACCAGTGGAACATCTTCTTCCGGAACGGTGATGTGTTCGCAGGCGATGCGGTTGGCAAAATCCATGGCTTCGGCGCGGGAGCGGGCCAGCAGAATCGCCCCATGTTTCTGGAGCGCGGTCCTCGCAATCGGGTTGCGGGCTGCGGCCCGGCTGGCTTCGGCTGCCACCGCCTCGGCCAGCGGCGCCGAGGTGGTAATGAAGACCGCCAGCGTGTCTGGGGCATGCTCCGATTGGGCCACCAGATCGGCAGCGATGAATCGTGGCTCACCGCCGTGGCTCACGAGGGCCGCCTCCGTTGGCCCTGCCAGGAAATCGATCGAACAGTCAAAGGCCACCATCTTCTTGGCGGCCGTTACGTAAAGATTTCCAGGGCCAACAATCTTGTCAACCTTGCGCACGGATTTTGTTCCGTAAGCGAGTGCGGCAATCGCCTGCGCGCCGCCCACAGCGTAGAGTTCGCGAACGCCGAGAAAGAACGCCGTGGCCAGTGTCTGCTGTACCGGCTTGGACGATGTTACACATATGCGTTGTACTCCCGCCACCTGTGCGGGAATCACGGTCATGAGCATGGTGGAAGGCAGGGGGTAGCGGCCGCCCGGCACATAACATCCCACAGAATCGAGCGGACGAAGCACTTGGCCAAGACTGATGCCGGGCAGGGAAGTGCGCCGCCATTCCTGGGGCTT
>DATMNZ010000148.1:0-32311 GCA_035568495.1 Saccharimonadales bacterium (SeqCode) | reverse complement strand
TTCCGCCAGCGGCAGCTCATCGAAGCGCGCAATGAGGCCCAGAACATGATGCAGGCCCTCGAAAAAGGCCGCCGTAATCGGGCATGGCAGCAGTTGACCACCGCGGAGGTGGGGACCATTGCCCAGCGCGAGGCCGATCTTCAACAGGCCTGTGCCGGCGAGGAATACAAACAGATCAGAGACGCGATCGATACACTGAACTCCGCTACCATGCGGCTGGCCGAGCTAATGATGGATACGGCCGTAACCAGCGCCCTCAAGGGGCAGAACATCGACCACAGCGGCATGGAAGGCGGTCCCGATGCGCCGCACAGGATTTCACCGGCGGAGATCGGGAATGATTGACAAAACCAAGTTCGCCACGAATGAACACGAATCAGCGCGAATTGAAAAGCGGATCGGTGTTCCCGATTTTTGATGGACCGTAATTTAAGCCAGCCTTGAACGGCCAGAAGCTAGAAGCCAGGAGCATTCAAGAACCATGTCCCAAGTAGACGAAAAAGACACTCCATCCGCCACAGCCGATGCGCCGGGCGAGAACACCATCCGCATCACCTTCCAGCCGGAGAATGTCACGGTGGAGTTCGAAAGCGGCAAGCTGCCTTATAAAGACCACGGCAAGCCCCAGTCGATTCTGGATATTGCGTTGAACAACCACGTCTTCCTCGACCACGCCTGCGGCGGCAATAATGCTTGCACCACATGCCACGTCCATGTGCTGAAGGGCGCAGAGCTGTTGAGCGAACTGGATGACGACGAAGCCGACCGGCTCGATACGGCCGCCGACCTCCAACTCAACTCCCGTCTCGGATGCCAGGCAGTCATCGAAAAACCGGGTGAGGTGGTGGTATCGATTCCGAAGTGGAACCGGAATTACGTTTCCGAGGGACACTGAGTAACAACGATTTCGTAATTGGGTAATTTTGTAATTTGGTAATTGTGCAGTGCCTCTGGGTGGTTTGCAATCTGCTGGTACGCGCCAGCGCTATTCGTGTTTCGCCCAAATACCAAATACCGGGAACCAATTACCAAATTACGAAATTACCCACTTACCAAATTCAAGAAGGAGCCTGATGTCTAGAGAAATCTCCTGGGACGACGCTGAAGAGATTGGCATTCAGCTTCAAGAAAAATTCCCGGATCTTGATCCGCTCACGGTGCGTTTCACCGACCTGCACCGCCATGTGACCGAGTTGCCCGGTTTCACAGGCGATCCGAAGGCCTCGAACGAAGGCAAGCTCGAAGCCATCCAGATGGCTTGGTACGAGGAGTACAAAGACAACCAGTAGGCCGCGATTAGACCAGTGCTGCGGAAAAAATGCTTGCTCAACTGTCAAAGCGGGCGGCTTCAGCCGCCCGTCAAGCGCTAGGAAGGACCCGGCTTTAGCCGTGGTTTAGCGTGCGCAGTCTTTCATGGGCCTGTGAAGGAAGCCTTTGCATTTAAACGGGAAACTCAGATCTTCTCGATGGATTGGGGAGTTAAACCGTGGCTGAAGCCCCATGTTTCCGTTCCTTTTCGGGCGGCTTCAGCCGCCCGCTTTGACAGTTGTGCCAACATTTTTCCGCAGCCTGTAGGGCCGATCTCTTTGACGGTTGCCCGGCATCTTTCCACAACCTCTTCAGCCAACCGCAAAGTGCATGATTATCAAGGCGGCCAGTCCTGAACTTCCGATGTCCCGATCTACGAAGATTACTTAATCTTCCAGTCACTGTACTACGTGTGCATCTCTTCGTCGGCTTCGCGCAGGAATTGTGCCGCCTCTTCCGGAGGCGTGGGGTTGATATAAAAACCTGTCCCCCACTCAAAACCCGCGATCTTGGTGAGCCGGGGCATCAACTCCAGGTGCCAGTGGTAGTAGTCGTTGGTATTGTCCTGTATGGGTGAACTGTGGATCACCATGTTATACGCCGGGTCTTCCAGCACGTGATAGGCGCGGGTCAGGATGCTCCGTAACATGCGCGCCAGATTTTCATAAAGATGCGACTGTGAATTCTCGAACGCCGATTCATGGCGCCGGGGCAGAATCCAGGTCTCAAACGGATAGCGGGGCGCATAGGGCGCCAGCGCCACAAAATCCGGGTTCTCAGCCACAACCCTCACGCGCGCATCGATTTCCTGCCGCAAAATGTCGCAGTAGATACAGCGCTCTTTGTTGGCGAAATAACGCTTCGCGCCCTCCAGTTCTTCCACCACCTGCTTGGGCAGGATAGGCAAAGCGATCAATTGCGAATGCGGATGCTCAAGCGACGCTCCGGCAATTGCGCCGTGGTTCTTGAACACCAGGATGTACTTGAACCGGCGGTCTTGCTTCAGGTCGAGGATACGGTCGCGAAAGGCCCACAGCAGTTCCTCCACGGCCTTCACCGGCATGGTGGCCAGGGTCGCGGAATGATCGGGGGTTTCAATCAACACCTCATGGGCGCCGATGCCATTCATCTTGTCGAACATGCCATCGGCCTGCCGGTCGAGGTCGCCTTCGATGCCCAACACCGGAAACTTGTTGGGTATCACCCGCAGGGTCCATCCAGTGGTATCGCGGACGCCTTGGCCGGGCCGGTACGCCAGGATCTCCGGAGGAGTCTTGCTCTCATTCCCGGGACAAAACGGACAGAAGGGCGTGCCTTTGGGCGTGGCGCTCTCGCGTAGGAAGTCACTGGGACGCTTAGAGCGGTCGGTTGAGATGATGACCCAGCGTCCGGTGATTGGGTCTTTTCTTAGCTCAGGCACATGACTATCTTAAGCCATTCGAAAGGCGTTCTTGAACAGCACTATGTCCGGGTCGCGGCCCGGCTCCAGATAGACGCTGACGATATCGAAGCGGCAGGGCGGGTCACCGTGGGTCTTACGCAAAAACGACCGCGCCACTTTCGACAAATCGCGCTGCTTTTCAAAGTCGACCGCCGATTCCGCCGGGTAGAGATCGCGGGCGGTGCGTGTCTTGACCTCGATGAAGCACAGAATTTCTCCGTCCCAGCCGATCATATCGAGTTCACTGCGGTGGCGTGGCGTGCGGTAATTGCGGGCCACAATCACATAGCCCTGTCGGCGAACATGGAAGTAGGCTTCTTCCTCGCCTCGGCGGCCGGTTTGTAGATGCTCGGGACCAGAAGACCGCCCGGGAAGAAGGCGCGCCACGGCATCGAAAGCGCGCAGGGTAACTTGGGTCAGGCGGCCGGACATGGGGAAACAAGTGTACAGGAAGCGGCAGGGCCATGGAACCCGATTGCCGCGAATGACCGGCAGTTAGGCACGGGAAAAGAATAGCTCATATAAGAATTACTTCCTTGCAATTCATTGCGCACAAATGTACTATCCGCCGGACTTTGGTTGCCTGCGCAGTTCGCACGAGAAAAAGACCCCGGGGGAGTTGCCCACGGTGTTGTACAGGCTCCCTCCCCGTTGTTTTTTCAGCCAACCAACAATGGAGAGAAGAGGATGACGATGACGACAAGAATTCCGTATTTAACCGCCATGGTGTTAATACCCCTCGTGCTTTTGTTGGCAGCCGGCCCACTCATGGGCCAATCGCCGACGGGAGCATTGCGGGGCACGGTGATCGATCCTTCGGGCGCCAGGATTGCCGATGCGCAGGTTGTGATGACTGATACTGCGACCGGCACGCAATATACGACTCAGACTGGCGTGACCGGGGAGTTTTTGATCGCCAACTTAAGCCCCGGCTCATATACCGTGACGATAACGCGGTCGCAGTTCCGGACGGGCGTATACAAGGACGTAAAAATTGTTGTCAGCGAAACCTACACCCTTACAGCCAAGCTGGCGGTTGGGGCGCCGACGGAGTCCGTAGAAGTAACGGCCGGGCAGGAAGTGATCCAAACCGAGTCCCCCACCGTGGGGACATCCATCACCGGGCGCGCCATTACTGAGCTGCCCTTCTCTTCCCGCAGCACGCTCGATCTGGCGACGTTGATGCCGGGCGCCGCGACTACCGGACGCGCTCGCCAGACATCGTTCGATGGTCTGCCGAAGGGCGCGATCAATATCACCTTTGATGGAATCAATGCCCAAGACAACCTGCTGAAATCCAGCGACGGGTTCTTCGCCATCACCCGGCCCAGTATCGATGCGGTGGAAGAATTCAGCATCTCCACCGCCGCCAACTCTGCCCAAGACGCTTCCCAGGGCGCGGTGCAAATCAAAATGGAGACCAAGCGTGGTGGGAATTCGTTCCACGGCGGCGGGTGGGAGTATCTCCGCAATGACTGGCTGAATGCCAATTATTATTTCAACAACGTGTCGGGGATCCCTCGTCAGACACAACGGTTAAACCAGTTCGGCGGCAAGCTCGGCGGTCCGGTTGTAATTCCTCATCTTTTCAATGGCCGCGACAAGTTGTTTTTCTTCGTCGACATGGACAACTACACCAGTCCGCAGTCCCGGTCATTCACTCGCGCGATCCTGACCCAGAATGCGGCCAACGGATTGTTCACCTATGCTACGGCCACGCCGCAGGCGGGGAATGCCTGGACCACCTGTGTGGCGTCCAGCCCGCGCAATAACGGCGGGCCCGCATGTACCGCCAACCTGGCGGCCTTTGCCGCAGCCAAGGGAATCGGATTTGCACAGGACCCGTTCATCGCCAACCTCCTCGGCAACGTCCAGGCCGGACGTTCGATTGCCGGAGTTTCCACCAATACGATTTTGAACCCCTGGCTCGACAACGCGACATTCAATCAACCCGGCAATTCAGGCCCGCGCCGGTTTCCCGATGTACGCTTAGACTGGAACGCGACCAAGAATGACCAGATCAGCGCCATCTACCATTACTCGCATTTCACCTCCTCGCCGGACTTCCTGAACAACGCGAACCCGTTCTTGCCTTCCGGCCCGCTCAGCAAGCAATTCGGCAGCCAGATCTCGAACCGCAACCAGTGGACCGCGGCTTGGCGCAGGAACATCGGCGCCACCATGAGCAATGAACTGCGCTTCGGTTTCCAGAGTGCCCTGGTGGCATTCTTCCCGGATGAGACTGCGGGTTATTATCCGACGGCCGCCACGAACATCCAGAGCTTTAATGTTCGTCCCGCGCTGAACGGCGGACTCTTCCCCGGAATCGCGGCCGCCAATTTCCAGCCCTATCTTGCCTACAACACCCAGGGCCGGAATACGCCGCTGGGCTCCATTTTGGAGAACCTTAGCTGGGCCAAGGGCAAACACAATATAAGCTTTGGTGGAGACGTTACCGAGGTTCGCTTCCATCAGTTCCTGAATGGCGGGCGTCTGGTGCAGACGGCCAACATCGGTTTGGCGAATTCTGATCCGGCCTCCGGGTCCTTCACCGCGGGAAATTTCCCGGGAATCAATTCGACTTCCCTGAACGCCCTAGGCCAACTTTACGGCACATTGACCGGGCACGTCAGCAGCTATGCGGGAACGATATCGGTGAATCCGGCCAACCAACAGTACGCTCCTGGAAGGCCCAACCAGACGGCGGGTAAACAGCACCAGTTCGGCTTCTACGGGTCAGACTCGTGGCGCTTCCGTCCAAACCTCACAGTTACCTACGGCCTGCGCTGGGATTACCAGGGAAGTCCGTATGACACCTTGAATGAGACCTTTTCGCTCACGAACGGCCTGAATGGCGTCTTTGGCGTCTCCGGGGCCAATAACCTGTTCAAGCCGGGAACACTCACCGGCGCCATCCCCACGTTCCAGTTGAATAATGGCCGGAGTTGGTACAACGCTGATCTGTCGAACTTCGCGCCCAGCCTGGGTCTGGCGTGGCAGCCGGAGATCAAGATTCCGCTCCTGAAGACACTTTTGCCGGGAGGCGGCAAGACGGTTTTCCGCGCCGGCTATTCCATCTCTTACACGCGTGAGGGCTTCAACAATTTCCTCAGCATCGCAACCGCCAACCCTGGAATTGACGGCCAGATCTTCGCCAATCCAGTAAGCCAAAGCTGCGCCACGCCCGCAGCGCCGGGCACCTACGGCGGTGGCTGCGTGACTTTGAATGGGCTGATCGGCGGGCAACTGCAATCGCTGGCCACCAACCCGGGCGCCTTCCCCTCGTCGGGCACGTTCCCGCTTGTGGGTTTTGCCAACCAGTCGGTGAACGCGTTTGATCCCAACCTGCGTACGCCCAGAGTGCAATCGTGGTCGGCCGGCATCCAAAGGGAACTGGGACGCGACACGGTCTTTGAGGTCCGCTATGTGGCCAATCATTCGACCGGTCTCTGGCGCCAAGACAACCTGAACGAGGTCAACATCTTTGAAAATGGGTTCCTGAACGAATTCAACAGCGCCGAAAACAATCTGAAGATCTTCACAGCCGCCAATCCCATGTGCGGACAACCGCCTAACCCGACTGTCCCACCGAACCCGCCTAACCCACCGAACCCAGCCTGCAGTTTCGCGAATACAGGTCTGCCGGGTCAGGTGGCCTTGCCCATTATCACTGCGGCCTTTGGTTCGCCCGCGTCAAGCAATTTCAGCAGCGGCACATTCACAACGTTCCTGGCTAATGGCGTTGCGGGGGCTTTTGCCAATACTCTGGCGTTCAACCAAACTTTCCTGTGCAACCTTGTGGGAAAGAACGCACTTCCGGGGACCAGTTGCCCGGCAAGTGCGCCTGCGGTTGGTCCGTACCCGGTCAACTTTTTCGTTGCCAACCCGCAGGCCACCGGCGGCGCCTTCCGTACCTACAACGGTTCGCAGTCGACTTACAATTCTCTGCAACTCGAAGTGCGCCGGCGGATGTCGAAGGGCCTGCAGATCAGCGGGAACTACACGTTCTCGAAATCTCTCTCCAACTACTATGGCGACAGTTCGGCAAGCTTTAACTCCTTTACCACGCTGCGCAACCAGGGCTACGACAAAGGCATCTCTCCCTGGAATTTGCGCAACGCCTTTAAAGTGTCAGGAATCTATGAACTGCCCTTCGGCCCGGGCCGCAGGTGGTCGACCGGCAATGGCTTCCTGAACCGCCTGATTGAAGGCTGGCAGATGAGCTCCATCAATCGCTTGCAGTCGGGCCGTGTGTTTCAGCTCACCAGCGGCCTGGGCGGCACCACCAACCAGAATGATCCTGGGGTAATTTTGAATGGGATCACTCCCAACCAACTCCAAGATCTGTTGAGCGTCCGCAACGCGGGTAACGGGCAGATCCTCTTCTTCCCGTCCAGCCTGGTATCCAACAGCGGCGCCCTGAACTCCAATCTGATTCGGCCGTGCAATACACCGGGGCAGTTGTGCCAGAAGGTGTTCCTCACGGGCCCGCACTTCTACCGTGCCGACATCAGCGTGGGCAAGAAGACGCCCATCACCGAAAAACTCAGCATGGAAATCCGGGCGGAGGCGTTGAATGCTTTTAACAACGTCAACTTCTTCTTCCCCGGCGATGAGGCGACTTCGGTGCCCACGGCCGCCGTTTCATCGCCCAATTTCGGAAGGGTGACCAATGCCTTCCGCGACCCCAACACCACGGACGACAATGGCGGGCGCATCATCCAGTTGGTGCTGCGCTTCAACTTCTAGCGTTCGGACGTAAGCCGCATTTCCAACCAGCCCGGGGGTGACCATGTCCCCCCGGCATCTTTTAGTAAGCGCGGTCTGACTTAACGATGTCATCCCGAAGCCCGTCAGGAGCGCGCGTTTTCTTCAGCGCGCGAGTAGGGCCTGCCCTGAGCTTGCCGAAGGGGCTGAGGGACCTTGCGGTTCGCTAAGGTTGCCCGTGGAACTTGAGGTGTGAAGCCGTCCAGAATCGTCGCGAGGCGCGAAGATTTTGAGGGTTAGTAATACAGAGGAGCAGAGGAAGCAGAGGTTTTGGAGTTGTTGAGGCGGCTACAAAAATCGTTGTGAACCGCGCCTGCGAGGGATCTGATGAAGCTCACATTGCGATTTCTCACGATTGTTCTGGCAACGGCAAGCTTGGCCCAGGGACCGTGGAGCAAGAAAGATTGGAAGCAATGGTCCAAGGACGACTGTAAGAAGGTCCTGGAAAATTCTCCCTGGGCGCAACGGTGGACCCAATCGAGCGCCAAGACGGCAGACTTCGCGACGCGCACAAGCGGAACAGCGGGCGTAGGCTCAGAATCGGAACTGGCAGTCTATTACGTGGTGCAGTTTCGCTCAGCGCGGCCGGTGCGGGAGGCGGTTGTGCGCCAGGTGCTGATCGCCAACCAGTACGATCTGGCGGACCCGGAAAAGAAAGAAGCCATGCGTAAGCAGACAGATCCCTTTCTCAACCGGAGCTACGACGACGTGATTGTGGTCCACGTCACCTACGGCTCCAATGTGCAGGAATATAATCGCGATCTGGCCACCTTCTGGCAGACGCGCTATCCGGAGGGAACTGTTCCGCAGGAGGCGTTACTCCATGGGGCCAGGGGGCAGAAGGTTGCACCGATTCGGATGGTCTCGCCCAAAGGCGGCGCCCAGGAGTTCGAACTGATTTTCCCGCGCGTAGTCGAGGGCAAACCGCTGCTGGAGCCAGGCGATAAGACGATCGCCGTGGAGTTCGTCTCCCCCGCGATAGGTAGTGTAGATTCAGCGCGGGTCTTCATGGAGTTCAAAGCGGATAAGATGGTATTGAATGGCCAAATCATCTATTGAACGCCCACGGACGTTCGTGGACAGACCATGGCAAAAAACATTGAGTAGCGATAATGCGACAATGGCGGCGATGTGCCGGTCAGCCATGGAGCTGTGCATTGCGAGATCCGATCCATTCATTCGCGCCTTTGTATTTCTTGCTCATAAGGAGCAGTGTACCAAACGTCTCTATTGCACCTGCCGCCCTGACACGCAAGGACCATGCCAGGGCGGAATGCGCGTTTGTCACGACATTAGGCCCCGTTTCCCTTGCGCCAGCAGCTGCTGACCGAAGTAAACGATCACAATTGCGGCGAGGATTTGAAGTATCGCTTCAATCTTAGGGTTCATGCGCCCTCCTTTCTTTCTATTCCATCAGAACGATTAATCTTGCAAATGCACGTACATTATTACGCCGTTTTTCCTGTATGTCAATGGTAATATTTTATCTTGCAAATGTAAGAATATTGGGTTAGGGTAGGTTATGGACAAATTTGGGGATTACTTGCGGAAACTAAGGAAACAAAAGGGCCTTACGCTTAAGCAGGTCGAAAAGAGCGCCCGCGTTTCAAACTCCTTTCTTTCCCAAGTCGAGCGGGGTGTCCGAAACCCCCCTCGTCCAGACATCCTCAACCGCTTGGCTGGCGTATATGGGGTTTCAGCGCACGATCTCCTCGAAGCAGCTGGATACATTAAGGAAAAATCAAGTGAAATGAGAGAGCGCGAAAGAGTTGAGAGAGCTTACGAACACGTCATCACGGATCCCCACTACAGTCAAGGAACTCGCATGAAAGGGTTAACATTGTCGCTCGAGGCCAAGAAGTTTATTGTTGAGATTTACGAGAAGGCCACGAAACGCGACCTTCTGTAAGGAGAGCTAAGTGGGTCCTCAACCAACCATAATTGCGCCACGGTCGCTGAAAGGGTTTTGCCAGTCTGTTCGCATAAAGTGCGGCTCTGATTGGCCTCCCGCAGAAGACATAATAGCTGGTGAATTCGTCACATATTTCCAATTAGAGGAAATGGTCTTCGGGGCCGGAGTGCAGAAGCTCTGTGAGTCCTTACAGATCAGCGTAAGAGTGGCGGCTCTGCCAGAATCGCTGCGTGGTCACAACTATCGATTTCGCGAGAAGCGCGAGATCCTAATATCGGAGAACCACAAGTTTCGAGACACAGAGGCACACACTACGCTTCACGAGCTGCGGGAGCTTCTTGAGTATGAGTTTCGGGACTTGGGTACAGCGATTTGCACGCTCGATGACAAGGAAGAGCGCGCAGAGAAATTCGCTGTTGCTGTCCGCATGTTTGCCTTTGAGAGGGAATTGCCGATTTGGTTCGATCATGCATCCAGCATCGAACGAAAGTGGCCAAGGCGCGCAGCTTATCTTCTGTTGGCGGTTTTCGCGTTGACTTACACGATGGGGGTAACGCTACTTCCACATTGGGAAGACATCGCCGACGGACAATGAAAATGAGAATTCCGATTGTTCGGAATGAACATAAAAGCATAAAGGCACCACAGCCAGCGCGAGAGGGAAAACAGCGATTGCACTGAAGGTGGGACAAAGAAGGTGACCGCTTCATCGTGGTAGATTCACGTGAGTCACTAGTCTAACCCTTGGTGCATTCGACACGAGTGACAGCCCCGCCGGGTACCCGTCTCGTCCGCCCACAGCGGTTTCTACGTGGTAAACAGAATAGTGTCACCTCGCAACACAAGGGGTGGCCACGACACTTCCGACTCAATCACGGGATGCTGCGGCTCATCCGCAGGATGTCCATGCTCAAGGCTCCATGTCTCAATCTGACCAAGCAAGGCACACGCCGACTCCTTCCGATGTGGGTCGTTTCACCAAATCGAACAGCCGCTTTCGAAGGGCGTTGCATTCGAGCGGAGAGAGCGTGTAGGCGTTACCGGAAGTTCCGAAGTTCCGAAGTTCCGTAGGGACGATGCTCCTGAAAAGCATTCTCCATAGATCGTACTAGTACCGCGACCGGGTAAATTGTTCCACAGCCAGATTCGCTGTCTGCCGTATTTTTGATATGCACGAGCCCGCTGCCAAGCAGTAGGAATCATGCGGTCACGGTACTAGTTCGTAGGGAACACCCGAGCCGTCGCCGCGAAGGATGCCAAGTCCCTGCACGCGATCTTCCGCGTCGGCGAATTCGCTGAAGATTTTTGCGAGAAGAATTCGTTTGGTTGGTGACAGATCGCCGTTCGCGAGTCCAACCAATTTACCTTTAATAGGTGAAGCGCGTCATCGCGGCGACTGGCTCCCAGCGCTGTCACCACGCCGCGCAGTTCATACGTCCGATACCGCAACTCGGAAATCAATTCGCGGATTTTTGCGATTCCCGCGGCTGGTGGATCAACAAATGGCATGACCGCCACGCATCGCACGAATGGCCAAAGACTCTGGTTGTTGTACAGTCCAGAGGAGCGTAACTCCTGGATGACTGGATCAATAATTTTAAGAACTTCGTCGAGGCTCAACCGAACGCCTGAAACCAGGAGATCTGGCTGGACGATAACGCACCACGTCCCGGGCTTGTCATGACCGCTCAATATTGCAAGCCGGGATCGGACTATTGAAAGCTCTGCTCTTCAATGACCCAATCCCGGCTTGTGGAATTACGCGAATATCAGTTTTTTTGCAGGCCTACTTCCTTTCCTTCTCCACGATGCTGATGCACTCTTCCAGCACATCCATCCCGATATCCGCCTGCTCCTCCGAGAGAATGAGCGCCGGGGAAAGCCGGACAGACGTTGGCCCGGCGCCCAAAAACAGGACGCCGCGTTCGAAGGCCAGATCGACGATGCGGTCGCGTTCTTCGGCGGCCTGGGCTTTGGTCTTTTTGTCTTTTACGATTTCGACACCAATCATCAGGCCCAACCCGCGCACGTCGCCGACCATAGGGTGAGTGTCCACCCACTTCTTCATGCGCTTCAGCAGGTAGTTGCCGACGATTTCGGCGTTCTTGATGGCTTCGCCTTCGAGGACGTCCATGGTGGCCAGGGCGGCTTCGATGCATACGGGATTGCCGCCGAAGGTTGAGGCATGGGAGCCGGGCACCCAGTCCATGATTTCGGCGCGGGAGATGGTCACGCCCAGCGGCATGCCCGAGGCGATGCCCTTGGCCACGGTGATGATGTCGGGTTCCACACCGCTGTGCTGGATCGCCCACCATTTGCCCGTGCGTCCGGAGCCGGCTTGCACCTCGTCGGCCACCAACAGGATTCCGTGCTGGTCGCAGATGCGGCGCAGGGCCTTTATATAAGCCGGAGGCGCCGGAACATAGCCGCCTTCCCCTTGTACAGCCTCAATGAAGATCGCGGCGCACTCTTCCGGCGCCATGATGGTCTTGAACACACGCTCTTCGATGTAGCTGAGGCAATCGGCGATGAACTGCTCTTCGGTCATGCCCTCAGGCCGGCGATAGACGTAAGGATATGGAACATGCGCCACGCCCGGAACCAGCGGAAGGAAACGGCGGCGCTGCTGCACCTTGGAAGCGGTGAGCGAAAGAGCACCCATGGTGCGTCCGTGGAACGCGCCATAGAAGGCGATGATGCCCTGGCGCTGGGTGTGATAGCGGGCCAGCTTCATGGCGGCTTCCACGGCCTCGGTGCCGGAATTACTGTAGAAGACGCGCACCGGGCCAGACATGGGCGCGACCTTCTGCAAGCGCTCGGCCAGGGTCACCATGTTCTCGTAATAGAAATCGGTGCCCGACATGTGGATCAGTTCACCTGCCTGCTTCTGAATGGCGGCCACCACCTTCGGATGGCAGTGGCCCGTGGAGGTCACGGCGATGCCGGAGGAAAAATCGAGAAACTCGTTGCCGTCAACGTCTTCGATGATCGAGCCGCGACCGCGTTTCGCGACCAGCGGATAGGAGCGGGTATACGAGGGAGAAATGAACTGATTGTCACCCTTCAGCACTTTCTGTGCGTTGGGTCCGGGCAACTTGGTCCGGATGTTCGGACCAGCGGAGGTCATTGTAGGAGCAGTCATGGTTTGTCCTCTTAAAAGGTTGGGAGCGCGTGCGACCGCGCAAAATCTGCAAGTCAGCCCAGAAGGCTGGCGTGGGAAGAGGCACTTAAGGAAGCGGGGATTAGTCGCCGGCGAACAGGTTCGCGCGAACACGGGAAGGCAGGATCGCCAGATAGCGGCGCGGACAGACAAGGAAACCCACCCAGCAAGCCGAAGATCGTTTCGGCAGGTGCATCGTAAACCAAGCTTTTCCCAGTGTGTCCATGGCTATGGGCCATTATAGCGGTCATGCCTGAGGCCGGGCAATCGGAAACAAGATCAGCCCGAGATCAGCCACGAATGAACACGAATGACACGAATGAAAACCGGAAGAACCGGAAGTCTATTCCTGAACTCCGGACTCAATTTCCGATTCAGTTTCAGTTTCTGATTCTGCCTTTGCTTTTCTACTCTTGCTGTTGCTCTTGCTCTTGATTCGTGTCATTCGTGTTCATTCGTGGCTAATCCGCTTTTCTCCGGCAAGCACGCTTCTTGTGTTTATTAGTATTTACCAATCAAAAGATTGTTACTTTAGTATCGGCACCGGGGATTACTTTTCACTCGCCCAGCCCACATAATCATTAGGGAACGCTAATCAATTGGTCCGGCGCCAGACTTTTGGTCCGGGACCCATCGAGTGTGCATGGTTGAGTTGAGACAGAACGGTTCCGCGAGCAATATGCGGGAAATACGGTATGGCCTGGAGCAGTTGGAGAGGCGGGAGTGGTGGCGATGGGCCAGCGCCCTGCTGATCATGCTGTTGCTGACGGCCGGGGTGTTTGCGCTTGCCCTGCCTGGGGTAAGAAGAGATGCATTCACCCAGGCGCAATTGGAAGTGGCAGTCAAGGGCCTGTTCGGGCTGGTGCTGCTCTTTGATGTTTTTGCCATCTACCAGCAGGTGTTGATCTCGCGCCTGCGGCGCCTTATGGCTTCCCAGATAGCAACGCTGGCCGCCACGGAATTACAGGGTCCCACATCGGCGCAAGGGGAAGAAGAGTATCAAGAGCGCCGCCGGATTGCGCGGCGTCCTCTCGACCAGCGTCTCAAGGTGACCACGGTCCTGAAGGGAAAAGAAGAGACCTTCCACGGACGGGTCATCGATCTCACCGAAATTGGCCTGGGAGCGGTGATCGCCGGGTCTCTGCGACAAAACCAATATGTCGTCCTGGAACTCCACGGGTCTGTAACCCAAGGCACGCTCAAGCTGGGAGCGGTGGTGCGCTACGCGCGCGGCTTTCGCCATGGCTTCGAGTTTTTAGGGCTCAGTGATACGGAATTGGAAGACCTGAGGAGCGCGTGCGCCGAGGTGAATAGTACGGTTGTATAAGTTTCATTTTGGCCAGAGCCAGCCAAAGGTCCCGGCTGTGAGCATGGCGTACAGCAGGCCGTCGATGGTGGCTTTGATGGTTGTGCTCCAGGCGCGGCGGTACCAGATGGACATCTGCCAGAGAGCTGCCGCGTAGCCGATGAAGGCCGTCGCCCCGGCCAACTGGAAGACACGCAGGTACGACGTGCCGTGGGCCAGTGCGCGTCCGGAAATATAGGCGGCGAAGATGCTGATCGCCACGGCATAGAGAAACCACAGCGTGAGGTTTCTGCCCATGGTGAATTCTCCGCCGGGGAGCACGGTGATGATAGCGACCGGGCCTTTCTTTAATTTTTCGGCGAACTCCGGGCTTTTCATTTCCGCCATGCTCCCGGCGCGGGGGACCATGTAGTCACCTGCAGGAATGGCCAGCGGACGCACCGCCGCCGTGAATTTGTCCTCATCGGGCATCTTGGGATAGTCGCTCTTATGCCAAGGCAGCGCCATGTGAACGATGGAGCTGACGACGAACACGACCACCGCCGACAGCAGGATCGGAAGCCACAATTCTAGAATTCCAGTCATGGCCGCAAATATGTCACATCCGCGGAACCGGGGTCAAGAACCGGGATTCTTTCCATTCACAATCCGTCCCGGCATGCACGTGTCATGGGCAGGCTTGGCGGATGTTCCTTTGGCGTATTTGAGTCCGCCGCGGCTTTTAGACATAACAAGTTACGTCTCTGGAGCTTGCGGAAAAATGCCGGCGCCACAGTCCAAGAGGGCGGCTTCAGCTGCCCGTAAATTGAGAGGAAAACGTGTGGCTTCAACCACGGTTTAATTCCCCAATCCTTCGAGAAGATCTGTGTTCTTCCTTTAACCGCAAGGGCATTCTTCGCAGGCCCATGCAAGACTACACGCCCTGGACCGAGGCTGAATCCGCCCTCTTGGACAGTTGTGCCGGCATTTCCGCAAGCTCTCTGCGAATCGATTTTCGGTTCTTGCCGCGCCTTGCAATTCCTGGCGACTCCCGTGAGAATCAATGGGCACGGGATATCAGTATCCGGCCATTATTTTGAGGACCAGGCGACATGCTTTCACAGCTCCGCGCGACCCCGAACCTGCTCACGTTGCTGCGCTTGATCTTCGTGCCCTTTGCCGTGATTGCGGTGCTCGGCAACCACTACGCGTGGGCGCTGGGTATTTTCATTGTCGCCGGCATTACCGACGGACTGGATGGACTGCTGGCCCGCGTGCTGGAGCAGCAGACCCTGCTGGGACAGTATCTCGATCCAGTGGCCGATAAACTGCTCCTCAGCACCATGTTCCTTACCCTGTCATTCGTACACTCCAACCCCGTCCCCATTCCCTGGCCGGTCACGGTGCTGGTGTTCTTCCGCGACATTGTGATCCTGGTGGTATGTACGCTGTTGTACGCCACCGGGACCCTGCGCACCTTCCGGCCCAGTTGGATGGGAAAAGCCAATACGCTGGCCCAGATCGTCACTGTGCCGCTGGTCATGCTGCATCAGATTCTCCCCGGCTCGATCTGGTTTAAGTACGGAAGGCGGGCCGCAATCAACGCCACGGTCGCCTTGACCATCATTTCGGGTGTGCACTATGTCATCCGGCTGGCGATTGATCTGCGGAAGGCCGGGGAGAAGAATAGCGCAGCGGGCGTGGAGTAAGCAGGCAAAACCCGAAGCTCACCACGGAGGCACGGAGTCACGGAGAAAAACAAAAACCGGTACTTGGTATTCGGTAGTTGGTAGTTAATTTCAGGAAGATCACAGTTTTTCAGATTCAGCAATGCTTCGATTAGCCGCAAATACCAACTACCGAGTACCAAATACCTGTTGCTTTGTTTTCCTCCTCGCCTCCCGTGACTCCGTGGTGAAGCGCTTGGTTTTTGCCTGACGCGCCGTGCTATCATCGGCCCGCTTCCTCACTTTTTGCGAAAGACCAGGAGTGTGATGGCATCACAGTTAGGCCGGTATGAAATTCTTGCCGAACTCGGCCGGGGATCGATGGGCGCCGTCTTTCAGGCGCGCGATCCGAAGATCGGCCGCGTGGTGGCGATCAAGACCATCGCGGTTCCCGGGTCAGGCCCGGGGGAGGAGGAGCAATACCGCCAGCGGTTCGTGCGCGAGGCCCAGGCCGCGGGCCGGCTGTCGCATCCCGGCATTGTGACCGTCTACGACGTGGATGAAGACGCCGCTACACAGACCCCGTTCATCGTGATGGAATACATTGCCGGCCATCCGCTCGACCGGCTGGCGTCCGGCTTCCCCGATGGCCGGCTGCCGGCCGCCAAGGCGCTCGAGATCTTGCAGCAGGTAGGCGAAGCCCTTGATTACGCGCATGGGCAAGGCATCGTCCACCGTGATGTGAAGCCGTCGAACATCATCGTGACCGAAGAGGGAAAGGCCAAGATCGCCGACTTCGGCATCGCCAAACTCTCAGTGACCGATCTCACGATACCCGGCCAGGTGATGGGCACGCCCTCGTATATGTCCCCGGAACAGTTGAGCGGCCGGGCCATCGATGGGCGCTCGGACTTGTTCTCGCTGGGCGTGATCGCCTACTGGCTGTTCTCCGGGGAGAAGCCGTTTACCGGCGATTCGGTCACCACCATCGCATTTCAAGTGGCGTTCGCGGAACCGAAACCGCTGACCGAGGTAAATCCCTCGCTGGGCGCAGATTACCAGTATGTCGCCGCGCGGGCCCTGGCCAAGGAGCCGGCCAGGCGTTACCAGACGGGCAAAGAATTTGCCGCCGACGTGCAGGACCTCGGTTCTGGACGGCCGCCACGCTCGCGGCTGGCGGCTGCGGAAAAGACGCAGCTCACCGGCGCCGGGGTGGCGCCCGTGGAGAATTCCGGCGACTGGATCAGCCGTATGCAATTTCTGCCGGGGCCGTTCCGCCGTCCACTGGCGGTTTATCCGGCGCTGGGCTTGTTGCTGCTGGCCCTCATGGCGGTCTTGTTTTCCTCGCTCTCCTCACCGGGAACCAAAGGGCCACGCGCCATGATGCAACTGGTGGGCCAGCATCCGTTCCAGACGGCGGAGCTATGGGTATGGGTCGATAGCGATCTCCGCTACCACAACGAAATCACCGGTGCGCCACGGAGGCGCGGCAGCCAGGCTTCCTATTTTGGAACGCTCTCGATGACCATTCCGGTAACCGCGGGCGATCACAGAATTCGAGTGCAGGTAAAGTCTCCAGAGAACGGATTAGAGCAGGAGAGCACGATCGAAGGACAATTTCCCGCCAAAAGCAATCGCATCCTGCGGGCCAACATCAGCGCCCGGGGAATGGACCTGGATTGGCAATGAAGTGAGATCATTTGGTAATTGGGTAATTTAGTAATTGCGTAATTGGGCCGCCCCGCAGACCAGATGGCATCAAGGCCGGGTTTTCAATTACCCACTTTACCAACTTACCCAATTACCCAATTCGGATTGCATTTGGTAAATTGGGGCACACGCCCGGCGGGTTTTCAATTACCAAATCACCAAATTACTCAATTGCCAAATGCAAGCCAATTCCCCAATTCGGCCTGCTAGAATCAAAGACTTGGCACTGCGACTCTACAACACGCTTTCCGGCAAGATTGAAGAATTCACTCCAGCGCGGGCCAATACGGTCCGCATGTATGCCTGCGGGCCGACGGTCTATGACTACGGACACATCGGCAACTTCAGGACTTTCGTGGCCGTGGACGTGCTTCGCCGCTTTCTACTGCAGAGCGGGCGCCAGCTTGAGCACGTCATGAACATCACCGATGTGGATGACAAGATCATCCGCAATGCGGCCCAGCAGCAGAAGACGGTCAACGACTACACCAAGAAGTTTGAAGATGCGTTTCTGGAAGACATGCACACGCTGAATCTGCAGCAGCCGGAACATATGGTGCGGGCCACCGCGCATATTCAGGAAATGGCGGAGCTCATCCAAAAGCTGGAGCAGAAGGGTTTTGCCTACCGCACGGAAGACGGCTCGTATTACTTCCACATCGCAAAATTCCCGGAGTACGGCAAGCTCTCGAAAAAAGACCTGGGCGGCATGGAGACCGGCGCCCGCGTCGACGTGGATGAATACGAAAAAGACAATGCCCGCGACTTCGCATTGTGGAAAGCACCCAAAGAAGGCGAGCACTTCTGGGAGACTTCCATCGGCAAGGGGCGTCCCGGCTGGCACATCGAGTGCTCGGTCATGGCGATGAAGTATCTCGGCCCCAGCCTCGATCTTCATGCCGGCGGCGAAGACCTGGCTTTCCCCCATCACGAGAACGAGATCGCCCAATCGGAGGCCGCGACCGGGCTTCCGTTCGCGCGCTTCTGGATGCACGTGAGATTTCTGCTGGTGGAAGGCAAGAAGATGTCGAAGAGCCTGGGCAACTTCTTTACCCTGCGGGACTTGCTGCTCGAAGGGCATAAGCCTTCGGCCATACGCTTTCTGCTGGCCTCAGTGCCCTATACCAAGCAATTGAATTTCACCAAAGACGGGCTCAAGCAGGCGGCGCATTCAGTGCAGAGGCTGCGCGACTTCCAGGCCCGTCTCGCCATGGCGCAGTTGCCCCCCGGACGTAGCCAGGAAATCCATGATCTCGCGGCCCGCGCCCGCAGCCTGATGACCGCCGGTCTTGAAGACGACTTGAATACCGCGCAGGCGTTGGCGGCCATCTTCGACATGGTGCGCGAAGCCAACATCGCCGCCGACCGCAACCTGCTGCTGCACGATGATAGGGCCCCCCTGCTGGGCGCACTGCGGCAGTTCGATGAAATCTTTGCCGTCCTGGAAGACGACGATGCCGCCAAGATCAACCGGGCCATGGAGTGGGCGCGCGCCGAAGGCCGTATCGGCGCCGGAACCTCGACCCCGGCGATTTCCGATGAAGAGATTGAGAAGCTGATCGCCGAACGCACGGCAGCGAAGAAGGCCCGCGACTTCACCCGCTCCGACGCACTGCGTGCCCAACTGACCGAGGCCGGCATAATTCTCGAAGACACGAAGGATGGAGTACGGTGGAAGCGAAAGTAGAGGGGATTTAAAATTTTAAATTTGAAGTTCTAAATTCAAAATCTTGTCTACTCTCGCGCGGCGAAAAAAGGCCGCGACTGCGCCCGGTTCGATGTGCAGGTTTTAAATTTCAAATTTAAAATCTTTCTTACTCTCTCTCGTCCTCTTATTGTTTTTCTGCCGTGCTATTGCCGATGGCATCGCCGGACAGGACTAATTCCACGCGGCGGTTTTGCTGCCGGCCCTCGGCCGTGTCGTTGGTGGCCACCGGCTGGGTCTTGCCGAGTCCTCGGGAAGCAATGGAGCCGCCGGCAATGCCCTGCTGCACCAGGTAATCGCGCACTGCGGCTGCGCGGCGCTCCGAGAGTCCTTGATTGTATTCGTCACCGCCCACGCTGTCTGTATGGCCTTCAACATCCAGATGCAATCCGGGATAGGCGAGCACGATGCCTGAAACCTTGGCCAGCCGTTCACGCGCGCCCGGCAGCAATTCCGCGCTTCCAGTCTTGAACAGCACGTCGGACAAGTTGGCGATCAATCCGCGGGCGGTGTCGCGGGTGGCCAAAATGGAGTTGAGCTGTTGCAAGAGGCGGGCGCGCAGGTCCAGCTTTTCTTTTTCCGCCTGCTGGCGGGCCAGATCGGCCTGCTGCCGCGCCTGCTCGGCTTGCTGCGCCAGTTGGCGTGACTTGTCGGCTTCTACCGCCAGTGCGGCACGGGCGGTATCGGCTTCCTGTTTCTGGCGGGCGGCCTCCGCTGCGGCCTTCTCCGCTTCCATCCGCATCTTTTCAGCGGAAGCCTGCGCGGCCTGGGCCTGGGCCCGGGCCAATTCAGCATCTTTGCGCCGCTGGATTTCTGCGTCGGCATCGGCCCGCGCTTTGGCCTCGCGGGCTTCAGCGGCCCTCTTTTCCGCCGCTATACGCGCCTGCGCTTCTTCTTCGCCTTTCAACTTTACCGACATCACTCGGGCTTCCTCGGCGGTCTGCACCACCTCCCGTGCGGCGGCCTCCACGGACGACTTGTCGCGCTTCAGCCGGTACAGCTCCTCGGCCTGGCGCAATTGTTGCTCGGCCTTGACCACGCTCGAAGCTGCATACTTGTCACCCTGGGCGATGTGGGCGATGCGCACCGCATTGCGAGCCTCGAACAGCTCCCGCGGCGTCTTCGGATCGATTCCGAAGATGGCATTCTCGATCTTGGTGTTGCTGGAGGAATACACGCCCCGTCCGAGAAGCTCATATTTGGCTTCGATCGTTTCTTCCTTCCCCAGCGTATCGGTGCGCAGGACATTCTCGAGCACCACCACGTTGCTGGGCTGGTTCACGGCGAAGTAGGGCTCGGCGGTCACGATCATGCCAAAGGTCTGCATGGTGGTGGCGCCCTTCAGGCGGGCGCTGCCGTTCTTCACCAGCAATTCACCCAGGTTCTCAGCGCGGCCCTGGGTAGAGACCGCCCACAGGACATATGTCAGGTATTCCAGCCCGAACTGCGTGGAATCGAGCAAGCCGTCGAAATGGGCGTCAATCTCGACGCGCGTCTTCTTGTTTTCGACCCGGGCTTCGCCGCTGGCGCGCTGCATTAGCTCCGTCCCGTGGAAGTCGATCTTGGTGCTCTCGCCCGCGCGCCGGTAGCTCACGGCCTTAGTGGTGCGGGTGACGACGCTCTGGCCGGCTGCCTCCAGGGCTGCGCCGCAGCACCCGAGGACTACAAACAGAAGAACAAGCTGCTTTTTCATGGACTTCCTCATTATTAGCGAACAGTTATATAAATCTATTGCCAAAAGGGCAAACCCGGAAATCCAATAGTACCGGTGGTAAATGGTACTTCCGGACAGTGCCGGCGTCGGCCCTAATTAAGAAATCGTTCAGGTTCGCGCCCGCCGCCCGTGGAGTAATTACAATAATCGGCAGCTCATCATTTTTAGGTTTGGAGAAAGGAAGTCATTATCATCATGCGAAGCAGGCATTGGTTAGCGGGAATCGGAATCTCATTGCTGGCGCTCATGCCAGTCTTGGCGCCGGCCCAGCAGGAGAAGAGCGCGCGCCCCAGCCCTCCGGGGACCGCTGAACTCGTCACCAAAAACAATAAGATCGCCATCGAATATAGCCGGCCATCGATGCGTGGCCGGAAGATCCTAGGCGAATTGGTCCCCTTCGGCCAGGTATGGCGCACAGGTGCCAATGAAGCCACCTCGCTCAGCACCGACGCAGACGTCAACATCGGCGGCGTCAATGTTCCGGCGGGAAAATATACTCTCTTTACGCTACCGTCCGAAACCGGCTGGAAGCTGATCATCAACAAACAGACCGGCCAATGGGGAACCATCTACGACGAGAAGCAGGATCTGGCCCGCATCGACATGAAAGCCTCGCAAACCAAAGCCCCGGTAGAACAGTTCACCATCTCATTCAAAACCACCGGCCCCGGGAACGCTGACCTGATGCTGGAGTGGGAGAATACCATCGTGTCCGTGGCGGTGAAGGCGCGCTGAGATTTGAAAAGTTGAGTTTGAAATTTTGAATTGGAGGCCGCCGTGCTCAATGCAATTTGGGTGTGGCGGTTTTTGGATTCTTCGCGATTCCTGTTTATTCGTGTCCATTCGTGCAGAACCTCTCGGTTACGACTGTTGTCACGCCCATTTTCGTGGTGTTCTGTAAAACATGCTGCCTGACCGTCTGAGGCAAATGAAAACCCTGCTGCTGGCGTCAAAGGCCCCCGGCCTTCACCCAAACCGTTGTCATACAACTGGCGCTACCCTAGCCGCTATCCGCCGTCGCAAGTGTCTTCTGTTGACGGGCATGGCGTGACCGGGACGGATCTTTGCTTGGCGATTACGCATACGGCTGCGGATGTGGCGCTGTCGTAGTGTTTCGGTGAGAGCAAAAAGGTTGTGGTCCAAATATCCGGCAGTAGACTGATTCTGAGTTCCAAGCAGCATCAATGCTGATCAGCCCCCTCCGCAAAGTCTTTAAAGCATCGATTTTTGACTTTTACGCGGCCATTACCTTTGCAATCGACACGAAGTTAGATATCATTTATCACACTTATTCGAATAACAAAGAGTTATCCAAATGGACATGTGAAAAATGCCAAATCCAAAAATTCGAGTCCTGTACTTAGCGAACTATGCTCCAATTGGCAGTCGCGATCATCCATCTAGCGATGAAGGAACCGGCAGCCGACCTGAATACCACGGAGAGATTTTTGAGCTGCTTTCGAATCTGGGGTTAAAAGTTGAGTCGTCCCGCGAAGTAAAATCCCTCATCGAAGGAAATGCTCAATTTGATTATGTATTCTCACTGCTGAATCGTGCTCCTTACCGCGGATCTGAGATATTGGTATCGTCTCTTTGTGAATATTATCACCTACCTTATCTGGGTGCTCGCCCTCATGTACGTGCCGTTGCAGAGGATAAACTCATTGCAAAGACTGTGGCGAGGCAGCTTGGCTTCCCTGTTCCTCAGTCGCGCACCTACCACCGCGATGATGACGAGTCCTTTCCTCCTGAATTCCGAGGACCGTATATAGCCAAGCTTCGTTGTGGTGCAGCCTCTAAACACCTTACTGAGAACTGTATTCAGGACTTGTGGGAAGATCTTATCCCTGAAGTTCGCCGCTTGCGTGAACAGGAGGACGATGTGCTGGTTGAACAGTTCGTGCCCGGCACTAACATTTCTTTGCCAGTGATCGGCGGGGACCCACTGGTTGTACTGCCAGCATACCGCCTTTTATCACCCAAGAAGGGCCAGTTAGTCACCTTTGAACAAAAACGGCGAATTGACGGGGGCCTGGAACGGAAAATACTGGACGATCCCTTCGTATATGACCAACTCCGTGCTTTCGGAGTCGCCCTTTATCAACAGCTTCGGCCTTTGGATTATCTTCGAGTGGACTTTCGTCTAACTGAGCTGGGCGTTCCAGTGTTCTTAGAATTCAACGTCTGTTGCAACATCTCATCTAAATCAGGCTTCTACATGTGCGCAAAACAAACCGGCATGTCATATCGGGAAATGATCGTTCGCATTCTGCGGCATAGTTTTCAGCGACAGGAAATCGATTGGCAACCCCTCTAGCGGATTTTGATACCAGTAAAACAAACTGCACGGAGAATAGAGACTGAAAAACAAATCCGTCGACGCCGGTCTCCCCTTTGCCAAAAGCTGCAAAATCTCGTTGACCCGCTTGGTTCCGCCTACCGGATCCCTGCGATCTGGGTGTAGCAGAGCGTTGTTGCAAAGCTCCTTCACGGAGCGTTCGGGAGCATCCGCGAACAGCGCGATCAAAGCTCCGTTGAAATATGCCTTTTGTCGAACCCTGTCCAGGCGCGCTTGTTCTGCCTCATTTATCACCTGCTCGACGGTGACAATCGCATCATTGGAACGGCCTTGCAGCAACTGCGCAGCCGCCATGTTAAGTAAGGTGTAGGCACGAGGAAGCTCTTTGCCCATATACCGTAAAGCTTTGCTACACGTTTGTTCGGCCTGTTCGAAAAGCCGGAGATATAAGTAGCAGTGGGCCACGTCTCCGATTGTGATTGCTAAATGGTGTACCCCGAAAACCTCGAGGACATCGTAAGCATATTCAACATCAGTGAGGCCGGCCTCGGGCTGGCCAATTTGAGCTAACTTTGCCCCGCGATTACACCGAGTTGTAGCAATACCAAAGATATCGCTAGTCTTTTCATGGCAATGGAGAGCTTGGGTTAAAATTTCGACACCTTGGGACGCATCATAGACCTCCGCCCCATTGCGGAGAAAATAGCCATAATTCGCAGCCCCGACGAGATCGCCATGATAACGCTCATATAAAGTTCGTGCACTGCTAATATCATTTGAATGAATCTTCCCGACAATCCGGTAAGAGACCAGCGTGGCCAGTTCTTCGAGTGAAGTATAAGTGGCGCAGAGACTGGCCAGAAGTTCCTCCGACTCGTCATGATGCCTCCGTCGATTCAATGCAATTCCGCGAAATACCTGCGCCAGCCGATGACTTCCCCAGTCCTTGCGAGGAGGCTTTGAGGTAAGCTCCAGCACACGATCGAATGTCTTGACCGATATTAAGAATGCGAGTTTGGCAAGGTAATCATGCAAGTGCTGCGGCTGTGCTCCACTTGGCCGCACAGCACGATCGATGAATTCTTCTGCGATCGATCGGCTGCCCATCTGCAGCGAGAGCCTGATGATGTCGCGCAATCGAGTATCGAGATGATCTGGGTCAACGCTCGACGCGAGACGATAGAGCAAAGGTGCTATTTCAGCTGCAGAGTGTCGCCCGGAGACTCTGTCGGCCCTTGAAAAATAGTCATATAGATGCAGTTCAAGACGCGTTAGGACGGCAGCGGATTGGTGCAAAGCTTCTTTGACTCCTGCGGGCGACGGCAATAGAGCGACCAACTGATCACCGTCCGGCAAAGGTGACAGGTAAACCAACGTCGCATCAGCGAGTTCGTTGATCGTTCTGTCGACGTCCTCTATGTCCCTGATGAAAATGGCGTCGTCGGCAAGACAAAGTGCCAGGACATCTGACCGGCGAAGATCCTGCCTGGCGAGTGCCAAGAAGCCAAGGATTGATTGGGCAAGGGGCGAAAGGTCTCGGATTGCGCTCGGAAGATCTGACTTCATCCCGCAAGCTGCAGCCAACGCTGCCCGAATTCTGTAGATATCCCCACCGGTCGCGGCTGCTAAGACTGCACAATGTGAGCGCGACCACTTGAGATCGAAGGAAGCCGCGTAGAGCTGGATGAATTCCTCGTTGGGCAGAGGAAAGCGACTTACACTGACGCCGTATCCAATGTCCTGTGATCGGATTACAAAGCGGTCGATATTCTCGCCTCCAACCGGGCCACGGGTGACAAACCCTGCTACATATCGAATTCCTCTGTAAGCTCGCCCAGCCGTCACAGAAAGAAGTTGTGCCGACCAATTGTCCAGTTCCTGGACATTATCCAGAAACAAACATATCTGGCGGCTCTGCGACACTCTGACGAGGAATTCGCACAGGAATTCGGCAGCAATGGATGGGTAGGCCGACAAAGGTAGCGTAGGATAGGCCAGCTCAGTTCCACGAGCTAGCACTCGACCAATGTAGGGAATGCTCTCGCTAATTGCAGCAGATATTTGGCGAGGTCTCGTACGTCCAGCACGGCCTTCCTGAAGGCCGACAAGATCCTTCCATAAAGGCCGATATTTGTGGAACAACTCCAGGCCGAACTGGGCAAAAAGGCTATTCCCCTCATGCTTTGCACCATCGGCATACAGTGACACGCCGGAACCAGCTTTTGTGTCGGAACAATGCTTCAGGAAGCAGGAAAGCCCGGAGTGTGGTGGGGCTGCAAGTACCTGCATCTGAGGCTGCGTTTGAGGTTGCGTCACGAACGATTTTATCGCCGCAAGCTCGCTAGCTCTATTCACGAATCGCATATGATCTAAATATACTGTTGTGATAACTCTTTGTTATCCAATAGTCTGACGAGCGAGTTCGTGGGCTTATCAATTATGTCCTTCCTTGACACACTGGTTGCCTGCCTTTAGAGACTGGGCTCTATCAGTTCTTTTGCTTCCTTGTGTCGTCGTGCGGTATAAAGAGAGTGTTTTCAACACCAAAAGCGTGTTTGGCATGTGTTTCTGTCGCGGTGGAGCGAAGCCAATATGCAACTGGGACAGGCGACTGCTGATTTCCTCAGCGGCTATTTCTCAACCCATGACCGGCGCAATAAAACCAAGGCCGCCTACCGCGTGGACTTGGAGCAGTTTAAGAATTTTGCCGGTGCGGAACTTGCTCTTTCAGCTCTGGCCGGGGCGGTGATCGAAAAGTGGGCGGCCCATTTGAGCACGGAGGCTTATTCGCCGGCATCCATCCGGCGGAAGATTGTCGTCTTACGGGTGTTCTGTTCTTATTGGGTGCGCCGGGGTGAACTTCCTGAGTCGCCTTTCTGGCGGGTCAAGTTGAGCTTCGGACGCATTGAGCAGCTTCCCCGCACACTCACTGAGCGGGAAATGCGCGACCTGTTGGCGCAGGCCCACCGCAATTACCGGTCCCTTGCGCGGCAATATGCCAAAGGCAAAGTTCCAAAGACCAGCAAAAAGCTCAGCAAAAAGACCAACAAAGCGTCATGCGCTTATTATCGCGCCCTGCGTGACCTGGCCCTGGTGGATCTGCTCTTTGCCACGGGGATGCGTGTAGGTGAGGTTTCCTCACTCGACTTAAAGGATTTCGTCGTGGGCGAAGCCTTCTTTCGGGTGCAGGGCAAAGGTGGACGCGACCGGCTGGCTTTCGCGGTCGATGAGCAAACCCTGGAGATCCAACGGAAGCACCGCAAGGCAAGGAAGCGGATCGAAAGCCAGGGCACCGCGCTCTTTCTTAATTCCTCCGGCGAGCGGCTTTCAACCCAGGGGATTACCAACGTGATCTCGCAGTTGCGCAAGGAAGCCGGCATCGAACGCCATATCACGCCACACATGCTTCGGCACACGGTGGCCACGCTGCTGCTGCGAAACGGCGCGGATATCCGCGTGGTCCAGGAATTCCTGGGACATGCTTCGATCGCCACCACCCAGCGCTACACCCACATCACCAAAGAGCACATGATCGGGGCATTGCGGAGATTTCATCCTTCGTTGACGATCCATCGACGGCGTTAAGATTCCCGGTGGATACTTCAGATTCTCGATCCCGGTCCGCGTAAATCCGCGGTAAGTCCTTTCTCGCATCAATGTTGATCAGTGATCAGTGATCAGTGCGCCTGGCGGCGTTTAACAGTGGTAAGGCTCTTGGTAGAGGCCGAGCTGCGCTATTTTACTATCCACGAGCTTTCTTCGTTTCTCGAGCAAATTTTAGGGCGGCAAGCAATACCCAAGCTTTGGTTTTTTCTCTGCGCCCCCTGCGATCTCCGCGATCTCTGCCGTTCAATCTTTTGATTTTCCTTGGCGTCCTTGGCGTACTTTGCGGTGGATCCTTTTTGGTGGCAACGTTAAGCAGTATTGCTGTCTCTCTAGAAATCGACATGCAGCCTAATACCGGGCACGGCCACCGGACCGCGATCGCGGTTATAGCCGGGGTTGGTGATGTATTGCAGATTGGCGGCCGTGAAGATGCCCCGCCACAGATGCAGGTTGTAGTAGGTCTCGATGATCCACTCACGGCCATACGTCAGGTTGCCGTCGCCGAGCAGGAAGCCCTGACCGCCAAGCTTGAGATAAAGAGCGTGGTCTTTTGAAATCCCGTTGCTGACCACGGCGGCGCCCACTTTGTCGAGGCTGCGTTTCCAGCGGTCGCCGCGGTAGTCCGCGCCCAGAAGCCCGGTGCTGTCGACTTCGGTGTAGGCAAAGGTTTCGTGCTGGCCTTCATTCCATCCCAGGCGGGCAAAGACGCGCAGCCGGGCCGTGACTTCCTGCTCGGTGTTGAGTCCAAAGCCGTACTTGATGGTGGTGCGCTGCGGATGCGCGGTGATATCCGGCACACGTGTCCGCCGCGCCAGAAAGTCACCGACGGCATCGCGATAGCTTCCCATGTTGGCGTGATTCACGTAACTCAGGAAGCGAATGACGCCCGCTCTCTGCGGCAGCCATGAGTGCCGGAATTCAGCTTCGACGTTTTCCGCATGGGCCTTGCGCAAGTTCCATTCCAGCCGGGGACCGTTGGCGACTTTGGGCATGAGCATTTCTCCAAAGCGTACGCCCCAGTTCCGGTCTTGAAACTCGATGACAGCGCCCCACGTGTATCCACGGGTGTCGGCGGCATAGTCGTAAGCGCCGTTGGCATCGACCGTCCAGTTGAGAAACTGCAGGTGGCTGTCGCTGCCGGGTGCATTGACGTCAAAGAAGTCGGCCGTCCCGAATTTACCGGCGCGAAACTCCAAGCGCCGTGCTGGCAACTCGGTCGCCAGCGACAGCGGCCCACGGGCTGACTTAGACCGTTCCTGGGTGAGCGCCAATACCTGGCGCACTTGTAGCCGCGCCAGATAAGGCTTCGCGCTCAACAGTGGATTGCGGACCACATCCAGATTGGTAAACCCCGCCACGCCCAGGGCATCGCTGATGCCATGGCCCGATGCGCTTTCAAAATCAAGCAGCAGCTCCGTTCCCTCGACCGGCTGCACGCCCAAGAAGAGCGTAGTGAGAAATGAAGTGCGCGCTTCCGGCTGGGCCTTCAGACTATTAGGCCCCGAATAGCGCGCGGAAAACGCCGGATGCCCTTGCACGATCACGTTCTCCTGCCCCGAGATCCAGAAACGGCTGGTCTCTGAATGCTTCCACATGGTCGTGATCGGCGCGGCTTCTTCCGCCTGGGCCTGCGGTTGGGGCTGAGCGCTGTCTGCGGACGTTGGAAGACTCTGCCCGCGGGCGTAGCCCGCCATCTGGAGCAAGAGCACCAGTATCACGGCGCGGGCCCTCTCCTGCCCGGAAAAAATTGAGTTGAGAAAATTCATTGATCCTCATTGTTCATTATGCCTGTTAACTTGCGATGAATGCGGGAAGCGTCCATCGAATGAATGTGTAACGATCACGCGGTCACGGTACCAGAACAGCGTGGGCGCCTTTGGTCTCCAGGGACAATTCACTGCGATTCGCGGCGCAGGAAAGTCTTAGTTAGCAGCACCAATCACACGGCGATCGTAGCTTTTAGTTGTAGGGAACGGAGTCAAGCGCAGGCAGGTGAAAGAGAACGGAAGCGAAAAGCATCATGATCTCCCACTCGTCCAAGCTTCAGCACCGCGCCCCGTAAGAAGCCTTTCGGCCTCAGCCACATTAGGTAAACCCTTAATCCGGGAGTTCCTGTTCTACCCTGTTGCCGGCATCTCTGGATGTCCGCTGGGCAGTGGCTTGTGTGTTGCGCGGGAGCCTCGCCTACCGAGGATCCACGAGATGGTCTGCGTACAGACCACCTCTTCTTTGTATAGGCCACCGTGCTGGAGGTTGTCAAGAAAGGATTCGGATTTTGCGGTCAGGCTACTCGCTTGCGAGGCCGGACCTTCGTAAGATCATGGGCGCTCTGCAGGTTCATCCAAAACTCGGGCGACGTATTGAAAAGGGCGGAGAGCTTCCATGCGGTATCCGGCGTAACGCCCCGCTTGCCGCGGACGAGTTCATTGAGGCGGTTGGTGGAGATTTTGAGTTTGCGCGCCACCGTGGCCTGCGTCAAACCGGAAGGCGCGATAAACTCCTGCAGCAAAACAATGCCGGGGTGGGTGCTTATGCGGTTCGCTGGTAGCATGTATGGCTCCTAGAGAAACGGCACAGTGGTGTGAAGTAAGGTCCTCGGTTCAATCCTGAAGCAGCGAATCTAGAAAGCCGTAAGCCGCAACCAGCCCAGGCTCTGTTCCAATCGCCGATCTAAGCCAAGTGCCGCGATCGATGGCAACGCTCAAAGAGTACCCTGGGAAGAGTAAATTGCCAATGACTCCTGCTGCGGCTTTCTGACGCCCGGCGCCGTGACGAAGGGATCGCAATTCCGGAAGGTCAGCAGGGGCTGCGTTGTCGATCGTAGCAACAAAATCAATCGCGGGTTGCGAGTATCGTGGATAGCTGGTGACGGCACACTCAAGAAGTACAGTCTCAAGTGTTCCCAGGACGTTGTTGTCTGGTAGGATGTGGATGCCAAGCCGAGGCGTTCCATCAGCAAAGCCAGGATTGGTGGGCAAGGCAAGAGGAAATCCAGGTACGGAGTCCTTCACGGCTTCCGCATTGAGGCGCTTCAGACCTTCCAGTAACTGGACAACTCTGTCGGTCGCACCCAGGTCATCCGCATCACTCACAATGGCAGCAGCTCGGAGGCGAGTAGCGTCAAGAATTTCCAAAGCCGCCTGAAGTTCCGGGACCAGTTGAGACTCACCGCCAGCTACCTTGATGGCAATTGAGACAAGTTCATTTTGAACGTGCAATTCCTAGATGTCTGGAAAGCTAACGACATGGTCCAGCCTTCCTTGGGGATTTGCCGGGAATTTGGTTGGGATGAGCTTCTGCCAATACGCATCAATGCCCGAGAGGAACGCGACTTTGCTAAACTGTCGCTGCTTCAGCAGCAGCCCAAAAAATGCGGCGTCATGTACACCCTCAACCACTAGCAGGAAATAGGCCATATTCAGCGGATATCGAGACCTCTATCCCGGACCAGGCGAGTGAGCATCTCGGAACTGTATCTCTTTGCCGGTTCACCCAATCGCCCCAGTTGGAACGTAGTAATGCCCACATGCGAGGTAAGCGGCGTCGCATTAACCATGGCGGTTACGGCTTCCAGGCTGTGCGTCGTCGCAAACAGCTGCACATCAAACGTCTCACACGCGCCGACCAGCCAGGAAAAGAGCTTCTGGAGGAATGAGACGTGTAGCGCTGTTTCAATCTCGTCAATTAACAGAATCCCGCCACGGGCTTGAGGGATCGATAAGGCGATGGCTAACGCCCTTCGAAAGCCATCGCCTAGAACACTCATAGGAACCCCTCCAGAGCGCCGGTGCTTGACGAGAATTGTCGGGGTCCCTGTGTGCTTGTCCGTTACGATCTGTAAATCCAAAACGTCCGGGTCTAACACCCGCAAGATCTCGATAGGTGCAAGTTTCTCATTGCCTTCGATCAATTCTGAAAACTGTCTTAGCTGCAGTGGCTGACTGCGATGAGAGTAAGGCGCCAGCGTCACCGAGGGCAAGCGCGGGCCGGTTCGATTCTCACCCCGATAAAAACCCAGTGATGGCCAGAGCTGCGCCTCGACTGAGTCCATAGCTGACAAGTCTTGCCCTGGCGCGATTCTTGCAGAAACAAGCCAACCCTGGTCTTCGACTAAGCCCGAATTCCCGGTTGTTTCTTTATTTGATCGACGCGGCGGTTCTGGAGGGATACCGCGAATCGAGACGCATTGCGCACGGAGTTCCTGAACAGGCCATCGGCCAGCGCAGCCAAGCTGGAAATGTGACTGGGAAATCTCCGCGGCATTCAACCCTGTTTCGTTTGCACTCTGGGGAAACAACCAGCGGACGGCTTCGACTGCGCTTAGTCCCCGGTGAACAACCGCTGGCATGCTTCGAACCTCTCGATTCCGGGCAATACTCGACCACGCGCCGATGTCGAGAGGACTGGAGAAGACAGCCAGCGCCTCCAAGACAGAAGTTTTTCCCGAGTTATTCCCACCCACCAAAAGATTGACCATCCCCAACTGTCGGAAGGACAGATCCTTCAAACCGCGGAATTGCTCTATGACGAAGTCGTCAAGCATGTTGGCCGACCGCAATGTTTTTAGCTCCTCCGTCATTTTCGCCATACACCGTAGAGAATATCATGGCCGACTCGCCGTCCATGCCTGCAGCGCAACATGGCTGGATGGCCATGGCCCTTAATGCTTAATTCATCGAGGCCAGCGTCCGCCGCAGCGCCCGCGCGGCCTGCCTGATTTCTTCCGCGTCGGAGGCATCGGGCAGCATGTTTACGTAGTCTTCGAAGTCGGCCAGCGCGCCCCGGTAATCTTGAAGGTTGTGGCGCAGCAGGGCGCGCTGCTTCACGTCTTCCGGCGAACGCGGATAAATCACCAGCACCAGATCGACAATCTGTACGGCTTTGCGGAAATTTCTCTGGGAAAGGTAGACCGTCCGTAGATTGTTGAGGATGCGTGTCAGCATCTGGCGGCGGGTGACGGCCATGAGGAATTCGGGCTGCAGGTTGAGCTGTCCGGAATATTGCGTGTCGAGGCGCTGCTGGCAGTCGGCTTCGGTGACGATCTTGCCGCGCTCGAAGGCGTCAATCAGAAGCGCTTTTCCGCTGACCTCATAGTGTTTCAGCAGGAAGTGTCCGGGGAAGCCGACGCCCAGCAGCGGAAACCCGGCCCGCCGCCCAACTTCCATATAGACCAGCGCCAGGGTGATGGGAATGCCCAGGCGGCGGTCGAGGACATCGTTGAGAAAAGAGTTGCGGGGATTGTAATAGTCCACGGTGTTGCCCCGGAACATCTCCTCATCGAACAGGACACGATTGACCGCGGCAATACTCTGCTGTGGATCGCCGGGTTCCCGGACCAAAGCCGAAACCCGCCGCGCCAGTTGCTCAACCTTCCGGACATAAACCTCTGCATCCAGCAGCGGATATTCCACGCGCGCCATGGCCAGCGCGGCGCGCAGCAGATCAAGCTGGTCGTCCTCAAGCTCCGGACGCACCTCCGCGGCAAAGGCCTTCACCGCTTCGGGATTGGCCGTGACCTTCACAGCAAAAATTGTAGCTGAAAGAAGGCAGCAATTGGCAAATAGCAGTTAGCAATTGGCACTTAGCATTCAGCATTCAGCATTCAGCAGCCGACTACCCCTGCGGGGTAGTCGCTAATGCCAGAAACTGTGGTCGAGCAAGGGCTGTGCATGCGAAGATTGCAGTGACGAGGAGCGGCAAGCTAAGGCCGGTTTTTGCATTGGTGCTTTCATGCCCG
>DATMNZ010000147.1:0-3669 GCA_035568495.1 Saccharimonadales bacterium (SeqCode) | reverse complement strand
GGCTTTGCAGAACTGAGCCAGAAGGGGATATCGCTTACTGTCGGTCAGACCCTTTCCTTGAATCTGGCGGTGGGCATCTCAGGCGTGAAACAGGAGGTCGTGGTCGCAGGAACGCCGCCCATCGACGTGGCCCGCACCGAGGCCAGCACCACGCTCGATAATCTGGCCGTGAGCAATACGCCGGTACTGGGACGCAAGTTCGAAGACCTACTGACCCTGACGCCGGGTGTCAGCGTCTCTCAGGGGCCGGATGGCGATGAAATCAACTTCAACGGCCAGCGCGGAATCTTCAACAACATCAGCCTGGATGGCGGCGACTATAACAACGGCTTCTTCGGCGAACAACTGGGCGGACAGCGGGCGGCCATCGACATTACGCTCGATGCCATCGGCGAATTCCAGGTAGTGGCCAGCGGCGCCAACGCCGAGTTCGGACGCACCGCCGGCGGCGTCATCAACGTGGTCACCAAATCAGGGACCAATGACGTCCACGGCTCGCTCTTTGAATACCAGCGCCTGGAAGCGCTGACGGCCAACACCTCCGACGGCAAGCCGCTCGATGGGTTCCACCGCGAGCAGTTTGGCGGCACTATCGGCGGCCCCATCCGCAAGGACAAAGTCTTCTTCTTCGGCGCCTTCGAGCAGATCATCTCCAACCTGCAACGCGCCAACTTGAGCCAGCAACTGGGGCCGGCGGCCTGCCCGGTATCCGCGCCCACGGTCACAGCCAACGAGGCCCTCATCAATGCCAATTTCGACTGCCAGCGGCTGGCGCTGCTCAATTTTTTCCAGAACCGGTTCAGCGACAACGAAGGGCTGGCGGTGCAGCATCCCATACGCAACTCGGCGCTGCTGGGCAAGCTCGATTGGAACATGAACCCCGCCAACCGCCTGAGCATCTCCTACAACTTCGACTACTCGAAGAACGAAAACCAGACGTTCGACGTGCCCACCTATGGCAGTTCGGCCAACGGCACCGAAGGGCCGTCCAAGATCCAGGCGATCAACGCCAACCAGTTCACCACCCTGTCGAACAATAAGCTGAATGAAGCACACTTCAGCTACTCGCGTGAGACCCGTCCACGGGCCGCCACCAAATCGCCCATCCCAGCGGACGCCGCGGTGGGTTTTAAAACCACCTTCCGCTTCGGCAACCCGTTCTTCCTGCAGCCGGGCGTGGATGAGACTTTCTGGCGCGCCCAGTTCCGCGACAACTTCTCGGTGGTACAAGGCAAACACACATGGAAGGCCGGCGCCGAATGGATCCACACCCGCAATAGCCAGGTGTTTCGCGGCTTCTTCACCGGACGCTATATCTTCGATACGGTTGACGGCTTCCTGCACTTCGCATCGCCCGCCTCGATGGGCCCGGGATTTGGCCCCACCACCGCTGCCTGCTCCGATGGCACATTCGTGAACTTCGGCACCGCGTGTCCGGGTGGCTCGACCGCCACCGGTGGACCGCTCCTGTTCTATCTACAGGGCGCGGGCCGCACCGGGTTGGCCACCGATGCCACCGGCTTCTCTGACGTTGCCAATGAAGACTTCGCGCTCTTTGCCCAAGACAAGTGGCAAATCGCCTCCAACATAACCGTCAACTACGGCTTGCGCTGGGAAGCCCAGAAACTTCCCGACCCGACGATTCCACCCTCGCAGACCGTCTATGCGCCCTTCCTGAACAACCCGGCCTTCCCTTCCAACGGCAAACTGCCGAGCCAGTGGAAAGAGTTTCAACCGCGCCTGGGATTCTCGTGGGACGTAAGGAAAAATGCGAAGAGCGTCTTCCGCGCCAATGCCGGCATCTACAACGCGCACCAGAACCTGTTGAGTCAGGTCGGTTCCATCACCACCAACGGCGTGCAGCAACAAAGCATCTTTACCAATACCGCATTGGCCTCGGCCGGCTTTACGCCGACCCCGCCGGCCTTCCCGGGCGTGCTGACGCCGCCACCGCTGGCCCCGGGGGTATTTCCCCCCGGCACCGGCATCCGGGTGTTCGATCGTAACTACCGGAACCCGCGCGTCTATACATGGAACGCGCAATACGAACAGGCGATCGTGGGCGACGTGACTGCCTATGCCGACTTTACATGGTCGAAGGGCGTCTTCCTCACCAACTTCCTCGATTACAACCGCGCCGACCGCGGCTCGCCGTTTGCTCCCATCCTGGGCGAAACCCAGGTGACCAGCAGCCGCGCCAACTCCCTCTACCGCGGACTCACGGTAGGCGTACGCAAGCGCCTGAGCCACCGCCTGCAGGTGGAAGGCAACTACGTCTATTCGAAGGACTACGACAACGATTCCAACGAGCGCGATCCGTTCACCGACCGCAGCTTCGATCCGGGATTCAACCTGCGCAAAGACTACTCGCTCTCCGACCGGGACGAGACGCACAAGTTCAACGCCTTTTCCACCATGGACCTGCCTGCTAAATTCCGCGTGAATTTGCGCTTGCAGGCGCATAGCGCCCAGCCCATCACCACCAATCCCGACGGCAATGGGACCGGCGCCCCGTGCAGCGTGCAGAATTCGGTCACGCGCGTGGTGGCCGGCATCGATTGCGGTCGCAACCATTTGCGCAAGGACAACGCTTTCAGCTCGTTCGACTGGCGGCTGGCGCGTCCGTTTAAATTCAATGAACGCTACTCGCTGACGCCCACGCTGGAGATGTTCAACACCTTTAACTCGGCCAACAACGTGAACCCGCTCATTACGCCGGGGCTGTTCAACTTCGACGGCTTCCTGCGCCAGGGCGTGGGCGACCCGAGGCAGTTGCAGTTCTCGGCCAAGTTTGAGTTCTGAGCCAGGCAAAGCAATTTGGCCGCGAATGAACGCGAATCAACACGAATTAGGAGTGGGTTGTCGTTGTTCCCGGATTCGTCGTGTACGGCAAAGACCAAGGGTATTTTTTGACTCCTTGGTGTTTGCCGTCACGGGCTTTGCCGTATTTCCGATCACCAGATCAACCGATCATCCGATTCGCGACGATTCCCGAATCTCCTGGTCACATTACTAGTGCAGTTGCACAAATTTCGCCACGGAAGGCACACCTGCGGCGTTCACGATGAAGAGCATGTAGTATCCCGGAGGCGCGAGATTGCCGTTGGCCGGAGCTTTGACTTTCAGCCCGCCCGGAACGGCAGTGAAGCTCATTCCCACCAGCCGCTGGTCCATATCGAAGGCGTGAGTAACGGCGCCGGGGCGGACAAGGACAACTTCCTTAATGTTGGCGCCGGCCAGCGTCTTCACCGCAAACACCTGGTTGTAACGCAGAACCGAAGGCACGACCGCGGCAATCACCGGACGGACCGCCGGGCCTCCCGCGTTGTTGAACAGATAGGGCGGCGAATAAATCTCGATGTGCTGTTCATAGACCGTGCGTTGCGGGTTGCCGCCAACCGCCAGTACCGTGGCATCCGGCAGCAGCAGCGTGTTGGAATGATATACGCGGGCAAATTCCATCAATCCGGCAGAGCTGAAGGTATTGGCCGCCGGGTCATAGATTTCAGCTTCCAGCGTGCCTGTGGTGGTGTCTTCATCTTTCGCCGATCCCCCTGATACCAGCACCTTGCCAGTGGGCAGAATCGTGGCGTTCAGTTGAATTCTGGGGTGGACCATGTTCGGTCCGGCGGCCCACGCCGGGTGGGCCACTGAGAGATCGATGGTCTC
>DATMNZ010000146.1:0-10298 GCA_035568495.1 Saccharimonadales bacterium (SeqCode) | reverse complement strand
ATCTTTTGCTTTCTCCGCCTCCGCGGTGGATTCTTGCTTTACTTCCCTGCCCCCAGAAAACTCCCGATCTGCTCGTTCAGGAATTTCCCGTCGGCCGGATTACTTGCCGCTCCTGCTGTATGTCCCCACAGGGACGGTATCGGCTTCAGCGTGACCGTAGGAATGAAGCTGGCTTCATAGCGCGCATCCCCCAGTGGGAAGTAGAGGTCGGTTTCCGAGGGCATATACAGGAACGGAACTTTGATCGAGCGCAGGGCCTTTTCCGCGTCTCCACCGAACCCTTGCGTGGCGCCTACGTCCTGTTTTTCCCAGGTCCGCATCTGCAGAATCAGATCATTGGCATCGGCGCCGGGGATGAAGCGTTTGCGGCGGGCGTTGAGCACCTGCTCCAATGTTGTTCCCGGAGGCGAAGATTCTTTCCAGAGTTCCTTGCGCCACCATTCCTGTGAAAACAGCCAGGCGGTCCAGACCACGGCGAACGCTTCCAGCCCTTTGGTGGGCGGGGCCTTGTAGTCGCCATTCTCGAAAGCGGCATCGGCGGTAAGGGCGGCGATCTGCCCTTCCAGGCGCACGATGCCGTGTCCGTAGGTCTTGGCGGTGCCGGCCGTGGCGACAATGCGGTCGGCAAACTCCGGATAGCTGACCGCCCACTGGAATGCCTGCTGTGCTCCCATGGAAAAGCCGATGACGGCGCGAACATGCGTCACCTTGAGCTCTTCCGTCAGCAACCGGTGAACGGCTTCGACGTTGTCACGGATGGTCATCACCGGAAAGCGGGGCCCATGGTAGGGCTCCGGCGTATTGCTGGGCGAAGAAGAGCGCCCGTTCCCGAACAACTCCGTCGCCACTAGAAACTGTTTGGATGGATCCAGGGCCTTTCCATTGCCGATCAGCCATTCATAGCCGTGGAAGGTAGCCATATAGTGCGACGGCAGCAGCACGACGTTGTCCCGTGCTGCGTTCAGGTGGCCGTACGTTCCGTAAACCACGCGCGCCTGGGGCAGCGTAACGCCGCTTTCAGTTTTGAAGTTTGCGATCACGAACTCGTGGCGTTCGGATTCCGGTGCAGCAGGGGGTTTGGTTTCCTGCGCGATCAGTGCCTGTGTGATGGACAGAAGTAGAATCAGTTTTTTCATGGGGATTAGTGTGTCCTCAATTGCAGCGGGAGATATATTATCACCAATGGAAAACATCGTTCCCATAACCGGCCTGTTCGAAGCCCATCTCACGGTTGCGGACCTCGATCGGGCCGTCGCATTCTACCGGGACCAGTTAGCTTTACCGCTGGCGTCCGTCGTTCCCGAACGCAAGGTCGCCTTCTTCTGGATTGGCGCGCCGGGCAGAGCCATGCTGGGGCTTTGGGAAGTGGGCTCCATGCCGATGAGTTTCAACCTTCATGTTGCTTTTCAAGTGGCGCTGTCAGACCTGCACGAGGCACCGGCGCGGCTGAAAAAGGCCGGCATTGAACCTTTGGATTTCAACGGCCGGCCAACCGGCGAGCCCGTGGTGCTGGCCTGGATGCCTGCAGCCTCGCTCTACTTCCGTGATCCGGACAACAACCTGTTGGAGTTCATCGCCATGTTGCCAGAGGCGCCCATGCCTGATCTCGGCGTAGTGGCATGGAGTGCTTGGGTGGGGCGAAAACCTGCTTGATCTGCAAGCATCAGCGCAAATCTGCGGCGAATGTTCCCGCCTCGGAAGTAAATAAGCCCGCTGGCCTCTAGACGTAACAAGTTACATCTCTACGTTGAGAGGTTAGCTGCCGCTTCTTGACTCGCGCAACTTATAGCGCTGAATCTTTCCCGTGGCTGTCTTGGGCAGGTCGGTTACAAACTCAATCGTTTGCGGGCACTTGTGGGCGGCCAGGCGTGAGGTGACCAATTGTTTCAGTTCTTCGGCGAGCTGGGCGTGGGCGCCGCCGGCCGGCGTGGTGTGCTTTACGTCTTTATTCTTTTCGTTTTCTGTTACCGAATCCTTCAAGACCACATAGGCCGCAGGTTTGACCAGTTGGTTCAGGTCGCTATAGCCGATGACTGCCGCTTCCTGCACTGCTGGGTGCTCAATCAGGATATTTTCGACTTCCACCGGACTGACCCACAGTCCCTTGACCTTCATCATGTCATCGTTGCGGCCAATGTACCAGTAGTAGCCATCTTCGTCTCGATAGTATTTATCACCGGTGCGCAACCAGTGGCCCTGAATGGTGTCCTTGGTTTTCTCGTGCTGGTTCCAATAGCCGGCACAGATGGAGTCGCCCTTGATCAGCAGGTTGCCGACTTGGTTGTCGGGGACAGGCCGATCGTCTTCATCCACGATGCGAGCTTCGTAGCTGGGCAGCAGTTGTCCGCTGGAACCGGGACGCACCGCTCCCGGACGGTTGGCGATGAACATGTGCAGGGCTTCAGTCGAACCGATGGCGTCGAGAATCTCCACTCCGAAACGTTCCTTGAAGCGGTGGAAGATGGCCGCCGGCAACGCTTCACCGGCCGAAATCGCGTGGCGTACGCTGGAAAGGTCGAACTCCTGCCCCGATTCGCGCCGGTAGCTCAGCAGTGTGGCAAAGTTCGAGGGCACGGAAAAGAACAGCGTGGGCCGGCTTTTCTCGATGATGCCAAAAATAGTGTTTGGAGCGGGCGAGCCCGGCCACAGGATCGTGGTGGCGCCCACGGCCAACGAGAAATAAAGTCCGTTGCCCATTCCGTAGGCGAAGAACAGCTTGGCCACGCTGAAGAGCCGGTCACTTTCCTGGACGTTGAGGACCGCCTTTGCGTAACACTCGGAAGTCACCACCAAGTCATGGTGCAGATGGATGCATCCTTTGGGGAAGCCGGTGCTGCCGGAAGAGTACAGCCAGAAAGCGGCATCGTCTTTGCTGGTAGGTTCGGCGGTCAGGAAGGGTGAACTTCGCACCATCACGTCTTCCAAGAGAAATGTGACGGTGCGGCCGTCGCCCGGCGTGTTGCGCGCCCCGGTCTCGCCGGAGGCTGCATTGACGGCCACCAGCACGTCCTCCAGGTACTGCAGCCGCTCCCGTGGAATCGCCTCAATCAGCGGATACACCGATTCGTTGACGATGAGAATGCGCGCCCGGCAGTCGTTCAGCATGTACTCGTATTCCGCCGGCTGCAGCATGGTGTTCATGGGGACAGGGATGCCGCCCGCCTTGATCGCCCCGAAAAAGCAAGTGCCAAAGTCCGGGGTATCGAGCAGCAACAGGGCCACGCGCTCTTCACGGCGCATCCCCAAGTTTTTCAGAGCACTGCCGGCCCGGTTGACCCTCTCTCCGAGCTGCTGGTAGGTGATCTTCTCATCGCCCCATTCGATGGCAGTCTTGCCGGCGCGTCCCTCGGTGAGGTGACGGTCGATGAAGTAGGTGGCGGCGTTGAATACGGCAGGTAAGGGCTGCATGGGTCGAATTGAGTCTCTTTAGTTTACATGAGGGATTGCAGTTTGCGGGACTAACTCCAGCGAGATTATAGCGAGGCTGCGAAAACCTTTGAAACACAGAGGAGCAGAGGAAGCAGAGGATTTTGGGGTTTTGAGGCAGCAGAAAAATGGTCGCAAGCCGCGAAGATTCTGATGGATAGTAATGAAGATTCTGATGGGTAGTAATACAGAGGAACAAATGCAACCGAGGATTTTGGGGATGTGCGGCGGGTTCAAAGATCGTCGTGACTATGAGATTCTGCATGACCACCCAAGAATCAGAGGATCACCCGAGGATTTCCGTCGCGTCACAACCCCCAAATCCTCTGCTTCCTCTGTTCCTCTGTGTTTCAAAGGTTTTCGTCGCCCCGCCACAATCTCCGAACTTTTTGCCTCAAAAAGCGTAGATTAAACAGAAGGCAGAAATTTATCTCCCTTGCCGTTAATAACCAAGGCTTCTCTGCGTCCTACCATCAGAGGAGCACCGCACGAAAATGCAGGCCACAATGCAGATGACGCAGGTGAACATGGCTGGGGCCATCGCTGGAGCAGTACCTCTGGCGCTGGAACAGGTTTTCGCCGAACACCGGGAGATGGTTTTCCGGTCCGCCTACCGCATCACCGGAAACGCGAGCGATGCGGAAGATGTTCTGCAGGTAGTCTTTCTCCGCCTTCTCCGTCAGGAGCGGGCGCCGGAGATCGCATACCTGCGTGCTTATCTGCATCGGGCGGCCATCAATGCCGCGCTGGATCTGTTACGCCGGCGGAAAGACGCGCACAGCGTCTCTCTGGAGGAAGAAGCAGGCGTCGTCGAGGCGATGGCGGCCGGCGGCCAGGAATCGAGCGATCTGCGCGATTGGTTGCGCCAGGCGCTGGCCCGTATAAATCCCCGCTGGGCGGAAATGTTTGTCCTCCGCTTCGTCGAGGGATACAGCAACAGCGAAATTGCCCGCATGATGGATACCTCGGCGGCGGTGGTGGCTGTGCTGCTGCATCGGACGCGTGCTCAACTCAAAAAAGATTACATGGCAGTGACCAGAGGGAGACGTTAAGATGCGCAATCCGGAAAATCCCAACGAAAAATTAGAGCAGGCGATCGACGCCCTGCGCTCCGATGAACCCCGTCCGGAAACCTTGAAGGCCGCCGGTGACCGTGTATGGCAGAACTTCAGCGCGGAAGACGCCGGCGCCGCGCCTGCCCGCCCGGCGGTGCTGCCCTGGAAGCAGGAGCTGCCTAAGGCACGGCCTACGCATTTCAAATGGCTGGCCACTGCGGCGGCTGCCGTGCTGGCTATCGTAGGCGTGTACTTTGTGCAGGATTGGCTGGCGGTCCCCGCAGGCGCCCGCGCCAGCGTGGAAAACGTCGATGGCTCGCTCTACCGTGTGAGCAACTCGCAGGAAGCCCTGTTGAAGCCGGGCACTCCGATTGCGGAAGGCGACCGGCTCCGCACCTCCGCCGGATCGCGGGCCAAGCTTCGCCTGCGCGACGGCTCTCTGGTAGAGATGAACGAGCGCGCCGAACTTCTGGTTTCCGCTCGCCGCTCCGATACTACGGTCCACCTGCGGCGTGGCGACATCATCGTGCAGGCCGCCAAACGGCGCACCGGGCACCTGTTCGTCGATGCCCAGGATTGCCTGGTCTCCGTGACCGGAACGGTCTTTTCAGTCAACACCGGCCTGAAGGGTTCACGGGTTTCCGTCATTGAAGGCGAGGTGCGCGTGGCCCAGGCGGGCGCCAACAACATCTTGCATCCCGGCGACCAGTTGGCCACCAGCGCCATCGTGGGCAAGGTACCGGTACGTGAGGAAATCGCCTGGAGCGCCGACCTCGACAAACACCTGACGCTGCTGGCCGAGTTTGCCCACCTGCAGAACCGGCTGAGCACGGAAGTCCAGATGCCCGGACTGCGTTACCAGGGCCGCCTGCTGCCGTTGTTGCCGCCGTCGACGATGCTGTTTGCCAGCATCCCCAATTATGGCGATGCGTTGGGCCAGGCCAACCAATTGTTCCAGCAAGAGTTGCAAGAGAGCGCGATTCTTCGGGAGTGGTTTCAAGCCCAGCAGAAGCACAGAGCCGCCTACGATGGAATGTCGTTTGATCAGGTCATCGGGAAGGTGCAGCAGTTGAGCAAATTCCTGGGCAATGAGATTGTGATTTCCATGATCGATGGCGATGGCGAGAGGCATGGCTCGCCGCTGCTGCTGGCCGAGGTGCAGAGACCCGGATTGAAAGATTTCATCGAAAAGCTGGTAGCCGGTGCGCAGACCGATCAGAAGCACCAAGCCCAGAAACACCAGGAAAAATTGCACGTGGTGGACGAACAGGAACTCATGCGGCTGCAACCCCGCGCCGCTGAGTATGAACTGGTGATCGTGGTGCGGCCCGATCTGGTAATTGCAGGCGTGGATGTGGCTGCGCTGCAAAGCTTGAATCGCAATTTACCGCAAGGCGGCGGGTTTGCCAACACGCCTTTTGGCCAGCGTCTTTCCCAGGCATACCAGAGCGGCGCAGGGCTGCTGTTCGGCGCCGATCTCGGGCAGATGCAGGTCCGGCATACCGCGAATGTTGCGGTGAACGCCCGTGCCCGGAATGGCCATGAGAAAACCGTCTTTGATAAAACCGGCTTCGGCGACCTTCGATATCTGGTGGCAGAACGCAAGGAAGTCAGTGGCCAGGTGCAGACCCACGCCGAACTGGCCTTCAGCGGTCCGCGGCGGGGCATCGCTTCCTGGCTGGCTGCCCCTTCTTCAATCGGCGGTCTGGACTTCGTCTCAACCAATGCCGGCGCTGTCGCGGCGTTTGTGGCCAAGAGTCCGGCGAAGATACTGGACGATCTGTTGACCTTCAGCCCCGACAAAGTGGCGGCGCAATTGGCGGAAGCCGAGGCGCATCTTAAGTTCCGTATTCGTGAAGATCTGGCGGCCACCTTGGGTGGAGAAGTCACCATGGCCATCGATGGTCCACTGCTACCGACGCCGTCATGGAAGGTGATCGTTGAGGTCAACGATCCGGCTCGCCTGCAACAGACACTGGAGCAACTGGTAGCCGATGCCAAAGCCGAGTTGCATGGCAGTCATACGGTTAGCATCGAACAAGCTACGTCCGGCGGGCAGACGCTCTACCTCGTTCGGTTAACCTCGTCCAACGAGAGCTCGTCCGACAGGGCGCCTTCCAACGAGATCGTAGAGCTCACGTACACTTTTATTGATGGCTACATGGTCATCGGCCCCACGCGGGCGGTGGTGATGAATGCCATACAGATCCACCAGGGAGGCAATTCCTTGGCCCGCTCCAGCGCGTTTCAGGCGCTGTTGCCCCAGGACAACTTTACCGGGGTCTCAGGCCTGCTGTACCAGAACGTAGCTTCGGTGGTGGGGCCGATTTCCAGCCAGCTCACGCCGTCGCAACTGCAATCGCTGAAAGCCATTGCGGCGGAAACCAAGCCCAGCGTCGTGTGTTTCTACGGAGAAGAAAACGCCATCCGCGTATCGAGCACCAGCCGCTTCTTCGGGCTGGATTTGAATACGCTGACGTTGTCGACGCTGCTGAATGCTGGGCATGGTGCTGCAGGTGGAAAGATCATGTAGGGGCCGCAAAGACCTTTGAAACACAGAGGAACAGAGGAAGCAGAGGTTCTTGGGGTTGTGAGGTGAGGCAGAACTTGCCGTGGGCCGTCTGTGATGGAAGGTCAGGCCGGGCAGTAAGAATTGAAGATCAGGTAGCAGAGGTAATTGAGTTGTGAGACGGGCGGGGATCTTACGTCCCCGCTCTATCCATTAGAATCTTCACGGTCCGCGACGATTCCTGGACCACTCACAACCCAAAAATCCTCTGTTGCCGGAGTTTACCCTGAGCGGCAGCGAAGGGTTCCTCTGTGTTTCAAAGGTTTTCGTTGTGAGGCGATAAAGCTTATGAATGAAACAGCATCCCCGGTCATTGAACTGCAAGACCTGGTGGTGAACCTTGGCCAACGGACCATCCTCAACCATCTTTCCGGCTCGCTGTCGGGACGGTGCATTGGCCTGCTGGGTCCGAACGGCTCGGGCAAGTCGACGCTGATTAATACGCTGCTGGGCTTTTATCCGCCGGCCTCGGGCTCGGCCCGCATCTATGGCCGGGACATCCAGCAGAACATCAAAGAGCTGCGCGCCCTGATTGGCTATATGCCTGAGAGCGACTCGTTTATTGCCGACATGAGCGGCATCCGCTTTGTGCGGTACATGGCGGAGATCTCTGGTCTGCCGCCGCGCGAAGCCATGGAGCGCGCCCACGAGGCGTTCTTCTACGTAGGCTTGGGCGAGGCCCGCTACCGCAAGGTGGGCACCTATTCGTTGGGGATGAAGCAGTTGGTAAAGCTGGCCCAGGCGCTGGCGCACGGGCCGAAGCTGCTGCTGCTCGATGAGCCTACGAACGGCCTCGATCCGGAAGCGCGCACCCGCATGTTGCAACTGGTCCGCGAAATTCGGGACGCGGGCGGCGTGAATGTCTTGATCTCTTCGCATCTGCTGCACGATATCGAAGAATGTTGCGACGAGGTCATCATCCTGAAAGATGGAAAGATCGCCGCCATCTGCAATCTGGAAGAAGAACGCAAGGCCAACCTCAAGTTCTTGGAGCTGGAAATCAGCCAGGAGAACGGCTTTGTCGAGGCCATCGCCGCCCTGGGCTGTGAAACCGCCCGCTTCAGCGGCGGGCGCCTGAAGATCGTGCTGCCGGAAGCCATTGAAGTCGGCGAACTTTACCGTCTGGCCGTGGAACATACGGTACAAATCCGGCGTATGAACTACAGACGGGATTCGCTGGAGGACATCTTCTTGCGGGCCATGGAAGGACCGCAGCCCGCAAAGCTTTCATCGCCGCCACCACCGCCGCCGAGGACAGCTCATGGCAGTCTATAAACGCAGCTACAAAATCTACGATGGACCGCGAACGCCTGCCGGAATGCGGTTTTCCGTGCTGACCCGCTTCTCCCTCAGCAAGCTGTTCGAGTCGCGCATCTTTACCGGTTTTGTGGTCATGTGCCTGTTTCCGCAATTGCTGGCCGCCTTCCAGATTTATTTCGCCCACAGCGCCGCCGCCCAATACGCGCTGAACCTGCATCTTGACAGCGTGTTGCGCATCGATAATTCCTGGTTCGCGGCATTTCTCGGAGTGCAGGCGTGGCTGGGGTTCTTCATCGTGGCCGCTGCCGCTCCCGGAATGGTCACGCGCGACCTGGCCAATCAGGCCTTGCAGCTTTATCTCAGCCGTCCGCTTTCCCGTGCGGAGTACATGCTGGGCAAACTGAGTGTGCTGGCCATGCTGCTTTCCTGCTTCTCCTGGATTCCCAGTCTGCTGCTCTTCGGCCTGCAGGCGTCGCTCGAAGGCCATGGATGGCTGTGGAAGAATTTCTATCTGATAGGCTCCATTCTTGGCTCCTCCTGGCTATGGATTGCCGCGATGTCGCTGTTCGCGCTGGCCCTATCGGTGTGGGTGCGCTGGAGATTCGCGGCTACCGGTCTGATCGTGGGCAGCATGTTCCTGCTGCCGGGGTTTGGCGAAGCGATTAACGCGGTCTTGCGCACGAACTGGGGCAGCCTGCTGAACTTCAAGTTTGTGATGCAGGTCATCTGGGCAAGCCTCTTCCGGCTGGCGCCCGATGTCCGCCGGCTCATCGACGCCGACCAAATCCCGCTGTGGTCAGCTTGGGCTTCGATGTTGACCCTGTGTGCGTTCTCACTGTTGCTCATCAACCGGCGGCTGAAGGCCCGGGAGGTCATCACCGGATGAAGACCAACGACAAGATCATCTTCGACAATGTGTCGAAGTTCTACGGAGAAGTGCTGGGCGTGAACCGGGTCAATCTTTCCCTGCCTCCAGGTATCACCAGCCTGGTTGGCCCTAACGGTTCAGGCAAGACTACCCTGATGAACCTGATGACCGGCCTGGTGTGGCCCACGCAAGGCAGTATCAGCGTGCTGGGCATGACTGCCGACCGGCCCGAGGAGTTCTTCCGCTACGTAGGCTATTGCACGCAGTTCGATTCATTCCCTAAGGGCGTGACCGGCTATGAATTCATCCGCCAGTCGTTAAGCCTGCGCGGCCTTTCCGGCGCTGAGACCCACCGCCTGACCATGGAAGCCATCGAACGTGTGAACCTGACAGAAGCCGCCCAGCGCAAAGTCGCGGGCTACAGCAAAGGCATGCGCCAGCGCATGCGCCTGGCGCAATCGATCGCCCATCATCCCACGGTGCTGGTGCTCGATGAGCCACTGAACGGCCTCGATCCCATGGCGCGGGCGGAATCCATTGCGTTGTTCGAGGCCCTGGGCAAAGAAGGAATGCACCTCGTGATTTCCAGCCACGTGCTGCATGAAGTCGACCGCATTTCCGACCAGGTGGTGCTCATGAGCTTCGGCTATGTGGTCGCCGAAGGAATGATCCATGGGGTGCGCAGCGAGGTCAAAGAACATCCTATGCAGATTCTGGTTCGCTGCGCCCAGCCCGAGCTGCTGGCCTCGCGCGTCTTTGCCCAGAACCATGCAGTCGAAGCCAAACTGCAACTCGATGGCAAAGGCATCTTGATTCGCACCACCAATGCCGACGAGTTCTATTCGCTGCTGAACCGCCTCATCGTCGAAGATGGCATCCAAGTCGAAGCCGTCGCTCCCGCCGATGATGATGTGAACTCGGTGTATCAGTATTTAATCGGTTCCGATGGAGAGCGCATATGAGTCAGGCGAGCAATAGTTCAGGCGCGCGCACATGGATTACCCGTCAGCCCTGGCGGCTCTGGGGCCACCAGGTAATGGCCGTCGTGCGGCAGGAATTGAAACATAATCTCTTCAGCCTGCGGGCCGCAGCGATCTATTTGCTGGCTTTTGCTCCCGTT
>DATMNZ010000145.1:0-41949 GCA_035568495.1 Saccharimonadales bacterium (SeqCode) | reverse complement strand
AACAGGGTAGTGCTGCAACCCTTGCCAGCCGACCCGCAAAAATCTCCCCAGAAACCCCTGCCCAATCAGGACAACACACAATTGCAGCGACGGCCCGATGTAGGTCCGCAGGTGAAGCCGGGCACATCGCCGGAACAGAACAAGGCGGTGGTGCGGCAGGTTTTCGATGAACTCTTCAGCCGCGGGCGCTACGACATGATCGAAAAGATTTATGCCCAGGATTGCGTGGTCCATCACAACAATAACCGGCCCTTGAAGCTTGAGGAATCGGTGGCTGAAGGCAAAGGATGGCGGTCAGCCGCACCCGACCTGAAGATGTCCGCCGACCAGATGAACGTTGACGGGAACATGGTCACCGTGGCCTGGACTGCGCGGGGAACGCATACCGGCCGTGGCAACGGATTGATGAAGCCCACTGGCAAACAAATTCTGATACACGGGAGCAGCACCTTCCGCGTCGTCAATGGGAAGATTGTTGAAGTGTGGAACAACTACAACCGCAACGAGGTCTTCCGGCAACTGGGCGTGTCGCCGACCATGGCGTTCCTCTATGAAGAGACTGAAGGGATGCGCCTGGCTGTCAACCGGATGTTTACGGGCCCGGTTCCAGTTCCTCGGAACTAGTTAAGAAATGTGCGAGCTAACAGAAGTAACTTGAAGCTGTGAGATTTCTCGCAATCTTGATTCCTCGCCAGGACAGAGCTAAACTGCGGCTAAAGCCGGATCTTTCATCGCGCTTTTCGGGCGGCTGAAGCCGCCCTCTTTGACGGCTACTTGCGCATTTTTCTCCGGGGTCTGGGGCCGTGCTCTTCTACAAATGAACCTCGTTCCCTGCTGTCAGGTTCTCAGCTACACTCACAGTCGAATGTCCAGCATTGCTCTGATCGTCCGAAGCGACGGTGCTTATGCCCAAGCCCTGCTGCAGGCATTAAGACGGCCCGGCCAGGAATGCAGGCTCGCCGATCTGCGAAATCCGGGTTCTCTCGCAGACACACACCTAGCAGAAACAACTTACATTTACATGCCCCCCGCTGCCGATCGAAATGGCATGACGCCAGACGTATCGGAGGCCGAAGAGGTGTTGCGGCAAGCCGCCGGACTGCAAGCCGGGAAATTCATCCTGCTCTCGTCGGCGCTGATCTACGGAACCGGGCCCGGAAGGCAATGTCTGGTACCCGAAGAATACGGCGTAGGTAGCGATGGTATTGCAAAGCAATGGCACGCCCTGGAAGAAATGGCCCGCCGGTATTTGCACGGCAAAATGCCTTTGACGATTTTACGTTCCACCACCGTTCTGAGCTCGCGCGCTTTGCTCAGCCGCCGCCTGATGGCCCGCGTTACACTGACGCTGGCGGGACACGATCCGGTGCTGCAGCTTCTCAGCCTTCGCGACCTGGCCAACGCCATACTTTGCGCCGCCAAGCATGGCCGAGGAGGAACTTTCAACGTGGCCCCGGATGGCGTGGTTCCGCTACGGGCCGCCGTGCGCATCGCGGAAGGCCGCTGTCTGGCTTTACCCCGCACGCTACAGCGAGGCGGCAACCGCTCCCAGGCACTGGAATACCTCCGCTACCCATGGACTGTCAGCAACCAGAGGATCAAGCGGGAGCTTGGATTCGCTCCGGAAAGTTCCAGTCTGGCTGCGCTCGTGGAAGCAAAAAACGTCATGCTTCCCTCCACTGGTGAACATACTCATGAACCCAGCTTTGATGACTTCGGAATGGACGCCAACTACATTCAAGCCTGGGGCCGCACGCTATTCAAGTTTCTGTGTGACCGCTATTGGCGAATTGAAGTCAAAGGGCTCGAGCATCTGCCGCGCACCGGCCGGGGCCTACTGGTAGGAATGCACCGGGGGTTCATGCCCTGGGACGCGGTGATGGCGCTGCATCTGGTGGCCAGGGAGACGGGAAGGTATCCTCGCTTTCTGACGCACCCGGGGTTGATGAAGTATCCCTTCATTGCCAATTTCATCACCAAGCTCGGCGGGGTAGTGGCCTGCCAGGAAAGCGCGGATCGCATCCTGGAAGGCGATGGACTGCTGGGTGTCTTTCCCGAGGGAGTCGAGGGCGCGTTCACGCTTTATCGCGACGCCTACCGGCTGCAAGGGTTTGGGCGACACACCTTCGTGAAGATGGCGCTGCACCACCACGCCCCTATCATTCCGTTCGTCACGGTGGGCAGCGCGGAGGCCCTGCCTATGTTCTCAAGAATCAAATCCCGGCGCTGGAGCCGGATGACCGATTGGCCTTATCTGCCGATCTCCACGTTTCCATGGCTGCCTGTTCCCTTGCCATCCAAGTGGCACATCCAGTTCCTGCCGCCTATTCATCTGGAACAGCAGTCTACGGTGAAGGCCATCAGCCAGGAAGTGCGGGACCGGATGCAGCAGGCAGTGGACGAAATACTGCGGCGGAGACGCTCAATCTTCTGGGGCCCGGTCTTTACTTTCCCGGAAAGTTCTTGAAAGATCGATCAATGGCCTTCTGTGTCTTGGCCGGATTCTTGACCGGGTCCTGCGGTTGCACGGACTCGCCATAATAGAGGACCACGCCGGTACGCGCGTCCACGACCACAACGTGAAACACTGCGCCGCTGAAGACCGACACGCCGGCCAGGGCTGAGAGGAACACCTTGCCTCCGGTATTGGACTGGCCGAACCCGCGGACAAATACCAGGGCATCGGTTGCGCCGCTGGGGTTCAGCTTGGCCACTTCATCGCCCAGAGTAAACCGTCCTTTGCGAATGTCTTTGGGTTTACGCCTAAGCTGCGGGAACAGCTCATCGAATCGCTTTTGCAGGTCGGCCACCGCATACTTCAACTCCTGGTCCTTTTCCAGGGCCGCGCTATTGAGGCTATTTCCATCGGCCGAACAATGCCGTTCCTGCATGACCGCCCCAATGATGGGAGGAAGCGTGCCCTCGATTTTGCGCTCTTCCTCGACGAGTTCTTCACTGCCTTTGACACCGCTCTTCAAGACCTTGACGTCCGGAGGCAGAATCACCGCAGTCTTGACCACGATCTTGCGGCTCTTCAGGTCAGGATGCTCAAATTGGGCCCAGGCTGCGGTACTGAGAAAAAGGACCGTGGCTGTGGCGATCGACGCTATCGTGGTTCGTGACATGTTGCCTCCCTTAATTGTGGTCCTGCGCCGGCGCTGCCGTGGAAGCCTTTTCAAGTTCTTCGGCGCGCTTTCTGGTCCGAAAGGCATCGAGGGCCTTGGGGGCCATCTGAAGATACTGTCGATACCCTGCGATGGCCTCGGCGGGCCTTCCATCTTCATCGCAAAGCGCCGCCAGGCCGCGGACGGCGGGCGCGTATTGCGGATCGAGCGTGCGTGCGCGGCGATAGGCGGCCTCCGCTGCGGTTACGTTGGCCGACCACGCGGCCTTGCCTTCGGGCGTGGAACGCAACGACTTCTCATATTCTTGCAGCGTCATCTTGCTGAGTTGCTTGCGCACCGCACCGCGGGCGCTATCCGTCAGTTCTTCCGGACGGGGACTGGGCGTGCGGCCGCCTAGCGCGCGATGGGCTTCGCCCTGCAGAAACGCATCTTCGGCGCTTTCCGGAAACAGGTCGGTAAGACGGCGGGCCACCGCCAGCGCGGTGCGGGCGCGCCCGGTCAGGATTTCCAGGGGAACATCATGCCGCAACACCGGCGCCATTTCTTTGGTGTATTCCCGCGCGCGCACTACCGGCCCTCCAGAGATTGGCAGGGAATCCAATAGGGCATTGACGTATTGAATCCGGTCATCCAGCCGGGGATGATCGGCGTAGAGTCCTCGCGACTCCTTGTCGAGTTGCACTTCGTAGCCGGTTTTCAGAATCTCAAAGACTGCGGTCATTTCGATGGGCGGATAATTGTTCCTGGCCATGGCATGCAGGCCGTAGACATCGGCGTCCCGTTCCAACTCACGGCTGTACCCGAAGATGGTCGCCGCCACTACGCTGGGGACCAGACCGCCGAGAATGCCGGAAGCGGCCACCCCGCCGATTCCACCAAAGCCTCCACCAACACCGCCGGCTGCCGCCAGGATATTGATCGCCACCATCTTTTTGCGTTGCGACCGGTTCTCCAGGTAGCCATGGCGATTCACGACGTGCGTAATCTCGTGGCCGAGAATGGCGGCCATCTGGGCTTCGTTGCGCAGCAGGGCCAGCAGCCCGCTATGAACATAGATCGATCCATTGGGCAGCGCAAAGGCATTGGGCGAAGAGTCACGCAGTATCCGGAAGCGCCACTTAACGTTTTCCGGCAGATCTGCGGGCACCAGCTTGGCCCCGATGTTTTCCAGGTAGGCATTGGCTTCCGGCTCGCTGAAGACCAGGCCCTTGCGCTCAAACTCTTTGTCTGCCTGATTGACTTTCTCCAGCAGCTCAAGATCGATCTTGGTGAACTTGAAATTCTCAGGAGTCTCGGCGGCAGCCACAGGGCCGGGAGCAATTGAGACCGCCAGCATGGCAATCACGAGGAATAGATACCTGGCAAATAATGGGCCCTTGATGGTAAATCTCATAGGTTGAATCTTCCATAACCCACAACTCAAGTGCGGGAATTATACACCTCGGTTTAAAATATCCGGCGGATTGCCAGCTTGCCTACAGAGGGATACTGAGGACCCAAAACACAGGTCGCCGGCTGTCTTTCCGCCGCCGTGGTAAAGTTCTTACATCCGCAAGAAACGAGGAGAAAAAGTGATGGCGCGAAATCTGATGGCTGTGCTGATCGTTTGTCTGCTGGCCCCTGCTCTGGCCCCGGCCGAGGTGAAGGACTCTTCTGCCAATGGATTCACGATCACGATCACCCTGAACATTCAGGCGCCTCCGGAGAATGTCTACGAGCGATTCATGAGGATCGGCAACTGGTGGAGTCCGGAGCATACGTTCTCCCGTGACGCGCACAACCTGAGCATCGAAGAAAAAGCCGGAGGATGCTGGTGCGAAAAGCTGCCCAACCAGGGTGGAGTGCGCCACATGCAGGTGGTGTATCTGGCGCCCGGCAAGAGGATCGTAATGAACGGCGGTCTCGGCCCGCTGCAGTCAGTGGCCGCGGCCGGCGCCATGGAAATCACCTTTGCCCCGGCCGAAGGCGGCACGAAAATGAAGATGACTTACGCCGTGATGGGATATCAACCAGCCGGCATGAACACCTGGGCCGCGCCGATCGATTCCGTGCTGACCGAACAACTCACCCGGTTGAAGAACTTTGTCGAGAAGGGCGATCCCGCACTGAAGGCGGAGCCGGCGCCCAAGCCTTAGCGGGAGGAGCCGATGGACGAACTCCTGGAAGCTCTGTAAGGCAAACATCTTTGCGTAATGCCTTTCCCAGGCGTTATCCTTTCATCCATGCGTCTGATCTTCGCGACTTCCCTTTTATTTGCCATCACCGGCGGCGCCCAGGAGATGATGAAGGCCCCCGTGAGCCTTCCTGGCCAGGCAGAGCTCAAGAAAATGACGGCCCGCTTTGCGCCCACGCCTCTGCGCGTGGATACATCCAGGCTCTCACCAGGCGATGCCCAGGCACTGCCGAAGATTATCACGGCCGCCCGGCTGTTGAACCACATCTTCATGAACCAGATGTGGAGTGGTAACGTCGCCATGGAAGGCCAATTGCGACATGATCGCTCTCCGTTGGGCATCGCCCGCCAACACTATTTCCGGATCAACAAGGGTCCGTGGTCGGAAATCGACGAGCACAGAGTGTTTGTGCGGGGTGCGCCCGCCAAGAAGCCGCTAGGGGCGAACTTCTATCCGGAAGATATGACCCGCGAAGAGTTCGAGACCTGGGTGAAAACGCTTTCGGATGCCGACAAACAGAAGGCCGAGGGCTTTTTCACGGTGGTCCGGCGCGGGACCGACCGCAAGCTCAAGATTGTGCCTTACAGCCAGGAGTACAAAGCCGATCTCGAGCAGGCCGCTAAACTTCTGCGCGAAGCCGCTGAACTCACCGGCAACGCCAGCCTGAAGAAGTTCCTGATCACGCGCGCCGCCGCCTTTGCCAGCGATAACTATTACGAAAGCGACATCGCATGGATGGACCTCGATGCGCCCCTCGACATTACCATCGGGCCATATGAAACCTACGGCGATGAACTCTTTGGATACAAAGCGGCCTTTGAAGCCTTCGTCACCTTGCGTGACGATCAGGAAAGCCAAAAGCTTTCTTTCCTGGGCCAGCACCTGCAGGAAATCGAAGACCATCTGCCGGAAGACCCGCAATATCACACCAAGCTGGGAGTGCTGGCGCCGCTGCGGGTAGTGAACCAGGTTTTTTCCGCCGGTGACAGCAACCATGGCGTCACTACCGCCGCCTTTAACCTGCCCAACGACGCCAAGGTGGTGCAGCAGAAGGGCAGTAAGCGCGTGATGCTCAAAAATATTCAGGAGGCCAAATTCAAGGCCACGCTGCAACCGATTTCCCGCGTGGTGCTATTGCCCGCCGCCCGGAAAGACCTGAGTTTCGATCTCTTTTTCACGCATATCGTGATGCATGAGCTGACCCATGGTCTCGGTCCGCATCAGATCAAGGTGGATGGCCGCGAAACCAATCCCCGGCTCGAACTCAAGGCGCTTTACAGCGCCATCGAAGAAGCCAAAGCCGATGTGACCGGTCTCTTCGCTCTGCAGTTCCTGATGACGCAGGCGGAAAATGGCTTGATCCAGGCCCCGCTGCCCCATGGTCCGGAGGCCGAGCGCCAGCTCTACACCACCTACCTGGCATCGTCGTTCCGCACCCTGCGCTTCGGCCTGCAGGATGCCCACGCCCGGGGCATGGCGGTGCAGTTCAACTACCTGCTTGACCGGGGCGCTTACGTTGCCTTGCCAGATGGCACATTTACGGTTGACCTGAGCAAGATCAAGGAAGCAATCCAGTCGCTGGACCACGATCTGCTGATGATCGAAGCTCGCGGCGATTATGACGGCGCAAAAAAGATGATGGAAGAGCTGGGTGTGATTCGTCCGGTAGTCCGGAAGGCGCTGGACAACCTCAAGACGGTGCCGACGGATATCGAACCACTCTTCACGAGCGCCGGCCCGAGCGCCAAGTCTTCAGGAAAAGGAGTTGCTGCCCACTGATAAACCGCAGCCAAGGACATCCATACGCAAAACTCAGTGCGCATGGAAAGAACTGTGTCGTTCTGCTGGGTCATCTGCACTGAAGGGCCATACTGAAGGGCCATAAGGTCACAGCCTGGTTTCATTCCCATGAAAAGACCGCCCTGGGAGATCGGCCTGGCGCAGCTCCTGTTACTTCTGTCATGAGCTCTGCCGCCAACATCCTTGTAATCCATTGGCCTTTGGATATATGTTGAAGACAGTACGATCCCCCTTTTCCCAAGAAACAGTTTGACTGAGATTACCAAACAAAAGGCCCTGCTTTATGCCGTTACAGTATGAGCACGCTGGCTTGTCCCATCCGGAAACATTAACTGGCACATTGTCCCATATCTTGCTGGTTGACGATAACGATGAGTTGCGTGAATTCGTGGCCGAATCTCTGATTGCGCGCGGGTACTCGGTGACCCCAGCCGCCAACGGGAGCGAGGCATTGGCTTTCACCGGCAAGGTTGCCCGCATTGACCTGGTCATCACCGATGTCATGATGCCGAGGATGAGCGGCTATGATCTGGCTGCGCAACTGCGCCGGGCCGTTCCAGACATGAAATTTTTGTTTATATCCGGACACCCGATGGCGACGGTTGCCGAAACCGGCATGGCGGCCGTAAATCAATTCCTGGCCAAGCCCTTTTCCATGGCCCAACTTGCCCGTGTGGTCCGAGAACTCCTGCTCTAAGAAACCCTTAAGCAACCAAGTAATTTGCAGAAGAGTGAAGCGATGTTTTTGCCGTGCGCCCGAAGAACCACGTGGCGTGTTTTGCTCGTCGCAGGGCTGATGGCCAGCCCAGCCGCGTTGCGGCTTGCGCAAGCACAGCGCTACAGTTTCAAAAGCTATACGCAGGACCAAGGACTGCAGAACACTGCCATCAGCCATCTTCTGCAAGACCATACGGGGCTGATCTGGATTGCCACCCAGAACGGCCTTTTTTGGTATGACGGCAAGGTCTTTCGTGAGATCGAATATCCCCTCGAATTACCCAGCAAAGACATCGAATCCTTACATGAGTCGGCGGATAGGACCTTGTGGGCCGGGACCCGCCAGGGACTGACACGGCGCCGTGGCAATCACTTCGAAACTCTCGATCTTGGCCGGCGGATCGAGATCGTCGGCGCCGGCAGTCTGGCTTCCGACGGCCAGGGCCGTGTCTATGTCACAACCACGGTGGGGCTGGCGCTGATCGAAACCGCAACCCCGGGCGGCGCCTACAAAGTCCAGTGGCTGGCGGACCAAGGCACGCACGGCGTCGGTGTGGACCACAGCGGGACTGTGTGGTTTGGCTGCGATGAAAGCCTGTGCCGCGTAGATTCAGGAAAAGTTGTGAACGTCGATGAACGCTATCGGCTTCCTCATGAACGCTGGGAAAGCGTTGTTGCCGATGGTGAAGGCAACGTGTGGGTCCGTGGCGCTCATCGGCTGTTTGAGTTTGTTCAGGCAACCCAGCAGTTCGTTGCTCGCGACCAGGGCGTCCCGCAGACAGGGGCGCCGGCCGCCGCTTTGTCCCTTTCTCCCGAGGGAAAGATTCTGGTGCCCACCGACACCGGATTGGCCATTCCGGAACGGGACGGCTGGCGCATCGTGAATTCACATCATGGCCTGGTCTCTGATTCCGTCGCCTGCGCATTGTTTGACCATGAAGGTTCGCTGTGGATTGGCTTTCGCGGCGTCGGCATTCAGCGGTGGTTGGGCTTCCAGAATTGGGAAAGCTGGACCGCGGCCGAGGGACTTTCCAGCGATGTGATCTGGGGCATCCGCAGAGATCTTCGGGGCGCTTTGTGGGTGGGCACCAACCATGGGATCAACGAGTTGGATCCCAAAACCGGCCGGTGGCGTTCGTGGCATGAAGCTGATGGGTTGCGGGGTGAAAAATTCCGCACTGTGGCGGTCGACGGCCATGGAGAGGTCTGGGCCGGCGCTTATCCGGGCGGAGTCTCGCGCTTTTCCCGGCAGGGTAAGTTCGTCGCTGTATACGGCAAGAAATCAGGCTTGCTGGGCGACCGCGTTTGGGGCCTGCTCGCCGATCGTGAAAACCACCTTTGGGTCACCACCTCGGGGGGAATCTATCGCAGCACTGCGCCCGTCCGTACCGGTGTAAAGAAGATGGCCTTCGAGCAGGTAGATGTGCCGCAGCCGGATGTGAATGAGATTTTCTACCAGCCCATCCTCGATCGGCGCGGATGGATGTGGTTTCCTGGTTCCCGCGGGCTGGCCCGTTTCAAGGACGGTCAATGGCGCCGGTTTGGAACTGCGGATGGCTTGAAGATTGCCGGAACATTTGGAATCACGGAGGCGGCCGACGGCGCCATCTGGCTCTCGTACCGTGAACCGATTGGCGTGAGCCGCATCACCTTTTCCGGCGACGGCGATAAGCCCTCCATTACTCATTTCAACCAGGAGAACGGCCTGCGGTCTGGCCAGAGTTATTTCCTGGGCGCGAGTCCTAAGGGTCCGGTCTGGGTAGGAACCGATCGCGGAGTGGATGTGCTGGAAAACGGCCAATGGCGGCATTTCAGCCGCGCCGAGGGCATGATCTGGGAGGATACAGATACCAATGCGTTCTGGGCCGACCCCAATGGCGACATCTGGATCGGTACCAGCCATGGCCTTTCGCATTACCGGCCCTCTCCGGCCCTGGCGCCGGAACGACTGCCCAAGATGCTCTTGATCTCCATGCAATTCGGAAGTAACCGGCCCATTCTGCATGCGCTCGACGCCGATGAAAATCAACGGGCGGAATCCGCGCAAATCAAGTACGCCGACCGGTCGGTGCAGGTCCACTTCGGCGCCCTTACCTACCGCCACGAAGATGAAGTCCAGTTCCGTTACCGGTTGCAGGGTCTCGAAGACCGATGGACGGAAACCCAGCAGCGTGAGATACCCTATGCCAGCCTGCCTGCGGGTGAATACATCTTCGAGGTTGCCGGACGCGTGCCTGGCGGCGACTGGAGCGAACCTGGGCAAACGGCATTCACGATCCTGCCACCCTGGTGGGGAACCTGGTGGTTCAGATCGACGGCTGTGCTGTTGCTGGGGTTCATGGCGTGGGGCATCTGGAAGTGGCGCATAATGCTGATACTGCGGCAGAAGGCCAGGCTTACGAAAGAAATCGAAGCACGCACCGCCGAACTTCAAGCCACCAATGTCGATCTTGAAGCTGCCCGCGCGACTGCGGAAGCCGCCAATCAGGCCAAAAGCGATTTCCTCGCGAACGTCAGCCATGAAATCCGCACGCCCATGAATGGGATCATCGGAATGACCGAACTGGCGCTGGATACGGACCTGAATGAGGAACAGCGCGAAGTCCTCTCGGTGGTGAAGTTCTCGGCTGACTCGTTGCTGATCGTAATCAATGACCTGCTGGATTTCTCTAAAATCGAGGCCGGCAAACTCACACTCGATCCAGCGCCCTTCAACCTGGCCGAGGCCATGTCTGACACCGTGAAGCTACTGGCCAAATCCGCTGACGCCAAGGGGTTAAAACTCACATTAGCCATCGCGCGCGATGCGCCCGAGGTGCTGGTAGGGGACGCGGGCCGCTTGCGCCAGATTCTGACCAATCTGATCGGAAATGCTGTCAAGTTCACCAGACGAGGCGAAATTGCCGTGACGGTGGAGACGGACTCGGAAGAAAACGACAGCGTTTGCCTTCACTTTGCCGTGCGCGATACCGGCATCGGCGTTCCCGAAGACAAGCTCTCGGCAATCTTCGAACCCTTTGAACAGGCCGACCGCTCGACCACCCGCAAATTTGGCGGAACGGGACTCGGCCTCGCCATCAGTGCGCGGCTGGTAGACCTGATGAAAGGCCGTATCTGGGCCGATAGCAGGGACGGCGAAGGCAGCGTCTTCCACTTTCTCGCTTGCTTTGGCTCTTCTGACGCGATCCAGGAAAATACTGAATCCGCAATGCAGGATATTCACCAACTGCCCTTGCTGGTTGTCGAACACAGCGATTTGCGGGAACGGCTTTCGCAATTGCCCGCTTCCGGGCGTTTACTCCGCGTTTTGGTGGCGGAAGATAACCATATTAATCAGCGCTTCGCCAGGGCACTTCTGCAAAAGATGGGCTGCCAAATTACTATCGTCGGAAACGGGAGAGAAGCTGTCAAAGCCGTGGAAGCAGAAGACTTTGACCTAGTTCTGATGGATGTCCAGATGCCCGAGATGGACGGGCTCGAAGCCACGGCCGCTATCCGCGAATCTGAAAAGCACGGCATCCTCCATGTCCCCATCATCGCACTGACAGCGCACGCCATGGAAGGCGACAGCAAGAAATTCCTGGCCGCAGGCATGGACGGCTATGTTTCAAAACCCATCAACCGCGAGGCCCTGGAAGAAGCGATCGTCCATGTGCTGTAGCATCGCAAATATCCAATTCAGATGGCGAAATTTGCGAAGGCCACACACACACACATTTGCATACACACAAAAAGTATGTAACCCTTTGAGTGTTCAGCGCTATTTTGCTCATAGCCCTATGAGTAAACGCATCAACATCGTTTTGCCCGATAGCACGCTTGCCGTACTTGATCGAGTGGCCTGCAAAGGCAGCCGTAGCCAATTCATCTCGCGCGCCGTGTTGCACTTCATTGAAGTTCAGGGAAAAAAGACGCTCCGTGAGCGCCTCAAGCGCGAAGCCCTCGCCAACGCGGAACGTGACGTCGCGATGGCCGCCGACTGGTTCCCTCTGGAAGAAGAACCATCTGGGGCCAGGCGCAACACTGCGATCAAGCGTAGCAATTTACACCGTAAGACAAGACGCTCATGACCTCTCCGCGCTGAGGCGAGATTTATCTCGTCGCGTTCGACCCCACCGTCGGCCACGAAATCAGGAAAACACGGCCTGCCTTGATCGTCCAGAACAACGTCTCCAACCAGTACAGCCCCATTACGATTGTGGCCGCGATCAGTTCGCAATTTGCGGACCCTCCCCATCCACGTGAAGTCATCCTTCATCCCGGCAAAAGCGGCCTGCAGAAACGCTCGGTGGCGGTCTTGAACCAGATTCGTTCGGTTGACCGGCAACGTCTGGTGAAACGCCTCGGCGTGGTGGACGCAGCAGCCATGCGCAAAGTCGATGAAGCGTTGCTGATCAGTCTGGGACTCATAGAGTTTTAGCCGGAGAACGACGGAGGCATCCTTTATACTCATATCGCTCTTTCCGTCGTGCGGCGTTCTTCGTAGTCGATGACCGCGTAGCGGACATTCCAGCAGAGGCCCTAACGATGGAAGGTGATTTGGAAAATGCATAGTCGGCGTTTTGTATTCGCATTCCTGGTCCTGATCGTTCCAGGCGCGTACTTTTCGTCTCCGGCCGCGGCCCGTGCCCAGGCCAAGCCCGAGGTAATGACCGGCAAAGCCGCCTTCTCCGATTACACCACGCAGAGGCCGGGCGTATTCCACAAGATCACGCTGGCTGATCTGCCGGCCCCATTTGAGTCTGAGTCGGCCTTGAACCCCGGCAAGGTAGTCCCTCGTCCGCCGGATGCATGGCCGAAAGCGCTCCCTGGTTTTAAGGTTGATCTCTACGCCTCCGGGCTTGATAATCCGCGGCTCCTGCGTACCGCGCCCAATGGCGACCTTTTTGTAGCGGAAAGCAGCAACGGAGAAATAAAAATCTTTCGCGGCGCAGGCAAAGACGGCAAAGCGGAGACCACGGGAGTCTTCGCTACCGGCCTCAAACAGCCGTTTGGCATTGCCCTCTTCCCTTCCGGGGACGACCCACAGTGGCTGTATGTCGGCAACACCGATTCTGTTGTCCGCTTCCCTTACCGGAATGGCGACCTGAAGGCCCGCGGGCCCCAACAGGTCATTGTCGCGGACCTGCCCGGCGGTGGAAGGCTCACCGGCGGCGGGCACTGGACACGCGACATTGCCTTCTCCCGCGATGGCAAGAAGATGTACGTCTCGGTAGGCTCGCGTTCCAACAACGACGATATGGACAACAATCCCCGTGAAGAGCGTCGCGCCGACATCCTGGAATTCAATCCCGACGGCACCGGGCAACGCATTTATGCCCGTGGCATTCGCAATGCCGTGGGTATCGCCGTTCATCCTCAGACTGGCGAGTTGTGGGCCTCAACGAATGAACGCGATGGTCTGGGAGATGATCTGCCCCCCGACTACATCACGCATGTCCAGGAAGGCGGATTCTATGGCTGGCCCTGGTTTTACATGGGCGGCCATTGGGACCCCCGGCATGCCAACAAACATCCGGAGCTGAAGGACAAAGTCATTACTCCGGACGTTCTTCTGCAGCCGCACATGGCTTCGCTGGAATTGATCTTCTATGGCGGACACCAGTTCCCCGCCGAATACCGTGGCGACATCTTTGCTGCTGAACACGGCTCATGGAACCGCAAAAAACGCACCGGCTACGAGGTCGTGCGCGTTCCCCTGAAGAATGGACACGCCACCGGCGAATACGAAGACTTCCTCACCGGCTTCGTCACCGACCAGGGCGAGATCTGGGGCCGCCCCGTGGGCGTGACCGAGGGCAAAGATGGATCGTTGTTCGTAAGCGACGACGGTTCCCGCTCTATCTGGAAAGTCAGCTACACCGGCAAATGAACCTAAAAACGGCAGTTGGAACACAGCGTAACCTGGTCTCAAGCAAAAATTAGCCGCTGATTTTCGCAGATGAACGCTGATGAATCGCCTGGCGGTCAATCATGCCCCTCCCTACCCTATTGCCCCGAGATCTTCCCACCCTTCGCCGAGAGCATCAACTGCACCAGCTTTTCCGTAGCGTTGGGCTCCAGCCCTTCGGTATGTCCCTTCTCCATGCGGACAACATCGGCCACCACTCTGCCATCTTTGCAGTCCGGATAAATATAGACCTCGGCCTTGCCCGCTGCCGGCAGAAGTCCCCAGGCAGGGTTCTGTGGATTCTGGCGCGTACCGTCATAGACATAGCCGGGCTTGGTGTCAACAACTTCTTCGGGATTACGCCGGGGACCACAACTGTACTTCGTCGCCCAATCCGAGGTTTCAAGCAGGCCTTTGTCATCCATTTCCCGCCTGCCCGTCTCGTAAATAAACGAAAAGTCGGCCGCCGGAAGCTCCTTCAGCGCTGCCATGGCTGCTGTAATACTCGCCGCTGTAACGCCGCCGGGCGCGCCGGCCGTGCTTGAGCGCGGCGGCCCAAACGTCGCAGCCCGGCCAGGGTTCCCACCCAATCGCCCGCCGGAGAGGCTGAGCCAGCCGTCAACCTTATCTTTAAAGAAGGCGGTGCGCACCAGCCGGTTCGAAGTCAGTCCGCCCTGCGAGTGCCCGGCCAGCCAGAAAGCCTTGATGTTCTCTTTGCCGAGCTGGGCGACCACCGAGTTGACGATGTTTTGCAAATAGTCGTCATCGGCATCTGACCACACGCGAACCGGTGAATTCGGTGTCGCAATGACCAGACGGTATTTGTCTTTGTAGTCCATGATCGGGAAGTAGTGCCGTTGCCAGTTCCCGTAGGAACCAGCGCCATGAAGACTGAGGATAAAGGTGACCTTCTCGCCCGCCTTCAGATCGCACGGGTAGTCGAGGAAGTATGTGCGGCGGGTCTTCATCTCCACCACCGGTCCGGGATTGATGATCCGGTCTCCGATGCAGTCCTTGTCGGGACAGTGCAGCACCGGCGGCGTGGCACAAGGCGCCCCCGCCAACTGGAGTGGACCTTGGGCCTTCAGGTATCCCGTAAATGCTATCACCGCGCCGGCGATGGCCAGCAGTCTGATCAAATCACGCACCGCTCTCATAGTCGTTTCTCCTGTATTTCATCCGTTTCAATTTTCGCAGCCGGATTCACGCCTAGAGTATAGACCGGAAAACGGCCCTGCGAGTGGGCGAGACCGGGAGCAAAACACGCAGCCCTGGTGTCCAATAGTTATTGCCCGGCAAGCTCTGCGACTGCGAAAGAGCAATGAGCGAAGAGCAGTGAGGCTCCCGGCGTAGCTCCGAATTCCTTGAGGAGGAACCTAAGTATGGTTATCGCAAATCTTGCTGACCTGAATCTCATCTTCACGAAAACGCAGCTGGCGGCTGTGTGGCTGTTCCAGGAGGAAGTAGCGCGCTTCGATTTGAAATCCATGCTGGTCCACATGGGATGGCTCGCCCGCATCATCGTCATCATTCTCATGGCCATGTCGGCGTGGTCGATTGGCATCATGATTGACCGCTGGATGACCTTCCGCGCCGCGCGCCAACAGTCCCGAGAGTTTGCTCCGGTGGTGGCCGGGGCCCTGCGCCAAGGCCGGCTGGAGGAAGCCATCCGCGTGGCCGAGCGCAGCAAGAAGAGCCACCTGGCGAAGATTGTGGTCTCGGGCTTGCACGAATTTCAGGCCGATGGCGAATCCATGGAGTTTCCCGGAGACAAGGTTGAAGCCAGCAAACGCGCACTGGAGCGCGCAGAAGCGATCGTCCATGCTGAACTCGAGAGAGGTCTCAGCGGCCTGGCCACCGTTGGCTCAACTGCTCCCTTTGTCGGGTTGCTAGGGACGGTCGTTGGCATCATCGATGCGTTCCAAACGATTCAGGAAAGAGGGACCGGACTGAAGGCAGTCTCGGGCGGAATTTCTGAAGCGCTCATCACCACCGCCCTGGGACTCTTTGTGGCCATCCCGGCGGTCATGATGTTTAACTACTTCACTACAAAAATTAAGGCGTTTGATGTTGAGATGGACAACTCGGCCAGCGAAATGGTGGACTATTTCTTGAAAAGGACGGCAGTCGCACGACGCTAATGGATGGAAGGCTGTGGAAGCCCCGCAGAGCGGGACTTCCCAACCTCGCTCTCCCGCCTACCTGACGATCAGGATGGCGGTTTCGGAATGGGAAATCGTGCCACTGGTTACAGTAACACCAATGTCAAAAGTCCCGGTGGGCGCTGTGGCTACAGGTTTGGGAACATCCAGGCTGAAGCTTGCGAATGTGATGCCGGTGCCTGTCACGTTCGCGTCAAACGGTCCGCACGCGCAGACGATGCCTGGGGGCAGGGACTGCGTGAGGGTAATATGCACCGTCCCGGTGAATCCATTCAGCGGCTGAATCTCTATTTGAAAAAGAGTGCCGCTTCCCCGTTTGACGGTTTGCGGGTTATTGAAGAACGACAATGAAAAATCAGGTGAAGCCTGCGCCGCCGCGATCGGGGATGCATGTCCCAAGGGAGCGGGCACAATCAGCGTCAAGGCCAAAACCAGAAGCATGAGTGTTGTCATGCACTTTCGTGCGATCATCGTAATTTCTCCTAGCGAGTGGAAGGAGCATCCTGGTTCCGGCTTGCGTCTAGACAACTCTGCCAGTCCCCGGATGCTCCCAAAATGCGGCCCGATGTTAGCATGAGTTGAAAATCAAATCACCTATCCAAAGGCTAGTCTGCAATTCCAACGGACCGGCCAACCAACAGGTTCGACATCAAACAGTTCAACTCTCGCATTCTTTCATGCCTGAGTTCCGGTTCATCGCGTCTCTAGTGCTGCGCAAACCCTGACAGCCAATCCAAATTGGGGTTTAGCTCCCAGGCGCTTGTGCCATTCAGCCATCCAGGATCGTTGGTGGTTTCACTGCTGAAACATCCGTTGGTGCGCATATAGCAGTGGTCGGCATTACCCGATTGGACTTGACCGTTCAACACAATGATCCAGCCGCTGCCATTGGTCTGCAGGCAGGAGGTGGCCGAGGTGCCGCAATTGAAGCCGGTCAAGGTTTGCAACTGGCTCCGCACTTGTGAGATTTGGGGGCCAATGAATTGGTCCGCTTGGCCATCCACGGCCCGCAGATGGTCGCTGGCCAGAGTGCGCGATCCATTCGCCATACAGGCGTTGAGGTTAAAGGTGCTATAGCTTACGCCGTCGCCCATGCCCCAGGCGGCCTGGACGCGCGCATCGAAGTTTTTCGCCAGCGTGGCCATGACTGCACCCTGGCTGAATCCGCCCACCACGATGCCTTTGTTGCAGTCTGCTTTGGCGCGGGAGCACAGCTTGGAAACGGCGCTGACCGCAGTGGCTGGATTAAAGATGCATTTCGCCTTTCCGGAAATCTGGGTACAATTCCCAAATTGTCCGCTGTCGTATTGGATGGTGGCCGCCACGAATCCCCGCTTGACCATGCCGGCAACAGCCGCCGATGCCGCGCCATCATTATTGAACGTTTCCGTGGTGCCCACCATATAGACAAAGACCGGGTAGGCGCCCGTTGCCGAGGGTTCCATGCCGTTGATGTTGAAGGTTGTGTTGCAGGTTGTGGCGCCGGAGCCTTGCCCCGTGTAGGTGTCGGTAAAGCTGGTCTGCGCCCAGGCCGATACGCTCAACAGGACCAGAGGCAGCACCAACGACGTCACGCAGATGTTTCTCACAGACGGTTTCTTCATATCGCATTTCCTTTCCGAAGACGCTTTACTCGGAATTTGAAGTGGCCCATACGAAATGTTCTTAGCGCCTCTCCAGACCAAGCGTCAGGGAAAGTAGTATATAGCCAAACGAACGATCAATAAAATGAATGACTGTTCGTTTTTTAATTCCGAAAAGGACAACCTTTTTCAATGCCGGGTACGGGATCTGCGTGGAACGGTTAGACGTAGTAATGCTTGAAAATCGGGAGATCGGATGATCGGGTGATCGGAACGGCGCATTGTTTTCTTCGGTTCCATTACTTTATTTCCTGGTCACGGCCCTAGCACAGCGACCAGGAGATTGGGTAATCATCGTAGATCGGGACATCGGGACATCGGAAATGCCAATTTGTCCTTTTGTCAGCGTTACCAATTCAACCGGTCACGGCACTAGGGGTGGCTTCAGTGCTTGGAGTCGTGGCCTTCGCGTTCTCCTGGGCGGTAATCGGCTTCGATGTGTCCGGCCAACTGCGCTTGTGTGAACAGGACGGGCTTCATCTTCATGCCGTCAAACAACGGCGCCTGGTCTGCGTAATGGCGTGAATCCTGGTCGAGGGTGGCCGAACCGAACTGATGGATGCTCTCCGATGAGAGTTTCCCTTCCTTGTCCCAGGTGACAAACATAATGAACGTATCGCCACCGGCAGCCGAGAGCGTGCCGTCCGGCTGCTTCAGGCCGTAAACCGCGCGGTAGATGTCCGGGCCGCCGTCGATTGCGAGATCGAGCTTGCCACGGCGCAAGCGGTTCACCTGACCCCACTCCGGGTCGAGTCTTCCATAATGCGTTTTGAGAGTTTGGATGGTTTCCCGCAACCCTGCCAAAATCTGTTGCTGCGTGGGTGGCTGTGGTGTGCCCTTGACCACTGTCCTCTGGCGGAGCAGAGGTTCTCCCATCAGAATCGCGAGCGCTGCCTCGCGGCTGGCGCTATTGGTTTTCCGGTCCCATCGCTTGAGCATTTCTTGGGCCTGCTGTAGATCGCCGCGGTCGCTCTGATTGCCGGGACCGATCGCCACTACCTGGCCGATCAGCTCTGCCAGATCGGAGTGCGCACTGTAGCTGAGGTCGAATTTGTATGTACGGAATGTCTCCGCGGTGATGTGGGTATCGGCGCCATAGGTTTCCATCGCGCGCCATGCACGGTTCGTCATGTTGCTTTGAATGCCGAGGGTCGGCGAGAAGTCTTGCGGCTTCAGGTCGTCTCCGGAAGCGGCCGCGTGAAAGGGCGTGTTATTGGAATTGAAAACCAACCCTCCGGGCGGGTCCCATATTTGCGGGACTTTATCGAAAGGCAGGTAGCTATGCCAGATCAAGTTCGAGCGGTCCCCCGGCAAGGTGTCCTGCCAGTCCACCCCTTCCTGCCGCACCGGGAACAATCCGTTATAGACGTAGCCGATATTCGCCTTCTCGTCGGCATAGACATAGTTGATGCTGGGAATGGCCTGCAGCGCCATGGCCGCGCGCCACTCTGCCATGTTCGTGGCCTTGTTCAGCCGGTAATACTGCAAGGGCAGGCGCACCTCGTTGATTCCGGCATAGCGAATGGCGAACACGCCATGATCGGTCTTTAGCACCGGGCCTTGGGCGGCGTACAGCACTTCGCGGTGCGCGGTCCAGATCAGCGGCCCCCAGATCTTCACCCGGATCTTGGCGTCACTCTTTTCAAAATCGCGCCACTGCCCATCCAACTGATACTGGTTGGGATTGGCCGGATTGATGGTGAGCTTGTAGACGTCAATCAGGTCGGGCTCGTTGACCGTATTGGCCCAGCCCAGATGCTCGTTGTGTCCGTGCAGCATGAAAGGCGAGCCGGGGAAGAAGCCGCCGGCCACGTGCCAGCCTTGCCCGCTCTCCAGTACGGCTTCATACCACGCTACCGGGCCTGTATATGGTTGATGGGAATTGACCAGCAGCCGTGTCGCCCCATCGGCTGAGCGTGATGGCGATACAGCCACGCCATTGGACCCCACGGGGATTCCTTCGTGCGTCATCAGGAAGGCATCTCGCCCGTCCTTAATTTGTCCGTCTTTAACTGGCTCGTTTTGAAGAAGAGCAGTGGTGCTGCCCTCCGGGCTGTTCAACTTCATCAACGCCCGGTCGAGGCCATAAAAGAAAGGTGTCTTGAAAACAAAGCCGGCGGCCAGGTCTTTGCCGGTCAGTGGCAGCACGCCCGGCAAGACTTTGTCTTGATGAAGCGCCGCGTAGTAGTTCACTCCGTCGGCATAGCCTTCCAGCACCTGGCGCACATCCGCCGGCAGGTCACTTTCATACTTGGCGTTGACGGTTTCCCACACCCGCAAGAGGTGGACCAGATAGTCGGGCACTGCGGCCTTGCGTCCCTCGGTCGCCGCCAGTTGTCCGCGGGTCGCCAGCGCCACCTGCTGAAGCGTGAGGAAGTCATCTTCGGAATGGGCAAATCCCAGCCCGAAGGCCACATCCGCGTCTCGCGCGCCGCTCACATGCGGTACGCCAAAGTTATCGCGCTTGATGCGCACATCATATTGCCGCGCCTTGGCAATCAGCGTGGCCGGATCGGGCGGCGCAGGTTGCTCCAGGCGGTCGGCGACGATCAGGAATAGGGCGGCCGCCAGAGTGAGGCCGGCAAGTGACAGAACGGTGATTTTGAGTATGCGCATGAGTATTGTCAGACACCTCGGCGTGTCATACGTAGAGGACGAATTATATGTCCTATCGGTGTGCTCCGCCAGAACGAAACGCGCCGTTTTGAGTTGGCCCATTCTGACTTGGCACAGGTTCGCCATTTTGTGGGGGCTGTGTTCTACTGTTGCATCAAGACCTCGCCCCACAGGAGAGAGCCTCTTGCGCCTGAAAGACTTCATTTTCGGAAAACCTTTAGCTACATCGCAAGAACGGGCCGAGCAGATCGGGCCGGCCTCGGGCATCCCCATCTTTGGCCTGGATGCGCTCAGCTCCGCTGGATACGGGCCGGAAGCGGCCCTCACGATCTTACTTCCTGTGGGAATTCTGGGCGTGGGCTACATCGTACCCATCAGCGCCAGCATTGTAGTGCTTCTGGCGATCGTTTATTTCTCCTATCTCCAAACCATCAAAGCTTACCCTTCCGGCGGCGGATCATACACGGTAGCGCATGAGAATTTGGGGGAGTCTGCCAGCCTGCTGGCGGCAGCCGCGCTGATGATCGACTACATTCTGACGGCCGCGGTCGGAATCTCGGCCGGGGTGGGCGCGCTGGTTTCGGCGCTGCCGCGGCTCCAGCCCCATACTCTCTTGCTGTGCATTGGGATTTTGTTATTCATCGCGCTGATTAACCTGCGCGGCCTGCGCGAAGCCGGCGCCTTGTTCATGCTCCCGACCCTCGTCTTTGTCGGCAGCCTGCTGCTGACCATCGGGCTCGGGCTGTTTCGCGCCTGGACGCACGGCGGTCACCCGGTTGCCGTGGCGGCGCCTCACCCTCTGGGCAAGGCCTTGCCGGTCGTTACCGTCTGGCTGCTGCTGCAAAGCTTCGCCAGCGGCTGTACCGCCATGACGGGAGTCGAAGCGGTGAGCAACGGTGTGATGGCCTTTCGCGAACCCCGAGTCAAAAACGCAAGGGTCACCCTGAGCATCATCATCGGCATTCTGGTTGCGCTGCTTCTGGGGATTGCGTATGTCGCCAGATTTTACTCGATTGGAGCGACCAATCCGGACCAGCCCGGCTATGACAGCGTGCTTTCGCAACTGATTGCCGCGGTCGCCGGTAAAGGCGTGTTTTATTACGTCGCCATCGCTTCCGTCCTACTGGTCCTGTCGTTATCGGCCAACACTGCGTTCGCCGATTTTCCCCGTCTTTGCCACGCGGTTGCGCGCAATGGATATCTGCCTAAATCTTTTACGACGCGGGGAAGAAGGCTGGTATATTCCCAGGGCATCTTCGCCTTGACGCTGGTTGCCGGCGCCTTGCTGGTGCTTTTCAAAGGAGTAACCGACCGGCTCATTCCGCTGTACGCCATTGGCGCGTTTCTCGCCTTTACCCTGTCCCAGGCGGGCATGGTGGCGCATTGGAAGAAAATCCAGGGCCGGCATTTCCTCAGCATGTTTCTGAACGGGCTCGGCGCAATCACCACCGCGATTACCGTGGTGGTGGTGCTGGTGGCAAAATTTGCCGAAGGAGCGTGGATCACCCTGGCGCTGATTCCGGTGCTCTTTTTCCTGATGAAGGCCATACGCCGGCAATACTTGCGGATGGAGAAAGAAATCGAACTGGCCCAACCGCTGCGCCTCGACCATCTCGAAAAACCGCTGGTCATCGTGCCCATCACGGGCTGGAACCGGATTACGGAGAAAGCCCTGCGTTTTGCATTTGAAATTTCACCGGACATCCATGCCGTCCACATTCATGCGGAGGAAGATGAATGCCACCATCTTCTTCAGGCGTGGAAAGACCTGGTGGAGGCCCCGGCCAGAGATGCTGGATTTCCTCCACCGCAATTGAAAGTTGTGGGTTCGCCCTATCGCTTTATCCTGCATCCGCTGCTGCAACACATCAACGAAGTGGCAAAGAGCCATCCGCAGCGGCAAATTGCCGTCATCATCCCCGAAAAAATAGACGAACACTGGTACCACTATCTTCTTCACAACAAGAGGGCCGCCCTACTGAAGGCCCAGCTCTATTTTTCCGGGAACCGGCGGGTTGTGGTCATGAATATTCCGTGGTATCTGGGGGATGGCGACTAGTACTGTCGACCGGAAGAATCAGTAATTATCGCGGACCGGGTGATCTAGTGATCTGGAGATCGGAAATGCGAGTTCGCATCTTCGCCAACATTCCCGACATCATTGCCGTTCGCGGCACTAGTGCCTTGACCGCGTGATTGTTACGCATTAGAAATCAGAGAGCATGGCGTCCCACCCTTCGCAAAAAGCGCGAAGGATGGGGCACCCATCCCTGAGAGTTCGTTACCGTTTTACACGGTCACGATACTAGCGCCGTGACCGGTTCGAAATGCGCTCAGCGATGATGAAGAACCACTCGTGGGGATGGATTCCGGCAGGAGCAATCTTCCGGTTAGGGAGGTTATCTTTTGACCAAAACTGAAAGAGATACTCCTCGCGGTTCTCCGCTGGGGCAAAATTGGCCCGACGAGGAAATGAAGGGCCTTTTCTCCATTTACGTTTCCGCGAACCGCCCGAAGCTTCTGGCAGCCGCCGGTTTCTTGGTTGTGGCCATTGCGGCGATTGACTGGACAACCAAACCTTATCTCTCCATTGGCTTTCTGTATTTGTTTCCGATCATCCTTGTGGGTGGGTTTCTATCGCGGGCACGGATCATCGGCGCCGCCTTCGTGTGTGCATTCCTGCAAGAGGCTTTTAGCAACCTGCCTGGGAACGAAGCCACCGTCCGCCTGATTTTTAGCTCCACGGGATTTATCGGCACCGGCTTGCTGGTTTCGGAGCTCATTCGAAACCGGAGGACCGCCCTTAAACACGTGGACGAACTGACCAAGGAGATCAATCTGCGCCACGATGCTGAGGAGCAGATGCAGATCCTGGTGGAGAGCAGCCCGGCGGCCATCGTGACGATTGATGCGACCGGAACCATTCTGCTGGCGAACCACGCCGCCCAGCAATTGTTCGCCCCGGATGCGTACACTCTCTCGGGGCAAAAGATCATCTCGTATTTGCCTGCGCTGCAAACTGCGGTCGAAAGCCGGCCTTCGAGGTCATTTCGGACGACCCTGCAATGCAAAGGGCAGCGCAGCACCGGCGATGCCTTCCTCGCGGGCGTGTGGTTTTCCACCTATACCACCATCTCGGGTCCACGCCTGGCCGCTGTGGTGGTGGATTTGTCGGAAGACCTGCGCGACCGTGAAGACTTAAGTCTTGACTACTTATTGAAAAACAGCCGGATTCTGGTAAGCGCGGTGGCCCATGAAGTCCGCAATCTTTGTGGGGCGGCGCTCGTCGTCCAGAAGAACCTCTCCCGGTTTGTCGAGCTTCGGGACAACAAGGATTTTCAGGCCCTCACGACCCTGATCCAAAGCCTGGAGCGGATATCGGCCATGGGCTTGCAATCTTCTCCAACGGATACATCGGCTTCGGTTGAGCTGATGTCTGTGCTCGACGAACTGCGGGTCTTGATTGAGGGCGTCTATCAGGAATCCGGCATAGAAATCCGCTGGGAACTCCACGACCCCCTGCCGCTCGTGCGGGCTGACCGGCACGGGCTCATTCAGGTATTCTTGAATCTTGCCAGAAACAGCCGGCGGGCGATGGAGGCCGCCGGCTCGAAGCAGCTTTACGTGAACACCTGCGTCGAGGGCGAGACCGTCGTGATTCGTTTTGAAGACACAGGGACGGGCGTCTCCGCGCCTGACGATTTGTTTCGCCCCTTCCAGCCGGGCGCCAATTCGACAGGCCTGGGGCTTTACGTGTCACGCGCCATCATGCGAAGCTTTGGCGGTGACCTCTTGTATGTTCCGCGCACCCAAGGATGCTGCTTTGCTGTGATTGTGCCTTCTGTGCCTACGGCGGATGGAGCGCTCAATGCCTGAAGAGCCAGCGCGAATGATACGGATTGTCTTGCTGGATGATCATGCCCTGTTCCGCGAGAGTGTGGCCCGGCTTCTTAGCGCTGAGCCGGATTTCGAGGTTGTGGCTACCTGTGGGTCGGTGAAGGAAGCCCTGGCAATTATTAAGCAGGAACGCATCGACATCGTCCTGCTGGATTTCGACCTGGGACAGAATGATGGCAGCCAATTCATGCGTTCCGCCAGGGAGCAGGGTTACACGGCCAAGGTGCTGGTGGTGACCGCCGGAATAGAGAAAGATGAAGCCGCCGATTTGATCCGCAGCGGCGTCTCCGGGGTCTTCACCAAGAACAACTCGGCAGCGCTGCTCGCGGAAGGCATCCGCGACGTGATGGCGGGCAAGGTATGGTTCGAGCAGGAACTGCTACAGGAGGCAATCGGCAGGGTCCATTCGCGTTCGGAGAACCCGGCCCTTCTGTTCACCGAGCGGGAACGTCTGGTGCTCTCTGGCGTTTTCGAAGGTCTCGCCAACAAAGAGATTGCCGAAAGAATCAGCGTGTCAGAGAGCTCGGTCAAGGCGACCCTGCAACAACTCTTCTCCAAGACCGGTGTGCGCACTCGAAGTCAGCTCGTTCGCGTCGCCTTGGAGCAGCATAAAAATGAAATCCAATAGACATCTTGCGCATTGCAACACTCGCTCATGAACCCCTATCTGATCGGACTCCTCGCCTATTCCTCGCTGCTCATGGCAGTGGGCATCGCCATGGGCCGGCGAATCAAGGCCGCTCCTGACTTCCTGGTGGCTGGCCGCCGTCTGGGGCCGGGGCTGGTCTTCACTACGTTTCTCGCCGCCAATCTAGGGGCCGGCTCAACGGTCGGCGCAACCGGCCTGGGCTATCGCTTTGGATTGTCGGCCTGGTGGTGGGTGGGTTCGGCGAGTATCGGAACCTTCATATTGGCCATGCTGCTGGGGCCCAGGCTGTGGGAAATTGCTCAGCGCCATTCCCTTCACACCATGGGTGATTTCCTGGAATGGCGTTATGGCAAGGCGGTCAAGGCAGTCATTGCCTTGCTGCTGTGGTTCGGTACCCTGGCGATTCTCGCCGGACAATTGATTGCCATTTCGTGGATTCTAAACGTCGTCATCGGCCTGCCGAAATGGGCAGGCTGCGCTATCGGCGGCGCCGTGGCCATTGTCTATTGCTCCGCCGGTGGCCTGATGGCCGCGGCATTTGTCAATGTGATTGAGTTGACGATTACGATGTCGGGCCTGCTGCTGGCCGTCCCTTTCGCGTTGGCCAGCGTCGGCGGCTGGGGACATCTGACGCAAACCGTTGCCGCCTCCACTAGCTCATCGACACCACTGCTGACGATCACCGGCGTTGGCCTCAAGCAGATACTCACCTATCTCGCCATCCTGGTTCCGTCGTTTATCGTTTCGCCCGGACTGACGCAAAAACTCTATGGCGCTCGCGACCGTAAAACCGTGCGTCTGGGTGTGGGTCTCAACTCGCTCGCCCAGGCCGGGTTTGCTTTCGTGCCGGCCGTGCTGGGCCTGTGCGCCTTGGCGGCCTACCCTCATTTGGGCAATCCGGAGCTGGCCCTGCCCACGGTGGTGATGAAGCTGCTGCCCCCGTGGCTGGGGATCTGGGCGCTGGCCTCAATTTTTTCCGCCGAGTTGAGCGCCACCGATGCCATCCTATTCATGTTGTCCACTTCCGTGGCGGTGGATTTGTATAAGACGTTTCTCAATCCACAGGTTACCGATCGCAAGCTCTTGTCAGTGAGTCGCGCAATGGCGATAGTCGCCGGTATTCTGGGGGTCTTGCTCGCCATGCTGTTGCCTTCGGTGATTGCAGCCGTGAAGATTTTCTATGGATTATTGGCAGTGTCGTTGTTCGCGCCCGTGGTGCTGGGTTTGTATTGGCGGGGCGCAACTTCCAGGGCCGCGCTGGCGAGCATCGCCGGGGCCGTGGGCGCTACTCTTGCGATATCTCGTTTCACAAAAGGGACCGGGGTCTGGCTGTTTTCTCCGGAGGCAATTGGTATTGGGACGGCGTTTGTCATCCTGGTATTGGTCAGTCTCCATCAACGAGCACGGCTTTTCTCTGTGCGTTAGAGTATGTAAATAGCGCAGTACCGTGTGAACCGTTAAAGAGGGCGGCTTCAGCCGCCCGTTGTGCGCGAAGAACCATCGGGCTTCAGCCCCAGGTTGATCGCTTCGGATTGTGGGCATTTAAAAGAACAACGCAAACGGTGAAGGAAATAAGGAGATAAGCCGGGGCTGAAGCCCGAAAGTCCGTCGATTCCGTCGGGCGGCTGAAGCCGCCCTCTTTGACGGTTGTTCCGGCATTTTTCCGCAAGCTCTACAGCCGTACGCAATGCGCGGGACAACGGGCGGCTTCAGCCGCAGCTCAACTCCGAGGACTTACACTTATGCAACGTAGGGAATTCAACCAGTCTTTATTGGCGCTGGCGCTTGGCGCAGGCAGCCGGGTGCTGGACTGTAATCCGAACGTGAAGGACCTGAATGCAAGCGACTTGGAATGGCTGGGTCCCGGCGGACTGACCGATGTTGTTGGCATTAAGGTCGGCCACTTCACGTCCGCGCAGCGCCCTACCGGATGCACCGTGGTCCTTTGCGAAGCGGGCGCCGTCGCCGGTGTAGACGTGCGCGGGTCGGCTCCTGGCACACGGGAAACCGAACTGTTGAATCCCGTCAATACCGTTCAGCAGGTGCAGGCGATCATGCTTTCCGGCGGCAGCGCCTTTGGCCTGGATACCGCTACCGGCGTGATGCGCTATCTCGAAGAGCGCGGACTGGGATTCAAAGTGGGCGCGGCCGGCGTGGTGCCGATTGTTCCCGCAGCCATCCTGTTTGACCTGGAAGTCGGCGATCCTAAGCTAAAAATACGGCCAAATGCTGAATCAGGATATAAGGCGTGCGTGGCCGCTTCTTCCGGCCCTGTACCGCAGGGAAATGTCGGCGCCGGAGCGGGGGCGACCGTGGGCAAGCTCTTCGGCCAAGCGTTCGCGATGAAGTCGGGCGTCGGCACCGCCTCCGCAAGAATTGGAGACACCGGCATTGTGGTCGCGGCGCTGGTGGCGGTCAACGCGGTAGGTGACGTGATCAGCCCCAAGAGCGGACGAATCATTGCCGGTGCGCGCACCCCCGATGGCCACGGGTTGCGTGATTCCATGAAAGAAATCATGCACGGTTATCAGGTCGTTACCCAGGCGGGCGCCAATACCACCATCGGAGTGATAGCAACCAATGTGGGGCTTGAGAAGGTACAGATGACCAAGATTGCGCAGATGGCGCACGACGGCCTGGCGCGCACCATCAATCCGGTGCATACGCCCTTCGATGGCGACACCATCTTTGCTGTCTCCACGGGAACATTGAAAGCCAAGGCCGGCCACGGCCACATTGGCGCGATTGCCGCCGAGGTCATGGCCCAGGCGGTGCTGCGCGCAGTGACCCAGGCGCACAGTATTCCTGGATTGCCGGCGTATCAAACGTATGGAAGCTAGAGCGAATAAAAAGAGAATTCGCCGCTGATTTGCGCTGATAAACGCTGATAAAAACAAACCTGCTGCGGGATACAGTAACAGTGAAGCTGCTCCTAGAAACCTTCGCGGTTGGCGACGATTCCTGGGCAACGGCAACCCAATTCCCATTCGCGTTGATTCGCGGCCAATTGCCTTCGCTTCTGGTTTTAGGAGCCCACACTACGGCTGACGATGAAACGTCTGCGGGTCTCCATCCCCAACCCGGTCACCCGCTAACGGAAAGCCCGTGGATTCCATCTTGAGGCTGGCGGCCCGGTCGTTCTGCATGACGAACGTGATGTGGGAGGCCGGCGATGAGCGCATGGCGAAACTGCCGTCTTCCTGCTTCAACAGGCGTTCCGGGGCCGCGCCCAGCGGTTCGATCATCAGCCTGCCGTTCTCGTCGAATACCCGGTAGGTGCGGCGATACTGGGCAAAAGAGTCATGCAGGTTGGGCGACAGCCGGTCGAGCTTGAGCAGAAACGTGCCGGTAAGCTGCTTGCGTTCGGAAGCCGAAACGGATTTGTCCGCCAGGGTCCGCGCGGCAGTAGATTGGCTGACGGGAAGAGCGGGCAAGCCGAGTGCCGCCCGGGCCAGCGCCCGTGTGATTGCATAAGCGTTCTGGTCTTCGGTGTTAGTGAGAACGATGATGGTCAGTTGGTCGCCGGGAAAGTCGTATAGGCTTCCGCTGTAGCCGAGTAACGAGCCATGCTGCCCGATGCGGGGGTGGCTGTCTTCATGATTGAGCGTGATAGCGAAACCATATTGCGCTTTGGGGTCCTGGGGGCCCATGTGTTCGGCGGCGCCCTCGGCGGTTGTCATCAGCTTGAAGGTTTCCGGCTTGATGAGAGACTTCTCCCGGATGGCCCGCCACAATTTGTAGAGATCGCCCACGGTGCTGCAGAAGCGCAGGTCGGCGTTATAGGCCATGGCGTTCTCCCGGGCCGGCACATAACTGCCTCCGGACTTCCGATAAGAATGCGCCAAGCCGCGCACCAGCGTGAAATCATCGCAATAGGTTGTGGATTTCACTCCGGCCGGCGTAAAGATGTTCTGCTGCACATAGTCGGCGAAGCTCTGCCCGGTGACGCGCTCGACAATCGTCACCAGTAGCTGGAAGCCGGAGATGGACCAATCCCACTTGTTGCCCGGCTCATTGACCCAGTTCTTGCCGGCATAGAGGGCCATGACCTCGTCCAGCGCTTTAGGCTGGCGGCTGGTGGCCTCGATGGGATCACCCAGATAGTGGTAATCGACGATGCCCGAAGTGTGATTGAGCAACTGGCGGATGCTCACCCGATGTCCCTGTAACGGGAATTCAGGGATGAACCGGGAAATATCGTCATCGAGGGACAACTTGCCGCGCTCCATCTGCTGCAGCACAGCAATGCCGGTAAAGGGCAGCATCGGCCCCACGACGTGATAGACGGTTTCATCCTTGGCCGGGGCGTCGACTTCCAGGTCGGCAAATCCATATCCCTTATGCAGCAGGATGCGGTCCCCGCGCGCCACCAGCACGGAAGCTCCGGCGACCTTTTGCTGGGCGATAACCTGCATGGCGATACTGTCAAGATCGGCGGACAGTGTTACCGCCGATTGGGCGTTGGCTAGAACGGCGACGCATAGGGTTACAACCAGCGTGAATATGGGTCCAATTCGCATAGGCGGGAATTATACTGTGGCGAAAATCTTCGCGGTACACGACGGTTCCGGGAGCAACGGCGACCAACGATTATTCGCGTTCATTCGCGGCGAATTTCCTTTGCTCAGGCCGGTTTATTCAGTGCGTTGCAGACTGATTTCTTCTTGGCATATACTTACGTATATGCCAACATTGAACCGCTCTCCAAGGGAGTACAAGCAATGCAGCGAAAAGCGAAAATCTTCATGAATAACCGCAGTCAGGCCGTCCGCTTGCCGAAGGAGTTCCAGTTCGATGTCCAGGAGGTGTTCATACGGAAAGAGGGGAACGACATAGTGCTGTCACCTCGACCGATGGATTGGTCATCCTACCTCGCGACGGGCCCATGGGCCTCGGAGTCTTTCATGGAAGATATCGAAGACCTTCCAGTGCAGGAGCGTGAGCCTTAATGTCTCGCTATATGCTGGACACAGATATTTGTTCGTACATCATGAAGCGTTCCAACCATCAGGTGCTCAACCGTCTACAAAGCGTCTCCGTCAGCGATGTGTGTATTTCGGTAGTCACCAAGGCGGAACTCCTTTTTGGGGTCGAAATCTCTGGGCGGCGCCAACGGGATGAAGCGGCCCTCAAGGCATTTCTGCGCTATGTGGAGGTCCTGGATTTCCCCGACCAGGCGGCCCCGCACTATGCGAATATTCGGGCTGACCTAAAGACCCGTGGGATGATGATTGGAGCAAACGATCTTTTCATCGCCGCCCATGCCTTCAGTCTGGGCCTGACTCTTGTTACCAACAATACGCGGGAATTCGGGCGGGTACTTAATTTGGCCCTGGAAAACTGGACACTCTGAGTTCCCTGCGGCTTGGCCCAAAAACATGCTTCCCAGGTTACAGCTCTTGAAGGAGAAATCTTGCAAAAGCACAAAACTGGGCAAGGTCTATTGCCGCGCCGCAAGGACCGACCGGCGGGAAACGGGCCCCAAAGACACCCGGCCGGGAATTCCGGCCATTTCGCCCGGGAGCTGCCATTTCGGCATGTCGGTGATATATCATAGTGATGCGGATTATTTTATGTACACGTAGGGGGATTACTTGGCAGAAGTTCGATTACAGGAAGGCGAGCCGATAGAAAACGCGCTGCGCCGGTTCAAACGCAAAGTCCAGACCGAAGACATTATCAAAGACGTAAAGCGGCATTCGTACTACCTGAAGCCGGGAGAGAAGCGCCGCCTAAAGCAGGCCCTGGCGCGTAAGCGGGCCAAAAAGAAGACCCGCAAGGACCGCGACTCTCGTCCCGACCGCGACTGATCGTCTATTGCGCCGGTTTGACCGCCGCTTCACTCGTGGCCGCCGCCGGACTGGGATTGATGGCCACTAGGTTCGGGAACACCGGCGTCACTTCAAACGACATTTTGTCGCGCGCCGAACGCAAAGCCACCGGCTTGCTCTTCAGCATTTCCACGTGATCGTCCCAGGGATCGAGTTTCACGCGGCTACCCAGCGGCAGGGCCGGAATCTGCGCCAGATTCTTGATTTCGATTTCCGGGGCCTGGGCCAGCGCGGCCATGCGGATGGGGCTGGCCTTTGACAGCCGGTTGCCGAAGTGCGGACTCACCAGCCAGGTCAGGTCGGGCGAGCGATTGCCCAGAGCGCGCAGGAACAATCCCGCGCTTCCCAGCTTTTCCTTATACGGAGAGTTCTGCAGAAGCTCGAGGCCCTTCTGGTCGGCGGCGGCTTCCTCTTTTTCTTCCTGCGTGAGATTGATCTGCTTGAAGACGCCTTCATCCGGGAACACCATGCGGTCGCTGAACGCATATTTAGTCTTCATGCGGTGGCCAAGCGCGATGTGACCCAGTTCACGCGCCAGCACCATGGCAAGCGACGATTCATCGGGCAGCACGTCGAGCAGGCCGCGGCTGAGGACAATCGTATTGCCCACAACAAATGATTCGAGCGGCGTGGTCAGCAGCACGCGGCAGCGTACCTCTGGTTCAATGTTGAGGTTGTTGGTGATCTCCATGTTATTGACCACCGTCTGCATCACCTTCGAAACCTCGCCTTCGGGGGCCAGGATTCCGGCGCGCTCCATGCGGTCGAGTACGTTGTCTTCGGCTTCACGCTCCCACATGTGCTGGCTCTGTACCGGAAGGGCCTCATTCGCGCCCCGTGTGCTGTGGTCGGTGGCGTCGGCGGCATCCACCTGGATGGCGGTAAATTCCGATTCCTGGCCGGAATGCTTCAGATCGTAGCCCCATAGGCGGGTTTGGCCTTTCATGGCCAGCTTGCGCGGGTCGGAAGGCTCCGCATCTGATTCTTCGGTGTAGACGTACGCCGGCAGCCAGACGCTGGGCTGCAGGTTCTGCCGCCAGCTATCGAAGTGCAGGAAATATCTGAAGGCCCGGTTGGGTCCGTAACTCCCGTTAAAGCGGACGATGTTGTAGCCATGATCTTCCACCCAGATGCGTCCCTGGAAGCGGGTGTTGTCTTTTTCGCCAGGCTTAGGCGTCACATCGAAGACCAGGGTCTTTACTTCACCCAGGAACTGCTGGCGCAGGTAGTGAAGGTCATAGTGGTTTTGGTCGAAGCCGCCGATGTAGACCATCTGCATGAAGCTCAGAGGGCCGAAGTTGATGCGGTAAAAGCTATCCATGCGGTCGAGGACACGGGTCAGCAATTTGGCCCGGTTCTGGTCCTTGAACGCCGTATTCTTCGCGCCCCGGTCACCCAGAGCGAGCCTGCCCAGGAAGTACCGGTCTTTATCGGGCACGGTGTCAACTTCGCTATCGGGCTTCAGACGCTGCACATAGGTCTCAACCATGGGCGTGTAATTGCGCAGGTTTGCAACCAGAGCGGCTTCCTGCTGGAAAATACGCTCGGCCCGGGGATCGGCCTGTGCTGCCGCAGCCTTGCCGCTGGCGGATTTCGGTGTATCGGAAATCGCCCAGGCTGCCATACCCAGACTCATGACTAGCGGAAGAGTACACAAACGCGTTAGGGGACGCATGTTGCCTCCAAGCTGCTGCTTTCTTAAGATGAGCATGCCTTCAAAAGTTCGATCTCTTACCGGGCCCACTTTGCCAGTCTCTCACTGGGCCAATTCGAAAACGATATGCACGAGCGCGGCCGAATCATAGGGCTCGCCATTGCGCCGCGCTGGATGAAAACGTATTTGCTGGGCCGCGCGTATCGCGGCCTCGTCGAGCCCGTGGCCCAACCCTTGCACGACCTGCTGCACCCGCAACACTCCGGAGGCCGCAAACGTGACCCGCACCAGAACTTCACCTTCCAGACGCAGTTGCCGGGCCTCCTGGGTATACACGGGCAGCGGCTTGTAAGTGATCTCTACGGGCGTCAAGCTGGGCTTCTCCGGCCCGCGTTCGCGGGGCGTGGGGGCCGCCGCGGGCGCCTGAGTGAAACTTGTCTGTGCCACTGTGCCGTTCCGCTGGCGGTCACCCGGGCCGGCGCCTACCGGACCGTTGCCGAAACCGGCGCTGGCCACCGTACCGCGAGCGCCGCGCGCTCCGCCGCTGCCGTTGCCCTGGCCGGGGCCGGAAGGCAGATCAAACCCGCCCAGGCTGGCCACGACTAACTGCCCTTTCTTTTCGGAAGTGCCTTTCACGCCGTTAGGATCTCCGAAGCCGCCGGTCTGGACTTCTCGCGCAGGCTTCTGCAGCGTCGCCGGGGCAGAGCTTCCCGAGGCAAAATTATCGGTCATGACTTCTTTTTTCGCGGGACGAACCGGGGCTGCAACTTCGTTCTGGGCCGTGAATGCTCCGGTAACGACTTCCTGCTTCGGCTTAGGCGGACGGAGTTCGGGCAGGCGAGTGATTACCGGCTTGGGCAGATCTTCTATCGGCGCCGGCGCCGGTGGCATAACTTCGGGCGGCTGCTGGGGCGGAGTGGTCTTCGGAGGTGTTATCCGCGCCAGCACCGCTGGCGGCGGGGAAACGATCTGCGGAGGCGGCGTTTCAACCACCGGGGTATAAAGCAAAGTAGCGCTCTGGGTGTGCTGTACGATGCGCACCTCAGGCAGCCACTTTCCCAATCCTACCAGCACCGCGGCCACGGCCACATGGATAGCGACACTCCAGACGAAAAAACCCTGGCGTTTGGCCGCAGGCAACTCATGATTAAAACTGGGCACGGACACTTGGGAAACTTCTCCTCGCTTTTCAGTTTAAAAAAATCAGCGAGCGCGTACCGAATCTTTCATTTAAGATCGCACGTTCGTCGTCACCTTGTCGTGTGCCGTAGGGAGTGTCCGGCAACCGGTACCGCAGATCAGGTACCGAAGCCCCGCATGGACAGCCGCTATGGCGCACCTTCGATACGTGCTTTTGAAGCAGCATACCACGGAAGCACAGCGTTAGGTAGCCACACCCAAAAGAGCAATTAGCCGCGAATGCACGCGAATCAACGCGAATAAGAATTGGGTTGTGGTTGCCCGCGGAAATACCAACTACCGAAGACCAAGCACTATTAGGGAACCCTCAAGCCTTATGTGATCGCAAATGACCACAAGGTCCCTCAGCCCTACTCGCGCGCTGAAGAAAGCGCGCGCTCCTAACGGGCTTCGGGATGACGTCGTTTTTTTCTTTTCTTTTCGTTTCTTTTCTTTCTCTGCGCCCTCTGCGGTTCAATATTTGATCTTCCTTCGCGTCCTTGGCGTACTTTACGGTGGATCTTTTTGGTTGTGGCTACGTTACGCTGCGCCTCGGTGGTGGATTCCTGGCTTCTACTCCGGCTGCCACTCCGGAATTCTTCCGGAAGTCCAGGGCGCTCCGGATTGCTCCGCATTTTTCTCAAGGGTCTCGAAGCGCGCATGAATGGCCTTCAATTGTTTGAGCGCGCCGGCGAACTCGGCTGCGGCAATCGCGTATTGGCCGCGGCTGGTGCCGCTGGGTGCGGAATTCGAAAACCGCTGGCTTCCCGAAGCTGCCCCGAGGCGGTCGAGAATCGAGGCCGGCGTCTGCTCATTGAGTGCGCGCAGGACGGAATCTCCCCGTAATGAGATCATCAACGCGTTCAGCTCCTGGTCGATGGCATTCGCCTCTTGCAGCAGCGTCTTGGTGTCAGCAGCGGTCTGGGAGAGAGCGCGCCGCAGCATACCGAGACGTCCGTGCATTTCGTCGCCGAAAGAAGCAGCGCCGACCGCCGCGCGTTCCAGCCGCTCCAGCGTGCGCTGGAACTTGTGCAACTCAGCCAGGGCCTCGGGCTTCATGCCACTTTCAGCCTCGGTGGTTACGTGGATTTTCTGCGGGGGTGTGAGCTCGCGCCATTGGTCGCGCGTCCGGGCCGAGAGTTGCACGGTGTAGTCGCCGGGCATAACCAGCGGGCCGGAGGGCGGCACGTCCCAATCATAGACCGCCTCGCGATCAAGCGGACGCGCAAGCGTGATCGCCGGATAACGCAGGTCCCAGGCCACGCGGCTGATTCCCTTCTCATTGTTGGCTGCAATCTGCCGCACCACACTGCCAGCCTGGTCACGCACCGTCAGCCACACGGAAGGGGGCTGCTCCTGCGCTTCCTCGCGCAGTTGGTCCTGTGTGGGATACGGCAATGCCGGATAGGCGCTGCCTTTCTTCTTCCCTGCTTCTTTTTCCGCTTCTTTTTCCGATTGCTGGCGCTTTTCTTTCAGGGTCTTGAATTTATCTTTGAGGAAGTAAGTAATGATGGCCCCGAACGGCGGATTGTCGGCTTCGTAAAGCGCGTCACCATGATGGGCTTTCTTGCGTCCGCCCAGCGGTGAAGCTTCAATGTAGAGTAGGGCATCGCGCACCGGGAACAGCAGGGCTTCCTGCTCCAGGGCCTTCTGGTTAATGGTGCGTAGCGGCGCAAGATCGTCGAGCACATAGAAACCGCGGCCAAAAGTGGCCAGCACCAAGTCCGATTCCCGCTGCTGGATTACGGCGTCGCGCACGGCGATGGAAGGCAGACCGCCTTTCATCTGTATCCATTTCTTGCCGCCATCCACGGTGAACCACAGGCCGAATTCCGTGCCCACAAACAGCAGATCGCGGTTGACGGTGTCTTCCACGAAGGCCAGAGCCGTGCCGTTTTCCGGCAGGTTGGCGGCGATGCTTGTCCATGTGCGGCCGCGATCGGCGGAGCGCAACACGTAAGGCTTGTAGTCGGAATTCTTGTGGTTGTCGAAACTGGCGTAGAGCACCTTGTCATCAAAGCGCGAGGCCGCCAGACGGCTTACATAGGTGCGGTCGGGGACGCCCGGGAAGGCATCGAATTTCTGCCAGTGGGCACCGCCGTCTTCCGTGACTTGAATGAGCCCGTCATCGGTGCCGATCGCCAGCAAACCTTCTTTTACCGGAGATTCCGTCAACGCCACGATGTTGCCGTAGAGTGAAGTGGAAACCGATTTGTTGGGAGAATCCGGCCCCCAGACTTTGCCCATGACGGAAAGCGTATTGCGATCGATCTGGCGGGTAAGATCAGGACTGATGGCCTTCCAGGACTCGCCCCGGTCGTCCGAGCGGAAGAGCTGGTTGCCGGCAAAATACAGACGTGTGTGGGAATGCGGACTGATGAGGATAGGCGAATCCCAGTTCCAACGCTGCGGCAGTTCGCCTTTGAGCGGCTGGGGCTGGATGCCGAGGCGTTCGCCGGTGCGGCGATCAAAGCGCTCCAGGTTGCCATGCTGCGATTCGGCGTAGACGGTGTTGGAATCTTCGGGGTCAACCTGGGAGCGGAATCCGTCACCCATGACGGTGATGAACCAATCCTGGTTGGTGATGCCGGAGCCATTGCGGGTGCGGGATGGCCCGCCGAGGGAGTGATTGTCCTGGGTGCCGCCGTAGATGTAGTAAAACGGTTTGGAATTGTCGACCGCCACATCGTAGAACTGGATGGTCGGCAGGTTCGACGCCCATCGCCAGGCTGTGCCTCCGTCGCGCGTGCTATACAGGCCGCCATCGTTGCCCAGCAGCATGTGATTCAGGTCGTCCGGATCCACCCAGATGATGTGGTTATCCACATGAACATAGCTGGGCTGCAACGGACGCAGGGTCTTGCCGCCGTCATCCGAGATCTGCACCACAAAGCCCATCGCGTATAAACGGTCTTCCCGCCGGGGATCGGCCACCAGCACGCTGTAGTACATCGGACCGAAGTTGTAGCTATTGCGCTTTTCCCAATTGGCCCCGGAGTCGGTGGAACGGTAGATGCCTTCCTTGTCGCCCGCGGTCTCAACGATCGCGTAAACGATGTTGGGGTTCACCGGAGAGATGGCCAGGCCGATGCGGCCCAGTTCGCCATCCGGCAGGCCGCCGCTCAGCTTGTTCCATGTCTTGCCGCCGTCGGTGCTCTTGTGGATGGCCGCTTCCGGACCTCCATTGATGATGGTGAAGACATGGCGGCGGCGCTGGTAGCTGGCCGCAATCAGCACATCGGGGTTCGAGGGGTCCATCACCACGTCGGTGATTCCCGTATTTTCACTGATGGTCAAGACGGCGTTCCAGCTCTTGCCGCCATCGGTGGATTTGTACAGACCGCGATCTCCACCCGGCCCCCACAGCGGCCCCTGGGCGGCCACATAAATTACGTTGCTATCGCGCGGATCGATCAGGATGCGCGCGATGTGCTCCGACTTCTTGAGACCCATGTTCTTCCATGTGCGTCCGCTGTCATCGGAACGGTAAATGCCGTCACCATAAGAAACGCTACGCTGGGAATTGGCCTCGCCGGTCCCCACCCATACGACATTCGGACGCTTGGGATCGAGAGTAATAGCGCCGATGGAATAAGAGCCTTCATGCTCAAACACCGCAATCCACGTGGCGCCGTCGTTGTCGGTGCGCCACACCCCGCCGGAAGCCACGCCCACGAAATACTGGCTTTTGTTTTTGGGATTTACGGCGATGGCCACCACGCGTCCTGAAACCAAAGCCGGCCCCACCGAGCGCAGCTTGAAGGCCGTGAAACTTCCGCTGGACATTGGGTCGGCCTTTTCGGCTTCCGCGTCCTTTTCTTTGCTGTCTTTTTCTTTAGTGTCTTTTTCTTTACCATCTTTGACTTCGGCCTTGGCCTCAGTCTTGGTGGCCTTCTTGCTGGCAGCGGGCTGGGCCGCGGGGCCGGCGGCGGGCGTGGCCTGTTCGGTGGCAGCAAAAGAGATGGTCGCAGACAACAGCAGAATGGCAAGTTTGTGGATCATCATGGGCTTTGAGTTAAGTCTCCAATTGGCTTTTGGGTCGCGCAGCTTGCTTGGCCTCGTGAACTGACCATCCGAGGACCAGTGGAACGGGTGCTCCATTGTAAGGCTCTCGAGGTTCCGTGTCTCTGGTTTTTCCCCGGGGTTCAGGCTTGTGCGCTGGGCCAACGGATATAGACGGTTGGCGGGGGTATTCGTTAGGGAGATCTGAATGCGATGCTTTTTTCGACTCTCTAAAACACCTCCAAGCGGGTGAACCGTGGCTCAAGTCGATACGGTTCACTTAAGGGGAGAGTGAATCTCGGTTGTTAACATCTTCCTGGCCGTCCCTTGAAATGGCTATGAGGTTGCTTCCGTTCTCGTCATAGATTCTGAACCGCAGTTCAATTGTGTGTACAAACACGCGCTGCCGCGCGCTTGGGCCTTCGCTGCCGCGAAGACCCAGAGACGGTGCCGAGCACCGTCTCTACGACCGCGGTTGTTTATGCTGGTTGACGGAACAGAAGGGTCTGCGCCTTCGCAGAAATGAGCCCGCAACCCTCCTTCCTTTGAACTCGCTTTCAGCGGACCAGTAAATAAAATCCTTGCCTTCGACGGTGGTGTGTCATTCATCAATGAACTCACGCGCCCTGGAAAGGGCGCATCTCCAATCAGCATCCCCGTATTCTCTCGGAGCAAGGCCCAGACCCAGGACGTTCATTCCGAGATATATCCTCACTGGACAGCATTCCCTCTGCAGTCAAATAGTGTTCGCTTTTTGATCGCCCTAAAGCTATAATGAAAACATGGGGGTGAGAAAAATGACTACATATGTCTTGGGCGCGGGAGCCTCATGTGATGCCGGATACCCGCTGGCAAAAACGATGGGACAGAGACTTTTGCAATGGATGAAGAGCCCGACGCATGACCCGGACTCTTATGCCGCGAATTATCCTGCAGCAGCTCATTTTCTGGAAGAATCCTTCGGCCCTGTTGAGAATGTCGAAGATCTGGTAACAGCGGTACAAAATCTGATTGTCGGTTATGAAAATGGCACACCAGAGCAACGTGCAAAGCGTGCACTAGTCGGAAATCAATACGGCGTGTTCAAAAATGCTGTGCGTGCCTGGTTTGCTGAGATCCAGCAAGAAGCGGCGATGACGTCATTGGCCTATCAGGGCTTCGCTAGAAACATTGTTGCCCCGGGCGATTGCATTATCACATTCAACTACGATGTTTCACTTGACCGGGAGCTCAAACTGGCTGGAAAGTTCGAAGCAGGCGATGGTTATGGGTTTCAAATTGAAAGCCTCCGTGAAGGATCGTCTACAAAGATACTGAAATTGCACGGCAGCACGAGTTGGCTCGCCGTGCTTTTCGGTGGGATAACTTCGGGGAAGGGGGGGCAGTTTCAACTCGGTAAGACCTTGGGAGCGCGTCCAGCCATCCCCAAGAATGAGCTTTCATTCCTGGGCTATGCTGACGCCATCGATCCAGCGTTTGCAAGCGGTGGAGCAGCGATGCCAGTGATGATCTTTCCAGCTCGAACAAAGAATTTCTACTTTGCGGCTAATACAGGAACGGAATACACGGAATTCTGGGACGAACTATGGCGGCAGGCCGCCATAGCATTGCAATCATCGGATCGAGTAGTGATCTGCGGTTACAGTCTGAATTCCGTTGATGACCGCGCGCATAGGCTGCTGTTGGACGCTCCGAAAAAAGGTGCTGAGATTATCGTTGGGAGCGGAGATGATACAGACCCGATTGTTAAAGAGTATCAGAAAGTCGGCTACACGAGGGCGGTTCGGGCGGATGAAGTCTTGTTCAAGAACTGGGTGGCTGGATTTTCTAAAAGCGCTGTTGCGATTTGATAGCCGGAGCGTCTATGAACTGGTAGCCAGTAATTAACGTGATCACAACCTGTATTGCTGCGATAGGTGGCCCGGCTATAGCAATCAAATTCGTAGGCGAACGATTGCTTCAGAAGCAAAAAGCCCAATATGACCGAGAGTTGCTTGAAATGGGAAATACCTTTTCTGTGGGCATCAACTCGCACATGGCTATCGTCGCATTCGATAAGTTGATGGAGTTTTGCGAGGAGTACGTGAAGGCGGTGTTCGATGCCCTTTACGCATCGATCCAAAATGGAACGAAAGAGAAGCCTTTGGGCGCACCAGAGTTCTTTGAAATCCGGAAAAAATGGGCTTTATGGTTGACTCAGGACATGGAAGAGAAACTGGACGGATTTGAGGCCGCTATTACAAAAATTGGGGCTGAAGCTCAGGTTTATGAACGCGACGGCGTTCCTGCTAAAAATGACAGAAGCATCAAAATAGGTCTCCTCAGCAGAATCTGTGGGTTGATTCTGGCTCGGGAAGGCGTCCCAAGTTGTGGTACAGGGCGATTTCCATGGCTGAGTAGGTGCGGAAGCCGTAAGAACGTCTGGTCACCACTCGAATCTTGTTGTTGAGACCTTCCACGACGCCGTTGGAGATCTCACCTTTGGCCCGAAACCAGTTCAGCAAAAGGGCCTCGTGGGCGCGCAACATTTTCGCCACTTTCTGCATGGGTTGCAGACGGCTGCGCATGGCCCGGAGGCACCAGACATCCAGAAAGGCCTCCGCCCAGTGAAGGGATCGATAGGTCCAGAAATGGGCGAAGGCTTCTTTTAGTTCCCAGGCCCGGGCGGTGGCCAGCTTACTGGTTAACAGCGCATCCAGTTTCTGACGGGCTCGTCCGCGTACCCGGCTACCCCGGCGCAGCAACGTCCAGCGTAGGTGTTTGAGCCGTTGGGCTTTTTGCTTGCTCCCCGTTCGTAGCCGCGAACTCTCCGCTCGCCGTACCTGATCCACGGCTTGATTCAAGTGCCCGGTGATGTGAAAACGGTCCAAGACATGCAGCGCTTGCCCCGCCTGGGCGCGGATAACCTTCAGATAGGGTTTCCACATGTCGCTGCAGACAAAGCGCAATCCTGCCACCACCTGTGGTCCCAGCACCTTCAACCCCCGCTTCAAAGTTGCCTCCGAGCGGCGCTTTCCTACCCACAGCAACCGCCGACAATGCTTGTCGATCTGGTAGATGACGGTCAGGAAATTATCGGCCTTCAGGCCTCGGCCCCAATGAATCTCATCCACACCGATCGACTCCACGCCTTGCAGTTGGCGATGGGCTAAGCCCCACTGCACCATCCATTCCACCGAGCGATACACCGATTCCCAACTGGTCTGAAACACCCGCGCCGTTTCCCGCCAGCTCAACCGCCGCGCCCAACACGCCAGGAATATCATCATGGCGCAGGTGATCGGACGTTTTCCCTCGCTCCAGGGTATGTGTTCCACCACCACCCCATGCCCGGCACACTTCACTCGCCGGGGCGCGTAGCGAAAGCAGGTCGGGATACCCCACAACGGCACAAACTGCCAGCGTCGCTCCGCCAAGCGGTCATAGCCTGGGGCGGGACGTTGGCACTGCCAGCAGCGTCCACGCATCCCTGCATGCGGCTCCAGCTTGATTTCGATCTCCTTGGCTTGGCCGTTGCCAGAATGCATCCGCACGTCCCGGTACACGAACCCAGCAAAATGTTGTATTTGATTCAAGATGGTCTTAATCTGTAATTGAATAGCTGACCTCCTCGCCGCTTGGCCTTTGTCTTCGCAAACAAAAGACTAATCCGGTTTTGGCGTTCAGCTATTCACTTTTTAGGAGAGCGAAATCGGAAAGTTAACCCGCCGTCGTCGGGGCGGTGGAAAAGTGGGAATCCCGCTGCTCTTGCGGGATTTCCAAGCGTAGGGGGAAAGTCCCGTCTTTGGACTTTTCCACTACGCGCCTTTTCCACGGCCCTTTTTGCCCACAGATTCTGCTACAGAGCCCAAAATAGTAATTGGGTATTTGCGGAAGGTTCTGGTCACCGAGGAACTCAACGCCCTCAGAAATCGGTTGGTAGTGCAGTTGTCTAAAGAACCGCCACATGTCAGTTGACGCCGGGATCGGACTCGTTCCGCACTCCGTTATGATCTCATGGTTGCCGTCCAATTGCCGCCTGGGGATGGACGCCTTCAATGCCGGTATAACGGGCAAAGTCTTTATGGTTGAAGGTCAGTATCCTCTCAACCCCATGCACCAGCATGGCCGCGGCCAATCGAGCATCATGAACCTGGGCGCCCGATACATTGTTAGCAACAATCAGGCGACGCCAGGTCTCGTGGACAGCCGGGCCGTCCGCGAGCAAATGCAACTTTTCTTCAAAGAACTGGGCGCGACGATCAGCCTGTTGCGGCGTAAGGCCGTACCCGTTGCGATCCAAGGGACGAGTACAGGTGTTCCAGAACTCAGCAACATTCTGTGAGGTATAGCAGAGTGTCGCTGCCTGCTGAAGCAAGATATCCATTGCTGACACTACGAGAGGAAAGTCGCGATCATCCGGCTTGACCCAGCGAAGAAGTATATTGGTGTCAATCAGGTAGGGCGCACCGGCCATTTAGGTTCGATCCTGATAGAAGCTTTCGCGTGTAAAGCTTTCAGTCGGCAGGCTGGGAAGATTTTCGGAGCCTTCCGCGAGACTCCGCAACATGGCATGGAACTCTTCCACCGTCAGAATACCACTCGGGCCGCTGCGCACAGCCAGGGCTTCG
>DATMNZ010000144.1:0-19550 GCA_035568495.1 Saccharimonadales bacterium (SeqCode) | reverse complement strand
CGCGCTCGACACCGCGCGTCTTCAAGTCCCACAGGTAGATATCGTAGTCGGAAGATGTCGATGCCGCATGGGTGCCTTCACGGTTGACGGTAATGCGGTTGACCAGATGACCGTGGTATCCAAGCAGATCCACCACGCCGGTTTCAAGGTTAAACAGGCCGACGGCGCCATCGTAGCCGGAACTCACGGCCAGCCGTGTGTTGGGAATGGCGGCGACGCATGTGACCGGTCCGCGATGCCGCGAGAACCGCTGGCTCGACGGGGCCTGGGACTGAACATCAGTAACAGCAGATTCAACGATCATGGCTCACGCTCCGTACATTGGGAATTTCCGAAAGAGAAAAAACTGGCTGCGATGGGTCTGTGTCCAGCTCGCATTCCAACTCCGTGCCTGCAAGTTCCAATTTCAATTCCTCAAAATTAGCAATCAAAGCCCGCAGATCGTCGGGATTGCGTTTGACACTGCCTGCGGTCAGCCGTGACCCATCTTCCGCAGGCAAACCAAGCCCCAGAAATTCGAGGACCTGGTGGAGATCGCCACCGGCTGTGCTGGAATCGAGCGACTCATAGTGGACGTTGAGCCATGTCTGCCCCGAAGAGAGCAGATTGCTTTCGAGGTCGGCGTAGTAGCGCCGGTTCCGCTCGACCTGCCGAACCAACTCCGCCACATCGACTCGTATCGGGCTGGCGGGTGTGAATACCGTTCCGGTATAGCTCTCCCATTGGCCGCTCTGCTCTGCGATCTGCTCGGAAACGTAGGTCTTGATCCGGTGGCGGCGCGCGAGCAATATTTTGCGGACACCGGGATCGCCCAGCACCGCTGCCACGGCCGCCTGATTCTCGCCAAGATTGAACTTGAATCCAACGGCGCTCTTTCCGCCGCCGTGCCGCCACACGCGTTCGAGGAACGCCTCGGGAGCGCGGTCCCGCTCGGCCACTGTGCCAAGATACGGATCACCTTCCCGTTGATGGAGCGCATAGTGGATGCCTGCGGGATTGAACAGACCATGATGACACAGGATATCGGGATGGGAGTTGAGAAGACCGCACAAAAAATTGCTGCCGGTGCGGGGAGCGGCGAAGATCACGAAGCGCACGGGCGTCCGGAGGGTCATGATTCCAATCTCCCGGTGGAAGCTGTTGGCAGAGCAGGAGTCTGGTCCGCCGGAGTTCGCGTGGCTGCGAGCAGAAAGCCTTCGCCGAACTTGCTGGCCAGCATTGAAAGTGGCAGGCAGGGAAGCGCCGCATGGGCGATGCGGTGCGCGGCTTCCTCGTCGTGGGCGCGCACGAAAATCGTTACCGCATCGGCCAGACCCTGGCTGAAAAACGAATGCAGAATGGTTGGACCACCTTCCACCAGCATGGAGCGAATTCCGTGCCGGTAAAGCGATTCCAGCGGCGGAAGGAGATTATGGTCGTAACTGGCGATCACGGTTGCGCCACAACATGCGAGCCCCGGAGCGCCAATCAGGAACACCGGGCCGTCGTCTTCCATTACATGGCAGCCCTGAGTGCCGGCAAAGATCGCGCGGACGGGCTGGCGTTGCGGCTCACGTCCCAGACGCTCCTGACGGACGGTCAATCGCGGGTGGTCCATGTTCCATGTGCGGGCGCCCACCGCTACCGCATCATAACGCTCACGCAGGGTATGCACACGGCGCCAGTCGGCGTCGCAAGAGATCGAGGCCGCCACGCCATGCGGCCACTCGCGGCCATCGGTAGCAAAATTCACGTGGATAAAGGGGCGCGACACGATATGGGTTCCTAGTCGTCGTGGCCCGAGGGCGCGTGAACGTTGAGCTCAGGCCCTTCCGTGCGGCCGTCCAGCGATTGACCATGGACAAGCGCAGGTTGCGGGAAAGCGCCGGTCAGGTCGATTGAGGGGCCATCCGCCACACCCAGTGGTATCCGGCCGGCCACGGAAATTCCGTGCTGCGCAAGAGCATCGGCATCGCCGGGGTCATCGGTCATGAGCTGGACCGTGCGCACGCCGAGGTCTCTAAGGACCATGGCGGCCGTTTCGAAGCTTTCACGATGGAGGGGCGAAGGACCAGAAAAGCGGCAGGCCCCTTTCCGAATCTGGTCGGCCAGTCCGCGGCCGGAAGCTTCACGGCGCAGGTACACCACGACACCGCCGCCGGCAGCGATGTGTTGCATGGCGAAATCCAGATGCTGGCGGCAATCGCAACCCAGACAGCCGAGGTTCTCTGAGATAAAACAGGCGGAGTGAAGACGTACAGCGGTTGGTTCCGGGGTGAAGCTTTCACCAGCTATGATTGCGATGGGGCCGTTATCGCCGGGACCGCCATAGATGCGCAGCCGGAACATTCCGACGGCAGTCGGCACTCTCGCTTCACTGTGAAACGTGGACATGACTTGCACCACTGGCATCTGCAACTAGAATTGGTCTGTTCTTATTATCACACCAAGAAATAATTTACAAGACTGGATTCCAGTCTTTGAAGGACTTGAACATGAAATCGAAAGTGCTGCTGGTCTGCAGCGAGAGTCCTTATCCTCTCGTGGTTGGAGGTTTTGAGCGTTTAGTCTCAGATTACCAGTCGCATGTCTTTCGCGATTATGATGTGTACCTGCTGGTGATCAATCCCGCCGGACGCATGGAATTGCTGCATTATGGTGAAGCCGTCCCAGATGCTGCCGTGCGTTCTTTTCTGCTGGAGGAGAGATTTGAGTTCAGCCTGTTTATTGAGCCGGGCCTGGGCGATCGGAACCAGGAGCTCATTGGCCGGTTGACGGACCGAATCCCGTCGTTTTGCTTTGTCCAGCGCCACCCGCAGCCGAAAATTGACGAAGCGCTTTTCCGGGGAATTGTCACCCATTGGAGCGATGAGCCGCGCGACGATGTACTGCGGCTGGGCGGCTCTTATAATCCGGGCGTTTTCTTTCGTCGCGGGAACGGAAAGAAAGAAGAGTTCATCATCTGCGTAGCCAGGATTGCTTCCCAGAAGAACCAGCATGAATTGGTGCGGCATTACAAAGAAAGAATCTACGATACCTTTGGCCTGCCTCTCTATCTGGCCGGAGGAACGCAAACACCGGCCTACTTCCGGCGCCGCGTTTACCCTTATATGGACGGTGTGGCGGTCAGCGGCACCATCGATCCGCGCGCCCCGGCCGCACCGTGTTCCTGGAAGAGCGCGGAGGAGGTAGCCGAACTTTATAGCCGGGCCAGGCTTTTTGTGATGGCCTCTCCCAGCGAGAGTTTTTGCCTGTCAATGATCGAAGCCATGGCCTGCGGTCTTACCTGTGTTGTCAACGGGAACTACTTTGGTTTCGATGAGGCGGACTTAAGGCCCAATGTATTTGGGCCGATTACCGGGAAACGCGGACATATCCTGGATACGGTTGCCGCCGCCCTGGAACAGGATATTCGAATTGATGCATCGGAATGGGCCGCAAAGTATGCCGTTGATGAAATAGGAAGTCAGTTGCTGGGGTTTATTCAGTCGAGATTGCAGGTAAAACGCACTCGATGATCAAACCGGGGCTGGTTTCATGGGACGGACGAAATCGACCCGGGCAGCATCCGGTCACCATCCACGCATGCCAGCCAGCCTCCGCTTTTCAGTTGGTGGGCATCCATGTGATGCATGCCAACTGCATTCCAGCCGGTTTCTGACGGCAGCAGGACCGGGCTCTCCGGCCTCTCGGCTTCCCGGTAGGATGCCCGGGTGAGTTCGAGAATTTCGATCGCCCGCAAACGGCTCCCGTACCTGGGCACGCAGTCCTGCGCAAACCGGATCAGATGGCCATCCACGCGGCGGACCCTTCCGCCGGGACGGGCCACCCGCTGATCGTCGGCAACGACCGGATTTCGCGGATGCGGAATCCATGGTCCCTGCAATTCTTCGGCGGAAAACAGATGAAGAGTCCGGTTCTCGTAGGGCGTGGAACATGCAAGCATCCACCAGAGTCCCTGATCGTAGAAAACGGTGGGGTCCGCCCACTGTCCTTCGATTAGATCGCACACCGGTTCAAACGTGCCGGGGAAATGCGCCGCCCGATAGAGTCTGACCGCGTTTGCGCCCAGAGTTTCCGGCAACATATAGATCGAATCGCGCCAGCCGAACACCTGCGGATAGGAGAGATGAAAAGGCCCATCCAGCGCAATGCGCTCGTACTTCCAGCGGAGCCCATCACCGCTGGTTGCGAACCCGATAACGCCGCGCCGCGACTGCCGGAGCAGCACCTCAAAGTACATATACCAGATGTCCCGATGGAGCAACAGGAATGGGTCGGCAACAAAGAGGGCATCGGCATCGGTCACGTCGCCGGCGTTGAGCACCGGATTGACGGCCGCCGGCGACAGCGCGAGAGGCGACGGCCCGGAATAAATGCCGATTGACCATACTCTCTGGCGGCGCGGGGAACCGCTCAGCGGCGCGTTTTGAATGTCTTTCATTCTTCCTCGATCCGATAGAGATCGTCTTTTTCAAGCCGGCGAACGGTTTCACAATCCTGCTGCAATACGTCCTCATCAGGATGAAGAAGAATCGCGACGCCCACGCATCCAGGAACACGCTGGCCGGGCTTCGCCATGGCGAAGGCACCATGAAACGAGCGCAACCGTTCCACGCGGTCGAGGCCCCGGAAGCCGCGCAGCAAGCCCGCGCGCCAGGGCGTCAGGCGGCACATCATTCCATGCCACCGCAGCGTGTAGGAGCGTCTCGCGCCGCTCAGAAAACGCGCCGGGTCGAGGAAGATATCCAGTGTCTGCTCCACCTGGCTGGCGCCCGTGCATATGCGGTTCATCGCGTGCGTCTGGGGCGCACCGTGGACCCGTGCTCCCACTTCGACGAGCCGTAAACCCTGGCTAGTCCACATCAGTTCGAGGTGCGCGGGACCGAATTGAATCCCCAGGGCATCGAGCACCCGGGCCGCATAATCGAACAGCGCCCCGGCCACTTCGCCTTCCCCCGGGAGAATCTGCTTGGAAACGGAGCTGATGGCGCCATATCGCAAAGAAGCCCAGTTCAGCTTTCCGGCGGAGGCGGGCCAGGGCCCATCGCCGGTGAGCGCCCGGAGAACGTCCGGCGCCCACTCCGGCCGGCCGTAACGCCAGATGCCAGACAAGTAATGCTCGCCCCGATAGCTGACGGTATCGACGACATATTGCGTGGCATTCATCAACTCCTGCACAATCAGCCCGTCGTTCATCACGCCGGCAATGTTCCTTCTGCCGACCACTGCGTGAAACGCATCCGCGATATCCGCGGCCGAACGGCAGATCCGGACATCGTCTGACGCCAGGCTTTGCGCGGGCTTGACGACCACGGGCCATCTGGAATTATTTTCAACCCAGGCCACCAGCTCTTCGGGCCGGCCGGAAAAGAACTGGGCTGGAACTGCGACCTGGTGTTTTCGCGCGGCCTCCGCCATCAGAAACTTATTGCGGCGCGCCGCGGACAACGCTGTCCGGTTGGAGCAGAAATCGAGGGCTTCGCTGAGCTCATCGCCAAGGTTCACTCCGGTTTCACAGCCAGGAAGCACGCAACCGACTCTGTGATCGCGCAAACTGGCGACTGTCGCGCCCACGTCATCGCGGTGCTGGATCGTCTCGACAAACAGCCGCGGGTCGCTTTTCGCAACAATCTCCGGGTCAATGTGCTCGCTGCTCACTACACTGACGCACGTATACCCGCGCCGGACCACCTCCTGAGCCAGCAGAAAGCCGGCATCGAATGGATCGACGACGGCCACCCTCCGGAGGCCCGGCGAATGGGAGCGCGAATCACGGGAGCGCAGACTCTGAAACAGCTCCTCAAACGGGCGCACATCGATTGCGGCGACAAAATGGCAGGCCGCTGCGCGGGAGTCTTGCGAGCAGCGTTCATAAGCGCCTCTGTCAGTGAGCAACCGCGCCAGGGCGTCGCGCCACCCGGCGAAACCGGCGTCGACCGGCACCAGGGCATCGACGCCGAGTTTTGCTTCCGGCAAGCCGCCCAGACTGCTGGCAATGACGGGGATGCCACGCAACATTGCTTCCGGAACAATCAGTCCGAAAGTCTCAGGCACCGTCGATGGCGCGAGCAGGACCCGGGTGCGGCCCAGAACCTGCTGGATATCGTCGCAGGGCCCCCAGATCTGAACGTTGCCGAATTGCGCCATGCGGGACAACGCTGCGTCGCTTGCACGCCACCGTAGTGCCGCAAACTGCACTTCCGGAAAGCCGGCAGCCAGATCGAGAAACATGTCGACACCCTTGGAGGCGGTTGCTTTGATCAGCGTGACGCAGCCCAGGTCGAAGCATCCGAGGTTGGGGTAGGGTCCTTCGCCATAGACCGGAAAGCGCAGGCAGACTGCCTCGATTCCGGCGTGAGCGCGGAAATATTCTTGCGAGTAGTGGCTGACGGTTACGACCGCCCGCGCCCGGCGAATCAGGTGCGTGCGCTGTTCGTCGATGCTCTGCGCCAGCGGTCCGAAAGGCAGGTCGTCATGGCTGTGCGCCAGATAAACGGTGTGGCCGGGTGCGAACGCCAGCGCCGTCGCCAGCATATAAGAGTGGCCGGAGGAGGAGACGAGAACGACGTCAGGGTCGAAGTCTTTCAACTGAGAAAGCAGGAAGGCCGAACGCTCTTCGTGACCGGCCCAATTCGGCATACCGCGAACATCGACTCCGCGGTAGCAATAGGAATAGAGCCCGGCCGGATTTTCTTCGAGGTCAACACCGCGCCTGGCCAGTTCGTACTTCACGTCTTCACGGCCCATGCCGAGTGGAACCACTGAACAGAGCGCCCGGCAATCGTGTCCCTCACGCGCCAGGCCCTCAAGCAGGGCGCGGTTGCTTTTGTTGCTGCCGTGGAAGCTCGGCAGATATCTTTCTTCCTGAAGCAAGGCAATTTTCATAGGTTCGAATGCCAGTCGCAGATCACTCAGAAACGGATCTGGCCGCGATGAAAACTTCTCCCCAGCAACGGGTCCCCGCCCTGCGCGCTATACCGGTCCCAATACTCTCCGGCCGCGATACCATTGACGCTGCTGTTGCTGTGATCGGAGCCGTACAGAAAGAGCCGGGGCGCTTTGTTTGCGATACTCCGCGCCCACTGCTCGTAGATTTGCCGCTTCTGTTCCAGACTATAGTGGGTAGCGCTGTAGACGGTGCAAAACGCGTTGCTCCACCAGATCACGGACCCGGCCTGGTCGTCGATTGCCTCCAGCAAGCGTTGCTGCTCCGAGAGGATGTTTAGGAGGACGTACTCGTGCCATAATTCTCGATAGCGCGACCAATGGTCCGCGAAGGCTTGTGCGCCGCCCCAGCGGGAGAGCTCGGCCGCCCACAGCCGCTCCATTTCCTGCCAGTCCATCCTCTCGGCCGACGCTCCCGGCCAAAGATAGTAGTGCGTGCCGGCCTCGGCCATCCGTGGAAAGGCGCTTTGCAGGAAGCGGGGATAGTCGCGGCCATCCCACTCTTCGTGGAGCAGACGGCGGAAGGCCAGGGCCTGGCGGCTATAGTCGAAAAACACCATGCGCGTGTGCGTGTCGAACCCATGGGTTTGCAGGATACGGTTGGGCTTGAAACCGGCCGCCACGCTATACAACGCGGAAAGCGGGGCATGAAAGTTGGCGGGCGTTTCCTCCACATCGCCGTAAGGTTCGTAGTTGAGGACGAAAACTCCGCGTGCCGCCTTCTCGCATAGCTCATCGAGAGACCGGAGAAAAGGCCCGCCCGCGCTGAGGTCCGGCTTCAGGTCGATGAGATAACCGGAGAGTTCCGGACCGAAATCGGTGATCGGGAAATTTGTGGAGCAGGGGCGGCCAAGCGCTTGCCAGGCAGCCAGGTCGGCCAGCAGGCACCGGTCAGCCACGCCCGCCAGGCAGAAGCGGGCGCCGGCGATCCAGTCAGGGAGCGCTTCGAAGAAGCTGTGAGACTGTCCACCGTTCGGGCTCGCATGCTCCGCCAGGATATGTCCCCAGCCTTGCACCAGGCAGTAGTCATATCCTCTTTGCACCGCGCGCGCCAGCAGAGCGTCGATATTGCTGTCTTCGAGGATGTCGCCAAAATATCCCCAGCGCAGCCAGGAGACGGTAAGATCGCGCGCCCGGCAGGCGAGTTGCGGGTCGGTTGCCTCGTCCGGAGCGCCTACCAGGCCGCACACGATGCGGAGCATATCGTTCAGGCCTCCGTTGAGTGCAACTCGGTTTGCAGGGGGGTGCCGCTTAATGCCGCGCTCAACTCGTCGAAGTTGGAGACGATTTCTTTAAGCGATGGGGTGGTGAGCCTGCGCGTGCATCCCTGCAACAGGCGAGGATCGGGCCGGGACACTTCCAGGAATTCCAGCGTGCCTGCAAGCGCGGCTTCCGACGAGAGGTCTTCGTAGAACAATGTCAGGTGTTTTTGGCCGGTGCGCCCGAGGATTGACTCGATTTCCGCATAGTACTGTTCGTTGAACTCGATGTTGTCCAGCAACTCGGCGTGGGCCACATGAATCTTTGGATTCTTGGGATTCTGCGGAGTGGCAGCGGAATCTTCATAGATCACCCACTCGCCGGTTTCCCTGGCCCGCAGCAGGGAAATGAAGGTCTTGACGCGGTTCCGGCGCTTGAGCACGATCTTGCGCACGCTGGTATCGTCCAAAACGGCGCGGTAGGCAATCTCGTGCTGCCGCCAGCACAGCTTGAATCCCACGCAGGTATGTTCGAGGCCGGTTTTCCAGACGTGCTGCAGGAAGGTGACCGGGTCCCGTTCACGTTCTTCGATGGTGCCCAGTTGGAAACCGTTGACCTGCAGATGACGGGCGACTCCCACGACGTGGGGATTGAAAATCTCGTGATGGCAGAGTATTTCCGGGTGCGAGTTGAGCACCGTGCATAGATAATTGCTGCCGGTGCGGGCAGCGTTGAGGATTACAAAACGGACCGGCCCTCCGCTGGCGCTCATCAGAGAATGTGCCCCATGCGCGTGAACTTGGTTCGCAAATACGGTTCCGAGTGATGGTTGGCGGGAATGACCACCGGAATTCGCCCGGTTACGGCCACCCCCAGCTGTTCGAGAGAGGCGATCTTGTGCGGGTTGTTGGTAATCATCCGGATGGAGCGCACACCCAGATCCTCTAGAATCAAGGCCGCGTCTTCGTAGGTGCGCGCATCTTCGGGCAAGCCCAGAAGGCTGTTGGCGTCCACCGTATCATGTCCTTGTTCCTGCAGGGCGTAAGCCTGGATCTTGTGGGCCAGGCCGATGCCCCGGCCTTCCTGGTGCAAGTAGATAACCACACCACTCTCACGGGCCACGTAGCCCATGGCGAAATCCAGTTGCTCCCGGCAATCGCAGCGCAGGGAGCCGATGTTCTCAGCGGTAAAGCAGGCGGAGTGAACGCGGACCGGCAGGTGCTCGACGCCGCGCACCTCGCCGGAAATCATGGCAATCGGTTCGCTTCCATCCGACGCCTGATAAGCGCAAAGAGTAAACCGGCCGAAGCGGGTATCGAGCGGCATCTCGGGTTGGTTCTGGCTGCCGCTGCGTCTTGGGACAGGTATGGACAAAGTGAGCGGTATTATCGAGCAACATTGGACGAGAGTCAATTCTTTGGAGCTAAATACTGACGGACGATCATGTTCTATTTGTTTTGCGTTGCCTCGGCTTCAATCTTAGAAGTTCTTAATGGGATGAGATTCTGTTCGCTTATGGTCCCTTTGGATGATGCTTTGCGCTTACTGAATTAAATACAAGAATCCCAAGACAGCGATGGCGGCCTCTGAGCGAGAAGAGCTTCAGGACCGGGAGAAGGAAGAAAGAGTGTTGAGAAAGTGAAGAGCTTGAATAAGCCTCAGATCGCCGCCGCATGGGATTCAATATCCCAAAAAAAAACATTTGGAGGGCAGCAATGATTCAAAGAAAGAAATTTGGCCGCTTGTATGGAATGGCACTCACGATTTCCACCGCACTGATGGGACTTTTCGTCAGCGTGCCCGTTTGGTCACAAGGGCCACCGCCGTTTGGTCCGCCAGTGAACCCGGGCCGGACCATCCAGGTGACGGACATGACCAACCCGGCGCCCTTGATCCCGGTGGATGTCTACCGCAATCCAGCTCCGTCGGCCCAGGACCTGGCAACGTTCGCATGGCTTGAATTCATCTCCGCGGTTTCGCCGGCCAACAAGTCGCAACGAGGCACCACGGGCGGCAGTTTCACGTCATCGGGGCAAGGGGCCTTCGGGCCTTTGCTGTGGGAGACCTATCAGCACCGGGTCGAACTTTTTCCGTACAATGCCAAGGGCGTCGGCGTTCCACCGCAACCTTGGAACTCCACGCCAACGTATGTCGTGAGCCCTGTTGTTCCCAAGGGCAAGATAGCGCCTAGCATTACCGTGCCTTACCACAACTTCAACAACCTCGATGAGGCCACGGAAATTGGGCAAAATGTCTTGTTCTTTCCGAAGACGCCGGGTAAACCCCAGCCCCAATATGATGCTCAAGTCCTGTTCGAGGCCAAGGTGAATCAGTACGAGTGGAGTTTTGTGAACTCCAACTATGCCGGGCTGAAGCCCCAGTTCCCCCCGTTCCACTTTTCGCCGGCCATTACCTTGCCCACGGGCACCGTGGAGGTGAAGGCCGCCTGGAGACCGCTGAGTTCGATACCAACGGCGCAGCAATACCGTTACCATACCGCGTCCGTGATTACCTACTCGGGCACCGACGCCAATCCGGTTGCACACACAACCATGTATGCATTGATTGCGTTGCATATCATTCACAAGTCGCCTAACTATCCGGCGTTTACCTTCGCCACGTTCCAACAAGTGGATGACCTTCAGAACCAGGCGACCGCGCCGCCGTCTCCCACCGGCCTCTACTACGTGCCGGAGTACCAGACGATTGCGTACACTACGCCCCCCACGACCACATTCCCGCCGACGGGCCAGACCGTGAACAACCCCCAGATCAATCTGCCCAACGGACCATTCAATACGCAGAAGCCATTCGCCGATCCCAATGGGATTCTGACCCCTCTGCCGGTCGGCGCCGTTCCTTCAATTGTTCCGGTAACTCAGCCGGTTGCTATCGTTCCTGGAGTGGCGACCGTCAATAACCAGGCCCTGGCCGCCATGAAGCAGACGCCCGGTTTTAGCCAGAATTTCGTCTGGCAGTACTACACTCTAGCAGGAATTCAGGCGGTGCCGACCAGTAACGAAAGCAGTCCCGATTTCTATCTTGCCAATATTGTCGTGGAAAGCAGCCAGCCAGGCATTCAGTTGTTTCGTGGGTTCCCGCCGATCGCGAACGGGGTCCTGACGAACATCCGGAACCAGGTGAACGTGGTCGATTCCTATACGTCGCCGCCGGGGATGACGTCGAGTGGCGGCTGCCAGGGTTGCCACGGCATCGCACAGACGCAGAATGGATTTGATTTCAGCTTTCTCTTCTTTGGGTCCGCGGGCGGCGGATTCAACCCCGATGTAGTGGGTCTGCCCACTCCGGCGGTAGCGGTCAAGAGGCTGGCAAAGCGGAAGTACTTCCAGTAAGCGCCTTCCAATGGAGAAACACCAGGGGCTGAGGAGTCCGGAAATAACCGCGGCTGTAGAGACGGTGCTCCGCACCGTCTCTGCGTCTTAGCCAAAACCAAGGCCCCTGGAGTTTCTAGGATGATTGCGCTGTTCGGGCCAAGAGCCATTCTTCCACTCTGCGCAGAACGCGCGCGGTGCTTTCAGCGAGTGTTTCAGAATCGGTGTGGCATTCGACTTCCGGCGCCAACGGAGGTTCGTAGGGGTCGTCAACGCCTGTGACTCCGTGAATCTCGCCCGCACGGGCGCGCCGGTAGATGCCTTTCAGATCGCGCTGCTCGCATACTGCAAGCGGCGCGGAAACGTACACTTCGAGGAAATTGCCGGTCCGCTTGCGCACCTCTTCGCGCACCGCGCGGTAGGGTGAGATGGCGGAGACGATCACAATGACGCCATTGCGGGTAAGCAATTCAGCCACAAATCCGATCCGGCGGATGTTCTCGTCGCGGTCTTTCTTGTCATAGCCCAGGCCCTTGCTGAGGTGCTGACGGACGATGTCGCCATCCAGCCATTCCACTTTGTGGCCACGGGCCCAGAGCTTTTCGTAAACGGCCTGGCCAATGGAACTCTTGCCCGCGGAACTAAGCCCCGTGAACCAAACGGTCAGTCCCTGCGATCTGCCGGTTTCTTCGCCGATCACGCTGCCATTCTGCCGCCCGCTTTCAGGCTCGATCATTCCCGCTGCTTGCGTCTCATTGCTGATGGGATCGACAACGATGAACGCTCCAGTCACGCGGTTCTCGCCATAGGGATCGGAGTACAGCGGTTGATGGGTCTCGATTTCGACGTGGCCAAATTCGTTCATGCCCAGGGTCTTGGCCGGGCGCCGTTCCAGCGTGGTGGGATCAATCACCGCGATGAGCCGCGCGATGCTGCCGCACACAAAGCGGGTGGTGTGCTTGATCAAATAAGGGCTGCCGGGTTTCATGGGCAGTTCGCTCATCCATAGCAGTATCGCCGGAAGGCGCCGGGTCACTTGCGGCAAAGAATCAGGGCTGGCCAGCATGTCCCCGCGGCCAATATCGAGCTCGGTTTCGAGCGCCACGCTGACGGAGAGCGGCGGCGTGGCCGACTCCATCTCCTGGTCACCTACGCGGATGGACGTGATTCGTGTGGTCCTTCCGGAAGGGAGAGCGGTGACCAGGTCTCCGGGGCGCATGATTCCCGAAGCGATCTGGCCCGCGTATCTTCTGGAAGAAAGGGGGGAAGATGTCGCAGAACGCAGGACACTCTGGACGGGAAACCGCAACCCGCGAGGTACGCCGTTGCCAACGATAGGGGCGGTTTCGAGGTGTTCCAGCAGTGTAGGCCCATCGAACCAGGGAGTTCGCGCCGAGCGGGTGACCACATTATCGCCGCTCAGGGAGCAGGTGGGGACGAAGTGCAGCCGCGGGCTGCCAAGCTTCGATACAAAACCGGTGAACTGGCCGGCGATGTCGCGGAACACTTCTTCGCGGAATTCCACCAGGTCCATCTTATTTATCGCCACGATGAAGCTGCGAATGCCCAGAAGCCACGCGATGGCCGCGTGCCGGCAGGTCTGTGGAAGCAGTCCCTTGCGCGCGTCCATGAGCAGCACGGCCAGATTGGCGGTGGAGGCGGCGGTGGCCATGTTGCGCGTGTATTGTTCGTGTCCGGGCGAATCGGCGATGATGAATTTGCGCCGCGCGGTCGCGAAATAACGATAGGCAACGTCGATGGTGATCCCCTGCTCGCGCTCAGCCCGTAGCCCATCGGTCACCAGGGAGAAGTCGATGCCTCCATTGCCGTTCATGGGCGAGGCCTTTTGCAGCGACGCAAACTGGTCCTGGTAGATTGAACCCGTATCGTGCAACAGCCGCCCGATCAGCGTTGACTTGCCGTCATCCACGCTGCCGGCTGACAGGAACCGCAGTAGCTCGATGGCCGGCACTAGAAGTATCCTTCCCGCTTCTTTAGTTCCATGGAGCCATCCTGATCGTGGTCGATGATCCGGTTTTCACGTTCGGAACGAATCGCCCTCCGTAGCTCTTCGATGATCTTGGGAACGGTATCGGCGCTGGAACGGATGGCGCCTGTGCAGTAGGTGCATCCCAGGGTCCTCATGCGGCAGAGTACGCGTTGCGTCCGCTCCCCGTCACGCAGCGGAAGGCCGTGCTCAATGGGCAGCAGCATCTCTCCGCGCACCAGCACCTCGCGTTCTTTGGCGAAATAGAGGGGGACCACGGGAATGTTCTCCAGTTCGATGTAACGCCAGACGTCCAGCTCGGTCCAGTTCGAGAGCGGGAAGATGCGCATGGTTTCTCCGCCCTCGATGCGGCCGTTGAACAGGTTCCACAATTCAGGCCGCTGGTTTCTGGGGTTCCACTGGCCGAAGCCATCGCGGACCGAATAGATACGCTCCTTGGCCCGTGAGCGTTCTTCCTCGCGGCGGGCCCCGCCAATGGCCGCGTCGATATGGTGTTCGGCCAGGGAATCGAGCAAGGCCTTGGTCTTGAGCAGGCCGCAACACTTCGCGGTGCCCAGCTTGAACGGATTGGTACCATTCTCAATGGCGTTCCGGTTGGTGTGGACGAGCAGCCGGAGGCCCAGCTCCCGGCAGGTGCGGTCGCGGAATTCGACCATTTCCTGAAATTTGTAAGTGGTGTCGATGTGCAGCAGAGGAAAAGGACAGTCGCCGGGCGCAAAGGCCTTGCGCGCCAACCACAACAATACGGAGGAGTCTTTGCCAATGGAATACAGCAACGCCGGCCGGGCGAAGTCGGCCGCTACTTCGCGCAAGATGTGAATGCTCTCAGCTTCGAGCGCACGCAGATACGCGACGTCAAGATCTTTTGGGTCCGTCAAACTGGCAACGCCCATATTAGCTTCTTCTTGTTTCCGTGTCGCTATTCATCAAAACCTTCGCGGTCCGTCGGCGATTTCTCGGCCCTCTTCACAACCCCAAAAATCCTCTGCTACCTCTGTTCCTCTGTGTTTCAAAGGTCTTGGTTGGGGCCACGTTACGCTGTGCTTGTTTCTGAGTAAGAGGGCGCCCGAAAACCCAGCGCAACCGAGACGATTCTAACACTGCATCCAGATTTTTGAGGATTACTAAACTTCCTGGTCGCAGCACTCGTTTGCCGGTGTTCTGTTCATCATGTTTTAACAGCCGCCAAATAAAATAAATCTTTGAGGGCAGGTAATAAATCTAATTGTTAAACGTCTTTATATATGTTGCGAAAAGCACTGGGGCCGCCGGACCAAATTTCAGGTCGCTGTGTGTAAAGTATCGGGCGGCAAGCAGGAGAACACAATGTTGAATTTCACCATGAAGGACCTCGGAGCGGTGGCGGTTTTCCACTGCACTGGGCGAATCGGGACTGGCAGTGACGACGGCCTGCGAAACGCTGTTTTGACTCAAGGCGAGGCGACGGTCGTAGTCCTGGATCTGGCCGGCATCGCGGCCATGGACGCTGCAGGATTAGGCGCTCTCGTTGACCTACGCGCCCGCGCGCATGCAGCCGGCAAACAATTGAAGCTCGTGAACCTGCAGCCGCGGGTCGAAGCGCTGTTGCAACTCACAAGACTGAGCGCTGCATTCGACATAGGCCCGCTTTCCGAAGTGCTTGATCTTGGCCGCCGGACAGACGATCTGCCACATGCCGCTGCAAGCACCATGGGAGTTCCGGGATGCTGCTGTCCCGGCAGCCCGGAAGCAGCATGATGAGCAATGCAGCCGGGTGGTCCGTTTGATCGCACTTTAACAATCTGCTCTGTCACGGCCGGTGACTGCGGCCAAATGACGAATCTCCGCCTCCCCATCCGGAAGAATTAACTCACAGGGTGAACCGTTTTGGCTGTATCCTTTCCTGACATTCGCGGCATATCACACGCGCACGGGAAAGGCGTTAGCCGTTGACTTTTGGCGGTTTCGTTTGCCGCTATTGTCATTTCGGCGAGTCGCCTTGGCCCGAGCGGCCTGGATGAGGGGGAGGGTGACATGAAGAACAGGGCAACAGCTCTTGTCGTACTGCTTTTAGCGGCGACGATCGCCAGCGGCGCCAAACCGCCAGGGCAATGGTTCTTGTATTGGTTCGATAAAGAAGCCGAGTATTCCATATCGCTGGATTCGGCCTATCGCGCCAGTGGAAACAATGCCGTCGTGGTGACCTATAAGGAGAAGTTGGCGACCGGCCAGAACTGGCTCATCGGTGAGGTCTTCAACTGTCCTACGGGGCAATACACGCTGGCCACTCTCGATGAGTTCGACCGGAACAACAAAGTCGTCAGCCGTTACAAGAACGAAAATCCGGCCCAGACCTACAAGCCGGCCAGCATTTCGGAGCGTCAGGGCGCAGTGCTCAATGGTGTCTGCGTTGGGTTTCCGAAACGGCCCGCCCCGGCCGATGCAGCGCGCAGCTACTTCGAAAGCTATGAGAAGGACGTGAAGAAGATCCGGGACGGACGCTGAGTATGTTACAGCGTTGGATCACCGTCTGCTTAACGGCAATTGTGCTCCTGTGTTCAGATGCCGGCGCATCTGAAGTCGACATGCATTTCTATGGGGTCTACGCTATCTGCCTTGCTTCAGGGCTGTCCCAGAGTGATGCCCTCCTCATTGCCAAGGCGTCTCAGAGCCTCGACGAAAACGCCGAAACATCGCCCTTCCCTGAGACAGCATCGATCAAAGATCGATGGTGGTTTGAGCGGGGGACCCTGTGGCATTCTCTTCCTTCCTACGTAAGCTGCTGCGACGCACCGGCAAAATCCACTCGCCTTCTGGACGAACCTGAAGCTGTCGCGAGGAGCTATCGGCAGATGGTGCAGCGCCGCCTGGTCGACTTATATGATCGCGCGCGAGATGCTCCAGACAAGGAGACCTCGAAGATCTACTTCGGCCAATATCTGCATGCCCTGGCCGACAGCGTTACCCATGCGAATCGCTACAACCTGGTTGGACACTTGTTGAGTGGCCATGGGCCCGACATTCCCGGGCCGGAAAGGCGGGCGCAGACGACAGAAATTGCCCGGCTCGTGACCGGGGCCATAGGCCGCTTTCAGGCCGATAGGCTGCACGAACAGCCGCGCCGCATCCCGCGAGGAACATTGGATGCAGTGGTCGACGCGCTCACCTATGCGGCCCCGAGTGGTCACGAGGCAATTGCCGACCGCGCGGAAGTCGTTCGCCAGCAGTTGAATCGCGTATTGCAGCCGCAGATGACTCAACCGCTCCCCAAATGGTGCGCTGGCCCTCCTGAGCAATGCGGTGGCGGCGATATTCGACCCATGGCGTTTGATGTTGAAGGCAAGGTCAAGACGGGGCCCGTCATTCCGCCGACGGATTGGGAAAAGGTGGCGCCCAAACTGGTAGAAACCGCCGCCGCCAAAGCCGCCAAGAGTGTGCTGAACACGCTGGGCCTGCCGGATGCCGACCTGGGAGGAATTGATCTCACGTCCGTGCGGCTTCACTATATCTCCGATGTTGCCGCGCCCAACCAAACCCGTCAATTCCGCGCCAGCTTCGCACCGGAGAAGAAGGGCGCCTCGGCACCGGCAGGTGCTTCTCTCGCCGCCTTCGCCACCGCACTCATGCTTCCTGACAGCGCCTGGTGGGTGAATCTTAACCCGCAAGAGCCGGAACGCATTACCGATCCGATGCTGGGCCAGACCGATGCCGGGCGCGCGCTGCTGGAGGCGGACCTGCTCCTCAAGCGCGTGACCTGGGAAGTCTCGGACCCGGCCACTGATGTTGGCAAGAAGTATTGGGCTGAGGAACTCGCGGGCCCGCTTGCCAATGCAGGATCGGAATGGCGCGTGTGGATCGTCCCCGGCGAATGTACCGCGCGAATTATTGGGACGGATGTTGAGATCGCCGATTGCCTGCTGGATGTTCGCTTGAACATCGAGCGATTGTTTACCGGACATGCCACAAGTCCGGAGGACCAACGAGCGCTCATGGATGCCAAGCTCCGGATTGCCAACAAATACCTTGTTCCGGCGCTGGTCCAGGTCGTCAATCAGGATGCCCGGTTTGCCGAGTTGCGCGCAATCTATGCCGCCCGCGCTATGGCGGTAGCTTACAAGGAGCGGTTCCGCGAGGAAGGCACGCTGAGTCAACTGATCGATTCCCTCAAGATACAGGCATTGCCGCGAACGGGACGGCGTGAACCTAAGGCAATTTGGGCGGAGATGGTCCATGATGTCGAAACCACGCCATTTCACTTTGAGATTCCCGTGCCGGGGAACAGCGGCCAGGTGATGCGCATCCGAGGTGGCGGCATCGTGTTCGATCAGGTGGATATCACCCAGGCCAGCCGGCAGCGGCTGATGACTCTGACACCCCCCTTTGGTTTCGGAGAAGGAGTGCTCGTCGCCACGTCGCCGCCGCGAGCTAAGACGTCGCGGGTTGAACCGATGAAGCGCCATCCCTATCTCGCCATGGCCCTCGATGCGTACCAGCGTTCCGCCCCAGACGCTGCGATTGTGGCTGCCGCCGAACTCATGCCGGCCCTCGCGCTGTTTGGCGATCCGGCCTATGACGAAGTTCGCGGAAAAATCGCGAAAGACCCGGATACAGCAGCATGGCTGGAGGCCGCCGATTCCCTGAAAAACGCCGGCGGGCAGAGTGTGGAAGGCCCGCTTCAGGCCATGACTTTCGCCGTATGGAGCCGGGCGCATTCGCGGCAAGCTGTCGCCCGGCTGCAATCTGGACGTCCATCGCCGATATCACTGCTGATCTATCTGATCGCAGCACAATCGAGCCCCAGGGCGGGCGACCCGAAACCCGAGGTACTCAACCGCCTGCTCGACAATATCGTCAATTCAGGACCCGGGCGCGTCGAACTGTTGTCGAACATCACGGCGATTGCGGCTGTCATCACCCCTCTCTCAGCGAGTCGATTGGTGGAGGAACTTGCGCAGCCACAGAACCTCGACACGCTATATCTGCATGCCGATGTAGTCATGTTGGCCTGCGAATCGGTGGTCGCCGTGGATGTTCAGGATGCCGCCAAACTGCTTCTTGCTTTGCGGGCGTCTTTCGAAAAGAACCGGCAGCAACTGCCCCAATCTTTTTCTCTCCTGGAGAAGCGGGTTTTTCGCTTCGCATTCAAGCATGCTGCGGCCCAGAACGACCCCAACCCACTGGAACAGGTACGCTTGGCCCGTTTTGAGTGGCTGTCACATCCGCCGCAGGCCATTGATCGCGCGAGGCGCGCTGTTGAAGCCGGAAGGACTACACTTCCATCCAGCCAGCGAGAAGAACTCATCGTCCAGGCGCTCCCCTTGCTCTGGTGGCGAAACCCTCAGGAAGCCCTCCAGTTGGCGAACTCCCTACAGAACCAGGCACAGCGAATGGCTGCGTTTTCCTGGATTGCTATGCAGTCTTTCGATGCCAACGCGGCCGACATGCTGTTGAGTCAACGGATACTATTGGACACTTCGGATTGGATGAATTGATGCCGGATTTCCTGTCCCAGTATCAGAAACAGGTCGCATCGCTTCAACGGATCACGATTGCGTGGATGTGCGCGGAAGCCGCTGTTGCGATCTTCGCCGCTCTGCGTTCCCATAGCGTAGCGCTCTTGGGATTCGGAATGGACAGCGGTATTGAGCTGGGGTCGGCCTTGGTTGTGCTCTTGCGCTTCAATCAATCCGCGCGCCTGGACGAAAAGAGGGCCGCTCGAAGCACCGGGCTTTTGCTGTTCGCTCTGGCTGCATTCATCCTGGGAAGCTCGGTCCTGGCATTGGCGGATCCGCGCTTTCGGCCCGGGCCAAGTTACTTGGGCATCGGGTTGCTGTTGGCAGCCGGCATTTTCATGCCTTGGCTCTCAGCCCAAAAGAGAAGCCTGGCTGCGAAAACCAATAGCGGCTCTTTGAAGGCCGATGCAGTCCAGAGTTCAATGTGCGCGTATCTTGCCTGGATCGCATTGGGCGGCCTGGCCGTCAACGCGATATTCAAAATCGCCTGGGTTGACCCCAGCGCCGCGCTGTTGCTCCTGCCGATCATCTTGCGAGAGGGTTGGGATGCGATGCAAGGGAAGTCGTGCTCTGATTGTGCCTGCTAGCTAT
>DATMNZ010000143.1:0-36608 GCA_035568495.1 Saccharimonadales bacterium (SeqCode) | reverse complement strand
GACTTGTTCGAAGACATCACGATTTTTTCCAACCGCACGCTGGAGGCGACCGCGCAGAAGCGGGCAGACGGCAAGTACGACATTACCATCGACGTCGAAACCCGGAAGTTCAAGGCCGATGCCAAAGGCAATGAGACTGAGGTCCCGGTCAATGATTGGATCGACATAGGCGCGTTTGCCAAGCCGCCCAAAGGCAAAAAGTACGGTGATACTCTCTACCGCGAACGGATGCACATCACTACGCGCAACTCCAAGTTCACATTTACGACTGCGACGCTGCCGGAAAATGCAGGTATCGATCCGTTTTCGCTGCTCATTGACCGCGTACCGAAGGACAACACCAAGGCCATTAAGCTCTTGGCAGGCCAGCCGCCGAACGTAACCCGCAACGGGGCAACGCGAATAGCGCCCTGCGGCGGCCCGTGTTACTTCTCCACCCCTAGCTGCGTCAGGATAAATGCAAAGTCAAAGGCTGTTTCCTTGAATGCGTCGTATCGTCCTGACGCTCCACCGTGGCCGGCGGCCATGTTGGTCTTCAAGAGCAGCGGATGGTCGTCGGTCTTCAGGGTCCGCAGCTTGGCCACATACTTTGCCGGCTCCCAGTACATGACCTGGCTGTCGTTGAACGAAGTCTTGACCAGGATCTTCGGATAGGCCGCTTTCTTGAGGTTGTCATACGGCGAATATTTCAACATGTAGTCGTACGCCACCTTCTCATTAGGGTTGCCCCATTCCTCATACTCGCCGACCGTCAGCGGCAGCGACGCGTCGAGCATGGTATTCATTACGTCGACAAACGGCACATGGGAGATAACCACGTTAAACAGATCGGGGCGCAGATTGGTGACCGCGCCCATCAGCAGTCCGCCGGCCGAGCCGCCTTCGATGGCAATCTTGTCGCGGGCGCCGTACTTGTTCGCCACCAGATACTCGGTGACGGCGATAAAGTCGGTGAAGGTATTCATCTTGTTCAGCATTCTTCCGGAGTCGTGCCAGGGTTTGCCCAATTCGCCGCCACCCCGGATGTGCGCGTAGGCCATGACTACGCCCCGGTCGAGCAGGCTGATCCGCGCTGCGCTGAAGTTGACCGGCACGTTGATGCCGTACGAACCGTAGGAATAGACGTAAAGCGGGTTCGATCCGTCAGCTCGCTTTAGGTCTTTGCGGTAAACGATTGAAACCGGGACCTGGGCGCCATCGGAAGCCACCGCCCAGACCCTCTCGGACCTGTAGTTCGCGGCCACAAAGCCGCCCGGGACCTCGTTCTGTTTGAGCAGAGTGGATGTATGTTTTTTCACGTCGTAGTCGAAGACCGAAGGCGGGCTGACCAGAGACTGGTAGAAATAGCGGAAGGCGCCGGTTTTGTATTCGTCATTGTTACTGGGGCCGGCTGAATAGGCCGGTTCGGGAAAAGAGATGCGATGTTGCGGGCCGCCGTGGTTGCTGACCACCGTGAGCTGCGGCAGGCCGCTCTCACGCTCGTAGAGGACGTAGAAATCCTCGAACGGCTCGAAGTCAGTCAGCATGACATCGGCGCGGGTGGGGACCACTTCCTTCCAGTTCTTGCGGTCAGGGTCGGCGATGGGCGCCGACACCAGCCGGTAATTGCGTCCCGTGTCGTTGGTGCGAATGTAGAACTTCCCGGCCATGTGATCGGGATAATACTCATTGTCTTGCTTCCGGGGCGCGATCACATTCCAGTCGCCGGTGGGTGTATCGGCATCCAGGTAGCGCGCCTCCGAAGTGGTGTGGCTGCCGCTGACCAGGAAGAGGAATTTGTTGCTGCGCGACTTCTCAACTGCGAGCGCGAAGCGCTCGTCTTTTTCTTCATAGACCAGGATGTCATCCGGGGCGGCGGAACCCAGCTTGTGCCGGTAGAGACGGTACTGCCGCTTGGCTGGATCTTCCACGGTGTAAAACAGTGTCTGATGATCGTTGGCCCACTGGAGGGAGCCGGTCTTTTCAGCTGTATCGGGCAGGTCTTGGCCGGTGCGCAGGTCACGCACATGCATGCGATACTGGCGGAAGCCGGTGTTGTCCGTTGAATATGCCAGCAGGTTGCTGTCTTCGCTGACCCGGACCGGCCCCAGAGACATAAACTCTTCGCCTTTGGCCAGTTCGTTGACGTCGAGGGTAACTTCCTCGGGCGCCGCCAGACTGCCCTTCTTGCGCGCCAGAATCGGATACTGCTTGCCGGCCTCCCAGCGGTAATAATAAAAATAGCCGTTGCTCTTAAAAGGGACCGTATCATCGGTCTCTTTGATGTGGCTGATCATTTCGTCATAGAGCTTCTTTTGCAGGGAGTCGGTGGGCTGCATGACGGCATCAGCGTAGTCATTCTCGGCCTCAAGATACCGGGCCACACCAGGGTCTGATTTCTCGCGCAGCCAGCGGTAGTCATCGACCAGATGGCCGCCGTGAATCAGGTTCTCGGTGCGGACCTTCGTGGCGACCGGCGGAGTGGCTGCCGTGCCGGAAAGCTTGTCCCCGGCGAATGGGATGATTGTCATGCAACGGCCCCTGCCTGTTTCAACGGATAATGTGTAACAGAAGATTGTATCGCGACAGAGATTTAGGAATTGCCAGTATTGGCAATACTGGCAATTCTCCTGATTTGTCGAGACCCTGCCAATCAAATTAGACTCTTGCCATGAAAAAGACACTCCTCTCTCTAGCGGTACTGCTGTTCTGCCTGCCATTCGTGTCAGCGCAGGAGTGGGCGAAGCAGTCACTGGAAAAATCCCCCCGGCACCAGGAATGGGTGCAGATCAAACATGACAACCGCGTGGTGCATGCGTTTGTTATCTATCCTGAAAGCAAACAGAAGGCCACGGCAGTGGTGGTGGTCCACGAAATCTTCGGGCTCAGTGATTGGGCGCGCAGCGCCGGCGATCAACTGGCGGCCAACGGATACATCGCGATTGTCCCCGACCTGCTTTCCGGCTTTGGCCCGAATGGCGGCAGGTCCAGCGATTTCCCCAGCGTGGATGCGGCCCGCGAAGCCAACTCCAAGCTCGACCAGGATATCGTGACTGCAGATTTGAACGCGGTCGCCGATTACGTAAAAAAGCTGCCCGCAGCCAACGGCAAGCTGGCGGTGGCCGGCTTCTGCTGGGGTGGAAGCCAGTCCTTCCGCTTTGCCACCAATCGCGCCGATTTGAGCGCGGCGTTTGTCTTCTACGGCGGCCCTCCTAAGGATTTCGCCAGCATCAACGCCCCGGTCTATGGCTTCTACGGCGGCAACGATGCCCGCGTCGATGCCACGATTCCGCCGACCATCGAAGCCATGAAGCAGGCCGGCAAGAAGTATGATCCGGTGACCTACGAAGGCGCCGGGCACGGCTTCATGCGCGCCGGGGAAGACCCTTCCAACACCAACGAAGCCAACAAGAAGGGCCGCGCCGAAGCCTGGGCAAGATGGCTGAAACTGCTGAAAGCCCTGTAGATCCGACCCGAACACCATTCGGGAAATACGACGGCAGAGACGGTGCTCCGCACCGTCTCTGCGCCTGAGCGCCCAAGCTCAGGCGCATCGCCTTTGGTCTGGAGTTCTGTGTTGAATGACAGTATCAGATTCCAAAACACTGCTGGAGAGTTCGCCGCACGATGCGTCCCCTACAAATATGTTTCGTCGTGCAGCCTACGGGCCAGCATTTCCGAGGCTTACGCACGCGCATTCGCGCGCTTGGGTCTTCGCTGCCGCGAAGACCCAGAGACGGTGCGGAGCACCGTCTCTACTGCAATCTTATTCGTGGGCGATGTTTTTTTGGTTATTCCAGCTTCAACTCCGCCAAGCCGGCATCTTTGAGCTTCTTGTTCAGCACGGCTATGTCGGCTTGGATGCTCTGCCAGCGCTGTTTCAGCGGCGGCAGTCCCTGCTCCAGTTCGGCAACCGCCGCTGTCGCCTGGGTTGTAGGAGCATCATCGGTTTCCTGCAGGATGGTGAGCAGCGTCAACATGCGGGTCTTCATATCACCCAGCGAAGGCGCGGGAGTGCCGGGCGCCGGACGCCTCGTCTGCGTACCCATAATGTTGGTGAGTTTCCGGCCGAAGGTGTCCAACGCGGCTAGCACATCGCCCTGGGCTTTCTTTTTCAGGTCGCCGATCTGTTTTTGCACCGCCGAGGCATCTTCGGCTGCCGGTGACAGCCAGAGCAGGTCATCGTAGAGCTTCCGCGAAAGTTGCGCCTGTTTTGCCAGGCTGGCCAGCGGGGTTTTCACTCTGGGGTCCATGCGCACGGTAAGCGGTTGGGAATGAGATTTTCCGTTGACCGTGAGCACCGCCGTGTATTGGCCGGGCATGACCCAAGGTGAAGTGGCTTGCGGCGCAGTGTTGTGGGGCACCGCCGCAATGGGATACTCGGCCTCGACGCCCGGCGTTGGCGGGTAATGCATGTCCCACAGGAAGCGATGCATGCCGGTTGCCGCCGATAACGTCTGCGCGGGACGCACCCAGTAGGTGGGAATGGCCAGCATCGGATCCACGGCTTCCGGCGAATCGGCGCTTGAATACTTGCGGACTGTCTTTCCCTGGGCATCGCGGATTTCAAGCGTCACCGGCCCGTTGGCCGCCGATTGCAGGTAGTAGTCGATCATGGCGCCATCGGGCGGGTTGGGCCCGGCAGGGAAGTCCGGAGGAAACGGTGTATCGGGATTCAAATTCCAGCGGATGCGCGTGGCCGCTTGCGGCTTGAACAGCACCGCGTCCGTTCCGGAAGTCTTATCGTCAAGCTGGCGCAAGGGCGTGATGTTGTCGAGAATCCAGAAGCCGCGGCCATGGGTTGCGGCGACCAGGTCGTCGTCTTTAACGATGATGTCGCGCACCGAGCTGGCGGGCATGTTCAGCTGCAAGGATTGCCAGTGATCGCCATCGTCAAATGAAACGTAGACCGCGCGCTCGGTCGAAGCAAACAGCAGACCCTTACGCTTCGGGTCTTCGCGGACGGCATCCACCGGCCCATCGGGAATGCCGTTGACGATCTCGCTCCAATTCTTGCCGTTGTCACGCGTACGCAGGATGTGAGGGTGCATATCATCAAGGCGTAGCGTATTGATGGCCGCATACGCCGCGCGCGCGTCGAAGTGGCTGGCTTCAAGAATCGCCACCTTCTGAAACGGCTTCATGCCGGCCGGAGTAATGTCGGCCCAATGAGCGCCGCCATCGGTGGTCATGTGTACGAGCCCGTCATCGGTGCCTGCCCAGATGCGCTGGATGCTGAGCGGAGACGGGGCCACCGCATAGATCACGCCGCGTTGCGTCGGCTTGGCGCTCTCTTCGGAACGATACTTGCCTACAGTTTCCGGCACGTCAAAAGTTTTGCGGGTCAGGTCGGGTGAGATGGGCTGCCAGCTTCGTCCGCCGTTGCCGGTCTTCCACAGGCGGTTGGCGGAGAAGTAAAGAGTGTGCGGATCAACCGGAGAGAATACCACCGGCTGTGTGCGCAGCACCCTGAATTCCTGTGAGCGGAACGGCTTGGGCATGATGTTCTGCGCCTGGCCGGTGCGCCGGTCATAGCGCGTAAGCTTGCCGCCGAAAACGATGTTTGGGTCGAGCGGGTCAGGCACCACGTAGCCGTACTCTTCCGCGGCCACCGGATGCCACTCGCGAATCGTCACCTGCCCATCGTCGCCCCGGCTGGAGATGCAGGCCGAACCGCTTTCCTGCTGTCCGCTGCACAGTCGGTACGGGAAGGCGTTGTCGGCGTTGACGTGGTACATCTGCGCCGTAGGTTGGTTGTACCAGGAACTCCACGTCTGGCCGCCGTTGACGGTAACGATCGCGCCCTGGTCGCTGGCCATAAGAATGATCTGCGGATTATCAGGATTGATCCACAGGTTCTGGTAGTCGTCACCGCCAGGCGCGCCCCGGAAGCCTGTCCATGTCTTGCCGCCATCGGTTGATTTCCATGTCACGGTGCTGGCCACAATCACCGTATCCGGATCTTGTGGATTCACGCGCGGCACCGACAGATCGCCGCCCCCGATGCGTCCCGCAGGCCGGGGATCGGTCGTTGCCAGCTTCCACGATGCGCCGGCGTCATCCGACCGGTAAATGCCCAGCGCGGTCTTTGAGGCCACGGACGAATAAAGCCGGTTCGGATTGCTGCGGCAGATAGTCACATTGGCCTGCACGATTCCTTCCGGCAGACCCTTCGTCAGCGGCTGCCAGGTAGCGCCGCCATCGGTAGACTTAAAGATGCCGCCCTGGGTCCCATTCCAGGCAGCATTTTCCCATGGTCCCTGACGCGCTTCCCAGAGCGTAGCGTAAGCAACGTCAGGATTCACAGGATCAATCTGCACATCGGCGCCGCCGGTATTTTCATCCTTATAGAGGACTTTCTGGAAGTTCTGGCCGCCGTCGGTGGAGAGAAATATGCCGCGCTCTTCATTTGGACCATAAGGATGTCCAGCGACCGCAACCAGCAGCCGGTTCGGATCGCGAGGATCAACGGCAATCTGCGGAATCTGCTGGCCATCGCGCAGGCCAAGATGCACCCACGTCTTGCCCGCGTCGGTGGATTTATAAATGCCATCGCCGACCGAAAGATCAGGACGCTGCAAACCTTCTCCGCTGCCAACATAAACAACATTCGGATCGGAAGCCGCCACAGCCACCGCACCAATCGACCCGGTGGGCTGGTCATCGAAAATCGGACGCCACGTCTCACCGTAGTCGTCCGACTTCCACACGCCGCCGTTGACAGCGCCTATATAGAAGACATTGGGCTGGCTAGGAACGCCGGTGGCAGCCTTCGTCCGCCCACCGCGGTATGGACCGATGCCTCGCCAGTGCAATGACTTCAAAAGCTCAGGAGCGACCTGCGAGGCTTGGGGTGCAGTGGCTGGCGCAGAGGACGGAGCAGAAGCTTGTGGCTGCTGCGCATGGTCCTTGCGCTGGCCCGCCACCGTCCACGGAAACAAAAGAGTAAGAAGAACGAAGATCGAACCCGCGACCCAGCGCGGCAAGCGATACAGCATGGTGGCTCCTCCGGAGTGAAAGAGGAGGATACAGCAAAGGGGGCGAAGAGCAAAAGGGCGCTTCGCTGCGTCGCCGCAGCGCTTTAGGTATTTACGGCTTTAAGACGCAACCCAAAACAGCAATCCAAAAACAGAGGGTCATCCTGAGAGGTTGTGACTTTTCCCGCAACACGGTGTCATTCTGAGCGGAGCGCAGCGCAGCGTTACTGCTTTCGATAGCGTCGCTCAATGGCGCGGAGTCGAAGGACCCCGAGAAGGCGGAGTGAACCAAGCTACATCAGGGGGTTCTACCGGCAAGCGTGCAGGCAGAAGAGGGAATTTAAGGATGCGCTGCACCCAGAGCCTGTGACCTTTTTGTTATTGCCGAGGGTAGTGCGAACTCGCCGTTGAAACGCTCTGAAGATTTCTAGATAAAGCCAGCATTCTCGGGATCCTTCGCGCTGTCAGGAGCGCGCGAGTCGAGCTTGCCCAAGGGTGCGAAGGACCTTGAGTTCTGGCATGGCGCGATAGCCGCCAAGTGATTAGAAAAGCTTAATCACAGTGTAGCCAAGTAATTTCAATACTCAAGCCTAAATTGATGTTAGAATCTGGGCCATTTCAATGCCATCGTAGCAAGAATGTCCTACGCTGATCTTTCAACCGAAGAATTAGTCCGGCGGTGCGCCGAAGCCGGGAACGACGCGGCTTGGGAGGAGTTCGTCCGGCGCTATGACAGATTAATTGCTGCGGTGATCGCCCGCATTTGCCGCCAATGTGGCGACTACATCTACAGAGTTAGGGATGACCTGGTACAGGATACTTATGCAAAGCTGTGCGCGAACGACTGCCGGATTCTGCGTGAGTTTGATCATCAGCACCCCGAAGCTTTCAAGGGGATGCTGAAGGTCATGGCCAAGCACCTAGCACTCGACTACTTCAGGTCAATAGCGCCTCGTCCCAAGGACGTGAGTCTGGAGGATGTCGAGGAATTTGTTGGCGACCGTAACGCCACCGGGCCGGCACAGATCGAGCGCGCGGTCCTGCTGCAACAAATTGAGAAGTGGCTGACTGGGATCTGCGCGTCGCCACCGACCGGCGAGCGCGACCGCACCATCTTTTTCCTCTATTATCGGCAGGGTCTCTCGGCGGAGGCCATCGCTTCCATGGCTATCTTTAATCTAACCACCAAAGGCGTGGAAAGCACCCTCCATCGTCTGGCGAAGGCGCTCCGGGAGCAGATTGTGGAGCAAATGGACTCCAGGGAACAGCCACCGAAAGGTATTCGCCTCCTGAATACGTTAAAGAAGGGAGAAGGGCAGTCATGAGACCAGCGGATGCACACCTGTCTCAGCAGGAATTGGAGCTGCTGCTCTTCGGGGACACCGGATCAGAGACCAAAACGTCTTCTGGCGCCGCGCTGCCGGAGGCAAATCTGCACCTGAAAGGGTGTGAGGTCTGCCAATCCATGGCGAAAAAGTACGAGAAGGCCGACGAGGTATTGAGGAACATAAGGCCACAGAAGCAGGCTGCGGCCGGCCCCAACTGTCCGCCAGAGGACGTTTGGCCAGATCTGGCGGTCGGCTTGTTAGACCAGCCAGCAGCCTTACAGTTCGCAGAGCATGCAGCCGGCTGCGACTGGTGCGGCAGACTGCTGCGAGAAGCCGGCGAAGTGCTTACGGATGAATTGACCGAGGCGGAGCAAACCATGCTCGCCCAGCGCAGTACAGCCAGCAAGAGCGGTCAACGGGAATTGGCCCAATGGTTAGCAGCTAGGAGTGGAGGCCGAAAGGTGCCGGAACAGAAATCGGACAAACCGGGCTTCATCTGGTGGCTGCGATGGGCGGCCGCCGCGTCCGTCGTGCTCGCTGCGGCAAGCTGGTGGGGCTGGACGACCCTCCGTCAGCCGTCGGTCGAGCAGCTGCTGGCTCAAGCCTATACGGAACAAAGGCCGTTCGAGATGCGCGTTCCTGGTGCGGCCTATGGCCCTGTGCGTGAGCAGCGAGGTGGCAGTGGGCCACGCGTTGCTCAATCAGCAGCCCTGCTGGAAGCCTTGAGTAAGTTGGCGAAGCAACGGAGCGGTCGCTTGCGGGACCCGACTTGGCTGAGCGAAGAAGGACGGGCCGAGTTGCTGTTTGGCGACTACACAAACGCTGTACACAACCTTGAAAGGGCCCACCAGTTTTCGCCCCTGGATGACAACGTCGAAATCGATCTTGCAAGCGCGCTGTTCCAAAGATCGAGTGCGCCGGGATTTGAAGACGACTTGCCCCAAGCCCTCGACCTGTTAAGAGAAGTGACCGCTAGAAATCCGCAAAGCTCGATGGCATGGTTCAATCTGGCCCTGGTCAGTGAGCGTATGCAAGCTCTGACAGAGGCGTTGGACGTATGGGACACCTACCTGAAGATCGACTCGTCCTCTGGATGGGCGGCTGAAGCGCGCGAACGCAGAGAAGCGATACAAGAGAGATTGAAGAGGTACAAGCAAAAAAGCAGCTTGCCCGTCGATCCTCCGGAGGTTATAGCGGAGCGTTACCAACGCGATTCCAGCGCAGAAATCGAGGTTATAGACCAGAGACCTGAGTTGTATCTGGACGTGGCTACATCTTCTTGGTTGCCGCATATGTCCCGTCTGAAATTGGGATCTGAGGAGGAATCAAGCATCAAACAGGTCTCAGAAATCGTCGCGCAAGTCGCTTTGCAACATCACGGCGATGCGTGGCTGCATGACATGATCACTGTATTCGACGGGAGTTCTAAACAGCGCTCTGCAATCATCGCGTTGGCAAGGTCACAGGCGCTCAGCGACGCTGGCGACTACGCCGGATCCCGCATTGCAGCGCGACAGTCAGCGCATTTATCTGAGGTTTCTAATTTGATGCCTGGTCTATTGCGGGCCCGTTACCAAGATATCTATGTCTCTCACTTTCTCCAAGAAGCGGATGTTTGTCTTCGAGATGCTCAAAATCTGATGCACGAGTTGGAAGGCAGGTCATATACTTGGTTGAGCATACAGACTGACCTCGAAGCAGCGATCTGTGCGAACATGATGGGTCGAATGAATGCAGCTAAAGCCGGAGTGAGTCTTGCAATTGATCTGGCTCAAAAGCACAACTACGGTGTGCTTTACTTGCGCAGCGTCGCGCTCTCAGCCTCACTGGAATGGACGAGCGGAGATTTTTCCGCCGCAACCAGATTGGCAAATGCCGGACTAGCAAGGTTTTGGTCAGGCGCGTATCCATCAATGCGTGGTTATGGCTTGTATACAGTATTGGATTCGATCACGGCAGACTCACAGGAGTGGTTCGCGCAGGTAAGCGTTGGTCGCGAGGCCACCACCCTTATCGCCGACGATGGGGATCATGCGATGTTGGCTTTTGAGTGCCAAAGAGTAGCTAATGCGGCGTTGCAAACCGGTCAGGTGCCAATCGCAGAACAGTTTTTGAAGGAATCCAAACGACACTTCGCCATGGCTCCTGTTGGCGACACGCTCGATCTTCTGCGCTCTGCGGCCCAACTCGGCATGGCTCGTGTCGAAACCGCTAAGGGTGATTTCTCCAGCGCTGCTCGCCACCTCCGCGATGTGGAGCCATGGGTACCAAGGGCCAATAATCGTTTTTTTCAGATGGATTTCTATTTAGCACAATCCGATGCATTTCTTGGTTTGGGACAGAATCATGAGGCCGAAGAAGCCTCGATAAAGGCTGTCGAAATTGCGGAAAGGGGCCTGTCATCGATTAGCGGCGAACGGGATCGGATCGTTTGGACCCGAGCCTATGACCGCTCTTACCGTGCACTTGTCAGATTCGCACTGGCGAGGGATACCCTCGAGGCATTCGAGAGATGGGAGTGGTATAAGAGCGCGCCACTACGCGTCTCCCGGCATATTGCAGGAAAAGGGCCATTACCTAGGGGAATTTATGGACAGGCAAGCCAGAAAGCGGGTCGCACTATTGCGTTAGGCGATGGCGATGCAGCACTGGTGTCATATGTTTTGCTTCAGGATCAGGTCGGAGCCTGGTATCAGGATTCGAATCGCACCGTATTCTTTAAGCTGGCAATTCCTCCGCACGACCTCACCCTATTGGTTCAGGAATTCGCAGAACAATGTGCTGACTGGACATCGGACGAACAAAAACTGGCGTTTGAACAGCGTCGGCTCTACGACCTTCTGATTGGGCCATTAGCGGCATTGGTCCGGTCTCACAAGCGCCTATTGATAGAAACGGATGGAATGCTCGATGCCATAGCCTTTGAGGCGCTAGCCGATCCGGATGGAAAACTGCTCGGTGACGAGATTGAAATCGCCTTGTCGCCGGGCAAAGCGTACATTTCAGCGGCGCGGGCGGTGCTAAGTGCGGGTGTCGACCGTCATGTCCTGGTTGCGGGCAATATCACCCTTGCAGATGCAGAAAGGGAGGCCCGAGAGATCGTCCGCTTGATGCCGGGAGCCCGACTACTTTTGGGCTCAGATGCCAACTCTGCAGCCATTCTTGGAGCAATATCCTACGCCGATATTTTTCATTATGTGGGCCATGCCTTACTCGCCCGGGATGGCTCAGGATTGTTGCTGGGCCAGATAGATTCAGCAGGAGTCCCGGACGTACTGGATGCGGTGCGACTTGGACGAGCCAAGATCTACACCACAAAGCTAGTCGTGCTTTCAGCTTGTGGAACCGCGGGCAACGGAATGCGGACGTTAGGAGAACCCAGCAGTCTCGCCCGGGTGTTTCTGGCGACGGGGGTACCGCAAGTTATCGCTAGCCGCTGGCCGGTTGATTCGGCAGCGACGAAAGACCTCATCGAAAGTTTTTATCATCATCTTCAGGCTGGCCGCGGGGTTAACGCAGCGCTGAGGCTCGCCAGACAGGAGGTCCGGTCACAGCAGCGTTATTCTCATCCGTATTATTGGGCCGCGTTTTCAGTGTTTGGAAAAGTCTGATTTAAGAGCGATGCTATTAAAACCAGGGATGCTATTGGTACGACTGTCGGAGCACTCTAGCCCCTTACAGGTGCATGAGAAGCATGTCCTTTCTAGTGCTGGATGGACAGCTTTCTGGATTGCGGTTACTTGGGTGGTTCCGATTGTGAAAACATTTCTATTTCATTTTCAAGGAGAAGCTATGGCAAATAGCTGGTCAGATCTTCCTCTCGCCATCAACATGATCGGCCCGATGGCATTCAAGCAGAATGGGGTTACTCTGGATGTTTGGTTCCCGAAGCTTGAAGAAGATTTCAAGCACCAAGCGGGCATCGGGACTAATCTTAATAGCTTCATCTTTGATGGCAAACTCCGTGAGTTTACGCTGCTCGATCCGAACCCGCCGCAGTATGCCTCAACAACCGCGGCTTACTACCCTTCTTCATATGATCGACAGTCCAACGGCACGAATCAGAAAAAAGTCTGCAGCCCCTATTTTGTCGAGCCAAAGAAATATGAGCCAACGAGTTATTTTATCCATCTGACGCTGCCGAGGCCAAAGTGGATGATTGGGTTGAATCCGGTTTCATGCATGATTTATGAAAATGGAAAGAGCACTACATCAAACTATCAGCTCCGTCCGGTCGGCTTCCGGCTGCTTTATGAACGAGCGGGTGTACCTGTCTTAACGTCTGATCTCGACCGCAAGTTCAGCTACTACCCACCTTTTGACCCGGCCCCAGAGGAGAAGCAATTGGAGATGTTCATCAATTATGTCCCTTTTGTTTATACCGGCGGGGATGGGGAAGCTGAAGACGATTTCAAGAGACTGGGCGACATGCTGGATCTTAAGCTCAAACTGAAGATTGAGCCCCCGGGAAAACAGGTACCTCTTGGTCCACTGCACAATTGCAAATCAGCAAACATAATCTTATTTTAGACTTTAGCTAGCTCAGCAATCATTGGATAGCAATGGCCTGCTCATTACAAAGTAACAGCTTCTCTTGGACCGATAAATTTTGGCCCGTTATCTTCTGAAACATTAGAGGTTAGTATTCACCTGGTAGTTCCTAAAGGGCAGACCAAATACTGCCCATCAAGGTTTCTTTCAACAGTGCTAGGTACACCGCAACGCTTGTACCCCGGTCCAGGGCTGGAGGCTGGCCCACAGTATGTGTGTAACTGACGGACGCGCTTTAGGTGCCCGACTTCACCCAGCTTGATCCATCCTATTGGTTTGGCCACGTGCTCAAAGTGACCGCCCAATATCTGCATGAAGTGCCGACTGGAGTGTCAGCGATGCAGATGTTGTATCTCCACCTCTGGATAAAAATAAACGACTTATGAGCGTCTAACCATTTCAATCAGAGAAGAATATCTGTCTTCAGTCAAACAGGTGCCCCTGCTCTCACCGTGACGATATTGTACAAAAGGGACATTGTGAATCTGTACGTTCTTCACTATACAAATCAAGGTTGGTGTTCAAGGTGCTTATGCTGGAGAAACGGTGATGACCAGCGACCACAGCAACAAGCAGAGAGATATTCACTTTTGGAACTAAAGGAGATACTTTATGGCGGTCAAGTTTTCTGATCTTCCACTTGCAATCACTATGATTGGTCCGATGGCTTTTAAACAGACAGATGCGATCCTCGAGGTATGGATGCCCGTCTTGGACGATGCGCATTTTGAACATCAGGCCGGAATTGGTACAGATGTCAGTAGCTTTGTTTTAGGCAATCTCCGTGAGTATTCGTTGCTGGCTCCAAACCCACAAACGTTTCCTGGCGCCACATCGGCTTTCAATCCACCGGCCAGCAATCCAAGCGTGCCTCTGGCTGTTCAACCCGGTCATCTGCCGCAATCATTTTTTGTCCATCTGACCTTGCCGCGACCTAAGTCCATGGTTTCAGTCAGCTCAGTGCCCTGCAAGATTCACGGTGCTTCGTTGCCGACAGCGACATTCTTGAACAGGCCAACTGGTTTTAGGTTGCTTTATGAGAAGGCCGGAGCACCGGTGCTGACTTCGAGTGAAGATCCCAGATTTAATTTTCCCGTTCCCTTTGATCCTTCTCCGGACGAAAAGCAGCTAGAGATGTTTATCAGCTACGCCCCGTTCGTGATAGAAACGGACCGTGGTCATCCGGAAGCAAAGAGCGATTTGGCAAAACTGGGCCTGATGGTTGGTCTTGATTTGAGCTTGGAATTCGAGGGCGAATTTCAGGTGAGATTCGCTCAGCCGTTTACGCCGTTTAATGGGCCCCTACAGAATTGCAAGTCAGTAAATCTAATGTTAATTTAGTGGGCTGTGATCACGCCGTCTCTGGTGATCACCGAGCTTCCCGCGGGCGGACGCCGATGTCGGCTGGTACGGACTAAGGTTCTTGCACTCAACCATAGCGCCAGTGGGTTTGCGCAATTTGCAGTCGATGGTGCAATTGCTGCCTGCAATCAGCCGCCGGAGAACATCCTGAATGCCATTTCGAATACCGCGGGCTAGCCAGGTGCCGCTGTGGTGAGTCGTGAGATGGGAAAAGTCGTCGGCACCCGCAACTGTTGTTCCCGTGACATCGAAGGGGCAGTTGAAGTTCGTGCTGGTTGGTCCTGCAAAGGGGGCGGAATGTTGCGTCGTGCTGAGGGCATCGGTGTCCTCCTGCCGGGGCAGTCCGTCCTCCGGCCAGCACATCCGTGGCCGAAGAATAATCCGAAAGGGAACTTCTTCCTCCTCCCGTTCTATTGCCTTGACAGGCCGAAAATTTCGGTCGAGAGGGGGAGAGGTCAATGAAGTATCCGCAGAGATTTGCAGGGCTCGTGTTTTGTCTAACGATGGGTCTTTTTGTGCAGGCGCAGGTGGGCCTGCCGCCGGCAACGGTCGGAGTTGATTACAACGAAGGTCTGGTCTTCAAGGTAAAAGTTTCACTGCCAATCCATCTTGATCTCATCGGCGCTCTACCAGATGGACTGACGCTCAATCAGAATTCTACGATTACAGGGAAGCCGGCCAAGTCGACCAAAGGGGAGCCTGTCCGCTTCGCCGTCTCTCTCTCCGATGCGAGCGGCGTGGTTGCGGCCCAGGTTTATAGCTTGCAGGTGAATGATGCAGGCGCGGCGGCGGTCAAGAAAGCAGAGGGGCCGTCCCCACCGGACGCACCTTGCCCTGAAAAAAATCCTGTCCGCCCGCGCATTACGAGCCGCCTGACGGAGGGGACCACAAAGATCACCGGCATGGCCGAGCCGACGAAGACCGGCTGTTCCACAAGAATCCGCGCCTGGCTGGTGGCTGATGGAAATACGGGTATTCTCACCGATCGGGAGCTTGCGGTGCAGATTGCGGTCACAGGCGAGGACCCGGTGGTTAGCGCGCAGGGTACATGGTCTATGGATATCCCGCAGGCCCTGGATACTGGTCAGGAGATTCAGATTGAGCAATACTTTGAGACCCAACAGAAGGATGACGCTGGAAAGCAAACGACCTCCACCACGATCTTTGGCTATGTCTCAAACCAGATGACTACCGACGAGGCCGACCGGCGGATCATCCAAAGAACGCACCGCAAACGGAGCCAGAGCGACACGGATAAAGGCGCCTATTTTGCTGACACCGACTGCGGCGCCACAATGATCAACTGGAGCGATGCCGGAGATGGTGCACAAAAAGATATTTGTAAGCGGCTGATCCAGGCGTCGGCGAAATTCCTCTCCGTGCCTCAGGAAACACAGGGAGTAGCCGATTGGGGCCGGGTGCGCGCCACGTTTACATCAGGCGCCTTGATTTCACAGAATCAGGGCAGCTTTTCCAGCGCCAGCACATTCCTGGCCTTCGTTCTCGACAAGAGCTGGCGGATGCCGGATTCCTTTGTGGAGAATTCCGGCGGGCATGGGGTGGGAGTCAGCACGTTCTTCGATACGCGCCTTACCTCGGTGCCGGTCGCAAGTTGCCAGAAGGCCGCTTCGGGCAGCAGTCCGGGCACGGGACCAAGTTGCGAACAGACGCTCGATGCGTTCTTGACGTCGCGCAAGACGGCGCGCTTTTCCGCCGGCGCCTATTTTCCCATGCTGACCACTACATGGCACTACCAAGGCGCAAGGAACGCCCTGTACTGGGCGCCGTTGATGAAAGTGGGGTTTGACACGCCGGTCGAGACCTTCGACACGAATGCCACCGCTCAAACTCCGGCTGCAGCAGGTCCTGCCGCAGCACCGGCGATCCCGGTCAACAACGGGCGTTTTTACAATAACTATTCCGTTGGCACTCGCCTTGGTCACTACCGGCTCAGTTCCTCAAGCGACCAGGCGCCACAGGACATCAGCCATCTCGACATTACCGTGGGGCGGTTTAGTAACCTCGAAAGCCTCGTGCATGTGCCGGGCTCAACCGATCTGGGCCATCAGCGGCTATGGCGATTCCAAATGGAAGGTCTGCTTAAGATACCGAACACGCCTGCCGTGATCGGGTTCAGCGCGAACGTTGGCCAACGGACATTCGGTGGAGATCGTCTAAGCAAGCCGGCCCCCGACGATCTGCGCTTCTTGTTCGGCACGAAGTTCGATGTGGGCAAGCTGGTGTCGAAATTCAAAGGGCTGTAGCAACATCGTCACGACGCCGGCAGTCACTCTTCAGCGCGTAGCGTGGCTGCCGGTGTCGATTCACCCTCAATTCGCCCGCAACCCCGCCTCACGGGGAGCGGCATTCATCTTGACCCGGACCATCCGCGTCAGCCGTAGCAGGATGCTCTCGACCCCTTTGGCGCCGACACCGATCTTGGGATGCTCGGAGATTTCTCTGGCAGTGAGTCCGTGGCTGTAATAGAGCCAGAAGATTCTGTAGTCGCGAGTGAAATGGGCTTCTTCCTTATAGCTTTGCAGGCATTCGTTAATCTGGCGGATAAGAATTTTCTGCTCCACGGCCCGGCCAAAATTGTGGGTCTGTTCGCGCGTGGGCCGGATGTTTTCGAGGTCACATTCGACTTGTCCGCTGCCTCTTTTCTGGCAGCACGAACTGCGGAAGTGGTCTTGGGCTGTGTGGCTGGCCACTACCTTCAGGAATCCGAACAGGGCGGCCTCGTGAGGACACTCCAGCTCGCGCAGGGCCTTGAAATCATTGGCGCAGAGCTTTAGATAGATGTTCTGTACCAGGTCGTCCACCAGCCACGGATTGGCTGATCGCCATCGCCGCAAATTACTGGTGACTACCGACGCCAGAAAGGGCCTGATCCGGTTAAGGAATTCCAGCCACGCCGGCTCCTCCGGGGTGCAGACACAGCGCTGGAGCAGTTCCAGGGCGGTTTGCTGCTGTGGGCCAGCGCCATCATCCAGGGCGTTGAGGAAGGGAAGGCTGTCGCGGTTGACCGGCAGAACGGCTGTTGACATGGAATCTCCTTGGCGAAGCAAGCGGGTTTCCTGTGTGCTTCTATTCTGGTATGGTTTTTTTGGGGAAGTATTTCGGGAATTATTTTGTGCTGGGCGGGCTGGGCGTCTCCGCACCGCTGCACTCTCAGATCATCACGACATCCTCTTACTCTTGTCATCCCGAAGGTCCTGCACGCGCGGTGTTGGCGCGGGCAGGAGCTGAGGGACCGGCTGCGCCGCGGTCTGAGGGTTGTGCCGCTGGCCTTAGAGATCCACGCCAGCCGCCGAGGGGGTTGTCAGGCTGTTTCGTTGGCCTTGAGCGCAGCGCAGCCGGTTCCTCGCACCTGCGCTAAGAACGCGCAGGCGCTTCGGAATGACAAGTGTGAGAAGGTGTCGTAGACCCTGCGTTTGTGAGGATGTCGCGCAGACGCTGCGGCATTTTTCGTAGGCCCTGCGCTGAGGGGCTACCTTGAAACCGTGAAATTATATTTTTCAACAGTTCCATGGCCGACCGTGAGGGTGACTGTGTATTGGCCAGGAATCAGATAATGGGCGGGGATGTAGAAGACCAATTGCTTACCGCCATTCTTGCGATCGAGCTGCAGATCGCTCATCGACATTACTTTGCCGCCCGCTTCCGTTCTGACTTCAATGTTATACGGCGGCAATTCATAGGTCACGGGGATGTTGAACTCTATCCCGTGGACCAGCGGATTCAGGGTGACACTAGGCTGGCGTGAATCTCCCCGGACGACCCCCGCCACCAGATCGACGTTCAAGAACTCCCGCTTGGCCTCCAGCAGCTTGATCCGTTCCCGTTCGGTGGTAAGTTCGGCCTGCAACTCTGACTGGGCCGTCTTGTTCGCTTCGATCTCTTTCTTGAGATTTTGGTTCAACCGGCCTATATACAATGCCGAGCCAGCCATGACAACCACGGCCACCAGGGCCGCTGAGGCGCCGGGGAAGACCATCGGAGGTAGGCGGAAAGGTAGCCATTGCCACCCACTGCGCCCTGTCTCGACGACCGGCGCAGCTTGGCCCTGCAAGCGGGAGCGCAACGCGCGGGCAAACTGAAGTTTGCGCTGCCGTTCTGGAGGCAGCAGGAAATGTTTCTCGATGGCCTGGCGTTCGCTTTTCGGCAGCGCGTCTTCCAGATACTCCTCGATCAATTCATCTTCAATTACAGCCACGAGGTCCTCGAAGCCGGAATCGGAAAGAAACCTTCTTTCGATCCGGTCCTGGTCTTCGGCGGTCAGCGACCCCAGAAGATATTCCCTGACCAGCTTTTCATCGGAGCAATCAGCTTGCATCATTCCCTCGCATCGTTCCCTCGCAGCATTGGCCCGCCGGAAGGCCCATCGAACTCTTGGGCGTCTACACTATGAACGCAATCCACGACACATTCCCGCAGGGTATTGCGAATTCTCCAAGCTTGAATTCGTAAAGAATTCATGTTGATTCCCATTTGATTGGCAAGCGCCTGCCGCCCCGTAATTTTCTTTTTACCCTGGTGTTGGTGATAGCTGGTAATCAGGTTACGGCTGGGCGTATCGAGCTTTGCCAGGCATTGATCGAGGCACTGGAACTCCTGTTCGCTGATGATCGCCGGGAAGGGGGGTATTTCCTGCAGCCGCCGGGCCCGGGTCCTTTCGCGGTCGAGGTATTCGTGGAAAACATTCCTGGCCACACCATAGAAATAAAGGATTGGATCGCCCTGATAATCCAGCACCTTGGAGTCCGCGTTTTTCCGGGCGACCCGGTCGATGGTTTCATCCGCCAGCTCTTCCGAGCAATTGCTGCTCCGCCGGATGAACAGCAGGACCAACTTCCGTCTGATTTCTTCGTAGCGCATAGCAGCGTTCTCCCGGTCAGGGGAGAGCCATGACAGTAGACGTTCGAATGCATCACCTGAAAGATCCATGAAGTGCAGGCTCTTGCGAGGACCGGCTCCAATGGCCGCGATGAAGAGTCAAGACAAAATACTATATTCCACTGGCGATTGCCAGCTACCTGTAGTCGCCTTGCAGAATAAAGGCCGCCCAATAATAAGGATATTTCCATCGGGGAATGGCCGCCATCTCGGATTGTGCGCCCCGCAAGGCGGCCGCCGGACTTTCACCTGCCCGGATGCGCCCGTAGAATCGCTTCATCAAAATCGATGTGGCCTGGTCGTCAACCCTCCATAGAGTGGCCACCACGCCCCGGGAACCGGCCGAGAGAAAGGCCCGGGTCAGGCCGATGACTCCCTCGGAAGACAGGTCTTTTCCCAGCGCCGAATCGCAGGAACTCAACACCACCAGGTCAGCGGATAACTTGAGTCCATAAATGTCGTTAAGCTGAAGAAATCCGTCCACGGGCTTGCCTCGTCGATTGACCAGGGACAAGACGAGTCCTGAGAACTCGGGACGCTTGGCATCGAGTAGACCATGCGTGGCAAAGTGGAGATATCGGTATTTTCCCAGATCGCCTTTGATTACCGCATCGAGGTTTGCATCGAAGCCCGTGGCCAGCAGGTTCTTGCCTTTGGGCATGAGGGCGGCGATCCAGCGGGCCTCTTGGCCTGATTCCTCAAGCCTTGGAAGCCTGACTGCGCTGTTGCCTGTATCCATCAGAGCGCTGCGCAGTGTAGCGGGCAGCTCCTGGGTCCGATTGCCGCGTGCGCCGCACGCCCGGCATCGGATATCATCCCGCCCAAAAACCGGGTCGCCAAAAATGGCCGCCAACGCCGTGGGCTGGACATGCGCCGCGGCGGCGCTGCGGATGGCGCTGAGAGTTGAAGCGGAAGGCAGGCTGACGATGACCGGGGCCACTGTCTTTTGGCTGCCGGCCTGCGAGGTAAGCGGCAACGCGGCAAAGGGAACGTACTGCAACAGTCCGTCCGGCACAATGATGACCCGCTTTCTGGCGAGCAGGTGGGCCACTGGTCCCAGCAGAGTCCGGGAAAGTCTAGCAGCATAAAGCGGAGCGAAGCGGTCGGCGTTCAGGATTGTCCGGCTGGCTTCAATCGTTTTCATGCCCTGTGCGCGCTGCCGGGCGGTCAGCGCATGGAAAAGCGGCGCTGTCTGGTCCGCAATCGTTTTCATCTCCGGAAGCTCATAGACGGTCATGCCCGCCTCATCCACGGCCCACAGGTAGCTGTGCTGCTGGCCTAGCGCATATTCCAAAAGAATGGCATCGTCACCGCGAATTTCCGATTGCACCTGGCTTAGCGTCAATACGGAAGGCGCGCGGCCGGAACAATCCGTGAGCGCCGGGCGGGCTGTGCTATTTTCCGGAGCAGAGCGATCTGCGGCCACCGTAGCCGTGGGATGGTTCTCACATCCGGCGCCGGTAGCGCCGGCCAGCAGATCGAGCAGCGATCGTACCTTGCTGCTTTCTGCAGCTTCGAACGCGCGGCGCGCATACCCTTCCTCCGGAAACTTCGTGTGCAGCTCCATCAGAATGCCGATATAAAGCTGGTAATAGCCATGAACTGAGGAAAAATACGCGGCGCGCGATCCGAAGTCGGCCACCTTGGGCCTCTGTGTTTCAATGATCTGGATGGTCTTCTCAATCTCCAGCCGGGCACGAGTCAAATCGTTCATGAGCTGGTAAGCGGCGGCCGTTTCAAAATGGATCTGGGCCTGGCTGGCCGCCAATGCGTTGCTCTCCGCCAATGGAAGGGCTTCCTGAAGGGCGCCGAGCGCTTTGCTATCGTCGCCCTGTTCGATATAGAAGTGCCCCAGATGAATGAGGGCATCCATTCTCCCGAGGTCATGATGTACCTGGCGGCAAAGCTCAACGGCGAAAACATAGAACTCCTCTGCTTTTTTCGCCATGTGTTGCCTTGCGTAAAAATCCGCAAGATTCACCGAGGCGGATGCGCGCATCCTGTCATTGGCCGGCCGCTGGGCCAGATGCAGCTTGATTTCGTACAGACGCCTCGCTTGAACGTAGTGCCCCATCTTCCATTTGGCCCTGGCTTGGCCATCGATGGCCGCCAACTGGCCCGTCGGGTCTTCGAGTTGGGCGAAAACTTTTCGGGCCCCACTGAAATAGCGGTACGATTCCTGGTAATTGCCAATCTCCGCGCTCAAGACGCCGAGACCGTTGAGGGTGACGGCTTCGTTTTCCAGATCGCCAATGGAGCGGAAGGTCATCAGCGCGTCCTTGTAGTTGGTGGCCGCCTCATCCGGCTCTCCCATGAGCACCAGCAGAAGGCCCAACGCGGATTCCGCCCTGGCCGTCCCGTGAATGTTTTGCGACGACTGCCAGAGCCGCTTAGCCAGTCTTTCGCTCCCCAGTGCGCTCTTGGTGTCCCCGGACTGAAAGAACGCTTGACCCTCGTTCAGTGACACGCTGGCCAGCAGGTCTACATCCTGCGGGTCCCGAAGAAGCTCCTTGGCTGCGCGGAAGAGGTTCAAGGCCGCCGTCGGATCTCTCGCGTACATCAGCCCCAGTCCCTGGGCCGCCATGGCCTGGGCCTTGATCTGTGGCTTGAGAGCGCGAGCGCACTCCATGACCTGATTGGAATATTTCTTGATCTGCAAGGCATCGGTGAGGGTGACGTAGATGGCAGTGATTCGGCTTAGAGCCAGGCAGCGAATGTCAGGGCTCCCGCCATGATTCAGCACGAGGGCGAGCTGGTACATGTTCAAGGCCCGCTGAAACTGGCTACGGAAAGAGTAGACTTCGCCCAGGCTGAGATAGTCCTCGGCGGCGGCTTCCGTGAGCCGCGCGCCGATGAAAAGCCGCGCACTCTCGCGCAGCCTTTCCGCCGCCCGGTCGAGGCCATCGCGGGTCGGCTTTCGAATCAAGGCCAGCGCCTGCGCCCTTAGTTCCTCTGCCCTGGGACGCAAGGTGTCGTGCTGTATTGGCGGCCAATGATGCGCAAGAATGGCGACGGTGGGGTGCTGGTGCAGGAGCATGGAGCATTGCGGCAGGCCGGGGACCAACAACATGACCAGCAGCGCCCACACTGGAGTGAGGGCGCCCCGGCGTTCAAGACTCTTAAACTGTTCTTGCATTTCTCAGTTCAACGAATCGGCATCGATATGTGTACATCTTCGCTGGTGCGTTGTCTACCTCTATTATTTCTCCGGTGGCGCGCAGGATGTCAGTCTAGGCAGCACTGATACCATGGCGGCTAGACTCGGGCCAGCTACCATGGCCGTTCGTCTGTTTATTCCGGGTTAGCTCCCGTGCATGCTCCGGTTGTCCATGGGACAACGGAGTCTCCAACGAGATGGCAGTCTGTTCTTCATCCGCCGCACACTGCAGGAATTTCGACACAAAGTCTCCCCATTTGGTCCTTTGCGAGAAGGTGAGTTCCCGATAGATCTTTCCCAGGCGCATTTCATGTACGGCCAGTTGTGGATCATACCGTGGAAAGTAGATCGAGGTCCCATTGCAATTGCTCTCCGTCGCCGAAAATTGGTTGCATCCGATGAACGGCTGGAACCCGGAGATGAAATCGCTGGCCGCCCGCGCCAGTTTCGGGCTGCCGGAAGCCCCGGTCAGCAGTTGGCAGAAATGGATCAAATCAACGAACTGGTCTCCGCCAAAGCTCCTGGTCTGGTCCCGCACGCGATTGATGACTTGGCGGCCTTCCAGATCAGAGAGCGTCTCGTTCAACGCGGCTGCCAGGGTCTTGACCAGTGGCAGGATGCTGTCGGCCAGACTGAGATCGAGCACCGAGAGGGTCACTTGCTGATTGAAATAGTCTTTGTATCCGTTAATGTATGCCTCACTGGTCAGCCGGGCGAGCCCCGCCGGAGAGATTTCCGGCGTCTTCACCAGTTGCGCGAGTATCCGGTCATAGGGCCAGCTCGCGTCAGGGATATTGTCCTGCGAAGCCACCATGTAGCGCACCGAGTCGCGGAGGTCATAGCCGATTTCTACCATGTTCATGTTGCAGGCATCCATGCCGAACAGGTCAATTTTCCCGATGGCCTTGGCGGCATCTGCCAGCACTTCCCGCAGTTTGGCATTGGTCAGATAGCTGGCGGGATGGTCCACAAACGCCAGCGCCTTGGATGCAATCTCGCCGTTGGCAAACCCCAGAGTCCCGGATTGCAGTGCTTCCAGAATTCCATTCTCCAGAGATCTGAGAATCACCTTGCCTACCTCGTCATGGATGCGCTTGGCCACGGCCTTGTCATAGACCACGGCTTTCTTGGGCGAACCGTTGCCATTGCCATTTCCATTTCCGTGGTGAAGCGCCTGGAGCACGTCCTTCTGCAATTGGCACAGTACCCCGGTCTGCAGGGCATCAAAGAACCCGCGCAGCAATGCCCCGAGGACCCGCTGCCGAAGCACGGTGAGACGCCCGTTGTCGTTGATGTCGTCTTCCAGATAGGTGAACAGGTCGTCCTGTAGCTTCCTCAGCAGGCCCGCTTGCGCTGCGTCCTGGAAACGGGCATCGCGAGATTTGGTCTGGAAGGCATTCAGGGCCTCTGCATCCAGTGCCGTAGAGATGCCCTTTTTGAGCGCCTCGATGACCGCCGGACGCAGCCCTTCGATGGCGTCACTCAAGACGGTGAGGCTTTCACTCAGCGGTGTGCTGAGCAGTCCCTTGAAGCGCGAGTCCAGCACCGTTTTGAGCGGCGCATCGACAACTCCTTTAAGCACCGCATCGATCACGCCCTTCAGTGGCGCATCCACCACCCCTTTCAGCGGTGCGTCGACCACGCCTTTGAGGGGCGCATCCACGACCCCTTTGAACAAGCTCAGAAGATGGTGGCGCGGCACAAAGGAATTGTCAGGCGCGCGCGGGAAGTCATCATCCACTCCTGCGCCGTGGCCCCAGATGACGACGAAGTAATGCTCGGCCGGATACTCGCTGGCCCCCCACTTGATGAAGGCCGCGAGATTGTTGGGGTCGGTCGGATCTTTGGGCTGCAGCGACTCCACTAGGTTCTCATCCAAGGGCCCGTAGGGAGATCCATCTCCTTCGAAGGCGTAGCGTTTGTTACGGTTCATGGGGCCGGTATCGAATTCGGCCACCACATTGATGCTGCGATTGGTCACGGCTTTCATCTGCCGTAAGGAATCCACCCCAAAGTTGCTGAGGTTGTTGTCGGCGGCCAGATAGACCATAACAGTCCAGGGTTTTTTTGCAGTCATATACTTGTTCTCCTTGCAGTTGATGCTGCCTCATTCCGATTTCTTCAGGGTCTGAACAGAGTGGCAACGGATGGGCGGCTTATCAACTAACAACGCTTCCTATATACATATGCCTTTCGAGAAGAAGTATTTCAAGATTTTCGGAGTGGATCACTGCGACACACGCTGCCTTTAGCCGTAACAAGTTACTGCGCCGCCGTTGAATGTCAGTTTTGGCCTACGATGAATCCGGCTTGATTCTTTTTCCTTGGCATTTTTTAAGGTTGCAGGGTTCTGAGAAGTAAACAGGTACGTCCGTACGCCGTGAGTCGTGTTGAAGCACCAGGGCACGAAACCCGGCGATCAATCGGGCTTCAGCCAGACTTCAGGGAACCGTCCGCCGTCTGGCAGATGTTCTGGGCTGATGAGGGCCATCGCTGTTAAAATGTCCGTGTGGGCCCGTAGCTCAGGTGGATAGAGCATCTGCCTTCTAAGCAGAGGGTCGCCTGTTCGAATCAGGCCGGGCCTACCAGTTCCTTCGCCCAAGAGACGGGCTCAGGATTTCGCCTGCGGGCTCCCGGCCGCAAAGGGCTCCTCAAGAACAGACGTCTCCCGGGTGGTATGATTTTGCAGCCCTATGGAGAAGACAAAATGAAATCGTTATTCTTGCCGGCCTGCCTGGCCATTGGCCTGTGCGCCCCGGCTGCGCTGGCACAAAACGAGAAGAAAGCGGCAACCCCTCCCGCAAGCAGCGGTGTGCGGACGGGTGTTTTGCCGCGAAGCTGGCAAGTGAGCGGCCCGCAGTGCTCCGGCAAGCCGGAATTCCAGGTGCATGAATACAACCAGGATCTCTATATTTTGCGGGAGTCCGGTTGTTCGAATTACGAGAAGCCATTTCTGTATTTGCTGTTCGGGAAGGAAAAGGCCTTTTTTCTCGACACCGGCGCCGGCAAGACCGATGTTGCCCAGGTAGTGAAAGATACGATGGCGCAATGGCTGCGCCGTAATCACCGGGATGAAATTCCGCTGATCGTCGCGCACACCCATGCGCATGGGGACCACGTCTCTGGTGATGCACAGCTCAGAGAGCTTCATCAGGCAACGGTGGTCGAGCCGAAGCTGGCTGCCGTGCAGGCGTTTTTTGGCTTCCGCAACTGGCCGGCAGAAGCAGTCACCTACGATCTCGGCGAGCGGGTGCTGGACATCCTTCCAATTCCTGGCCATGAGGCCACATCCATCGCCGTCTACGACCGCCAGACAGGCGTTCTGTTTACGGGGGACACGCTATATCCAGGGAGGCTCTACGTCCAAGACAACGCCGCCTTTGTCCTCAGTATTCAACGGCTGGTGGCCTTCACGGAAGGGAAGACCGTTACCCACCTTCTAGGGAACCACATTGAGCAGACGCGAACGCCTTATCTGGACTATCCGATTGGAACCGTTTATCAACCCGAAGAACACGACCTGGCGCTGGGCCGGGCACACTTGCTGGAGTTGAACGACGCGCTGCGAGAGATGAACGGCAAGCTCGTCCGAAAAGCGTTCAGGGATTTCACCGTCTGGCCGAAGTGAAGACGGAGACAGACGCGCGTGTTTCATCCGCGGCCAAGCTCTCCCACCGGCCCAGGATCAGGTAAAATCCTTCCACGCACTCTGAGCTTTCATGCGAATGGGGTGTGTCTCGACTCAAGGAGCTTTCCCGTTGCGACTGCCAGTTCACGACTATTTGGATTCGCTTGGCGTACCTTACCAGACTGCAAGCTTTCCCACGTCCACTGAAAAGGGCGCGGCGGGTGTGGCCAATGCCTTCCCGGGCCGCGTGACTCTCCGCCAGGTCATCAAGAGCCTGATGTTTGAAACCGGCACGAAAGAGATCGTGCTGGTGTTGGTGGGCGGCGATCAGAACGTGATCTCCGGACAGCTCAAGAAGATCGCCGGCGACCGCAATATTAAGATGGCGCCAGGTGAGCGGATTCGCGAGATTTCCGGCTACGAGATTGGATCGATTCCTCCTTTTTCATGGCAGCCGCAGGGCTTCCGTACATTCATCGATGCCGCCTTGCTGAGTGAGCCGATTCTGGCGGTCGGCACCGGCACATGGGGCGAGGAAATCTTTATTACCCCGGACAATCTGGTAAAGGCGTCGTCGGCCCGCGCCGTGAACCTGACCAATGCTGAGGCTCCGGCCACGCCGGCCGCAAATCCCGCTGTAACGGTCGCCGTCACAGCTCCTGCAAGTAACGTCGCGAGTCTCTCGGTCCCTGTGCCGGTGGCCGAGCCGCAGTTCAAGGTCAGCGATGCTTGCGATATCTCAGATCTTCCCCGGCATATTGGCGAGACCCGGTGCGTTCGCGGGTGGCTCTATAACAAACGTTCTTCCGGCGGCATGGTGTTTCTGCAACTGCGCGACGGCACCGGCTTTATTCAAGGCGTGCTGGAAAAGTCGTCGGTGACGGAAGAAACCTGGGAGGCTGCCCAGCAGCTTACGAGGGAATCTTCCTGTATGGTCCGCGGCGTTGTCCGCGAAGAGCCCCGTGCGCCCTCGGGTATTGAGATGAGCGTGAAGGATGTCATCGTGGTGCATATCAGCCAGGAGTATCCCATCGGCAAGAAAGAACACGGGCCGGAATTTCTGTTCGACTGGCGGCACTTGAACGTGCGCTCCCAGCATCCGTGGGCCGTGCTTCGTATTCGCGACGAGGTGTTCTTTCGCCTGACTGAATTCTTCCGCAACCAGGGCTATGCGCGCGTGGATACACCCGTGTTGCAGCCCACCCACTGCGAAGACAGCACACAGCTTTTTGAGGTCGATTACTTCGGAAGTCCCATGTACTTGACCCAATCCGGCCAGCTCTACCTGGAAACTCTGCTCCATGGACTGGGCAAGGTCTACGATTTCGGTCCGGTGTTCCGCGCCGAGCGCTCGAAGACGCGCAAGCATCTCTGTGAATTCTGGATGCTCGACTGGGAAACGCCCTTCACCGACCAGGGCGATGCGGAAAACTTTCTCGAAAAGATGATCAAGTACGTGCTCAGCGCCGTGCTCGAGCACCGCCGGCCGGAGCTGAAGATCCTCGAGCGCGATACCGCCGCCCTGGAAAAGGCGCGCGACAATCCGTTCGTGCGCATCGAGCTGGGAGATGCCATTGCCATTTTGAACGGACAATACCAGATGGGTCTCGCGTCCGATGAAGACCTTAGCGCCGATGCTGAAGAGCGGCTTGCCACTCATTTTGGCCTGCCGGTCTTCGTCAAGAACTATCCGTATGCGGTGAAGGCCTTCTACATGAAACATTTCCCTGCGGCCGACGGAGTAGAACGCGCTATCTGCGCCGATCTGCTGGCGCCGGAAGGCGCGGGAGAGATCGCAACCTGCGCCGTCCGTGAGAGCGATCATGCCCGGCTGGTCCACAATTTGCATGAGCGTGGCCAGTCGGAAGAGGAGTATTCCTGGTATCTGGATGTCCGTCGCTACGGCAGCGTGCCCCACTCGGGCGGCGGCATCGGCCCGGAGCGAATCATCCGCTGGTTCACCGGAGTACACCACATCCGCGAAACCATTCCATTTCCCCGGACCCTGGTGCGGTCAACCCCGTGAAGGGGCTTGGTCACCCATAACCCAGACTGTAGAGACGGTGCTCCGCACCGTCTCCGGGGTACGATACGTACAGATAGCAGCGTCTTGACCCCGCAAAGCTGTAATGTCGACGGGTATGCCAGGTCTTTCACAATGGACAGCGCTCAATCCACCAGTACGGTTCCATCGGTCGCCAGTCTCCTTTAACTGATATGGTTATTGTGAAAAAAGGGAAATAACTCTACCGGAGGGTAAGCAATGAAAATCCATCGCCTGACATGCATCCTGATTCTGCTGGCGGTTTGCATCAACGCCGGCGCCGCCGACCGCAAGCACATTGTCATGAAACGCATCATCGCTAGCGACGCGCCTTTCAGTGAGGCTGTACTGGCCGATGACACGCTCTACGTTGGCGGACACCTCGGCATCGATCCTAAAACAGGCAAGCCCGGCGCCACACCCGAAGAGGAAGCGCGCCTGGTCATGGAATCGATGAAGCGCACCATCGAGTCGGCCGCAATGTCCATGGACGATCTCGTCTCGGTGCAGGTCTTTTGTTCGGACCTGGAACACTTTGCGGCTTTCAACACCGTCTATCGGACATATTTTCACGGAAGTTTTCCGGCACGGGCCTTTATCGGATCAGGGAAGCTACTCTTCAATGCGCGCTTTGAAGTCATGGGGGTGGCGGTGAAACAGAAGAAATAGGATCATTTCTCCGTAATCTTTGAAACGCAGCGTGACGTAAGCCACAACCAAAACCCTTGAAACACAGCGCAACGAGTTGCAACGAAAACCTTTGAAACACAGAGGAACAGAGGAAGCAGGGGATTTGAGGATTGTGATGCGCACCCCAAACGCCCTCTCGAACTGAAGTTTTGGTGATGCGCGGCAAAAAAGATCTAGAAGGGCCAAGACCCCACGCGGTTCGCGGCGGTTCCTGGAGCCGCCTCACAACCCCACAAACCTCTGTTGCCTCTGTTCCTCTGTGTTTCAAAGGTTTTTGTTATACCTCCGTTACGGTCGTCCCCGAACCAGCTCCTTGATATAAGTCACAATCTGCCAGCGTTGCGGCTGGGGCAGGCGCGACCATGAGGGCATGCCATTCTTCATGCTGCCGTTCGTGAGCAGCCATTCCAGTTCGCCGGGGGTGGCCTGGCGGATGCGATCGGAGCGCAGTGCGGGTTTCTTTTCCTGCCCTACACCCTCGGCGCCGTGACACTTGGAGCAGTTCTGGCGGAAGAGCTTGGCCCCGGCAGCAACGGCATGGGTATCGCCGGCGAAAGGATTCGGGCGAAGGCGATCTTTTTCCGGCACCCTGGAAATCCATCCACCATCGCCGATGCCGGCCATGAGGAAGGGAACCGCGAAGGCGAAGGCGGCGAGCACGGCGGCGACAGGCAGAAAGCGCGTTTTCCAGGGCATCGCTATTTTCTCCTTAGCTTGCTGAACACTTGTTCGAATTCATACGAGATGCCGAAGCGCAGCAGCATTCCGTGGCTGTTGGAATTCAGGCCGAAGCCGGGCGACATCTTCAGCGTAGGCCCGTTGGGCAGGCGGAAGATGGCGGTGGGTGACAGGTAGTGTGATGTCTCCTGCAGGCCGAAACGGTGGCGGTCTCCGAGGCCGCCGTAAAGCTCCGCTCCCAGGCTGAAGTTTTCACGGCACAAGCGGCAGTCGCCGGCGCTCGCCACCAGCGACAGCGGGCGGCTGACACCCACGCCATAACCGAACTCCCAGGCACCGCCCCCCAGGTTCTTTTCGGCGATGAAGTTTTCGGCAACATTCCATCCTTTGAAGTTGCTGGAAAGAATCAGACGCAGTTCGGCTTCGCGCTTTCTTTCGCTGCGATTGTTGCGCCCCAGAAAATCATCGCGGACGTCATGCCCTACGATTTCCAGCAATGCCTTATCGGCACTGTTGATGTCCTCAAATTCGAGGTAGAGCACCGGGTTGATCCGGTGCTCGCGCAACAGGGGACGGAAGCGGTTCTCAATCCGGAAGCCGGTAAAGAGGGTACTCTCACGGACCGTGGACTGGCCTTCAAGATAGAACTCGGAGGTCCACCAGGTCTTCACGCCATATTCGAATTCCAGAGCGCTGCCGGCAAAAGCATTGCCGCCCTCCGGAAAGCCATGGACCGAGCGTAGGGCCAATTCCAGGTTGCCGGGTTCTTCCATCTGGTGTGTATAAGTGATGAAGTAGTTTTCCTGGGCCGTGGCCGGGAGCGTCAGCAGGCCGGAAAGCAGACTGCAAACCCATAGGACGCGAAGGCCAATTTTCACAGGAAACATGGAAAAACTCCAATAAATCACGGGTTCTAATTGAAAATGAAATTGAATTTCATTTTCAAAATGACTTGACCAGTGTACCCGGACTGGGGCCGCCGGTCAATCGCCCCCGGTGTTTTTTTTGAGGGACTGCAAATCGGTCGCCAAAAGCGGGCGGCGATCACTCGCCGGCTATTCCTTTCCGGCCGCTGGGGTGGGTTCCAGGGCGGCCCCGCGGCTGCTAATATTCATGTCGAGGATTTTCCCACCATGCAACGTGAAGCCGTAATCGTCGATGCTGTGCGCACCCCCATGGGGCGGCGTGAAGGGATGCTTAAAGGATGGCATCCGGTTGATTTGCTGGCGCACACCCTGCGCGGATTGGTGAGCCGTAATCACCTGAAGCCCGAGTTGATTGATGACGTAATCGCCGGCTGTGTGATGCAGGTAGGCGAACAGACCGCCAACGTGGGCCGTAACGCGGTGCTGGCGGCAGGCTTTCCTGAGTCGGTGCCGGGCACCACCGTTGACCGCCAGTGTGGCTCAAGCCAACAGGCAATCCATTTTGCCGCACAGGGCGTAATCGCCGGGAGTTATGACATCGCCATCGGCTGCGGGGTCGAGAGTATGAGCCGCGTGCCGATGGGCGCGTCCGCGAAATCAGGACCGGGCAAGCCGTTTGGCCCCGCCATGATGAAGCGTTACAACGACGTGCCTTTCAACCAGGGCATCAGCGCGGAAATGCTGGCCGAGCGCTGGAAGATCTGCCGCACGCAACTCGACGAATTCAGCCTAGAGAGCCATCGCCGCGCCGCCCGCGCCACCACCGAGGGCAGGTTCCAGCGCGAAATTCTGCCGATTGAGGTGCAGACCGAGCAGGGAAGCGTGACCGTAGCCAAAGACGAAGGCATCCGTGCCGATACCACCCTCGAGAAGATGGCATCGCTGAAACCGGCCTTTAAGGAAGGCGGCTGCGTGACCGCCGCCAACTCATCGCAGATTACCGATGGCGCGGCCGCGGTGCTGGTCATGGAACGCGGCACGGCCGAACGCCTCGGCCTGAAACCCATAGCGCGCTTTGTGTCCTTTGCTTTGGCTGCGGAAGATCCGATACTGATGCTTTCCGCGCCCATTCCCGCGACCCGCAAGATTCTTGATCGCTCCGGCCTGAAACTCAATGACCTTGACCGCATTGAGATCAACGAAGCCTTCGCCAGCGTAGTGCTGGCCTGGCAGAAGGAACTCGGCGCTGATCTGGCCAAGGTCAACGTGAACGGCGGGGCGGTGGCCCTGGGACATCCGCTGGGCGCCAGCGGCGCCCGGCTCATGACCACGCTGGTCCATGAACTGCAACGCAGCGGCGGACGCTACGGTATGCAGACCATGTGCGAAGGTGGCGGCATGGCCAATGCGACCATCATCGAGAGAATCTGAAAAACAAAGGCTTCACCACGGAGGCACGGAGAAAAGCAAGAACAGGTAATTGGTAGTTGGTATTTGTGGTTGATCGTGGCATTGTCGAAAGCTGCATGATCGTTATCGAAATTGGCATTGGTCCTCGTGGATATTTGGAATGATTGTCGTCGAAATGGGTGTGGTCCCTGGCGTTTTTAGAAACCAAGCGCATGGATGCAAGCACCATTCACCAACAACCAAGTATCGAGCGCCAAATCCAATAACCAAATACCAACAACCAAGTACCTGCTTCTCGCTTTTCTCCGTGCCTCCGTGGTGAAGCCTTTGACTTTGCTTTCAAAAAGGAAAAACAACATGAAAATTAAAGGCAAGAGCGCGTTGGTGACCGGCGGAGCATCGGGACTGGGGGCAGCGACCGTGCGCATGCTGGTGGCCCAAGGCGCACGGGTGATCATTGCCGATCTCAACGAAACGGCGGGCGCCGCACTGGCCCAGGAGCTGGGGGCGAATGCGGCCTTTGTCCGTACCGATGTGACCCAGGAAAAAGACATTGCCGCCGCGATGCAGCAGGCGGCCAGTCGCCATGGCGGGCTGAATATTCTGGTGACGGCCGCGGGCATCGGCGTGGCCGAGAAGATGCTGGGCAAGAACGGCATGCATGACCTGCAGAAGTTTGTCCGTGTGATTCAGGTCAACCTGATTGGAAGCTTTGACGCCGCCCGCCAGGCAGCCAATCTTATGGCGAGCAATACGCCCGATGAAGACAACGGACGCGGCGTCATCATTATGACGGCTTCCATTGCCGCCTTCGAAGGCCAGATCGGTCAGGCCGCGTATTCGGCGTCGAAAGGCGGCGTGGTGAGTATGACGCTGCCGCTGGCGCGGGAACTGGCTCGCCAGGGAATCCGCGTGATGACGATTGCGCCGGGTGTATTCCTGACGCCGCTATTGGGCACCCTGCCGGAGGCGGCCATTCAGGCCCTCAGCCAACAAGTCCCATTTCCATCACGTTTGGGGCAGCCGGAAGAATACGCGCGCCTGGCCCAGCACATCATGGAGAACGGTATGCTGAACGGCGGTACGATCCGCATCGATGGGGCAATGCGGATGACGGCAAAATAAGATCATTGGCCACGAATTAACACGAATGAACACGAATTAGAAACAAGAAGATATACAGCGATAAGATCAAGAACAGTGCCCAGGAACAAGCCAAAGAAAGATATTTGGCGTTTTTTCTTTTAGCGTATTTGTAGTCGCTATTGCCCTATTCGCCCTTCGTTCGGCAGATCTTTTGACTCAAGTTTTTCGATTTTGTTCTTGGCCCTGTTTTTGCGCTTGTTCTTATTCGTGTGCATTCGTGTTAATTCGTGGCCAAATTCTTCTAACGGGCCGCGGCCGCCACGCAATGTTTTTCAAAAGCATTCTTCAGGTTGGCGGCGATGGCTTCCGGGCCGCTGCCTTCGATGTCGCTGCGCTGCATCATGTAGACCAATTGCCCGTCACGCAGAATGCCAATCGAAGGTGACGTGGGCTGGTAGCCGGTGAAGTGACGGCGCGCGGAATCGGTGGCTTCGCGGTCCTGCCCGGCGAACACCGTGATCGTCCGGTCGGGGCGTACGCTATGCTGCATAGCAGCCCGGATTCCCGGACGCATTCTGCCTGCGGCGCATCCGCAGATGGAATTGACCACCACCATGGTGGTGCCCTTCTGGGCAATGGCGCTTTCGACTTCCGCGGCGGTGCGGGCCTCAGCGATTCCCGCCGAGGTCAGTTCCTGGCGCATCGGTGCAACCATCATTTCTGGATACATCTTGGTTCCTCCCTGGAAAAGGACTAAAGCCTGATTTTAGCAGGTTCAGGGCCCCAGCCCAAGAAGCGTCTCTGCGATAATGAAAGCAGAAACAGTTTGATTATCCGGAACAACATTCCGCTGGCGCCTCTCACCACGCTGAATATAGGTGGCCCGGCGCGGTATTTTGTGGAAGCGGTCTCCGAAGATGAAGTGCGGGAGGCGGTGCTGTACGCGGAAGAGCGGCGCCTGGAACTGCTGGTGATCGGCGGGGGCAGCAATCTGCTGGTTGCCGATGAAGGCTGGCCAGGCATGGCCCTGAAGATTGCGGTTCGCGGGACCATCAAAGAGGTCCGCGCGCGCCATACGATCTTCATCGCGGGCGCGGGCGAGCCCTGGGACGCAATCGTAGATCATGCGGTGCTGGAAAACTGCGGCGGCATCGAATGCCTTAGCGGCATTCCCGGCACGGTAGGCGGCACGCCGGTGCAGAATGTGGGCGCCTACGGGCAAGAGGCCGCCGAAACCATTGCCTATGTGCGGGTGCTCGAAATCGCAAGCGGCGCGGTCCTCGAACTGGATAATTCCAATTGCGCTTTCGCGTATCGCGCGAGCATCTTCAACACCACCGGGCGCGGACGCTACATCGTGCTGAAGGTGGCGTTCCATCTGGCCAACAGCGGCCGTCCGCGCATTGATTATGCCGATCTGAAAAAATATTTTGCCGCGACCGCCGGTGCGCCGACCCTGCGGCAGGTGCGCGAAGCGGTCATGGCCATCCGCAGGGCCAAGGGCATGCTTCTGGAAGACGCAGGCGCAGGCGATGAAGACCGTCACAACGCGGGATCGTTTTTCAAGAACCCGGTCGTCAGCGCCGGGGAAGCCGATCGCGTGCAGGCCCTGGCAGAGCGCCGTCTTCCGCAAATAGCCATGCCCCGTTACAGCGCCGAGCACGGCATGATCAAGCTTTCCGCTGCCTGGCTCGTGGAGCAGGCGGGATTTCACAAAGGCTACACGCTCGGCCCCGTAGGGATCTCCCGCAAACACGCGCTGGCCATCGTCAACCGGGGCGGAGCAACAGCCCGGGAAGTATTGACGCTGAAAGAACAGATCGAGCAGCGGGTGCTAGACGTTTGGGGTGTGCAGCTTCACCCGGAACCGGCGTTGGTGGGCTTTGGAGATTGCGGGAAAACCCGCGCCCACCCCTAGAGGCTCTTTAGCATGGTCCCGGTCAGCTAAGCCACTTCGGATCGCGATACCCGCTCCACAAGCCGGTGTTGTATTGGGTTTCATGTTTCGGCGTGCGCTCCGGATCGTAGTCTTCTTCGCTGCTGTCGTAATCCGGAATGTCCCAGCCTTCGAGTTCGTGACTTGCGTTGCAGTTAGTGCAGATCGCCCGTAACTTGGACTCATCCTGATAATCTTCGCGCCGTTCGTCCCGGCTCGTGCCGTCTTTCTTATGCTTTTTCAGGCGCTTATTCCACGTCGGATGATGGTCGAGTTCCAGCGCGCGTTCACCGCTATGCAGTTTGCCGCTCTTGCTCATGTATACATATTTCGTGAGGGTGAAACTGCCCCATGTGTCTTCAAAAGCCAGCATCATTCCGCAATTGCGGCATGTGAACACTGCGTTGTATTTTGTTTTGTCGAAATGGACCGTACTGTGCGCTGTCGCGCGGATCACATTTTCCGGCGTTGCTGTGAGGAAGTTGTATCTTTCCTGTTTCGTCTTGGGTATCTCCGAGGGATCGACATAATCTCCGTCACTCTCCATGCGTTGGAGGACAGGACCTCCCGCTCGTGGCGCCACGATGCCCGGAATTCCAGGAAGGGTTGTCTTGGTCATGCCGGCGAAGACAACAGGCCCGCATTTCCGATGTCCAGATGACCCGATGTCCAGATGCCCCGACCTCCCAGGATTACTTTCCATCCGGGTCACTGCGCCGTATAGCCTCGGCTGCTGGACGGCCGGTTGCGGACGGTAAACGGGAGAAGGCGCAGTCACCGGCTTCGGCTGAAGAGATGCGCTGACGTTGGCCCGGTACACAGCCGGGGCCGCAACGCCGGTCGCGGTCGGGCGGTAAACAGGGGGAGGTGCGATTCCCGGTTTAGGCTGAAGCGATGCGGCAACGTTGGCCCGGTATGCAGCCGGTGCCGCAACACCGGTCGGGGTCGGGCGGTAAACGGGAGGAGGCGCGGTCCCTGGTTTCGCCTGAAGCGATGCGGCAACGCTGGCCCGGTACACAGTCGGCGCGGCAACGCCGGTGGCGACTGGGCGGTAGACGAGAGGAGGCGCAATTCCCGGTTTTTTCTGGATCGAAGTAGAAACAGCCGTTTGATTCCGGCATGCAGGCGCCGTTGGCCAGCCCGGCTTTGCACCGGGTCGATGTTGCGTCAAGAGTTTCACCGGGATCATTTCTCAGGCCGACAACTATACATCATTTAGAATAATAGCTGCACCTTGGGCCTGAGGCTTGAAACTTTTGCTTCATGTGTGCATCTCACAGTCTGATTCATTTCGTCCGGGAGCCATCATGCTGATCAAGAAACCCAGCGACATACGTTCATCAGAAATTACGCCGAAGTCTTCTTATCTCAATCGCAGGCAGTTTATCGCTGGGGCGGCCATCGCCGGAGCTGCGGTTGCCGGTGGGCTCTACCTCCGCAGCCATGACGGTCCCGGAACATCGAGTGTGGAGGCTTCCGGAACGAAGCTGACCGGCATCGTGAAGAGCCCCTTCAGCACCGGCGAGAAACCTAATACCTTCCAAGACATCACGAATTACAACAACTATTACGAGTTCAGCACCGACAAGTACGAACCCAGCGGGCTGTCGGCGCACTTCCGCACACGGCCGTGGACGGTTTCCATCGAAGGCCTGGTCAAGAAGCCGTTTAAGCTCGATATCGACAGCATCCTGAAGCTGGCGCCGCTGGAAGAACGTATCTACCGGCATCGCTGTGTAGAAGCCTGGGCGATGATCATCCCCTGGGTAGGGTTTCCGCTGAGTGCGCTGATCAAGAAGGCCGAGCCTCTGGGCAGCGCGAAGTTTGTCGCCTTTGAAACCGTGTTTGCGCCGGACCAGATGCCCAATCAGAAGCACGATGTCCTGGCCTGGCCCTACGTCGAAGGGTTGCGCATGGATGAAGCCATGCATCCCTTGTCGATTCTGGCCGTTGGGCTGTATGACGAAGTGCTGCCCAATGTGGATGGCGCCCCGTTGCGCCTGGTCGTTCCCTGGAAGTA